>NZ_JADBDR010000008.1:0-359030 GCF_014873645.1 Paenibacillus sp. OAS669
ATAGTATGAGCACCTCCGATAAGGATGAGTAGGGTTTCTCAGGCCCCCGTACTTCATCTTACGGAAGTGCTCTGTGTTTTTCAAAAGCGAAATTAACGCATTACAGGAATTCTTTGTTCCCGGGAAAAAACCTCTATCTTGCGTTTAAATCAATTTTTCCCGAGAACAACAGCGGCTGGAAGGGGATACCCCACCGGAGTGCCACGTACAACTCTGAATTTTTTCAGGTTTCTCAAGCAAACTCAGGAGACTACGGTCTCCTTTTTTGCGACCCGGTGTGATATTATGAATCTTGCTTACAGTGCAGACGAAAGGCAGGGATGACAGGTGCCAGGCTGGATACGCTCATTATCTCTTTGCAACAAGCTGGTGCTGACGATCTTGATTTGCCTCGTGCTGCCTTCGGTCGTTTCCATGAACGTCTCGAACCTGCTGACGCGTGAAGTCGTCCGTAGCCAGGTGACGGATAATTCACAGGAAACGATGCGGCTGGTGAACCAGTTCGTATCGGCACAGCTAAAGAATATGCTGTACGTGATGAACTTCGTCCAATTCGACGAAGAGCTTCAGGTGTCCGTGCGGGAGCTGGGCCGAAGCGAGGAGCACACACAGGGCGATGTTTTGGCTTACAAGCAAAAAATTTCGAAACGGCTGGATACGGTATTGAACTCGCTCGGGCACATGAATGTGACCGTCCTGCTGCCCAATAAACAATACGTTGCTTCCTACACGACCTTTACCTTTGATCCGAGCAGTTTGTTTCATAAAAGCTGGTTCGGTGAGCTGGACAAAGTATCCGGCTATAACGCGATGTGGGTCGGTGCAGAGCCGAACTACGACCCAGAGGCGAAGAAGCCCTATTTATTGACGGCAGCCAAACCGCTTCGCATGAATTCGCTAACCTATGGGTATGTCGTCGTCAGCCTGGAAATGGATTCGATCCAGCGGCTGTTCGATCAATATCAAGCGAATGATTCGATGATGATTATAGATGGCGCGGGGAAGATCGTGATCGATAAGGATTCATCGAAGATCGGTCAGCCCTTTCCTTATTTTTCCGAGCTTCCTTCGGACAACCAAGTCTCTTTCCTGAAGGTGGACGGCGAGGAATATATACTGCTTCAGGATCAGATTACTCCCGTATGGAAGCTGGTCAGCATGAGCCCTTATAAGAAAGCGGCACAGAGAATCGAATCGATCCGCCGGAGCGATTTTATGATCCAGCTGGGTTCTCTGGTACTGTTCGCCATCCTGCTTTTGTATATGGTCCGCGCTTTGACGAAACCGATTGCAAGACTGGTCCGGACGGTCGCACGGATTGAGTCCGGCCAGCTGAGAGAGCGGTCGAACTTGAGCGGAGCGGATGAGATTGGCAGGCTCGGCTACGTTTTCGATCGAATGCTGGATAGGATCGAGCAGACGCTGGAGGACAACCGTAGGGAGCAGGAGCTGAAGCGGAAGGCGGAGCTTGCGATGCTGCAGGCGCAAATCAACCCGCATTTTTTGTTCAATGTGCTAAACTCCATTCGGCTAAAAATTATGATGAAGGGGGACGAGGATAATGCGGAGCTGATCAGCTCCTTATCTTCGCTCCTCCGAATGACGATCCATCGAAATAACGAGTACATTCCCCTCCATGAAGAGATCGAAATTATCGAGCACTACATCCGGCTGCTCAATTCGCGTCATGGTGACCGGGTGCAGCTTCACGTTCAAGCCGCCTCCGATTCCTTGATGCAGGAGGTGCCGAGGTTTATTTTGCAGCCGTTGATTGAGAACGCATACCTTCACGGCTTGAAGAGCAAATCAGGCGAAATTACGATCGCTTCCCGGATTTGTCCGGATGGACGGCTTCAGGTGGAGGTTATCGATTCCGGAGTCGGCATGTCGAAGGAGCAGCTGGAGGCGCTGCAAGCGCAGCTTGAATCCGCCCCTCACGCATCCCAAACCGGCCGGCGGGGCTCTACACTCTCCGGGATCGGGCTCACCAATGTGTTTGAACGATTAAAGATAATGTACGGCCAGCAATTCGATTTTGAGATTAACAACAGGTCGGGGCAAGGCACGCAAATTGTGCTGCGTTTTCCGGGTTCAGGGAAGGATAATGGATAATGTACACCTTATGTATCGTTGACGATGATATTCCTGTATTGGAATTTTTGAACGCTTCCATGCCTTGGGAGCAGCTGGGGTTTCAATTAATCGGGACGTACCATGATCCGCTGGAAGCGTTGAACGTAGGACAACAGAGCAGGCCCGATGCGATTATAAGCGATATAGGAATGCCGGGGATGGATGGGCTGGAACTTATTCGCCGATTGCGGGAAGGTCATCCCGGACTTAAGGCGGTGATTCTGTCCTGCCACGACGAATTTCCGTATGCACAGGCAGCGGTAAAGCTTGGTGTCAGCGAGTACGTGCTGAAGGAAACGATGAACGTACGGATCATTACCGAGGTACTGGAGCGGCTGAAGGAGCAGCTGGATGCGGAGTCGAGCCAGCGTTCCAAAAGCCGGATGCTGGAGCGGGAGCTGGAACAAAGCCGCAGTGCCTCCAAGCGCAGCTTCATTCGCGGCATCGTCAACGAGCCGCTGCTGGATCCCGGGGAATGGAGACGGAAGGCGGAGGAATTCGGCATTCGGCTGGAGCAGCAGTCCGTACTTCCTGTGTTCGGCTATGTGAACCGGATGAAGGAAGCGGGGGATCGGTACCAATCGAAGGACTTATTCGCCTATACTATCGAAAATATTATTCAGGAAATGCTGAACGACCGCAAGGAAATCGCTCTGTTTACGTACGATACCGGAGAAGTTATCCTGCTGTTTCCGTATTATTCGCAGCTGCATATCCAAAACGTTCAGAAAGTCGAACAGAAGCTGAGGGACATCCAATCCAGCCTGCAGCATTATGCCAAGGTTTCGTTTTCCTTTTTGACCGGCAGCCCGGTGAAGGAGGTCCGTTCCCTCAAGGATCAGCTCCAGCGCATGACCGGAACGAGAAACGCACGGTTTTATTTGCCGGAGTCATCGGTCATCCAGCTCGACCATGTCAGCGACAGGTTCGGCCAAGGGGATTTGCTGCTGACACAGTACATGACGGCGCTCGAGGAGCTGCGGCGCACAGTGTTCGAACAGCAAACCGATCGGATCGCGGCATTCGTGGCCAAATGGATCGACTTTGTACAGTACCACCGGTTTCACCCGATGGAGGTGAAGGAGTGGCTGTTAAAAATGATCCTTGACGTGCGGATGCGGCTCAAGTCGCTCCAGCATTACCAATCCTCCTTCTCGTCGGAGCTGCTTCACCATGACATGCTGGAGTTCACGTCCTTGCGTGAGGTGGAGGCATGGCTGAGAACGTACTTGCAGCAAGCGGTGGAATGGGCGGGCCGAGTCTATGAGGAGTCGCATAACCGCGAAATCGCGGAATGCCAGCGCTATGTTTATAATCATTTGGACCGAAAAATATCGCTCGAAGAAGCGGCGGCTCATTTGCACCTGCATCCAAGCTATTTAAGCCGGCTGTTTAAAAGGGAGACCGGAGAAAATTTCGTTGAATACGTGACCCGGATGCGGATGGAAAAAGCAAAGGAATTGCTTGTGATGACAGACAAGACGATAGAGGAAATTGCCGAGCTGCTCGGCTATGATAATAAAAATTATTTCGGCAAGCTGTTCAAGGCCCAGACAGGCGTGGTTCCGAACGCCTATCGATCGAGCCGAAAAGGGTAGAGGCCAAGCTTCCAAAGCGCAATTACTTATACAAAGCTCTGAACCGGGCCGGCGAAACCTCATTCCATAGCCGGAACATTTTACTGAAATGAAATTCATCGGCAAAGCCGCAGGCGGCCGCGATTGCCTTCAGAGGTTCCTCCGTCAGCAGCAGCAGTGTTTTGGCTTTCTCATTACGAATCCGGTTCAAATATTCCTTGGGGGAGAAGCCTGTGTACTGCACGAACATTTTGCGCAGCTGAGACACCGAGATGTGGAAGCTCCGGGCCAGCTCCTCCATCTTGAGAGGGCGGTTGTAGCAGGTCTCTATCCAAAGCTTGGCTTGCTCGAAGGCGTTCCTATACGGATCTGCCGGGGCATTCGCAGCTTGTATGGAGTGAATCAGCCTTGAAAGCACATACTGAAACTCCGCCTGTCTTTCATTCGGATCCCTGCTCTGGAGCGACCATAGCTGCTTGAATTGCTCGTGAATCCAAATCGCCTGTTCATGGGAAAACTGCCTGACAAACGGCAGGGAAAGCGTGTCCAGGTACACGGGCTTCTGCCAGGCTTGCTGCTCATAGGACACGTCCATGGCATCGAATAAGAGCATGCGGATATATAGAGGCTGGTGCGCGGACGACGACATCGCTAGTGTCAATCCTGGCTTCAGATACAGCAGGGTCCCGGCCTTCACCTGGATGGGCTTTTCCTCCGGCGTGTGCGAGAATTCGCCTTCCCCGCTCATAATCCAATACAGCGAATGAACATCTACCGTATTCCGAATATCCCTCCAGCCTGCAACAGGCAGCTTCTCATAAGCCAGACGCTGATGATAGATTCTGTGTGTATGATGTTCCATCCTGACCCCACCTGTATAGCGATTTTGACAAATGCTTGTCTCTTTTGTCCATAGCTGATGCTATTTCCTTCATGATACACTTTTCGAAAAAAGCAGGAAAGGGGCTTTTCCTTTGATACGTACTTTTCGCCAGCACATCCTTCGTAAAACCCGTCTGCTGGACGGCTTATGGGACTTTGTCACTGATCCCGGTAATGTCGGCCAAACAGAAGCGTGGTACAACAATTACCCATCCGGTTCCCGCAAGCTTGTGGTTCCCTCCTGCTGGAATAATGAGTTAGGCTTGTTCGATTATATCGGTGCCGCGTGGTATCGTACTTATTTTGACATAACACAGGAAAGCAGCATCCGGTTAGTGTTCGAGGGCATTATGCATCATGCCGATATTTATGTTGATGGACAGCACGTCGGCAGCCATTTTGGCGGCTATACGCAGTTCAGTGTGGTGCTTCCGCATCTGACGCAAGGACGGCATGAGCTTATTGTTCGTGCAGACAGCACATTGGATTGGCAAACCCTGCCTACCGATGTGGCGGATTGGTATTCCTATGGCGGAATTATTCGTTCCGTAGAGCTTCAAGAGCTGCCCGACGTCTACATCGAATCATTGCAAATGGACTATCAGCTGACAAACGACCAAGCGGATATTTCCCTGCAGGTGCAGCTGCAATCATTAAGCAGCGAGGACAGTGAGATCGTCGTTAACGCCTCTACGGAAGGGCTGTCTTTTCCGGCTGCCGTAGTAAGCTTGTCTGCAGGACAAGCTGCGCAGGTAACGCTTCGAGGATGCTTAGACAATGTCCGCAAATGGGACGTCGGCCGTCCGGAATTATATCTGTTCACCATACAGGCAGGCGAAGACGATTACATCGACCGTACCGGCTTCCGAAGCGTTGAGGTGAGTGACGGCCAAATTCTTTTAAACGGCAAAAAGCTGTATCTGCAAGGCGTGAACCGCCACGAAGAGCATCCGGAATGGGGCTTTGCTTTCCCGCCCAAGCTCATGCTGAAGGATCTTGCGATTTTGCAGGATTTGGGCTGTAACATCGTTCGCGGCTCGCATTATCCGCAAAGCCAGTTCTGGATCGATCTGCTTGATGAGCACGGGATGCTCTTGTGGAGCGAAATTCCGATGTGGGGCTGTTTTATGAGCACGGAAACGCTGGCAAGCCCCCTGTTTGCGGAGCGAGGCGTCCGCATGCTGGATGAAATGATTACGCGTGACTATCATCATCCTTCCATCATTTTCTGGGGGGCTCATAACGAGATTGATACTCGAACCCAAGAGGCGCTTGAGCTTACCAAGAAATTCGTGGGCAAAATCCGCAGTATGGATCAAAGCCGTCTGGTTACTTACGCCACCATGCATCCGGAGGAAGATATCGTCTTGTCTTATTTCGATGTCATCGGAATCAACAAATACTACGGCTGGTACCAAGGGAGCGTCGACGGCTTCCGCGACATGCTGCAGAGCTATTACCGCAATGCCGAAGCACAAGGCGCTGGAGGGAAGCCTCTCATCATGAGCGAGTTTGGTGCGGCCGGTATATTCGGAGACACGGGCTGGGAGCCCCGCTTGTTCAGCGAGGATTATCAGGCGGATGTCGTGCAGCAGGCGCTTGAGATTTTCCGCGAGGATTCTCGCATTGTAGGTACTCTTATTTGGCATTTTGCCGATATCCGCGTCGATGTACGAAGCGACCGCCCGTATTTCCGCGATCGCGCAAGGAGCTTTAACAACAAAGGACTGCTGAACGAATATCGCAAGCCTAAGCTGGCCTATCGGCTGGTTAAGGAGATTTATCGAAGAGATCAATAGTGATCGATGGCAAGGCAGTCAGAGCGAAGGGAATTGCCGGTACATTGTATCCTATCCATATGGACAAAACGCTGATGTATTGGGGAGAAAAGTTTCCGAATGCCTTATTGTAAGGCGGAGCAACGTCCTGTATAATTTTGCCGTTGGGCAGCTTCGATGACCGCAACATCCAATATGAAGCTGCAGGAGGCGAGACGATGTCTTATTTATCCGTAAGTACATGGAGTCTGCACAGGCTGCTCGGTCCGCTCAGATGGACGCAGTGGGATCAGGAGACCGGCAGTCATATTACCCGCGAGCAGGATCAGCCGCAAGTCTTATCCTTGCTTGAACTGCCTGCCGAGGCTAGCTCCAGGGGGTACAGTGCCGCCGAAGTATGTCATTTTCATTTTCCTTCCACCGAACCGGACTATTTGCAGGAGCTGCGGCGTCAATTTGAAGCATCGAGCATTTCCTTCGACACGCTTCTTCTGGATTACGGCGATTTGTCTTCAGCCGATGAGAAGCGCTGCATGGCCGATTACCGTCTGGCGCAGCATTGGATCGAAGCAGCGGCACAGGCCGGAGCAAAGCGAATACGGGTTATTGCCGGGGATTCTCCGGCGAACGATGAAGAGGCCTTGCAACGCGCGGCAGCACGGTTGTCCAAGCTGCAGGAATATGCTTCCGTCCGCGGGGTCCAGGTTGTCACGGAAAATTTCCGCCCATTGACCTCCAATGGAGCTAACTGTTTACGGCTTCTGGAAAAGGGACATCATTCGTTCCGGATGATTACGGATTTCGGCAATTTCACGGGACAGGCCAAATATGACGAAATCTCAATGACGCTGCCCTACAGCGTATCCGTACATGCCAAGGCCCATTATGATGATGCCGGTATCCCTGATGAACCGGAATTCCGCAGCTGTCTGGAGCAGCTGAAGGCGACCGGTTATAACGGAGCCGTAGTGCTGATCTATGACGGCCCCGGCGATATGTGGGAAGGGCTGGAAAGAATACGGCGAATGGTTGAGCCTTATTTGTAGCATACCGCTCAGGAACTGCCAGCCTGAACTTCACCCCAATGTTAGAACCCAAAAACGATCCACGAATCCTATTGATTCGTGGACCTTTTATTAAACATTACTTTCAACAGCGGAAAGAGGGACATTTTTGTTTTCTAACACAATAATAGAACCGGGCTTCATTTTTTTAGTATTTTTCGTGTGGTTAACCAGTCGAAGAACCTCTTTACAACATTGCTTAGCACCTAATACTAATAACGGAACTCCTATAAAATCTATTTTTAGCCTTCTTGATAACAGCCCGCCCATTGTCATGGCAAACGGCACCGTCGGTGAAGTATTAGAAAACACGATGGTTTCATTGGTTTACAATTTATCTTGAAATATAATACTTAAATTTTTTAATGCTGGGACAACGACCTTTGACGATCCTCGCCCGACCGTATAAACCGAATCCCCGTTTTCGTCCACACCGTGAAAGATGAGCTTCCCCATATCTGAAGTTTGTAATTTGTTAAAATAATCCACGCTTAGGATTTCTTCTTTAGTAAGCTTTCGATTAACCGGCAATTTATTTAGATGATATGCCGCTGCCAGGGAAGTCGTATGTGTTCCGCCGTAATCATTATATATGTAAATCACGGGATCGCCCCTTTTTCCTTTTTATACTAATTAGGTTTATTATCGTCATTTATTTATTAAATCATTCGAAAGGTACGTTAGCCTACGACTATGCCAAACGGCTGCCACGGATGTTCGGCCTACTCTTGACATAAAGGTGGTTTTTTTTGGAAAATAGGGATGTTGGTATGGGATTACACCAATGGACGGAATTATCGTGGCATATACTCTAGACATGGGGTAATACCAAATCAATAAAAACATAACCTCTGAGCTATTTCTTAGCAGAATAACTAGCTCATTGAAAAAAAGAAGCAGAGGAGTAGACATGATGTGGAAAAAAATAGTAATCCTCATGCTATTCGGAGTCGGTATGCATCTCGGTCTGCTAACCGTACCAGGTAATGCCTATGAATATGCCGATACGCCAACAGAGCCAGCGGACGGTATTTTTATCCCGAAGCAGCTTACGATTATTGAAAACATGCCCTACTACGTTATCCCGAATGCGCTGCGCAATAAGCCGGAAGGCACCTTAGCACCACAAACGGTTGAAGTCGTCGAAGCGGAGGTCTATTGGGCGACATCAGGGAATTGGTGGAAAATCCATACGGACATCGGTGACCGATGGATCAAAACCGCTCCATGGCAAATTGAAGTCCCACCGCCCCCAATCCTGCACTTAATGTCTGAAACTCCGTTATTCGCGAAGCCATCGGAAGCAGGTGGTCAAACCGTGGCACTATCGCCCCAGGAAGTCGCCGTGGTCGATGCGGAAAAAGCTTGGTTTCGCCAAGCCGAAGGAGATTACAACCCGAAACGATGGATCAAAATCCATACAACGTGGCTAGGGGATCAATGGGTTCATTTGCATTTGGATGAGATCGGGAATCTTCAGCCTCTGGATCAGCGGGTTTTCTATCCGCGTATTAATTACAACAGCAAGCCGCATGTAGATTACATCACTTATCAATATGATGGATATTTGACCTCATCTTTCGTTCATCAAACAGCGAAATTCCGATCCGTGCTCGGAAGCGCTTATCAATTTGAAACCACACAAGGGTTAAAATGGGCATTTGGACCCGGCATGATCATAGCAACTGACAAGCAAATTCTCAAACGGGAGAAGCCAAGTCCTTTATTCGCCTATCCGGATGCGATGGCCGAGATTGCAGCAACGATACCTGCTGATGATTTGAATGTCGTCGAAACTACGACCAATTCGGATGCGCCGTGGGGTCCTGAGAACTGGTATCATGTCAAAAACGATCAAGCGGAAGGTTGGTTCAGCCCGACCTATGCAGAGCCCGAAGATGCCGTAGACGACACCGCTTCCCTTGATCTTAAGGCGAGCTCTACCGCCATCTACCGATTTCCGAATACAAGGATAACGCTGGACAATGGTCAAATTGGATCTCAAACCGTCTACCCTCTCGCCGCTTGGAATGCACCCTCCGGTACGCGCTGGTACAAAATTAACTCCTTTGTGGGCCAAGGTTGGATTGAAGTGAACCCTTATCTAGACCATGTCGTACTGAAGGGGCGAGAAAATGACATCCAGATTCGTTCAAAAACCTCCTATCAAGGGGTATTCTATCAGAACGAATCCGGAGTATTCACTTATGGTTCCGAGACGATCGGGGGTATGCTGAAAGGGGAACCGGTTTTCCGCTCAGCCTTTTTGGCCGGTCTATATCACTATGATCTATCCGGACCCGACTCCGAGGGCTGGTGGACCTTCAAGAACGCAGATGGTTATGCGGTACAACTAAAAGCCGGCGTACCGACAGCCAAGACCTTCTGGAACGGCAAGCTGGCGAATACAGTCAAGCTCACGGAAGCACCTGCCGCAGATCCGGATTCGAAACAAGGGGCTCCCCTTATAAGCTTAACCCACCTCAGGGTTTTGTTCGGTGTGACTACAGCCTACAACGATAAGGTTTCCTATGGAGACAAAAATGTGACGCTCAGCACCACGGAGTATGACATTTCCAGCTTTGACCTGCCGGTGAATGCGAATGCAGCTGCTAAGCTTCATCTTTCCGGGCTGCTGTATAAGGAATTGTACACGGATGAAAAGGCGATTGTCCCGCAATTGCAAATCGTTGTAAATAATAATGACCGTGAAGATGCAGATAGCCAATCCTCTATTCAACTTGAACAAATGAAGCGCCTCTACAATTTGGGTTATCAATATGGTTTATTGGATATCGGACTTGACGTTTTGTTAAAACCGGGGGTTAATCACCTCACAATCCAATGTAAAGTTGGGGAACGTATCTTCTTACAACGGGATTGGGACGTGACCGCGTCGGAAACATAAGGCACTCCTAAATCATTTATCAGCCCCTACGCTTCTTAATAACTCAACGAAGACGCGGCTGCCTGAGCAATTCGGCGGCCGCGTTATGCTAACGAAAAGGATAATTCAACAATTTCCACGAATAATTTCATATCTGGATATTTCAGGGAGTGAAGACTTGGAAACTTGTTTTTTATTAACCGGGAAGCCTCGTGCAGGCAAATCAACAGCTATAAAGCAAATCATTCAAAAAGTGGGTCCAGAATATTTTGGCGGTTTTTATACTGAAGAAATACGTAACCTGACAAATCGTACCGGATTTAATTGCGTGACGCTTAACGGCGAGAATGCATGTATTGCAAATGTTGATAGCGAAAGTTCGATAAGAATAGGGAGATATGGCGTTGACGTAGAAGCTTTCGAGAATGTCGCTTTAAAGGCAGTGGAGCTATCGTTAGAAACAAAGAGGATTACAGTTATTGACGAGATCGGTTTCATGCAAATGCTATCCGCCCCTTTTGAAAAAAAGATCCATGAAGTTATTTCGAGCTCTCGGCATGTTTTTATAGGAACAATTTGTGTAGATAGTCATCCGAGCATTGATAAAATAAAGAAACTGCCCGGGATAAAACTTTATCATCTGAATGAAGAAAATCGCGAGCTGATAACAGAAATAGTGGCAAATGATATTCTGAAGTTTTTGTAACACATTAGGTAAAATGTGGTGCAAGGAGGGGTTTTTATGGGTTCACGGTTGATGCATCTAATAATAGGTGAGATAGTCGCTTCTAGCCTTGATGTTATAAAAAACAAGAAAGATTTTTTAATTGGTTCAATTGCACCTGATGCTGCTTTCTCGTTTGAGAGGAAAGTTATTACTCATTATTTCGAAGGAGATGTGGACAAGAGAACGAGACAGGTCAATTATCGAAGATACATGGATACCTACTTAACAGATACAAAGGATGAGTATTCATTAGGATATTTGACACATTTAATTTCCGATAACATGTGGATGGAACATATTTATTATCCATATGAATTGAAACAGAAGCAAGATTTAGACCCGGCCTTTTTACAAAGATGGTATTCAGATTTTAGCAAAATGAATACAAAGCTGCTTTGTCATTATAATATGGGATACCTTAAAGATTGGTTGGAAATGGATTCTCTTCCGAGAGATATAGACGATATAACTCAAAACGACTTACAGAAATTTATTGAAGTGATGTACGGGGATTTTGAAATTATAGAAGAAAATAAAGACTGCAAACTGGAAGTATATCATTTTGATGACATTATCGAGTACATAAACTTATCGAAATCTAAGGCTATTGCCGTCATTGAAGAGATCACATCTGAATTCTAGTTAAAATAAAGCGGGGTGCAAAAAAACACCGGTCCCCTGCTTAAGGTTACCGGCGTTTCCATATCAGCGTTTCGGCATTTTGCTCTGATCCATGTACAGCAGGTTCCAGCGGTGTCCGTCCAGGTCGGCGAACCCTGCACCGTACATCCAGCCGTCCGTTTCACTCGGCTTGCTAAAGATGCTTCCTCCGGCAACCTCTACTTTTTGAATAAAGGCATCTACTTCTTCTCTGCTTTCAGCGCCAATGGAAAAAATGACCTCTGCGCTATGGGAGGTATCTGCGGTTTTTGCACCTGTAAAGTCCTCAAACGCCGCATCCGGGAAGAGCAGAATCGTTGTTTGGCCTATGGCAAGCTTGGCTCTCTCGTTACCAAAGCTCACCGCATGGAATCCAATCTCATTGAAAAAGGCAGTCGACCTCTCAACATCTTTGACCGGCAGGTTAATCCAAATCTCCTGTGACATGGCTGTAGCCTCCTGGAATATATTTTCAACTACTACTCCTACTATACTCTACTTCAGGCAGCAGAAGCGAATCTTATTAAAGAAGCCGCAGCCTAAATGATACAAGTAACATTTCAAGACCCAGGGGAACGACCAAACTGCCCGTCTGCCGAAAATTACAATAATAGACAGCATTTACATAAGAACGTATGTGCGATAAGATAGTCTTGTATATATATTCCAATAAAGTTTTGTAGTTGGATTATTTGGTTGTATCTGGTTAGTGTTATTTGGGGAGGGCGACGGAATGGACAAGAATTCAGTTTTAAGAACAAATATCATAGGTGGTGGCGAGGTTGGTGCCATCTCGGTCGACATGGATAAGAGTGCTGTTCATGAAACAAACAGCTTGTTTTGGGATACAAAAGGAAATGATGTTTTAGGAGCAACCTCACTTCCTCTATATGGTGCATTTGTCTCGGAAGAAAAATGCCAGCTTTTTGGCGATGTCTCAGGGAAAAAGATGCTGGAAATAGGCTGTGGAAGCGGTCAATCTTTGCAATATCTGGGGGAACGCAAAGCTTCTGAACTATGGGGTATGGATATATCGGAAAACCAAATCGAAAAGACAAAGCAACATTTGAAGGAGCGCGGTCTTTCAGCAAAATTAATCTGTTCTCCCATGGAAGAAGAATGTGGCATACCAGATGATTATTTTGACTTTGTTTATTCGATTTATGCCATAGGCTGGACAACCGACCTAGAGGGTACTTTTCGCCGGATTGCTTCTTACCTAAAAAAAGACGGCGTATTTATTTTCAGTTGGTCTCACCCTATACACAAATGTGTTGCTGCAGAAAATAATATGCTTGTTTTTAAAAAAAGTTATTTCGATGAATCTTGGTATTCGGTATCTCTTGGCGGAAGTACACTAACATTATCGGACCGTAAACTATCAACCTATGTGAATGCATTAGCAAAAACGGGATTTGTCATTGAGCAAATGATTGAGCAATCTGATGATGATATTATGCAATCACATAACAGCGATTTTGCAAAAAAAGCAAAGATGCTTCCTGTAACATTTGTAATCAAGGCAAGAAAACTATAGTATCCGTATGTTCAATAACCAAGCGGCAGCCTAGGTCTTATTTTCCAATCCAAGTCTGCCGCTTGTTTTAAGCGACGTAACACAATGGTTAGCGTACGGTTTTCGTGATTTGCTGTCTTTGCCCCATCAAGGGTTCGCAATACGAGCTTTTCTAATTCCTTCGATTTTGGTGAACGGGAATCTGCTTCCCTTGTGTCGCGATTTTGAATCCTTCATGAACTGACCATTCGGTGGTCATATGAAATTCATCATGTGCAAATCTCCATGTCATAGGAAAATAAGTAACACCTCTAAAGTTCAACACGGGATATGGTTCACGCGTGTTATCAATGGTCTTACCGTTGACCTTAATTTCATAGGACGGTAAAACGGCAGAAAAATGGGTTTCAATATTTTCATGGTCTGAATCTTGCTGTTTCAATTCACTAACCGCATCTCCCCCATTTTCAATGTCCAATCCTGAATCCGGATTCCAAGTTATAGAAAGACCCAAACCTTGGGCATAATTCCATGTCATTGGGAAATACGTGGTATCTTTATAAAGCAGCAACGGATACGCTGAATATGTTTCATTAACATTAATCCTCGTTCCATTCACTTCAACGGGGAAATTCGGACGCTGAACATTAATGGGTTCTATACCCCTCGCCGATGCACAAGTAGCGAATGGAAGAATGGCAACAGACAGAGCGATAGGAGCATATAAGCTGCGTAATAATTTATTCAAATTTAACCTCCCTTAAAACACAGGTTGATAAATACGATCGTTTTCACATTCTGAATTTCATAATACGGTTTAGCGTTAATTAATACGCATGAAAGCAATTATTGTTACGTTCACAAGGGCCATATTTGCAAAAATTCCAACTTTTGGTTCAGGAATGGGTGTATACCAGTGGAAAATACGACAATAGAAGCTTATATACCCGAAAGGGATAAAGCCGCTATCAGAATCATGCTAAGTAAGGATGAATACTTTGACGAGACATTCCACACGAATGAAGCAAATGTTCGGGATGGTATATTTGTTGCTCGTTACAACGGCTTAACCGTAGGTTTTCTTTCCTTAACTAATTACAAGCGAGGGCGAGGAGCTGGAACGACAATATTCGTCAGTGAAGAATACAGAAGAATGGGTATTGGTAGCAAACTTATTAAGAAGGCAGACAAATTGCTTTCACAATACGATGCAGTAGAACGTTCAGAGGGTGCATGTAAAGATGGTGACCGTTCTTCTTTGCAATTTTTATATAAGAATGGCTATTACATAAATCATTCTATGTACTTCATGGAACGTGAAGGGGAACCTCTTACTGAGAGTCATTTTTCGATTAGGCAATATGAAGATGATGATTATCTAACATGGCATAGTATTAGCCAAATGGCTTTTTACAAAATGCGTGAGCACGTCGGTATCCTCCCATCATTTTATTATTCTTCTTCAGAAGGTGAACGGAAGAGTTTGTTAGAAAATAAAAACAACAAATTCGTGATGCTTGTTGACAGTGAAATAGTGGCAATCGGCGGAATTACCGCCGGGAATGAGTTACATCATATTGCTGTTCGGACTGATCTTCAATCGAGAGGATACGGAAGAGCTATTGTATCATTTCTAGTTAATGAAGTTATGCGTCGCGGCGAAAAAACGGTGAAGCTCTGGGTTGTCAAAGGTAATCCTGCGAAAAATTTATATGATCGCCTTGGCTTTAAAGAAAAGTCATTATACCATTTTGTGAATAGATATTATAGACCGGATAGTCGATTGAGCAGACCGCCAAAAGAGGGTATGGAAAGTAGTTCTTCATTACATTAACGGGTACGATCCATGATTAAGCCGTCGGGTACGCTTGGGGATGCAGCCTCGGTACGCTAATAGGCACAAGAGCCTCATTAAACTCATTTTATTTTGTTAGGGGGGTATCTCCTATGGCAGGAAAAGTTGATGTTTTAGAACGGGTGGTAGGTTGCTTTAAGGGACTTTCCACTGGGGATGCAATTGGAAAGCAAACGGAATCACTTAAGTTTGAGGAAATTGAACAATGGTTCCCGGGTGGGGTTACTGGGTTTCATGGTTCCATAGGTAGCGTCATGCCTCGATACGAAGGAAGGCATTACTTCTGGAAATATGGTGAAACAACAGATGATACTGAACAAACGACTTCGATTGCAAGGGTAATTGCACGCGGGCATGGCATCACACACGCCGCTGTTGGGGAAGAACTTATGTTATGCAAAAAATCAAACCGCCCCACACTACAGTTAGGCAAATTTCAACAGTTGGGCGACCCTTCTCGAATAGCTTTTGAAGGTGACGGATGTGGAGCCGCAATGCGTGTGGCTCCTATTGGAGTGTTATATTCATTTGATAAGATACAAGACCTTACTTCAAGCGTATTTGAAGCTAGCATTCCTACGCACGGTGGAAGATTAGCTATATGTGGCGCAGCCGCAATAGCGGCCGCCGTCTCTGCCGCAATTGATAACAGATCTTCTGATGAGATACTTTTTCATGCTGTTAATGCCGCAAAAATCGCCGAAAAATATCGCCCGTCAACTAGCGATGAGAACATCTCTAGCCTAATTATGCAGGTTCATGAAGAACTTTCGAATCAAGCGATATTATCTTTAGATTACATAAAAGAAAGATACATGCCTTGGAATACCCCTAATATTGTTGCTTTAGCAATAAATTTCGCTGTTATTACTAAATCAGCTGAAAAAACGATTTTACTTGCCGCTAATCTAGGAGGCGACACGGATTCAGTAGCATCGATGGGCGCAGCAATTGCGGGAGCGATGTCACCAGAAACTGTCAATGATATTTGGTACCAAGCCGTTGAAGATGTTAACGGTAACGAGCTTGTCAATCTAGCACCAATAATTACGAGTCTTCGAAAGTGAGTCCAGCTGTGAATTTAGGTTCATTCAGCTAAAGAAGAACTTTAACGTGTTAACTTGGGAGCAGATTGCTTCTGAACGACAGTTGCTCCCTGTTTACATTAAAGTAACGCAATAGTTGTGGGTGCAGGCTGCCGTCCTTTACATTCCTCGGGTATGAGCTGCGTAAAGCGGAACCGCAGTCATGGATATTCAGAATTCGAATAAAGAAGCCGATCCGGGATTATTATGATATGTTCAGAGCTGGGGCAGGGGAACCGGTTTGCTCATCTGGCGATACCATTCACGTAATTAAATCCAAACCTGGGACAAAACCGATCCATTCGGATAATGAACCATTATACGAAAAATATCTTGTTGGGGCAAAGCCCCTGAGGTCGATGTTCATCGTGTTGGCACTAGCAGCCGTTGGCCGTTGCATCATGGATTATTCAATATACTTCCAAAGTGCTCGAATGGAATGCGGTGATAGCGAATATTTTCCTAGCAATTTGTGCTGTGAGTACCGTCTTAATTGTCCCAGCCCTTATGATTAGAGAAGCGCGCCGTAGGCGCGCTAAACCAAATATTAAGGGTTACAATTTATTTTTCACTTTATCTGCGATAGGGAACCATCCTGGGGTATTAATAATTTTCAACCATAATGGATCAGCAATCCCCAATTTTTCTTGATCATCTAAAGTTAACTCAGTACGAATTTCGTTTTCCTTACCTAGCGTTATTTTTTCTACCCAATCTGGGTCGATAATCAGTTCTCGTCCAAGTGCAATAAATGGAACTCCCGATTGTAACGCTCTTAGTGCCTCGTCAGGGGTGCGGATCGAACCTACACCGATAACGGGGACTCTTTGCCCGACGAGCTCGTAAATTAGTTCCATTCTAGAGCGATGGTCCTCTACTCCACGCCTAGGCTTAGACCAAAAGTCCATTAAAGAGATATGCAAATATTCCAAATTTTTATTTGCGAGGACATCCAACAATTTAAGTGTATCGTCCATTGTAATACCGGGTGTCCATTCTTCTTCTGGCGATAATCGATATCCCACAAGAAACGGCTGTTTGGCATACTTAGCCACCGCTTTTTGGACTTCATCTACAACAGCGAGCGGAAACGCCATACGTTTGTCTATATTTCCTCCCCAACGATCATTGCGTTGGTTTGTGTACGGTGAGAAAAATTGTTGAATAAGAAATCGATTTGCCCCGTGAATCTCTACCCCATCGAAACCAGCCTCGATTGCCCTCCGAGTGCTAGCGCCAAACGCACGAATGATCTCTCCAATTTCCTTTTCTTCAAGTGCCCGAGGGATTACGCTCGAACCTTCTTTAGCAACTGCACTCGCACTTACAATATCACCGTCCGGTGTCAATTCCGGCGAACTCTCGCGGCCGCCATGAAAGATTTGCAGAATGGCTTTTGCCCCACGTATCTTTATTGTTGTTGCCAAGCGTTGTAAACTCGGGATCTTATCATCATGATCAGCCGCCAATTCGCCGCCAAATACCCTGCTATTTGATGTGACTATTGCACTCCCCGTTATAACCATTCCAACACCGTTCGAACGTCTTTCGTAATAGGAGAGTAACTCATCAGATATCGTACCGTCTTGCTGAGAATAAGATATCGTCATTGGCGCATGAACAATGCGGTTCTTTACTTCGATACCATGCTTGAAATGAAACGACTCCATTAAAGGTCGATATTTAGGGTTCATAGATGCCCGCTCCTTTAGTAGAATTTATTGGAATTATTGCATTGGGTTCACTCATTTGAATTATGTACATCTCCTCCTGCATATGGTCGGGATTTTCTCTATGCCAGACCATAATAAAAGTTGGTGTCGAATCCAAGTCAAGGGGAGATAACAAAGGAGTTGCCCAAAGATAAGAGTTGGGAGAGCAAATTTGACTTGGAGTCGACTCCAAGATGTATAATACTCAAAAATGCAATTCGGGAGGGGACGCAAATGGCAGAACAAACGTTTACGATCAAGCAAGCCGCTGAGCAAACTGGAATTTCCGAGGACACGATCCGTTTTTACGAAAAAATCGTGCTACTTCCTCAGGCTGAACGAAAGGAAAACGGGCATCGCGTCTATCGAAAAGAGGATATCAACAGGATCAAGCTGATATCCTGTCTCAAAAAGACGGGAATGCCGCTTGAGGCTATGCGGCCATTTTTGGCGGCTTCGGTCGACATCGTTTCCGCGGAATACCCCGAACTGGTGGATCAATTAAGAAGTCACCGTGAAACTATCGTTAATCAAATTTCCTCACTTCAGCAGATCGTTGATTTTATTGACATAAAGCTGAAAGAAGGGAGACCCCGTAAGGAATGCTCAGATCAAAGCCAAGACGAAGCTTTAGAAGAACACAAGGAGAAAGAAAAGATAAAGCCCATTTCCGTCATGGAGATGAGTTATTTTTCCGCATATGCGAAAACGGATAAGTTACCAACTGGTAGACTGACGGAAGATTAAGCTAGCGGGGCAGTTATATTCAGTTATTTATGATAAAATGTGGTTTGATTTATTATAAACCTTTCGTAAATGAAAGTTGACTTAACTAAACTAATGCCGAACTATAGCTCAATCATGACACGACGGCAGCCGCTAATGTTCGGCTGCCGTCACTGCGCTAACGGGAAGATCAATACTGCCGTAAGGTTAAAAATTACGTTGTAAAAATTCGTGTTTGTAAATCGCATGAATCCTTTCCAAAACGTTTTGCGCTTGATCTTTAAATTTTAATTCAGTTACCTGACCTTTCAGCAAAAACACCCCGGTCTCATTGCGGTGTTCCCCGAGAGCACCTTCATACAGCTTGTTGGCGCCGTAGGTCGGCGGGGAGAAAAACAGCTTCATCAACGGCTTAACCAATAGGGGCAGGCCAGAGTTTTTCCCTTTTCTCAGCGTATTGTTGCTACCTGGGTCAACACTGCGGATTTTAATGTCGTCCTCGGCGAGCTTCGGTGCGATGGCTTGAGTCCACAGCGAAAGGGCAAGCTTCGAGGTGGCGTAAGGTCCAATTAGCTTGCGGAAGGTTTTGGGGTGCTCTAGAATTTCGATATTAAATTCCTTCGTGAATTTTAACGCTGAAGATGAGGTGTTGATCACCGTTTTTAAGCGACCGTTTGTTATGAGTTCCTTCAATTCCATCAGAATGATATATGGAACGACCGTCTGCAGTTCGTAATGCTTTTCACGCCCTTGTTTCGAATAGCTCAGCTCGGGAAAGGTCCCGCCGGCGTTGTTGAACAAAATATCGATCCTCTGTTCATTGTTTTTGATCTCTTCAAAAGTTCTTCTCAAGCTGGCATAATCGGTAAGATCAGCTGTTTTATAAATTCGAAGCCATCCGCCATGGATGGCTTTTTGAATAATCATATCGTCAGCCGGAAAGCCGGAACGGTTCAAAGCAACTACCTGCCAATCCTCCGAAAGCAATTTCTTGGTTAATTCTAATCCGATCCCGGAGCTTGCACCCGTAATCAATGCGATATTTTCACGTTGGTTCTTGTTCATTGTATGCCTCCTCCAGATAACGAGGTATTTCACCTGATAGCACACATTCTATAATCTGGAGTCGACTCCAAGTCAAGATATCAAAACAAAATTGTATGGTTCGGCTTTCCTATCATTTCTATAACTTAATGCGCAACTCTTCAGATGCTGATCGCAGATATTAACTACGTCTTTCTACGATAAATACATAGGAGATTTGACTAGGGTTAAATTCAAGCTTTATTCTAGCTTCCCTAGTTAATGTTGAGGAATTACTTATTGAGTCTATTGTTCCTACTCTAATCCCTTCAGGGAACACTCCTCCAAGTCCACTAGTAATTACATTGTTGCCAGGCTCGATCTTGCTATTCTCTTCTATCTTTTTCATGACAAAGTAATGTTCTTCGTTACCAGTATCTAATTTTTCATTAATGAATTCCGTAATAATACCTGTTGTTTGATCATTTTCTTTTAGCTTAACAGATATGGCTTTTGAAGTTTGTTCGTTCCCTAAATTTGTTATGAGAGCTACAACGGAACTATGCTCTTGCACATCACTTATTAAACCAATTAATCCGGACTGAGTAATGACAGCCATATCTTTTTTTATTCCATCATTTGCGCCAAGATCAATATTAAGTGAGGTTGCGATTTTCCCATCATGTGAAACGGTAGAACATGACGCATATTGCAGTATAAAATCTGTTTCTTCCTCGAACCTTTTTTTGAAAGCTAATGCTTCATTCAGTATAATATTTTGATATTCAGCGTTATTTAGCTCGGTCTTGACTAAGGCTTGGAAAACAAGAGCATTTCTCTTTAATATGTCATTCTCTTTTCGAGTGATTGCTATTTCGTTAGAAGTTGTTCTAATCAGAGAAATAAATTCTATAAGCTCCTTTTTATAAAAAATTGATAGGAAAGAAATTACTGCAATGAAACATACACAAAGAAATATCCACTTTTTGACCAACAACGAATCACACCTTCTTGCTTTCTGGGCAGCTAAATTTATACCAGTTATTGTAAACCAAATCTAATATACAGACAACTTTTGCGGGATTTAACTGGTAAAAACTGGCTGATCTCATAATACGACGGTACTCTAGCTCAATAAATAAAGAAGCAGCCCAGGACTTAAAATCCAAGGCTGCTGCGGGACCATAACATGTATCCGTCGCTGGTACTTCAGTTAACGCTATGCTGATTACATCTGAAAGGTTTATTAACGGATATGAGGTGTAGATTCTCTGATAATCGGTTTGGTATAGATGTGGGTGACTTGATAAGGCTGCTTCGGGTTATGAATGCGAGATAGGAGCATTTCGGCCGCCTTGATGCCCATCTCGTTGCTATAAATATGTACCGTCGTGAGATGGGGTTCAACGATGCTGGATTCCGGCGCGTTATCGAAACCGCAAATGACGATGTCGTTCGGAATGGACCGTTTGTTCTTGAGCGCCTTCATGAAGGAAACAGCGATATAATCGTTGGCACATACGAAAGCTGAAGGCAGCTCGTTCATATTCGACAGTTTATCGTCGGCCCACGCCGGGCTTGAGAAGAATTGCCGGTCGTCATCGAGAATGCACTTCGAGCGGTCGAGCTGGATGCTATATTCCGTCAGGGCGCGATTAAAGCCAGCCCAGCGCTCATTAAAACTTTTACAGTGATTATAATCCCCGATAAACCCTAGCGTAGTATAACCCGCATCAATTAACTTTTTCGTGAGTTGATAGGTGCTGTGTTCGTTCTCCATAAGCAATACATCGGCTTGAAATTCCGAGTAACAGACATGTGCAGAACAATCAATAAAAATGGTCGGAATATCAAGACTTGTAATCAGCTTACTATATTCCAAGTTGAATAATTCGATACAAATGATGCCGTCCACGTTGGAAGTATCGAAATTGTTCGGAAGGGACAAGGACTCCTTTTCATTGTCTCTAATAATGTGGATGGATAAATTGTAGCCCTCCGCGCTGATGCGTTTCTCCAGGTCGCTAATCAATGTCGATCCAAAGTGGAACGTGTCAGGCAGGTTCTCGGTTAATAATGCAATGTTCCCGGAGTTCCTTGATAGGAGGTTGTCTGTCTCCATAAAAGCAAATTGCTTATATTTTAACTCGATCGCTTTTTTTATCACTTTGTTTCGGGTTTCATCGGGTATATTGTTCGATCCATTCAAGGCTTTGGAAGCTGTATTCCTGGAAATCCCCAAAGCATCTGCGATGTCCTGAATGGTTACCTTTTCCTTAGCCATGTATGTCATTTCACCTCAGTCATCATGTTCATAAGATTTCCCACGAATTGTGCAAGATTTGTCATTTGTCCAACTCCCTATAATGTATAATAGTTTGCTTGAAATAGCAATATCGTTTTTACAAATGCACAATTTGAATACATTTTTAGCAAATGTAAAGTGTGCAAAATAAACATAGCGCGGTCGATTTTCATGTAAAAAAGTCAAGATGGGCTCTTATGAAGCAGTGAATGGTGCATGTTCACTACGATGTTTTTCATATAAAGTGTCTGAAATTATAATTATGTAAAACTTTAATCTAATTTATGAACAAATTATCATTACAAATGCACAATAATAATTTTACAAAATGTATTGACGGACGATGGCTGCTCTGATAAATTGTAAATGCAGCAGGACATACGCAGAAATGAAAACCTTTCAATTTTACCCTTACACTATGCCCTTACTGCATCAAAATGTAAACTTTGTATAGGAACGGAGGTAAAGGCATTGCATAACGCGATAGAAATCGACCGCAGCAGAGTAATGAAGAGACGCAAGAGTTCCTTGCTTACGGACGTAAAGAAGCACTACTTTCTATATCTGCTGCTTGCGCCGGCTGTGATTTTGACCCTTATTTTTAAATACGGTCCGATGTATGGAGCGGTCATCGCCTTTAAAGATTTCAGCCCAATCAAAGGGATTCTGGGAAGCAAGTGGGCAGGTCTGCACAACTTCGAGAAGTTCTTGTCCTCTCCCAATTTCGAAGTCATTTTTATGAATACGCTTAAATTGAGCTTCTTCGGATTGATTCTAAGCTTTCCAGTGCCTATTTTACTCGCCTTGATGCTAAATCAGATTCGCCGTGCGAGAGTCAAAAAGAACATTCAGTTGTTCTTGTATGCGCCGAATTTTATATCTGTTGTCGTGGTGGTCGGGATGCTGTTTATTTTCTTGTCCCCGACGGGACCGATGAATCAGTTCTTCGCTTGGGTTACAGGAGAGCCGATCATGTTCATGTCTCGACCGGAGTACTTCCGCTGGATCTACATTTTATCCGATATTTGGACGGGGGCCGGCTGGGCATCCATTATTTATGTCGCAGCGCTTGCTAACGTCGATCCCGAGCTGCATCATGCTGCCAACCTCGATGGTGCGAATCTGCTTCAAAGAATACGACATATCGATCTGCCCGCCATTCGTCCCATTATGGCCATCGTATTTATTCTTGCAGCCGGCGGCATTATGTCCATTGGATTCGAGAAAGCTTATCTGATGCAGACGGCCATGAACTTGCCAACATCGGAAATTATTCCGACGTATGTGTACAAAATCGGGTTGCAGAAAGGCGACTATGCTTATTCAGCTGCCGTAGGATTATTCAATTCTGTCATTAATGTCGTCCTGCTCGTCACCGTTAACTTCATCGTGAAGAAGCTGAATGAGGGCGAAGGCCTCTACTAAGAAAGGAGCATCAAGTCATGCCCATTAAACATTCCGGATTCGACCGACTCCTGCTCACGTTGAACATGATCTTCCTGTCGCTCGCGGTACTGATCGTTGTCATTCCTTTGATCTATGTCTTGATCGCATCCTTTATGGATCCATCCGTGCTGCTAAGTCAAGGGATATCATTCCATCTATCTGACTGGTCCTTGGAAGGCTATGAGAAGATTCTTTCGAATCCGGCTATGATTCGAGGTTTTGGCAACGCCGTTTTATATTCCGTTTCATTTGCGGCCTGTACCGTCCTCATCTCGATCTTTGCGGGGTACGCGCTGTCCGATGACAGACTCCGGGGAAAAGGATTTTTCATGACGCTGTTTATTATCACCATGTTTTTTAGCGGCGGACTTATCCCTACATATTTGCTTGTGAAAAATCTTGGACTGCTGAATACGGTATGGGCGGTCATCATTCCGGGCGCTGTGAATGTATGGAACATCATTCTCTCGAGAACGTTTTTCAAAGGCGTGCCGAATGAACTCAAGGAAGCAGCGAATGTCGATGGCGCTTCGGAGATGCGAATCTTCTTCCGTGTCGTCTTGCCGCTCTCCAAACCCATTATTTTTGTACTCGCGCTTTATGCCTTTGTCGGGCAGTGGAATTCCTACTTTGATGCGATGATTTATCTAGATAATCCACATCTTCATCCGCTGCAGCTCGTCCTGCGCTCCATCCTCATTCAGAATCAAGTGGACCCGGGGATGATCAGCGATCAGCTCGCGATGGCGGAGTTGAAGCGATTGTCGGAAATTATCAAGTATGCGGCGATCGTCGTTTCTAGTTTACCGCTCATCATTATGTATCCGTTCTTCCAGAAGTACTTTGAAAAAGGGGTTATGGTTGGTTCCCTGAAATAGGGAACAGGCTGCCCATAGATGAAGTGGCTATCATTCAACTCTAATTTGGAGGTCATCTGCGATGAAAAGACTAAAGAAATTAAAACTTTCGACGAAAGCGGCTTCTACTTCTGTCCTTGCTTCATTGATGATCCTTACGGCTTGCAATGGCAGTGGAGGAGAGACTGCGGCGAGTAAAGAGCAGGATCCGAACGGCAAAGTAACGCTGAACTTCATTACACAGAGCTCCCCGCTCGCTCCAGCGGATCCGAACGACAAGCTGATTAATAAACGGCTTGAAGAAAAGACGAATGTGCATATTCAGTGGAAAAATTTCACAAAGGACGTATTTGTAGAGAAAAGAAACCTGGCTGTAGCTAGCGGCGATCTTCCAGATGCCATTTTCAATGCGGATTACAGTGATTATGAATTGCTCAAACTGGCGAAGGACGGAGCGATCATTCCGCTGAATGATCTCATCGAGAAGCACATGCCGAATTTCAAAAAAGTGCTGGAAGAAGCGCCAGAATACAAGAGCATGATTACGGCGCCAGACGGCAATATTTATGCCTTCCCGTGGATTGAGGAGCTCGGTAACGGCACAGAAAGAATCCAGGCCGTAGACAGCATGCCTTGGATCAATGTGGAATGGCTTAAGAAGCTGGGACTTAAGATGCCTACAACAACGAAGGAATTAAAGGAAGTATTAATTGCATTCAAGACCAAGGATCCGAATGGCAACGGGAAGGCGGACGAAATTCCGTTGTCCTTCATTAATAAGCCGGGCGCGGAAGATTTGGCGTTCCTCTTCGGCTCGTTCGGACTGGGCGAGAACCCTGACCACGCAGTCGTTAGCAATGAGGAGAAAGTGATCTTCACGCCGGCGCAAAAAGATTACAAAGAAGCGGTATCTTTTATTCACGAGCTGTATCAAGAAGGACTCATTGACGTGGAAGCCTATACGCAGGACTGGAGTACCTACCTTGCCAAAGGAAAGGATCAGAAATACGGACTTTACTTCTCCTGGGATAAGGCGAACATCAGCGGTGCGAATGATCATTACGAAGTCATGCCGCCGCTTGCAGGACCTAATGGCGAAGTGAATGTAACAAGAACGAATGCGCTTGGCCTTGCGAGAGGCAAGATGGTGATTACGAGCGCCAATAAAAATGTGGAAACGACAGCGAAATGGGTGGACCAGCTGTATGATCCGATTCAATCGGTTCAGAACAACTGGGGAACATATGGAGACGACAAGCAGCAGAACATCTTCGAATTCGATGAAGCGAAGGGGATGCTGAAACATTTGCCGCTGAATGGTGCGGCTCCTGTAGAACTGCGCGAGAAGACAAGTATTGGCGGACCGCTCGCGATCCTGGATTCGTATTATGGGAAATACACGACCATGCCGGATGACGCCAAAGGCAGAATGGATATTATCAAGAACATTATGGCTCCGAAGATGAAGGCCGAGAACGTTATGCCAAGCGTATTCAATTCCATAGATGAGCTCGATCGCTTGACGACCATTGAAACCGATCTGTTTGCCTACGTGCTTCGCATGCGTACGGAATGGTACCAGAACGGCAAGATTGATGAACAATGGGATGCCTATTTGAAAGAACTGGAGCGCTTGGGCTTGCAAGAATGGCTGAAAATCAAGCAGGGCGGTTATGACAGAGTAACCAAATAATGATCGATCCATACAGAGAGAAGGACCTTGAGTTCAAATTCAAGACCTCATTAAGAGTAGAGGAGAAAACAAACATGACTACGATGACGAAGCAAAATTATCGAGGCGTATATCATTTTTCACCGAAGGAAAAATGGATGAACGATCCGAACGGGATGGTGTATTTCGAAGGAGAATATCATTTGTTCTACCAGCACCATCCGAGCGGAATGACCTGGGGACCGATGCACTGGGGCCATGCGGTTAGCAAGGATCTTGTGACCTGGGAGGAGCTGCCGATTGCGCTAGCACCTGATGAACATGGCATGATTTTTTCGGGCAGTGCTGTGGTCGATTGGAACAATACGACGGGGTTCTTCGAAGGTCAGCCAGGCCTTGTCGCGATTTTTACGCACCACAAGGAAATGCCGGACGGAAAGCCAGCCATTCAGCGTCAAAGTCTGGCCTACAGTACGGATCGCGGCAGAACCTGGACGAAATACGAGGGGAATCCCGTGCTTGAGCATGCTGCATATGTTGATTTCCGCGACCCTAAAGTGTTCTGGCATCAAGCAACGAACAGGTGGGTGATGATTATCGCTTGTGGGCAGACGGTATGTCTGTATCATTCACCTGACTTGATCCATTGGAGTTTTGCCAGCGAATTCGGCGAAGGGATCGGATCGCATGACGGGGTATGGGAGTGCCCCGACCTGTTCCCGCTCGCGATCGATGGGGATCCTGCGAACACGAAATGGGTCATGCTGGTGAGCATCGGCGCGGATTCCGCTTTTGTGGAAGGCTCAAGAACGCAGTATTTTACAGGTGACTTCGATGGGGAAGTGTTCACGCCGGATGAAGCTTCTAGGCGAGTTCGTTGGTTGGATCTTGGCAGAGATAATTATGCGGGCGTATCCTGGTCCGATGTGCCTGCAGAAGATGGAAGACGGCTATTTATCGGTTGGATGAGCAACTGGATGTACGCAAACCAGACGCCAACTGAAGGCTTTCGCGGTGCGATGACGATCGTACGAGAGCTTTCTCTCGAATTAAGACACGGGGACATCGTTCTTGTACAGAAGCCTGCCAGGGAAATGGAATCCGCCCGCGTACAGGTTCTTTCGATGAATGAGGAAACGGTTCATGAAATCAATACGCGCCTTTCAGAGATTCGCTTGGAATCGTATGAGCTGGTGGCGGCGTTCCCGCGCGGGAAGTCTGCTGGCTTTAAAGTAAGAGTAGGTGCGGATACAGAAACCGTGATTGGAGTGAACGGTGAAACCGAGGAGCTTTATGTCGATCGAACGGCGTCGGGTCTGCACGATTTCCATGAGCATTTCTTAGGACATCATACAGCCAAGCTGAAAGTGCAAAACGGGCTCTATGAACTCCGCATTTACGTGGACCGTTCCTCCGTAGAAGTGTTCGGTCAAGGCGGCCAGGCCGTCATTACGGATCTGATCTTCCCTGGACCGGAATGTACCGGACTTGCCGTGTTCACAGAAGAAGATCAAAACTTGCGGATGTCCCTGGATATCTATGAGGTTAAGCCTTCTGCGGAACAAGCCAAGAAATAGTCATCGAGAGGAGTCATGATATGCGGATAGGTGCAATTGAAGCCGGAGGAACGAAGTTCGTATGCGGGATCGGGAATTCGCAAGGGGAAATCGAAGATCAGATTAGCTTCCCGACCGAACGTCCGGAACAGACGCTGCCGAAAGTAATTCAATATTTTCAAGACACGAAGGTTGAAGCCATCGGCATCGGGTCGTTCGGGCCGATCGATTTACGCCCAGATAGCACAACGTATGGTTACGTGACCACAACGCCTAAGCCGGGGTGGAGCAACTTCGATATGCTGGGCACTCTTAGAGAAGCCTTCCGGGTTCCATTCGGTTGGGATACGGACGTCAACGCAGCGGCACTCGGCGAGGTGACGTGGGGCGCTGCCCAAGGGCTGTCCAGCTGCATATATTACACCATCGGCACCGGTGTTGGCGTCGGCGTCTATGCAGAAGGCCGCCTGATTCATGGCCTTGTTCATCCGGAAGGAGGGCATATTCTGATGAGACGCCATCCTGACGATCCTTTCGCAGGCGGATGTCCCTATCATGGGGATTGCCTGGAAGGCATGGCAGCAGGTCCTGCGATTGAAGCAAGGTGGGGGGTAAAAGGGCACGAGCTACCTATAGATCATATCGCATGGGAGATCGAGGCGTTCTATATTGCGCAGAGTATCACAAGTGCGATCTTATTTAACTCTCCTCAGCGAATCATTCTCGGCGGAGGTGTGATGCAGCAATCCCAATTGTTCCCTCTTATTCGGAAGGCTGTGCAAGTGAATCTGAATGGTTATATAAATTCAAGCGCCATCCTGGAGCACATCGATGATTATATCGTGCCGCCCGGACTGGGTCAGCAAGCTGGACTATGCGGCGCTTTGGCACTGGGACTTGCTGCCAGGGAGCGGGCTTTAGCTTCAGAATAGAGATATGGTTTGGCGGCCGGTTGCGTTAAGGAATCGGCTGCCTTCTTCTTTTTTGATCCTAGTTATGCGGAAAGGAGGTTACCGACAGATCAGCGAGGTCGAAGAGCAAGGGAATCAGGATGTATAAGAAGCAGCGAAGTTAGAAGTCATAACCATGAAAGTGGCTATGACTTCTTTTGATTTTTTTTAGAGAGAATTGTAAGCTGAACTGGATCGTCAAGGATTGTTGGTGAACCTGGCTTGGTTTAGCTTGTGTAGAAGCAAAGCCCAAAAGGCACTTACAATCCCTAGCCCAACTACTACTGGGTATACTGGGTAGGGCAATCTTGTGGAGGAGCGCGCAGTAGAAAAAGTTCAAGGACGTTTCTTCTATTCACGCATGCCCTAATTTCAATGGCTGTACAACCGAGGGAATGACAGGATAACGTAGTAGTTAAATCCAATAAATGGTATATTCAATTTATTGTGTCCAAAGGATCCGTTAAGGTTTGCTCATGGAAGCACAAGTAATCATTGCGCCTAAAGGTATTTCAATGACAATCTAATATTGCTGAAATATAAGTTTTCGAAATCATGAACAAGTTTGTAAAGGCGGTTTTTATCGTACTGCGTAGGAACTACAAGTACAACGATTGAGTTCTTAACCCGATTCATTTTCTGATATTGGGAGATAGAATGTCCCAGCATCAAACTGTCCATTGTTTCTACTTCAACATGGGTTATCCCAGTATTATCGTAAATTGCAATATCCGGAATAATATCTCCGATTTTATTCGGTTTTCCATGTACCCATTGAATATGATCTGCAAGAACGTACTTACCGTTATTATGATTTAATAAAGCAATTTCCTTAACAACAGAATCATGCTCGCTCTGTGCTGTAGGAGTTCGTCTTCTGAGGGTTGTTAGGAGTGGTGGTCTAAACAAAGGATTCAGTTCTGTAGAGCGGTTGGAATTAAGAATAATCATACACCTACCTTGTTATGTAATATTAGCACTCGATACGAACGACTGCTAATATGTCTATTATACTATCATTTACCAGGGTATACAATTATTAAAACACAATATATTGACTGGCAATAACGATTATCGGTCATTGTTCACAATATATAGATATAGTGCGACAAATACTACAACTACCAAATCGACCCGATATGTGTATATTTTTCCAAAAGGACATGGTACAATTCAGCGAGAAGAACGGGCTGCTGCACTTAGGTAACGGCTGATGCATGGATGTCAAGGAAAAATAAATCTCTATTTTAGGGGCTGAGAGTAGATGAAAATAAAGCAGCTGAATTTGGCAAAGAGGAAAGAGTATTTTGAAATATTGAAAAAAGAAATTGAGATGATTGAATCCTACTCTCCGCAGACGGCAGAAGAGAGAATTATTCATGAGTATGCAATAGAGGGCAGTGTTACCGTTGTAGCAAATAAATTAAATGAAGCTGGCTGGCGAATCGATGGTCGAAAATATACGAGCAATGATATTTCTGCAGTCTTGAAGCAAAAGCCTAAAGATGAGTTTCATCAAATGGTTAAGAAGGCTTTTGAACATAACAAGGCAGGCTAAAGATATTAATGGATAAGTAGGTGAGATTATTTTTAAAAAGTATGATAGCGCGAGTAGCTATATCCGGAAAAAGTATAAGTGTAGCGGTTATTTTTTTGGTTTAGGTCCAATCTCATTAAGTGACGTTCACAATGTAAAACATCGATTGGTAAGAGATCATACAATAAAAGAGCTCCGATCGATTAAGGCAGGAATTGATGCTCAGTTTGAACAATGGAAGCTAATAAATCTCTTCTTCACTTTCATGACCTTTTGTGTAGGTATATTATCCGCGCCACTCGTTTTTTACATAGGACAAGTTTTAAAAATGGATGATTGGGTACGTAGTGCAAATAATGTGATAGACTCAAAACGTATGGAAGCGGCCGGTTTAAGTGCAATAGAAAGTGCTGATTATCTCTCCAGAAGATTAGAGCAGGATGTAGGTTCAAATGTAAAAACGATTTTTAATATAGTGAGTGGTCATTACGGGCAATATGTAAAAATCTTAGTTGTCCTGCTTGTTGTATTTTCTTTTTTAGTTGCGAGGTATTTATGGCTTGCCGCCGCGCATCATTTAGTGAATCAAGCTTTTGATGAAATGTCCAAAGACAAATTATAAGAAAAGACCATTGGCCTATAAAAATGGATTTTAAATAACTTCAGAAGAAGGAGTTTTTAGCCATGTATGATTATTCATTAGACCTGGCAGCCGAACGTATTAGGCACCCTAAAACAAAGGAATATTTCCGTGAGGTTATGAGTTCATATGCGATTGGAAATTACCGATCAGCGGTTCTATCCCTCTATGCTGTCGTTATTTCGGATCTTGTGTTTAAACTAAAGGACCAGGTGGAGCGCGAGGATGATCCCGGCGCTGCAAAAATATTGAATGATGTAGAGGCTGAAAAGAGGAAAGACGTAAACTCCTCTAAGTGGGAAATGATGCTGGTGAACAAGGTTTTTAACGAGACCAAGCTCCTAGAATTATCGGACAAAGCGAATATTGAATCTCTAAAGGAACATCGTAACTTATCAGCACACCCCAATATTCTTGATACAGAAGAAAACGTGCTGTTCACACCGAATAAAGAGACTGTTCGCGCGCATATCCGCAACATGCTTGAAGGGGTGCTTACGAAGTCTTCTGCCCATACTGCCAAGTTGGTTGATCAAATTATTAGCAAACTGCCAGAGTTGTGGAACCGTGTTGATGAAGAATCCGAGTTTGATCGAATGTTTATGAAACGTTACTTAGGCGACCTTAATCCGAAAGCCGTGGAAAGCTTATTTAAAAAGCTTTGGAAATTCACATATAAATTAGAAGACGAGGATTGTACGAACAATAGGGATGCAAACGCCCAGACAGTTGAGTTAATTACTAGAACTTTCCCCGAATTAGTTATTAAGTGTTTGACGGAAGAACCGGCGTACTATAGCCAGGTTTCAATGGATAACGGGCAACTAAATAAGATCATTAATTTATTCAATCAATCTCCACGGCTATTCTCCCTTCTTGATGAAGATATGCAGAAACTGATGGAGGTGGTGATTAGCAGGGGGAAATTAGCACGTTATGCTCGTTCATGGTTCCTTAGTGGGAGCCCAGAGGATCATTTTACTACTATAAAACAAAACTTAAGTGCTCGCAGTTTTAACCGTCTTGACTTAATTAGATTCGGTGATCTTGCAAAGCAGGTTAATAAGTTAGATGACTATTTAGATTTGCTCATTACATACTTCTTAAAAACCGAAAGTTTCTCAGAGGCGCATTCGCGATTTGATCATGTTCATAGGGAATTAGAAAACTTCGATGAAGAACAATTTAAGGCATTGTTGGACGTGATGAATTCTAACAATCAAATTTATAATTCACATGGATGTTCTTGGATGCTGGCTGAGATTCAGGAAGCAGCGGAGAATAAGCTAGGTAAGAAGATAGATTTAGCTCCTTATTCTAATCTAAGATAACAATGCTGCTATTAAAGAAAAAGAGTATTTTCGGATCCCTCAGCTCGTCCGGCCCGGAACTCCAAGCGACTGACCGGCTCTAAGGCGCAAACGCCTAAGACCCGGTTAATTTATATTTGGAAGAGATTCGTGAATGGGAAATCGGTTGGGCATTACACTCGGATTATTGTAAAAAAGGTTATGCAACCGAAGTAGTAGGGTTACTAATTCAATCTGCATTTAACAATCTTAATGCTCATCGAAAAGTAGCCTACTCTAATGCTGAGAACAGTCTTTCAGAAAAAGTAATGATAAGAGCTGGAATGGTAAGGGATTGGTATTCTTATGGGAGGTAGTATATGATAACTAAAATTATCGATGGGGTCACATTTGAGTTGAAAGAAGAATTTGATTTTAAATTTTTATCTGAGTACGGCAAAGTCTTTGCTGTTTTCGACAGGCAAGATTCTGGATATTTAAGTTTTGGTATCCTAAATGATAACAAGAAGCTTTTCGTAAAGGTGGCAGGCGCAGCTACCGCATTAAGCAGTGTAAGTACGGACATAGCTATTACTCGGCTTAAATCAACCGTTTCTGTCTACCAAGATCTAAGTCACCCCAGCCTCATCGAAATAATCGATCACAAGGAGATCAAAAATGGTTACCTAACGGTATTTGAGTGGTTTGACGGAGATTGTATGGGGAAGCAATATAATTCGTTTGAGAAATTCTTGGCCCTGCCATTAGAAAAGAAATTCAGTGTTTATAATGAAATATTATTATTTCATATTCATGTAAACAAAAGAGGATACATTGCTTTAGATTTTTACGACGGTTGCATCATGTATGATTTTATATCAGAAGAGACCAGAATTTGTGATATAGAATTTTACGCAAAAAGACCAGTGATAAATACAATGGGGCGTATGTGGGGGTCAAGTCGCTACATGTCTCCAGAGGAGTTTCAACTAGGTGAAGAGATAGATGAAAGGTCAAATGTATTCCAAATGGGGGCAACAGCCTTCCAGTTGTTTGGTGGCGGAAAAGAAAGAAGCTTTGATGAGTGGCAAGCAAATGAAAAATTATTCACGATTGCATTGAAAGCTGTTAGTACTCAAAAAGATGATCGCTATCAATCGATCGATGAATACTTCGAGGCGTGGAATAACGCTATAACCGGTAATAGTTGATTAAGCGAGATTAAAAAGAATGCCATTATAGACAGCGCGGCAAACCGTATTACGGTAATTCATTACGCTAACGTTTACGTTAGTTTGGTACAAGCGAGAGGCAGCTGAGTGGATTGGCGTTATGCGAGCGATCATGATATCTTAATAAACTTAAACGGGATGCGATTGAGGATTCTAATTTTGAAGATCAGGTCGTGCAAATTTTGCAAACTTATAATCATCATTTCCCTTCTTTCGGGATAAAGTTGGAATCAATCCTTCGCCAAGTACAATGAGCAGGATTGATTTTTTATTTTTGCTGCTGCTACTTTGGTTATATAGAAAGTTTCCTTGGAAATGAATGGGAACCCCTCGGTAAAATAGAAAGTGAAAAACTAACTACAGATAGCACCGAAAGGAGATAGGATGACTCATAACGAGGCTGTTAAAATATGCGATGCATATTTACTTCCATTCATATCGGAGCTGTACGGGTTGGAGGGCTATGAAATCAGGCCGGTGAAGGCACATGCCGGAGGACGGAATCTCGTTTATCGCTGCGAGAAAGAGGGCGCTGATGGCAAAATTATTAGAATCGCCTACTTGAATGACAGGAGCCGGGAAGAATTGCTGGGCGAAATGGAATATATCCGGTATTTATTCGAGCATGGCGGTAGTGTCTCGAATGTAGTCAGCTCCCGAAAAGGGAATCTGCTGGAAGAGATAACCCATAATAATCACACCTTTTTTGTCTGCCTGTTCGAAAAGGCTAAGGGAAAAAGGTTAGTGGAAAATCATTATCGGTACCGGGAAGGAGTCCCTATTACCGAATATTATTATAACTGCGGTAAGGTCCTGGGGAAGCTGCACCAATTGTCGAAAGGGTACACTCCCGTGCATCGCAGGTATAGTTTTTTTGATAAGTACAATGTCGAGTATATCGATAAACTAATCCCCGGCTCCTTATCTCTGCTTAAGGAGAAGCTGGCAGAGCTCCTTAAAACCTTGGAAGGGCTGGACAGGAGCCCGGAATCTTTCGGTATGATCCATTATGATTACAATGATGGGAATTATATGATAGATTTTGCTACTGGGCAAATCACTGTATATGATTTCGATAATGCTTGCTACGGTTGGTATATGTATGATCTGGCAGATCTTTGGAGGAGCGGCATGGGCTGGATACAATCTGAGCCAGACGCCGATAAACGAAAGAATTTTATGGATGATTACTTTAAAACAGCCCTCGAGGGGTACAGATCCAAGACCCAGATCGAAGACTCAATGTTGGATCAATTGCCTTTATTTATCCAGGTGGCCATCATGGAACATATTGTAGATGCATTCGAGGGTATGCGGAACAACGGTGAAGAGCTGACGTGTGATGAGGAGCTGTCCTATTGCATAAAATGCCTGGAAGACGATGTCCCGTATGTAGGATTTTTCCATGAAATGTATTCGTGTGAAGAACCCTTCGAGAATGAGAAACGAGATATTTGATCGTTTTGTTGGGGATGCCCTGAACTGGATTAACCTAGCATTCCCCATACAATTATCGGGCAAGATGTACAAGCCGTTGATCAATCCGTTGAACGGTTGCGAGCTTAGTCATAATCGGGCAGCGTACTAGAGCGCATTACTATGCGGTCTAATATTTTTTTAGTCAATGGCATAAAGTAATTAAGCAGTAGCCCCCCTAAGCAAACGGTTAGTAAAGTACCAATACCAATGGGTCCATGGAAAATCATTGCCATGATCAAGAATACGGCGTAAATGAAGGTTCTAGAAAAAAACAAATTAGTTCTAGTAAGTTCTTGTATTATTAATGTTAATCGGTCAATGGGAATCGGAGCAAAATTAGTGTGTAAATAGGTGGAGGTTCCTAAGCCTATAACAACTAAACCGATGCCGAAGCAAAGGATTTTGCTGTGCCATTGTTCAGGAGCTATTACATCGTGCAATAAAAAAAGCCACATATCAATGCCAACCCCCGTTATCAATGCTGTCAGCATCCCCAAAACTTCCGGTCTTTGTCTTTTTAACAGCGAATTACAGCATATCAGTATCAAAGCAGTTATGATTTCCCAGCTCCCCACCGTAAGCCCCACATTTATGGATAACCCCACCAAAAGCGCATCAAAAGGTGAAGTTCCAAGATCCGATTGTATAGTGAAAGAAATACCAAGGGTCAATATTAATATTCCTACGACATAAAAAACATATTTCACTTTCCTCGACCTCTTTTAGGTTTATTTATGTTGCAAATACAACAAATTTAAGTTAAATTTACTATATATCGTTTTTATTGCATTTGCAACAAAAATTGTTCTAAGGAGATCATTATGAAGGAAATCCTGCGTGAAATAGGAATGATTGCAAGGGCATTAGATTCAATCAGCAATATAGAATTTAAAGAATATGACCTTACAAAAGGCCAGTATTTGTACCTTGTCCGAATATGTGAAAACCCGGGAATCATTCAAGAAAAATTAGCGGAGATGATCAAAGTTGACCGGACAACCGCGGCACGTGCCATACAAAAGCTTGAATTGAATGGCTTTATCGAAAAGAAAGAGGATGAACATAACAAAAAAATAAAAAAGCTCTTCCCAACAGATAAAGGGAACGAGGTATATCCTTTTATCAAAAGAGAGCATGATCATTCGAATAGTGTCGCATTAGCGGGATTTTCCGAGAAAGAAGCAGAAACCATTTATCACCTTCTTCAAAGAGTTAGAAAAAATATAGAAATAGATTGGGAATTCGTGAAAAAGGGAAACAAGAGAAATTATTGATTCTGTAAAAAGGAGCTGTCAATGAAAATGACTGTAACCATAAAAAAATGCGGCCGTGAAGATCTACAAACACTCCAAGAAGTAAGTATCGAAACCTTCAACGACACATTTAAAGATCAGAATTCGCCTGAAAATATGAACGCCTATTTGGAAAAAGCATTTAACACTACCCAGTTGGAAAAGGAATTGTCCAATATCTATTCGGAATTTTATTTCGTCTTTTTCGATGAAGTGCTTGCTGGGTACTTAAAAGTGAATATGAATGATGCCCAATCCGAGCCAATGGGTGATGAGTCGCTCGAAGTGGAAAGGATTTATATAAGACAATCATTTCAAAGAAAAGGGCTTGGAAAATATTTAATAAACCAAGCAATGGAAATAGCCAGAGGACACAAAAAAAAGAGAATCTGGCTGGGAGTTTGGGAAAAGAACGAGAATGCCATTGATTTTTATAACAAAATGGGTTTTGTTCAAACTGGAGCTCACTCATTTTATATGGGCGATGAAGAACAGATTGATTTTATTTTGACCAGAACACTGGATTTTGAAGAGCATTGAGGAATTGGTACATTCAAAATTATGAATAATGGATCTTCAGCTAGTCCACTATTTTGCTTATTGTTGGTTTATCTTTTTAAAAACATTTATACATTAGATGTATGAAGGGAGAAAACCATATGTATATACCGGAGCAATTCAAAATCACGGATCATTCCATTGCCTACAAGATGATGAGGGAAAATAGTTTTGCAACTTTATTTTCTCAACATGAAGGAACACCCTACGCCACTCATTTGCCGCTGATTCTCGATAAGGATCATAAGTACCTATACGGTCATTTTGCCCGTCCAAACCCTCAATGGAGAGACATTAGGAATCAAGATGTGTTAGCGGTATTTCATGGTCCCCATTGTTATATCTCTCCCTCTTGGTATGAGACGAATAAGGCCGTTCCGACATGGAACTATGTGACTGCTCATGTGTACGGGAAGATCGAATTTATTGAGGACGAAAAAGAGTTAATGGAGTCCTTGCATGAGATGGTATTGAAATATGAAGCCCCTGACAGTCCCTACAGGCTGCAGGATATAGACCCTGACTTTTTAAGCGGTATGAGTAAGGGAGTGCAAGGCTTTAAAATGAAAATAGACAGAATAGAAGGGAAAGCGAAGTTAAGCCAAAATCATTCCATTCAACGGCAGGAATTGGTTATTCAACAGCTAGAGAAGATACCGAATACAGACGAGCAGCAAATTTCCTCTCTAATGAGACAAAATCTTAGATCATTAAGCTAAGGGGTATGACGGATTCCGACAAGCCTTAACAAAAAGACAGCAAAACGGTCATACATTCGTGTCACCTACAATATGATGAGTCTAGAACAATCTGAAGAGGTGAGCCGATGGCAGTCGTAAAAGCCAGGCAAAGAGATATTGATATGTTGGCAAGGTTACTTCGAGCCGAAGCTGTGGGCGAAGGTGAAATGGGCATGCTTCTTGTCGGAAATGTTGGCGTTAACCGAATAAGGGCGAATTGCTCTGATTTTAAAGGAATCCGGACTATTCCTCAGATGATTAACCAGCCGCATGCGTTTGAGGCGCTGCTTCATGGAATGTATTATCAAAGCGCAAGAGAGCAGGAGCGCCGTCTCGCGCGGCGGGCTGTGAATGGGGAGCGGTTTTGGCCGGCTAAATTCTCCCTCTGGTATTTTCGTCCGGGAACAGCGGAAGCTCCCGAGCCATGTCCGGATACATGGTATAATCAGCCGCTTGTAGGCAGATACAGGCTGCACTGCTTTTTCGAACCTACTGGGGAAGAATGCGAAAATATTTATAATACGTATTAGTTATAAAGTTTAACAAGCTGCAGCAATTGCCCTCCATATCGAGCGCAGCTACAGTAGAGCACAAGGAAGCGGATGCCATATACACTGGCATCCGCTTTTGGTTAGTGGGCAGCTTGAATATTTCGATACTTTTGTTGAACCGCCTCCGGCAGCTCCTCGAAGGTCACCTCTTCCCAGTATGTGACGCCCCGTAATAAAGTGTGATATAACCGAACATAAGCTTCGTTTCTCAGCTGCTTTCCAGCCGAGAACTCCATCTCCTTTCCTTTTCCTTTCTCTGTGTATACTGTCAGCTTATACTCATAACGTCCGTTCATATTTTGTACGCCGGGACCCGATAGCATCGTATAATAAATGGTTTTGCCAGCTGGGTTTTCAGGTGTCAATTTGTCGGGAGTAAAGAAAAACATCCATAAAGATACGACAATCAAGAGCATAATTCCCAGCGCCAGTAATAGTTTTTTCATTCTAATATTCCTCCGTAATCAGGATGTAACCATATCCTTGTTCTTCATCCGGCGAATAGACCATGACGCAAAAACAAGAATGTAGGCCAAGGTCATTAACCAAAACAAGGTGTTTTGTATGCCGGTCAGCTTATCTTGGCTCAACACGCTCATGCCGATGGTAAGCAGGGAGAACGGGTAACCTATGCCCAGCTTCGCAACATACAGGCCAAGACCGATTAATGCCGCGCACAGACTTATTCCGATAGGCGTAGCGAAGCTGCGGATCTGCAGTGAAAGACCCAATTGCAATGCGATGATGGAGAGGGAAGCATACCAACCCCGCATCGTCCACCCTATAGTCTCTACAGGCAGTGACCCGGGCAAGGAAAGCAGAGTACTTGCAAGCCAGTACAGACCTAAGAACAACGCTTGCGCGAATAAGATGAATAGGCTAACGGTAATCCATTTGGCAAGATACACGCTTGCGACGGATACCGGAGAGGTCAGTACCAGATTCCAATTCCGGTTCAGATGCTCCAGCCTGCATACATAAGAACAGCAGATAGCAATCAGGACGGGCAGGAAAAATTCTGCGTAAAACAGGCTGACCTGAGTCCACAGGCTGTACCACCCATTGTTCAGGACATCCCGGTTCAAATAGTAATTTGCACATCCAATCAGCAGGCTTAGGATAGGGAGAAGAGCGAGTATAAGACTCATCCTGGAATGCCGCAGCTTGAGCCACTCGGCGGAAATGCTTCGTATCATTTGTGTTCCTCCTCAGTATTCCTGCCGGTTAGCATGAGTGTTTCCGGCGATATAGAACAGAATGGCCATGAGCAGTGCCGCCAACGCGAGCCCTATACCCAAAGGCTGTTCCATATAGGTGCCCGAAGCTTCGGCGTACCGGTAAGTAACCGGGCTCAGATCCAAATAATAAGACCAGATAAACCAATGTCTGGCAGCGGCAGGGAACAGCCCGGCAGTCATTCCGATGAAGCCTCCTAGCATTCCAAGGCAAAGCGCGAAGGTCTGGTTTCTCACAACCCAAGAAATCCACTGTTGAAGAGCCGTAACGGCAAGAGTGGCCAGCATAGTCCCCCCAACGAACCGGATAAGCAGGTCGATAGGAATGCCGCCGGGAAAACCCTTAATCAAACCGAACACAAGTATGAATACGGTCTGCGCAAGGATGCCGTACAGGAGCAAACTATTGGCGCAAACATACTTCGCTGCATAGAGATGTCCACGGCTCACATTGGCGGCCGCAAGCATTGTCCAAGTGCCTCCTTTATGCTCCATATCACAAATCCGGGAAGCAACAATAGCCGAGATTATCGGCATAAAAAGGCCATTCATGGACGAGATGCTAAAAAAGACAGATTCCCATACAGCATGCTCCCGATTACGGGCTATAGACACGCTGGTAGCCATAAGGACCCACAGCAGCTCTGCGGCAAGAAAAAGTATAATCATGACCCCAATCTTTTTGCGGCGGATTTTGAAGTATTCCAGTCCTACTGCTTTGATCACAAGCTGCGCTCCTTTCCCGTCAGCTCAAGGAAAATATCCTCCAGACTTTTTTTTCGTTCCTCGATCCGGATGACCGGAATGTCGTGTGAAACAAGCAATCTGTTGATATCCGCCACGTCTGTGTCTCCGAGATAACCCAGCTCGAGCTGACTGCCGCTGTGGAGCGGGCTATGACCTTGGGCGAGAAGAAGCCTTTCGGCTTTGCTGTTGTTCCCGGTTTTTAGCAGGATAGCGGGCCTTCCTTGTTCCTGCAGACTTGCCATTTTGCCCTGAAATAACAGACTTCCTTCACTGATAATGCCTACGGAGGTTGCGATCTGTTCGATTTCCGAGAGCAGGTGGCTGGAGAGCAATATCGTCATCCCATAGCGTGCGGGCAGTGATTTGATGAGCTCCCGGATTTCACCGATGCCAGCAGGGTCAAGACCGTTCGTCGGCTCATCCAGGATCAGCAGCTTGGGGAAGGCAAGCAGGGCCATTGCGATTCCAAGCCGCTGTTTCATTCCAAGCGAATATTGCTCCGCTTTCTTGTCTTTATGGTTGTCCAACCGTACGATACGAAGCGCCTCATCTACGTTTCGATCCGATACGTTCCGCAGACGCTGCATGACCCTCATATTTTCAAGACCTGTCAGATGTCCATAGTAAGAGGGCGACTCGATCAGCGAGCCGGTACGCTCGAGAATGTAGGAACGGTGCCTGTTCAGGCTTTTTCCGAAAATGTGGATGTTCCCCTCCGACGGCTTGATAAGTCCGAGAAGCATCTTTAGTGTGGTTGTCTTCCCGGCTCCATTGGGCCCGAGAAACCCGTAGATTTCTCCTTCCTCAACATGAAGATCAACCTTATTTACGCGGTTCATCCGCCCATAGGTTTTGGTCAAGCTGTGCGTTTGCACAATGGCCGAATCACTCATACGAAAGCTCAGCTCCATTCCCGTCTTTGGTGTACTTTTCTTCGGTATTCACTGTAATCGGTCCGCCTTTCTGCAATCTAAAGAGAACCTTACGTCAACCTTAAATCGATTCGGAAAACAAACAGATCACCCTTCGGTTCAGGTATAATGAAAGTCGGGTGACGGAGAATGGAGAATGTCAAAGACAAAAAAATATTAATCGTTGACGATGAACCGGAAATCAGAATGATGATGGAACGGTTTTTAAGAAAAGAGGGCTTTTTTCGCATTTATCTGGCCGCTGACAGCGCATCGGCTCTGGCGAGCTGCCAAACGGACAAGCCGGATATAGCGATTCTTGATGTCATGCTGCCCGATGGAGATGGCTTTTCCCTTTTGTCCTCCATTAGACAGTTCTCGGAAATGCCCGTCCTTTTTCTTTCCGCCCGGGGGGAGGATGAGGACCGTTTGCTTGGACTGGGCTTGGGGGCGGATGACTACATGGTGAAGCCGTTTCTGCCGCGCGAGCTGGTGCTGCGTTTGACGGCGATATTGAAGCGGGTGTATTCCTCCCCTGTGACGGAGCGTCTTTGCAGCTTTCGATTAGGAGATAGGGTCATTCATATGGATAGCGCGATCGTGCAGAGAGAGCAAGAAGAATTGCCATTGACAGCCAAGGAGCATGCCATCCTTCTGAAGCTGTATGAGAGCCGGAACCGAATCGTCACGAGTGATGCCTTATGTCAAGCCGTCTGGGGAGATGACAGCTACGGCTACGAAAATACATTGATGGTTCATATCAGGCGGTTACGCGAAAAAATCGAGAAGGATCCATCCAATCCCATCTATCTGCTTACTGTCAGAGGACTGGGATATAAGCTGTTGGCGAAGGAGAACACCTAAGTGGACGGTATTATTCGCGTGTTGCGCCGGTATGTCGCTTCGACCATCATCCTCTCGATATTCCTCCTCATCTTCAATTTCATACTGCTAAGCGTGTTGATCTTCAGGGAAATTAGCCAGCGGCCGGCTCCAGAGGATGTAGTTAAGGAAGTGGCCGAAAGCCTGGAGCTGCAGGAGGGCAGCTATACCTTGGGAGATCATGCTGCCGATTTTCTTCAGCATCATAAGGCGTGGGCCATGCTGCTCGGTAATGATGGCCAAGTAAAATGGAATGCTTATTTGCCCGATGATGTACCGCAAGCCTACAACCTGGTCGATGTAGCCAAGTTCTCACGGTATTATCTTATGGATTATCCTGTTTACCTTTGGGAGCATAAGGATGGTCTCGTTGTGGTGGGTTATCCTAAGAGCAGCTATGGAAAGTATCAATTGAATTTTGTTTCCGACTGGGTAAGGTCACTGCCTATTCGGATTTTGTGGCTGCTCCTTCTTAATGCAGCGGTGGCTTTGCTTGTATCTATCGTTATGGGAACACTTCTAATAAGAAGGATTCGCCCCCTTGTTGCAGGGGTTCATCGTCTTGCTGAGGAACAAGAGGTCCGCTTGGATACCAAAGGGATATTCGGTGATTTAGCCCGCAGTATGAATTCCGCGTCAGATATTGTTCAGAAAAAAACAGCGGCGTTGAAGGCACGGGATGAGGCGCGCTCCAACTGGATCGCCGGTATTTCCCATGATATCCGGACCCCGCTCTCGATGGTTCTAGGCTATGCAAGTGAAATGGAGGATAATCGGGATTTGCCGGAGGAGCAGAGGCATCATGCCGGGATCATCCGGCGTCAGGGGGAGAAGCTGCGCTCGCTTGTAAGCGACCTGAACCTGGTCTCTATGCTTGAGTATGAAATGCAGCCTTTGCATTTGAAAAACATCCGCTTATCTGTGCTGGCAAGACAAGTTGTCGCAGATTTTTTGAATAATGGCTTGGAAGAACGATATGAAATTGAATTACTGCTGGCGGACGAAGTGGTTCAAGTCCATGGGGATGAAAGATTACTGCTGCGGGCCATCAGCAATCTTGTCCATAATAGTGTGCGGCATAATCCGCAGGGCTGCCGGATCAAGCTGGAAACCTCTTTGTCCAGGGACGGCTCCAAGTATCGTTTTATCGTAAAAGATAATGGAGCGGGAATTCCCCAGGAGCAGTTGGGGGTTATTACGGAGTTGCCCTATTCGTTAAAAAGAAAGAGATCTGTTCAACAAGGCCATGGTCTGGGACTTCCCATGGTGGCGAGGATAGTGCAAGCACATTCAGGCCGTCTTATTCTTGAAAGTGAAGCGGAACAAAGAGGTTTAACCGTATTGATGGAATTTCCTGTACACTCTGTTCATGGGGCACAAGCGGATCCGCTGTAAGACTGGAAGCAGCAAGAAACAGGTTCAACCTACGACGCGGCTGCCGGCGCCAATCGGCAGCCAAACGTTGGTCAGCCATTTGGTAACGATCCCATGCTATTTTTGCCAAGCTCCTCTTAAGGGATTGCTTAGATGACGCAGGTTTAAGGATTGGTAATTGCGGGATGTCCGGGAATTCGGTACAATGATTCATAGCTATAAATAATATGAGATATGAGGGGGGAGCCTAAGGTGAAGCCGGAATATTGTACTACGTCGCAGCACCCGAAATGGTTCGGCCTCGCTGTTCAAGCACTTATCATTATGTCTAAGGAGAACGTTAATACAGCTTGCCCGAGCATCGAGCTTGCCAAATACCTTCAATCTGAGCCTTCTTTGCTGCGCCGTATTCTTGCCGTTCTTGCCAAGGAAGGGTTTATCGGAACCAGGGAGGGTCGCGCCGGCGGTTATCACTTACAGAAACCACCGGAGTCCATTCGTTTGGTAGATATCTATGATGTATTTCGTACAGGCAGCAAGCTGTGCTTTGGTATTACTGAAACAGCGGGCACGCATCCTTTTGGCTGCAGCATGAAATCCGTGCTTGAGGAAATCACTAATGAAATGGATGAAAGCATGCGCGGAGTTTTGAGCAAGTACACGATAGCGGATATTGCCAATCAATTGGAAACGAAAAACTTAACATGAGCCTAGGCAATAAGACAGTTGACAACGGCCAGCACAGAGTCTATACTGTGCAATATAATCAACAGTTTAACGCGGAAGCATGCGGCATATTTTTTTGGGATATACTGTGCTTTATTCCACACAGTTTCCTAATATGAATTTATGCACTCATTCTTCCAGCAGCTCAGGTCATTGTTTTTTTGCTGCAGCTGTCAATCGCTAATAAGCTTTGCTAGCGTTTGAAGCTGTGCTACATCATAAACAGCAGTTATTTTAAGGAGGATTTCAAATGTCAACTTCAACTCAAACCGGGACCAATTCCCCGCTATTCACAGATGTTATTCGCGAACGCCGTTCTGTACGTCACTATGACAAATCGGTCCGTTTGTCCCACGAGCAAATTAAGGAGCTGCTGAAGGAAGCAACGCTTGCACCTTCCTCCTCCAATGTTCAGCCTTGGCGTTTCCTCGTTATCGAAACGGATGAGCTGAAGGAGAAGCTGCTTCCGATCGCTTTTAACCAGTCTCAGGTTACTGAAGCGGCAGCGGTGATCGCTGTGTTGGGCGATACGGAAGGCTATAAAAAAGCCGACGAAATTTACGGTGAAGCAGTAAAACGCGGGTTTATGCCGGAAGATACGGCCAAATCCTTCGCGGAAAGAACCGTGAGCATGTACGGCGCGCTTCCGAAAGAGATTTTGAACAAAATCATTTACACTGACGGCGGTATTGTTTCCCAGCAGCTGATGCTGGTTGCACGCGCTCATGGCTACGATACGGTTCCAATGGGCGGCTACGACGCGGCCAAACTTAAGGAAGCCTTCAACATCAGTGACCGGTACCTTCCGATCATGTTGATAGCGCTCGGCAAAGCCGCAAAACCAGGCCATCCGACGACACGCTTGCCGATTGAGGACATTACCTTCTTTAACGAAATGCCCGCAAACTAATAAGTAACGACCTTCGAACCGGTACGATCATGTACGGGACCTCGAAGGTCTTTTTTGTATAAGATTCTGAGGTTGTAGAAGGAAACCATAACTAGAAGATGTTAAAGAACACAGGGGCCATTCAACGGTGATTAGACACTTACAGTTTGTTTTATTAATTATTCTTCCTTTAATGTCAGGCTGTAATGGCAGCAGTCCGCCTTCCGAATTATCACCAACAACCGCATCGTGATTTATAAGGATGAAAGAAAAGAGATTCGCTCTCAGACGAATCCCTTTTCTTTCCTTTATGGTATGTCTACAACAAAAAGAGTATGCATATCAGGTTCTATTGTTTGTGTCGTACTATTTTGTTGACCTCTAGTATTGTATTCAACAGTTACAGGCTTAATTTGAACTTGATATTGTCCTGAGCTGACTGGTTTTCCACTACTATCTTTTTTGTCCCAATAAATAATGGGGGATCTGAGTCCCCAATAATTTTGCGAATCTGCTGCGGGAATTGCATCCCCAAAGGGAGTGCCTGGATCTGGTTCGGTAGACGAAACCTCTGTACTCCAAATAAGTTGTGGTTGTTCCCCGCTTTTTGTGATCTCAATTTGCACTTTAAACGGTTTTAATAAAACGGATTCTTTAGCAGTGTTATGAACCTGTACGTAAAAACCAATTGAATCTGCTTCAGGTAAATATGGACTAACTAGTCTAACAAATAGGGGGGAGCCCCATTGATTACCTGCTCCCAAAAAAGTACTTTTCCAAGGTTGTGCTGCTGTATATACATCAATTTGCGGCAACGTTCCTTGATCTGGCCCGGTATACTTTACAGTGGACCCTGCATTTTCTGAAAAAGCACGAAGTGGAATGTAGACGCTATTGTTGTAATTCAATACTTCATAATTGCTACCAAGAGTAACTGTGGATTCTCCCTTGTGAATGTTAATGGTACTTGGAAATAAAATTGCTTGGACAGTTGGAATTGCAGCAACAGCCCCAGTGGCCAAAGATAGGAGGACACCCGAAGCAAAACCAATTATAATTTTTTTCAATAAGGCTCATCCTTTCGAGAATAATTTAGTGATGATTGTTTGAATAATTCTTAAACGTAAATACACATTATGATGTTTCATCACCTATAAATAACAATAATGGGTAATTGGCCCATTTTAACATTTAATAAAACAACATTATTTTTGTTAAATTGCATTTCCTAAATTATGCATCAAGTCTACATTTTATATTGCGTGCGGTATACCAAGATCGTAGAGAACTCCTTACTTGCAAAAATGAAATTGGCCAACTGACAGGGGAAAATAAATATTGTTATAAACAAATGGTTACTGAACTAGAACGATCGGGATAGAAGGATAAACAATAAATAAAAAATTGAAATGAAGAGCTTGTTTTGGAATAATGGAGCTAAGGGGGACTACCGATGAACGGAGATAAGAAGGAAAAGATTTACTACGAACGTGGCACAAGTGAACTGCGTGAGCAAAGCTTGCGCGCACAAAAGCTTGTGAAGGCCTTCAATAACTGCGATCCTGAGGATGGGCAAGAGAAGGAACGATTGATTCGGGAGCTGTTCGGCACTGTCGGTGAAGGTGTAAGCATCGAGCACAATTTCCACTGCGATTTGGGTTATAACATTCATGTTGGCCGTAATTTCTATGCTGGGTACAACTGTACCATACTGGATATGGCGGAGGTCCGCATCGGCGACGACTGCATGATCGCACCTAATGTCGGGATCTACACAGCGGGTCATTCGATTGAACCAAAGGACCGGAATAAAAGCGGATATGGGATGCCGATTACGATTGGCGACAATGTCTGGATTGGCGGACACAGCGCCATTTTACCCGGAGTAGTCATTGGTGACAATTCCATTGTGGCGGCCGGCTCGGTAGTGACGAAGGATGTACCGGCAAATACGATTGTGGCGGGTAATCCAGCCAAATTATTGAGGCACATCCAAGAGGAACAGAATTGATTGTAGCTGCATGCGGTTGCCGGTATGGATCGGCAGCCCCATTATGCTAATGTGCAGTTGTCTTCTTTTCACACAGTAATATAAAAAACCGCCCTACATTGTGATTGTTTTCACATATAATTCACTTACATTCCGTTAAACTTGGAGCTATATAAGACATTATAAGGCTTAAGCCAAACGGAGGGGTACCTATGAGACAGCAGGACAATATGAGCAAGAACTTTACGACGATCGGGCATCCGCTGTACGAATTTAACGAAGCGGTTCAGCGCTTGAGAGAAGAGCACGCCATGTTCGAGGAAGGCTTAAGCGAACTCTGCGCTGCAGCCAAGAAGATAGGCGGGGAGGAACAAGTGGCCGATTGGACCGGCACGCTCCGTGAATTGAGGGCAAAGGCTGAAGCGTTTCAGCAAGAGCTGGAGGCCCACTGCCAATGGGAGGAGAAGAAGATGTTTCCGATGATTGCCTGGTATTTCGGAGAGGAGCTGGATCAATTTCCGCTGATGGAGCAGGAGCATGAGTTGGCTGAACAATGCATCAAAGCCTTCTTCAAAGCCGTAGACAGAGTCCATCATGCCGTGCCCCGTCCGGAGGCACAGGATATAGCGGCTTATTTGCTGCAGGCCAGCTCGATATTAAAGCATCATTTTCGCAAGGAAGAGGAGATCATCGAGGCGCTGGAAGACCGTTCGAACAGGTTCGGCTATTAGGCGGCTGGGAGGGATTTCTATGGGCTTCGCCCAACCGGATCAAATCGCGCTGCGCACTGTGCAGGCCGGCGTGAAGAAAGCGAATCTTCCTCTGTCTGCCCAGCTTCCGCTCGGGTTCGCCGCCGGCGCATTCATCTCACTTGGTTTTCTTCTTGCGATCCGCGTAAGCGCGGGCCTGCCTCCCGAATAGGAGGGCTTCCGGAGCTTTCTCGGGGCCGCCGTTTTTCCGTTAGGCCTGATATTGTGTCTGGTAGCCGGCGGGGAGCTGCTGACAGGCAACATGATGGCCTTGCCCTTCGCCTGCATGGCGGGAAAAGCTTCTTTCCGACGAGTGGCTGCCAACTGGCTGGTTATAACGCTGAGTAACTTCGCCGGTGCGATCTTCGTTGCCTATGTGTTTGGCCACCTCGCCGGGATGATGGAGCATGGGCCGTATTTGGCCTACATGACTGGATTAACGCATGCGAAGCTGGAGGAGCCCTTCCTGACCGCGATGATCTCGGGGATCGGCTGCAATTGGCTTGTCTCCCTGGCTGTCTGGATCGCTTACGGCTCGGATGACGGCGCAGGCTTGGTTGCTGGCGTCTGGTTTCCGGTCATGGCGTTTGTAGCGCTTGGCTTCCAGCATGTGGTCGCTAATATGTTTCTCATTCCTGCGGCCATCTTTGCGGGGGAGGCGACCTGGCGGGAGTTTGCGGCTAATTTTGTTCCTGTTTTTATTGGGAATGCGGTAGGAGGCTGCTTGTTTGTGGCAGGAATTTATCATGTGGCATATAAGCGGAAGCTGCAAGAAAAAGGAGAAGGGTAGCCAGCCGATTCCTGACTTGCTCGTTCCTTTGACAGGCACCTGCAAGGCAAATCGCTTCATTCGGAAGAACGTAATTCTGCAGATAAAAAAAGTAGTATATGTGATTTTTTTCACATACAAACCACCAACGATTTGGTAAATTATAGCCATGGGGAGGACAAAGAAGCCCGCAACCATAGAAGCGACAAAGCATTAGGCTTCACAGCTTTCCTGGATGAAAAAAACAAAGTAGAAAGGGAGAGAATCGCTATGAAGAGAACCTCCATCGGATTCCATCGATCTCCAGCAGGAAAGGATTTTTTTAAATAAGTTTGTGAAAATAATCACTATCCAGTTCTTCAACTATTTTCATATTAACTCATAGGAGAGGATTATCATGTTGAAATGGGTAAGGGAAAACGTTTATGCGGCCGGTATCTTCCTTATTCTTAGGGTATATCTTGGATGGCAGTGGATGACGGCGGGTTGGCACAAGCTGACCGGAGGGTTTGATGCTACCGGGTTTATGAAGGGGGCCGTCGCGAAGCCGATCGTCGATAAGGCGACCAATGAGCTGGTGTATCCGACCTTTACGGCGTTTTTGGAGCATTTTGCACTACCGCACGCTGCATGGTTTAACATCATCATACCAATTGGTGAATTCTTGGTAGGTCTCGGTTTAATTCTCGGTGCGCTGACGACAGCGGCTGCATTCTTCGGTATGCTGATGAACTTCATGTTCTTGTTCGCGGGTACCGTAAGCACGAACCCTTGGCTGATCCTGCTAGGCGGCTTGGTGTTTATTGCTGAAACCAATGCCGGCCGATTCGGAGTCGACTACTATCTGCTGCCTCTGATCCGCAAAGCGATTCAAAAGCTGAAGCACGGGGGATATAAAGGTCCAACCACCACCGGCGGCAAGCCTAAGGCGCTGCATGTTTAATCTAAATCACAACAGGAAGCGATTCTAGGAGGTCATGATTCATGAACATGAAAATGTCTAATGAGACGCAAGCTGATTTGGGCACCGCACATGAAACCGAGCTGTCCGAGGCGCTGGACAGATTGAAGCGGGAGCATGACGATTTATTGCACGGATTGAATGAGCTCTATGCTCAGGCAAGGCAGGTTGAACGGGAGGCTGACCATGAACGGCCGCTTCCCCTCCTGCTTCAGCTGCGGCTTAGAGTGCAGGTCTTCTCGGAGGAACTGAAGCGTCATTCGGAATGGGAAGAGCATGAGCTGTATCCGTTCCTGAACGAATATTTTCATCGCAAGCATGTACCCTCTATCGTGCCTTCGCTGTGGATGCTGGAGAAGGACCATGAGCTGGCATCCGACAACCTGAATGCCTTCTTGAAAGCCGTTCATGTGATCGAGAATAACCCTGAGGCTATGCTGCCCAGCCAAGCGACTGCTTATTTGATTCATGCTTGCCGCATGCTTCAAGAGCATTTGCGTCAGGAGGAGCAGATTGTGTTCCCGATGACGGAACAAATTTTGACGGATATGGATTATTTGTTTTCTTAATACGGAAATGGAGGCGGAACTATGGCAGTCAGAGAAAAGCAGGCAGCACCCGGAAGCGCGGTATCTGCACAAGAGGAAGTAAACGGACTAGTCCAAAAAGCCAGGAAAGCATTGCAGGCCATGCTGCAGCTAAATCAGGAGCAGGTGGACGCGGTGGTGCAGCAGATGGCGCTGGCCGGTCTGGATAAGCATATGTCACTTGCCAAGCAAGCGGTTGAAGAAACCGGCCGAGGCGTCTATGAGGATAAAATTACCAAAAACCTGTTTGCTACCGAGTACATTTACCACAGCATCAAATACGACAAGACCGTTGGCGTCATCGAAGACAATCCTTATGAACAATACCAGAAGGTGGCCGAGCCGGTTGGGATCATCGCCGGTGTCACGCCGGTGACGAACCCGACGTCCACCACCATGTTTAAGGCGCTGATTGCCATGAAGACCCGCAATCCGATCATCTTCGCCTTCCACCCGTCAGCTCAGCGCAGCAGCGAGGCCGCAGCGCGGACCGTGATGGAAGCGGCTGTTAAAGCAGGCGCACCCGAAGGCTGCATCCAGTGGATAGAGCACCCGTCTGTGGAGGCGACGAATCTGCTGATGAACCATCCCGATGTAGCGCTGGTGCTGGCTACAGGCGGAGCTTCGATGGTCAAGGCGGCATACAGCACGGGTAAACCGGCGCTTGGCGTCGGACCGGGCAACGTACCGTGCTTTATCGAGAAGACGGCGAATTTGAAGCAGGCCGTGACCGACTTGATTTTGTCCAAAACATTCGATAACGGTATGATCTGCGCATCCGAACAGGCCGTCATCATCGAAGAGGCAATTTACGCTCAGACGAAGCAGTTAATGAGCGATATGGGCTGCTATTTCTTGAACAAAGAAGAGACAGAGGCGGTTTCGAAGCTGGTTATCAACCCGGAGAAATGCGCGGTTAATGCCGTCATCGTCGGCCAGTCCGCCGTGAAAATCGCCGGCATGGCAGGCATCACGGTACCGGCGGATACGAAGGTGCTTGTTGCGGAGCTCGCAGGCGTCGGAGAGGCCTACCCGCTATCCGCCGAGAAGCTGAGCCCGGTTCTGGCATGCTACAAGGTGAAGAACGCCGCTCAGGGCATCGTCCGGGCCGCTGAAGTGATCGCCTACGGCGGTATGGGGCACTCCTCCGTCATTCATTCCAATGACGAGTCGGTGATTGCGGAATTCTCCGCAGCGCTGCAAACCGGACGCATCATCGTCAATGCGCCTTCGACGCACGGCGCGATTGGAGATATTTACAACACGAACTTGCCGTCCCTTACGCTCGGCTGCGGCTCCTACGGCCGCAATTCGACGACAGCGAACGTCACCGCGGTCAATTTGCTCAACATTAAGCGGGTGGCGCACCGTACGGTCAATATGCAGTGGTTCAAAATCCCGCCGAAGGTTTATTTCGAGAAGGGCGCAACGCAGTATTTGGAGAAAATGCCGGATATCTCGCGCATCCTGATTGTGACTGACCCCATGATGGTGAAGCTCGGATACGTCGAGCGTGTCGAATATTATTTGCGCAAGCGTAAATCGCCCGTCTCCATTGAGATTTTTGCTGATGTGGAGCCCGACCCGTCCGTCGATACGGTTGAACGCGGCACAAGGCTGATGGAATCGTTCCAGCCGGATTGCGTCATTGCCCTTGGCGGCGGTTCCCCGATGGATGCGGCAAAGGCAATGTGGCTGTTCTATGAATATCCGGATACGAGCTTCCAGTCGCTGAAGCAGAAGTTCCTGGATATCCGCAAGCGGGTATACAAATATCCGCGTCTCGGCTGCAAAGCGAAGTTCGTCGCAATTCCGACGACCTCGGGTACGGGCTCGGAGGTGACCTCCTTCGCGGTCATTACCGACAAGCGGGCAGGCCATACCAAATACCCGCTGGCCGATTACGAGCTGACGCCCGATGTAGCGATTATCGACCCGGACTATGTATACAGCCTGCCGAAAACAGCGGTAGCCGATACAGGCATGGATGTGCTCACCCATGCGATTGAAGCTTACGTGTCCGTCATGGCTAACGATTATACCGACGGCCTTGCTATCAAAGCGATCCAGCTCGTGTTCCAATACCTGGAGCCTTCGTTTGCTACGGGGGACCCGCTGGCCAGGGAAAAGATGCACAATGCTTCGACGATTGCGGGGATGGCCTTTGCCAATGCCTTCCTGGGCATTAACCACAGTCTGGCCCACAAATGGGGCGGAGAGTTCCACACGGCGCACGGGAGGACGAATGCGATTCTAATGCCTCATGTTATCCGTTATAACGCGCAGAAGCCGACGAAATACGCATCGTTCCCGAAATACGGTCACTTTGTAGCCGATCAGCGCTACGCCGAAATCGCCCGCATTCTGGGTTTGCCTGCCCGTACGACGGAAGAGGGTGTGAACAGCTTGATCGAGGCGATCCGCAAGCTCAATAAGGCGCTTGGCATCCCGGCCTCCTTCTCGGAGCTCGGCATCGATCCGCAAGTATTTGAGGCCAAGGCCGACGAGCTGGCCGATCGCGCCTTCGAGGATCAATGTACGACCGCGAACCCGCGGATGCCGCTCGTCACCGAGCTGGCGGAGCTGTACCGCAAGGCGTTTTACGGGAAATTTGAATAAGAAGCCCGTCCTTATTCCATTCGATCTATAAGTTGACCCTACCTTGGAGGTGCCTGTCATGGTAATGAAAGAAACGGATTTGCAGCAGCAGAAGCAGCAATCATGGGAAGCGTATTATGAAGGGTTTCGTCCCGGCAAATGGCGGACGCATATCGATGTGAAGGATTTTATCGACCGGAATCTGACTCCTTATACCGGAGACGAAACCTTTCTGGCCGGTCCGACCGAGGCGACCGTCTCCCTATGGCAGCGGATCCGCGAGCTGATGAAGCAGGAGATAGCGGGCGGAGGCGTATTGGATGTGGACGTGAACACGGTATCGACCATTACGTCCCATGCGCCGGGCTATATCGATAAAGAGAAGGAACAGATCGTCGGACTGCAGACGGACGCGCCATTCAAGCGCTCCGTGCAGCCATTCGGCGGCATCCGGATGGTAGTTGATGCTTGCGAAGCGTATGGCTTCCGGCTGCCGCAAGACATCGTCCGGCTGTTCACCGAAATCCGCAAGACGCATAACCAGGGCGTATTTGACGCTTATACGACCGAGATGCGCACGGCGCGGAAGGCGGGCATCATTACCGGCCTTCCGGACGCCTATGGACGCGGCCGGATCATTGGGGATTACCGCCGAGTCGCATTGTATGGTGTCGATCGGCTGATTGAAGCGAAGCAAGAGGAGCTGCGGCACCTCGAGGTCGACGCAATGACCGAAGAGGCCATCCGCGTCCGGGAGGAGCTATCCGAGCAAATCGCTGCGCTGCGCGAGCTGCAGCGAATGGCCGCCTCCTACGGCTGCGACATCTCCCGTCCGGCCGTAACGGCCAAGGAAGCGGTGCAGTGGCTGTACTTCGCTTACCTTGGGGCGATCAAGGAGCAGAATGGGGCCGCGATGAGTCTCGGCCGCGTATCCAGCTTCCTCGACATCTATATCGAGCGTGACCTGAGGGAAGGCAGGCTGACGGAAGAAGCGGCGCAGGAGCTGATGGATCACTTTGTCATGAAGCTCCGAATCGTGAAATTCCTGCGTACACCGGACTACAACGAGCTGTTCAGCGGCGATCCGACCTGGGTGACAGAGTCTGTCGGCGGCATGGCGCTGGACGGAACGACACGCGTCACGCGCAGCTCGTTCCGCATCCTGCATACGCTGTATAACCTCGGTCCTGCGCCGGAGCCAAACTTGACGGTGCTGTGGTCGGCCCGACTGCCGGAGGCGTTCAAGGCCTACTGTGCCAAGGTGTCGATAGAGACTAGCTCGATTCAATACGAGAACGACGATCTCATGCTGCCGCAGTTTGGCGACGATTATGGCATTGCCTGCTGCGTATCGGCGATGCGAATCGGCAAGCAGATGCAGTTCTTCGGCGCGCGAGCCAACCTAGCCAAAGCGCTGCTTTATGCAATCAACGGCGGAGTGGACGAGAAGCTGGGCATCCAGGTAGGTCCGGCCATAGCGCCGATTCGGAGCGAGACGCTCACGTACGACGAGGTTATGCCGAAGTACGATATGGTGCTGGAATGGCTGGCCAAGCTCTATATCAACACGCTGAATGTGATTCACTACATGCATGATAAGTACTGCTATGAGCGGCTGGAGATGGCGCTTCACGATAGAGATATTTTACGTACCATGGCATGCGGTATCGCCGGTCTGTCCGTCGTAGCCGACAGCTTGAGTGCACTGAAATACGCAACGGTACGGCCGATTCGCAACGAGCAGGGCATAGCGGTCGATTTCGAAATCGAAGGCGACTATCCGCAGTATGGCAACAATGACGAACGGGTGGACCGCATTGCCGTGGAGCTGACGGAAGCTTTCCTTGCCAAGCTGCGTAAGCATAAGACCTACCGCAATGCGATGACGACGATGTCCGTGTTGACCATCACCTCGAACGTCGTCTACGGGAAGAAAACCGGCAGCACGCCGGATGGCCGCAAAGCGGGCGAACCGTTCGCTCCGGGAGCCAATCCGATGCACGGGCGCGACCGCAAAGGCGCTCTGGCGTCGCTTGCTTCGGTAGCCAAGATTCCTTATGAGAGCTGCCTCGACGGCATCTCGAATACGTTCTCGATCATACCGAAGGCGCTCGGCAAAGAGCAGGAGGCGAGAGTGAACAACCTGGTCAGCATGCTGGACGGTTACTCTGCAACCGGCGGGCATCACCTGAACGTCAATGTATTCGACCGGGAGCATCTGCTTGATGCCATGGAGCATCCGGAGAATTATCCGCAGCTGACCATCCGCGTCTCCGGTTACGCGGTCAACTTCGTCAAGCTGACACGGGAGCAGCAGCTCGACGTCATCCACCGAACGTTCCACGGATCGATTTAACCACGATTCTAAAGCGTTCAAGGAAAGGAGCTTATCGTATGAACGGCAACCTTTACACCAATCTTGATCCTACCGGAACCGTCCACGCTCATACCGGCCGCATTCATTCCATTGAAACGTTCGGAACCGTCGACGGCCCGGGCATACGCTTCGTGCTGTTCATGCAGGGCTGCGCGCTGCAGTGCCAATACTGCCATAACCCGGATACATGGGACCCCGGCAAAGGCCGGATCGTCCTGGTAGACGATATACTAAGCGAGCTGGAGCCCTATCTGGAATATTATCGGCGCTCTGGAGGGGGAATCACGGTCACCGGCGGGGAGCCGACCTTGCAAGCTCCGTTCGTTACCGCCTTGTTCACCGAAATCAAACGGCGATGGGGCCTGCATACAGCCCTCGATTCCTCCGGCTTCTGTGAGCCCGATCATGTCCGGGAGCTGCTGGAAGTGACAGATTTGGTGCTGCTCGATTTAAAGCACATTGACCCGGTGAAGCACACGGCGCTGACGAGCCAATCCAACGAACGGATGCTGCGCTTTGCCAGGCTGTTATCCGAGCAGGGCAAGCCAGTCTGGATACGCCATGTGCTCGTACCTGGCATAACGGATGGCGGAGACGATCTGATGAAGCTCGGCGCTTTCATCGGAGAACTGACCAACGTCAAGAAGCTGGAGCTGCTGCCTTATCACCGGATGGGGGTATACAAGTGGCAGCAGCTGAACAAGACGTACCCGCTGGAAGGGGTAGCGGAACCGACCGAGAGGGAGGTGGAGCGGGCCAGGCAGCTGATCGGGTTGGGGAGGGCTCAATCCGCAGGTTCGGTCTAACCATCTTTAGGTCCTTATAGTAACCAATACGGGGCTGCCGGACATCGGCGGCCTTATTATTTTGGTGAAATTTTCCAATGAAAAATTTGAAGCTAAACGAGGACGAGGCACGCAGTTGACCAGCGCCTCGTTTTCTTTTTATGCAGCCGGAACGATTTGATTAATTTTTGGTAAATTTTAAAATGCGTAAAAACCTAGTTTCTATTGTAGCGTCTAACTTGTAGCAGCTTTAAACCAAGGGAGGCTTTATATGCATGGGTAGAGTAAGATCTGGGAAAGGGATCTTGGCGGTTATAGTATCGTTTGGGCTGCTATTCAGCTGCACTGCCGAGCTTGAGGGTGCAGCACCCCCTAATTCCCTGGCTTATCAAAAGCAGGGGCGATCGGTATTGCCACCGGTGATTTCATTGTTGGAAAATACGTATCTGTATCCGGAGCCGGATGAATCGGTTGAGCCTTGGGCGGCGCTTACTCCACAAGATGTGAGCACAGTTGAAGAGGACATGGACCCTTCTTATCTTGAGGCGGATCATCAAGGGAAGGTGTGGATTAAGATTAAGACCACATGGCTGGGCGATCTATGGGTCCATCTTGACCAGGAAAAGGTTGGTATATTGAAGCCTGTGGATACCTATCTCGCTTTGTTATGGGATGCGCGGCTCTACTCCGAGCCGACCAGATCCGCAATGACCGAGGCTGTATTATCTCCGCAAACCGTGCATGCGAATGCGGTATTTGAATCCCCATTCGCTATGTATTCTTCATCCTACCGCATCGAAACTTCTTGGCTAGGAGACCAGTGGATTGTAGCTAATCCTCATTATCTCCGTGTCGAAGTGCTGAATTCGGAGCTTGATCTGCCTACCGAAACCTTATATATGGATGAGTATGATACGGGGAACCGGCTGCAGCGGCCATCCGATGCCAGATTTATTCCAGCGCAAAAAGTATTTGCCATGGAAAAGACCGACAACGGAGTATACCATGTGCGCGGCCAAAACGGCAGCATCTTTTGGGTAAACCCGCAATTTGCACAGCCCGTAGGTGTAAAGAAAATAGATGAAACCTTAGAGCTGACAAAAAATACGGAACAGCATCTGTTTCCAACCATGCCATTTCCCGCCTTTGGACTTATTAGCCCGCAAAAGGTAAAGGCTTTCGAGCAATGGGACGATCCGCAAGGCAATCGGTGGTACCGAATTCACAGTTGGAGCGGTGAGATGTGGATACAACCCTGATCCTTAAGCTAAACAAGGATTAGCTAGCAAATACCAGCATATGGTATTATCTATATTGTTCTATATGGTTTTAGGAGGTACAAAGTGTTGCTGAAAATAATAAATAATATTTTTCGGTTCATTATAATTGGTATTTCCTCCTATATTTTGATGACAAAAAGCTTTGAACTGACACCCTATTTAATGTTATTTCTAGCGTTGTCGTTATTGGCTTCGGGATTATCCGAAGTTATAAGCAACAGAAAACGAACTTGGGGTTATACAACCATCATTGTATCTTTATTTATCTTTTTTGTTAGTTTACAAAGTTTTATATTGAAGTAAGGGTTATTACTCCTATTTAACATGCGACGCGGCTGCCGGCATAACATCAACGGTCATGTCGCGCTACTATAGTCAAAGGCGGGATAAAGATGTTGAATGAGTTAGAACAATTACCAGAACCGGCAAGCTTAAAAAAGCTAATGGCCGTTCAAGCAGCTTTAAATACGATTCTTTGTGAGACGGAATGGCTTCGTTATCATAGCTTTGTTCAGGAATGGGATGAAGGAGTTTCTATGGCCAAAATACGTAATGGGGCAGGGGACCACCTTATCATGCTGTTTTCCTCCGATGGCTGTATCCTAAAGGGATTTGACCATGAATCCCAGCTAAGTCCCTATGCGCAAGATGAACATAAGGTATGGCCGGGCATCTATGATAACGTTCCGAACGAATTACTCTCTCTATTAGAGCATGAAGGAATTGAAAAAGAAGATGTGACTTTCTGTATATGGCGTAAAAATAGTGATCCAACCTGGCAGAAAGGTAAGGTTAAGCTGCCGAATGGAGCAGATGATGGCTCTTCATTTTTATTAGGAACGATTTACCAGACACCGGAAGATTTCGTACAATTTGCGGAAGATTATTTTGAACTGGAGCTGCCTATAGAGGTTGTTGAACAAGTTTATGAGGGTGTCCCCGTTACTGTCGAGATGATACAAAGGCTGAACCCTGACTGTGCTGCAGAGGAAGTTTATCGGGAGTTGGAATCATTGGGATTTATATAAAAACCGGATAAGTAATTAAACTGCCCGGCAATATCAACACGAAAGCCACTAATATAAAATGACACTTCCTTAATGCTCGAGGGCATTAAGGAAGCTGATTCACCAGTAGTACTATTCATCAAGAACGTAAGACTGTAATATCCCCCCTCAAATTTATTACCTACCGCCTTTTGTCGGGAATCGTCAGGATTGTCATTACCACCCTTGACTTCCCGCCATTCAAATTTTTCAGCCCAACATATTAGACCTTGTAATGGAACCGCGAAGCTCCTGAACATCCAGCATCGGCGGACGTCCGTACATACGGGCATACTCCCGGCTGAACTGGGACGGGCTCTCGTAGCCTACGCGGAAGGCTGCATCGGAAGCCTGCAAGGTTTCCGTCAGCATTAGGCGCCGGGCTTCCTGCAGACGAACCGTTTTCTGGTATTGCAGCGGGCTCATCGCCGTGACGAGCTTGAAATGCTTATGAAACGCCGACGTGCTCATATTTACGGATTTTGCAAGCTGCTCGACCAACAGCGGGCGATCGTATTCCCGGTTAATCAACTGAATCGCTTGAGCAATACTGTGAGAATGGCTGCCGATAATCGCGAATTGGCGAAGAAGATCGCCTTGTTCGCCTTGAAGCACCCGGTACACAATTTCCCGGATGATGAGCGGCGCCAGAATCGTGACGTCCTCGGGATCGTTTAGCAGCTGCATGAGCCGCACGATGGCATCGAGTAATGCAGTTGATGTTTGATTCACGGTGATGCCGCGCGAGGCTTCAGCAGGGACGATGGCGGGTCGGTTCGTCTCTTTCACGATATCCAGAATGACGTCGGCGTCGAAGCTCAGCTTCAAGCTCAGATACGGGACCTCGGGCGAAGCTTCGATAATTCTCCCGATAATCGGCAGCTCGACGGAAGTGACCAGATATGTCGATGGATCATACCGGTAAGTCTCATCGGCTAATGAGGCTGTCTTCGCTCCTTGCGCCACGACGCATATGGATGGCTTATATATGGATTCCAGCGGTTCTGACAACTGTGTGGCATGCATCAGCGACAAAGAAGGCACAGACGTCCGATGTATGCCGCTAGACGGAGCATGACGGCGGATCAAGAGCGCCAATTGCTGCAAAGCCAGCTCCTTGCGCAGGGATTCATCCATGGTTGTAAGTTCCTTTCCAAAAGGGATTTATGTTTATTTACATCATAACGGGATAAAAGAGAAATAGGCAAGGATTGAATAGGGATGTTCTAACGGGGTAAAACAAATATTCCCTATAATAAGCTTACAAGGTCGAACACGGCGTAAAACCGAACGGCCGCAATGAAAAAATAAAGGAGAGAATGAAAATGAATTTGAATGGAAAAGTAGCTATCGTCACTGGGGCATCACGGGGTATCGGGCGTCAGGTCGCCATCCAATTGGCACGATCCGGAGCGAAGGTGGTTGTCAATTATACCTCGAATCAAGAAAAAGCGAATGAGGTTGTAAAGACGATTGAGCAATCCGGCGGTGAAGCGGCCGCGATCCGTGCCGATGTAAGTAAAGTGAAAGAAGTGGAAAGCCTCTTCTTGGAAACGATCGAGCGTTTTGGACGATTGGACATATTGGTCAATAATGCCGGCATTATGGAGCGTATGCCTATCTCCGATGTGACGGAGGAAATGTTTGATCAAAATTTTGCGGTCAACGTAAAAGGCACTTATTTCGCTTGCCAGCAAGCCATGAAGCATATGGCAAAGGGCGGCACGATCATCAACTTCTCGACCTCTGTAGCTGGCGCTATGCTTCCAGAGTATAGCATCTACGCTGCAACGAAAGGGGCGGTTGAACAGCTGACCCGTCAATTGGCCAAGGAATTCGGCCCCAAAGATATCGTCATCAATTGCATTGCGCCCGGGCAAGTAGCAACCGAGTTGTTCTTGAACGGCAAATCGCCGGAGCTGGTTGATTCGTACCGCCGAATGAACGCGTTCGGACGGCTTGGTGAGCCCGAGGACATTGCCAACGCGGTCGAACTGCTTGTCAGCGACAAGGCTCGTTGGATTACAGGACAGACGATTCGTTCAAACGGCGGGTTCAATTAAATCTATGAAAAAACAACTAACGGGAGCATGCCAATGGCTTGCTCCCGTATTTTTTGGTGCGTCTATTGGGACCGAGACCTATGGGATACTATACTAGCAATGCGAACCATCACATCCCGTTTTCGCCGCCAGGTCTAATAATCTCTAACCGCGTCGAAGGCAGCATAAAGCTCCTCTATATCAATACTCACCCCGGCCTCTGTCAGCCTGCCGGCTGCCGAATTCAGCAGCTCTGATAAGACTGTGTATATTTCTTCCCTTTCTACGGTTTCGATAAAGCCCTGACGGCGGTCCATTCGATTAAAGGCCTCCGCATATTGTCGGACGATGGCATTCAATTGGGCTTGTACTTCCGAAGCCTCGGATTCATCTAGGGCCCGGCGGACCAAAGCATGAATCTCGGCCGATGTCTTTTTGTACAAAGCAGCCGCTTTTTTGGCATTCGCCGATGTGATATGTTCGCGGCCGTCCCAATCCCTAAACGGATTATCCAAATTCTCAGCCAGCCACTCCGGTTTGCGCGGCTTCGTAATGGAGAGATCCAATCCGATAGCGACCTCTTTCTTGAAGCGGGCTTTTATGGACTTGGCTGCATCTGCAGGTAAGCTCGACATCCAGAGCCATGTCAATTGAGGAAGCTGCTCCGGATGAGGAAATTCCTCCGGCGTAAATCCGAACAGGTCGGAGGTGCTGAAGGTTTGCAGCTTGGGCAGAGCGGCTATGCTGCCTATATTGGCTATGACCCCGGGCTTACCCCATAGACGGAGCTCCTGAAGCATGGGATAGCTGTGAATGACAGGAAGCAGGTCCAATTCGGTAATACCCGTAAGATGCAATCCCTTCAATCGATCCAGTCCGCAATGAAGCGGAGGTTTGGAAGTGAATGAAGCATGAATCCATCTTCCTTGGTCCTCGGCTATGATCTGCAGCTTGGGCGATATCGGTCCCCATAGAGATAGTGTGGACAGCTCCGGGTTTAGAACCAATCTTTCGAGTCCTCCTGCGTAGACGGATAGCCGCTGCAGGTGCGTATCACGCAAATCGAGAGAGGTACAGCTATGTTCTCCCAATTGGAGCTCTATAACAAAAGGATGATGTCTTAAATAAGGGAGCAGCCCATCATAAAGGCGGCTGGCTTGAATTTGGGTCAGACAAGGGAGCTTGCTAAGCTCGCTCATGTCCGTCAAGTTATCAAGAATGGATTCATGGATTCTGCTGGTGGAACGCCGGACTTGATGTCCTTCCAGCTCAACCATGGTATCCTCCCGGGACGCAGCTTTAAATTGCTCTCGAAGCCGTTCCGGGATTTGCTCCCATTGGCGCTGCCGATAAACGCTTCCTCCCGTAGACCATCCGCTGTAGCTGTTAGGTTCTTCCGTAATCAGTGGAGGAATAGTTCCCGTGAAAAGGTAATTTTTCGGTACATTGGCATCCACATAGCTATGATCCAGACGGTTGTCCCAAAACAAATAATTGCAGCGAAGCGGCCGCATTGCTTGCAGCTCGGTTTCGCTCGGCAGGCTTTCCCCGGTCCAATCAAGCTCTACTATGGATATAAGCCCATGGGAACGGCTGGATGAGCTATCTTTAAGCCCGGTGACCTGACATGCGGCATATTGCTGAAGCTTATCGACATAGACGCAATAGATGTCGCCTATAGCAGGTTTCATGAGGAGTGCTCCTTTCCGGTCGCGAAGGGTAGGTTATTGGATAAGTATACCAAATCCCCGCAGAGTCTAGCATCCTGAAATCGGCAATACCCGGTACGGTATCTACTGTATCACTAGAGTTAAGTTCTATTATTGAGAACAAATAAAGCTGGCTCACCCTAGGTGTGAACCAGCCTTTTGCATGTCATGTAAAATTATTGCCGGGGAAATTGTACAACCCGATAATCGAATGCCCCCAGCTCCAGCGTACCCGGCTGGATGATGTCCTGTGTCAACGCATCTGTAGCTTGTACAGGAATTGTAACCGTTCCTCCATTACCATTCATATTGACAACGACCCACAGATCGTGAGTGTCTGTATGTCTCGGTGCCACAATGGTGCCAGGGGTCACATCGGTTCTCAGCGTGACGCCGGCTTCTGCCGCATAGTGATCGATGAGCTTGCGCAGCAGAAGGTCGCCTTCCTCTCCTGTCGGCATGGAGCCGAGCATAACGATTTTGCCTTTGCCGCAGCGGTGCTCGGTAATAAAGGCTTTGCCCGGCGTCAGCCCTTGCTCCAGTAGGCCTACGGCGCTAGCGTCCTTCGGTTCGAATACCGAGCTCCACATGCTCAGCGGTGCGGACACGCCGAAGGCGCTTCCGAGCGTTGTGGTGCCTTCCATCGGGTACGTAAACAGCGTTTCCACTCCCGCTAATTGCTCGAGCCCCAGGCTCAGTGCAGCATCGGTATGTACCGTGTGGTTTTCGGTTCTACCTCCTGTCAGCGGTCCGATAACCCAGATGCCGCCGCGCTCCACAAGCGCCTTGGCACGTTTCCTGTAGTCCGACGAGACATAATGGAGGAACGGAGTGAAGAGCAGCTTGTAGCCGTCGAGGTCGGCTCCTTCCGGGGTCAGATCACGGTGGATTCCCATGTCAACGAAACGCTCGTAGAATGAAGTCACCAAACCGCGATGGTTCAGCTTGCGGTGAGGCTCCGTCTTAAGGAACGCTTTGGAACGGTCTGAATACGTGATTGCAACCTCGGCTTGGGTAGGGCGCGATGCAACTATGACAGGCTCAATCCGCTTGCGGGCCTGCTCCACCTCCAATACGCTCTGGTAGCCTACCGTCGGCTTGCCCCAGGCGCTAATGACCGAGCCGTGAGGCTGCTCGCAGCCTGCCCGCTGCTGGCGCCACAGCCAGTAGCAGAAGGCCTCCGCGCCAAGCGCATAAGCGGCCACCGCTTCAGAGCGCAAGTAGCCGTTCGGATGGGGCTTGGCATAGCTTTCCAGAGAAGCGCTGAACGAGGTGCTCGTTTCCATAATCCAGAAATCTTTGCCCTGCTTGAAGTTGCGGAACAGATCGCAGTTGATCAAATACCCGGGCATATTATCGAAATTTGCATACGTATCGAACGAGGCAAAATCCAGATTTTTAAACAGACGCTCGTTATCTACATGAAAGGCTACACTGCTGTTATGAGTGATAGGCGCTTTCGAATAGTTGCGGATAATGGCCGCCTGCTCGTCCGAAAACTCGGCGATTTTTTCGTAGGAGAACAGCTGATACATCGTTCTTAAGGAAGAGTTATGCAGAAAAGGCGCGGCTCCGGGCTGCGGCACCTGATCGAAGCGGTGATAATATTCGCTCCAAATGTCCGTACCCCAAGCCTCATTCAGCCTCTCGACCGTGCCATAACGGTCCTGGAGCCATTGATGCCACAAGCCTTTGCAGGTTTCACACATACATTCAGCTACATGAGCCTTGAACTCGTTATCGATCTGCCAGCCGATGACTCCCGGCAGCGGGCCAATCGCTTTGGCGATATGCTCCGTGATGATGGCCGCTCTTTTTCTGAAATAAGCGTTGTTGGTGCAAGCATGCTGTCTGGAGCCATGGCCCATCACCGTGCCGTTCTCATCGACATACATCCGCTCCGGATGCCCGTGGGTGAACCAAATCGGCGGCGTCGGAGTCGGGGTGCACATGACAGTTTGAATGCCGTTGGCGTGCAGTTGATTGATTACATCGACGAAGAAGCTGATATCGATGTTATCCTCCTCAGGCTCCATTCGGGACCAGGCGAACTCCCCGATCCGTGCTACATTAATACCTGCTTCCTTCATAAGCTGAATATCCTGAGCGATTACGTCGGAACTCCACAATTCCGGATAAAAAGCGGCTCCATGGTACAATCGTTTTTCCATTTTTTTCATCTCTCCAGCCCTCAATAAATAACTCGCATTACACGATTTTATTCATCTTATAAGAATACGGGCGGCCCTTCAATTGCAGATTCTTGATAACCCCTCCCAATTTCCTTACACATTATTGATTTGTTTGCACTTTTTTGAAAATCAGAGGTTTAGCAGGGGTTATTCCGTCATTTCTTCCGTTACATGCGATATGCCGCTTTGATGAATTGCAGGTATGGCGAGAATAAGTTAAATCCGGCTGATGGTATGACATCCGAATTGGGCTAGAATGAAGCTAAACGGTATGAAGAAAGCAGCTGTTTCCCGAGGAGGTTGATTCTTTGCTTCATGCAAGCAGGCTCTTTTACAAATGCCTTAGTCTTTGTTTTATTTGCAGCACAACATTGGCTATCGCGGAATTGTTGACAGGGAAAGATTCATTCTGGAGATCAAGCATATTGATCTCAGGCTGCTTGGCATCGATGATGATGGGACTTCTTTTTATGCAGAAGCGCATGAATGAGAAGGTGCCCTGCACACGGAAGCAAGAGGAAGGCAAACCCGATACCGTAATGGCGGAGCAGCTGCGGTATTTGACGGACATGAAACAACGGCTGGAGCAGCAATTGGACGACCAGGCAGCGCAGCTGAACCGGTATTTTTTGAAGCAGCTGTTTCTTGGGGGCTACACGCAGCCGGAGCTGCAAACCCGTCTTGCCGCCATCGGCGGTGCTCCTGACCGGCAGAATCCGCTGGCTGTAATGACGTATCGTATCGAGTCGCTGGAGCATACCCGTTTTTCAGAGAATGACAGGGAGCTGCTCTTATTCGCTATCCGTAATGTGATAGAGGAGCTGATTCCTTCATCCTCTCGTCTGACGCCGGTCTCCATCGAAGAGAAGATCGTGCTTTTGGCCGCGGGCCGGGATCAGGATCATGCGGCATTCAGGGCCATGTTAGACACCTGGGTCGATAGGGTCCGGACGGCGGTATCCGAGTATTTATCACTTACTATCAGCGTCGGGGTCAGCTCGGTCTTTGTCGACCGGATGTATATCCCGGCAGCTTACCAAGAAAGTCTGGAAGCATTTAAATACCGGATATGGACACATTCCCAACCGGTTTATTACTATGAGCATACTTTGGCGGAATCCGCAGGAGGTTACCCGCTCCCTCATGAATTGGAGCAAGAGTGGCTGGAAGCCGTTAAGCATTGTGAGATCGAAAGAGCGGATAACCTGCTTCATCAGGTTGTTAAGGAAATAGTTCGCAATGCAGGCAGCCCGCAAATGCTGGAGCTGTCGATGGTCCGTTTGCTGTTTGCTTTTATGGAGCATATGCGGCAATGGGGGATTTTGTATGACGTTTGGCAGAACAGCCGGACATCCTTGATTCAGCAAGTCATAAAGCTTCAATCCGAGGCGGAGATAGAATGTTGGTTTAAGCAAGTCCTGATGGACCCATGTCTGACTACACTAGAGGGAAACATGAAATCCTATAAAAAAAATCTGCTCGATCAGATCGTAACCATGATTCGCGAGGAATACGATACCGATCTGTCGCTTGAAACCGTAGCTGCCAGGCTGCATTACAATCCCAATTATTTAAGCGGCTTGTTTAATAAAGAAATGAACATTACGTTCAGCGAATATTTGGCCAAACAGCGGCATGAGATGGCGCGGAAATGGCTGATTGAAACAGGTCTGCCGGTCAAGGAAATCGCGTATAAGCTGCAGTATAAAAACTCTCAGAATTTCATTCGTTCCTTCCGCAAAGGGCAAGGGATGACACCAGGCGAATTCCGAATGAAATACGGGAGAAAGCCGCTGTTCGAAGAGATGGGCTATCTTGCGGAACGAACCAGTGAGCCTGTGTTCGAATAGTCTGGTTGAACTCCTTGCATGATCATAGGCCTCATAAAATAATCACCAGATCAGCTTGCACCATCAGGTATAGATAAGCTGATAGACCGTAATCCTCCTCTCTCTTATTCTGATGTTGAAGGTTCAGATGGAGCTTCAAGAACAAGATCAGGAGGGGTTCATATGAACGCGGGGAAGGATAGAGCGAGAAGAAGAACGACCTTATCTATTCTATGGCTGGCGATGCTATCCTTGATGGTTTCTGCCTGCGGAGGAGGCGGGACAACCGGAAGTGCGACAGGAAACGGCGGCACGGACGGCGGCAATAAGGAGGAGAAGACCCCATCGCTGGCGCCGGAGAAGGCCGATTTGACGATTACGTCCAGCGGTGCGCTGAGCGAAGAATCCTTTGAAGCGAACTACGGGAAATATTTGAAAGCGAAATTCCCAAACTACACGTTCAAATATATCAAGAAGGGCACCGGCAGCCTGATAACAGACCTGATCACGGCGGGAACGCCTATCGATATCATTTACGAAAGCTCCGGCAACATCTTTGACGGGCTGATCAATCCCGGGCTGGCCATGGACATTACGGATAAAATCAAACAGCACAATATCGACCTGAGCCGGTTTGATCAGGGCCCCATCGATGTTATGCGCCAGCTGGCCAAAGGCGGAATCTATGGACTGCCTGTCAACGATATGACGATGGTGACCTATTATAATAAGGACATATTCGATCGTTTCGGGGAAGCTTACCCGAAGGACGGGATGACCTGGGAAGAAACGCTGGAAATAGCCAAGAGATTAACAAGGACGGATAACGGTAAGACGTACTTGGGCTTAGTCGTATCCCCGCTGCATTATATCCGCCTTAACCAGCTTTCTGTCGGTGCGGTAGAACCGAAGACCGAGAAGTCTCTCGCTCAAGACGAACGTTGGAAACGAATCTATCAGGGGATTTATAAGGCCGAAGGCGATATGCCGGACTATAAAAAATACGTTGCCTCCAACTCGAACAAAATGCCTTATAAGAACGAATTCTATAAAGAAAAGAACCTGGCGATGTTCGTCTACCTATCCGACCTGTATTCGGCCAATACGAACGAGCTCGATCAAATGAACTGGGGGATGGTATCCTCCCCGGTGTTCAAGGATGCCCCGCGAACGGGACCGCAATCGTACCCGACCTTCTGGAATATCGCCTCTATTTCCAAGCAGCAGGATGCAGCTATGGAGGTCATCAAATATTTGACATCGGATGAATTCCAAATGATTGTATCCAAGCGCGGCGAAATGACCTCGTTGAAAAACGAACAAGTTCGCAAGGCTATGGGGGAGGATTTGAAGGGGAAAAACATTCACTTCCAATCGACTTATTTCCTGACACCCGCCGCAAGCTCACCGCGCAGTCCGCTGGAGCCGCTGGCCCAGAAGCCCCTGGAAGCAGCCATCGCCGAGGTCGCTACCGATGCTGCCGATTTGAACTCAGCCCTGCGCAAGGCGGAAGAAACGGCCAATAAAGCGATTGAGGCCGAGAAGAAAAAATAAGCTAGTTGGCATGAGATATTAGAGCGTTTCGGAACGATATTTCCGGGCGCTTTTTTGCCGTTTGGTTATAAAGTTAAATTCGGACTATGGATTGTAATGGGACGGTATCCCAAGATAGAAAGAGAAATGCATAAAGAGATTTTTATCCTGATAGATTCGTTGTATGATAGAAAAGGAGACGCTTTTGTCGATTGCAGTGCCCTATGCATTGCTGTATAATGAACCGAGAATTCTAAAGCAGTTTAATATAGAAAACAATGATGAAAAAAAAGTGGCTTTAGTCTCATGAACATCGAATATTTCCTAGTTCTGGAGTTGTAATACGGGAGTCATGCACTTGTATTGCATTCCATCGTTCTTTTAAAGATAAAGCGGTTTCATCAAGGAATAGCAGCTGGAGCCGCCAGATTGCTTAACAGGAGGGAATCGTCAAATGCCGAAATATTTGGTGCGTTTGATCAGTTTTACTTTCATAGTCGCGGCGATTCCTGTGATTTCCATTGGCCTTATTTCTTATTTCATAGCTTCGGGCGATATAGAAGATAAAGTCAAGGACGGGAACATGCAGGTATTGCTGCAAACACAGATGAGGGTCGAGCAAGTATTAAAAACGCTGGAGCTTACTTCCCTTCAATTTGTCAATTCGCCGTTAGTCGCTTCGTCTGTCAATGAAAGCTTGAGCTATGATGACTTCGCCAAGCTCCGGGATTTATCCAAAGGATTATACAACCTGCAGACGTTTACAAGCGTCAAAGAGGCTTATTTGATTAATTTCAATATGGATTGGATGGTCAGCTTCTCCACCTTCCGCCGCTTCAGCACTTATCCTGACCGGGATGTGATGACCTCCTACGCCAAGTACCCGAACAGCCTGTTCTGGATTACCCAAAGTCCGAAATCGCAGGACAAGCCTGTTGACGAGGAAGGAAATACTCAGGAAGCGTCTTCACCGCCGGTGATCCGGATGGTATATAAAATTCCGGTCATTCCGATGACGAACCAGCCCAAAGGACTTCTTGTCGTAGAAATTTTGAACAGCCAGTTCAAGAACCTTTTGATGAATAACAAGAAGCTGGGCGATGTCTATGTGCTGGACCGGGAGGGTCATAATTTCCTGCTGGAGGATAACGAGGTCGATAACAGCCAGGGGATTCAGACGCTGGTTGCCGACAGAATCCGTGAAACCCAGGAGGATTCCGGCTTTTTTAACGCTTATGTTAACGACCAGGAGCTCGGCATTACGTACCGTTCCTCTCCTTATAACGGATGGACTTATATATCAGCTGTTTCCATTCAGGATATAACGAAGCAGTCGAAGAAAATTGCATGGGTTACCTTTATCGCATGCACGGTTATTTTTGTCCTGGTCGGCATTCTTGCTTTTTATGGAAGCAGACGCATGTACTCTCCTATCAAAAGGTTGTTTGAGTTCACCAAGCAGGTCGAGGTAGAGGAAAGCGGGCCAAAGGACGAATTCAGCCGGATCGAGGAACGGTTCCGAACGCTATTCAGCACGGAGAAGCAGCTGCAGCAGCAGGTGAGGGGCCAGTTCAGCCAATTAAAGGAGTTTCTTGTACTGAAGCTGTTCACGGGGCAAATCTCGGACAGCGACTTTGCCTACCGGTCGCAAAAATTCGGTTTTCCTACGGAATGGAGCTGTCTCGGCGTTCTGACGGTGCAGATCGATACGCTGCAGGAGAGCCGATACCGGGATCATGATAAGGAGCTATTGCTGTTTGCGATTAACAATATGGTCGGAGAGCTCATTCCACAGCAGGATAGATTCAGCCCGGTGCTGCTGGATCAATCCCAAGTAACCTTGCTTGTGTGCCGGTCCGACAATGAGGCCGAACGCAAGGCGTATTTTTTCCAAACGGCTGAGATGATCAAACAAAAAATCCATGAGTTTTTGCAGCTGCCTGTCAGCATTGGAATAAGCCGCCCGTTTGACAAGGTGACGGAATCGGTCCTCGCTTATGGGGAATGTCTGGAGGCGTTAAAATGCAGAATCAGCCTGGGGCAGGAAATCATTGTCCATTACGAGGATATTGACGCCGGCCGGAAAGAGCTGGAGATCACGGTCTATACCCAATTGAAGCTTCTGGAGGATCAGATGATCAACTCGCTGAAGCTGGGTGAGCTGGACCGGGTCGATATGGTGTTCGAGAAATATATTGCGGCCATCGTAGAGAAGGACATTCATTTCAACGAATATCCCGCGTTAATGATGCAGCTCATCTCCAAGGCATACCAGCTGGTGCAGGAGCAGGGAGGCGCCGTGAAAAAGGTGCTCGGCAGCAAAGCGACCATAGACCATTTCCTCAAGCTCAATACGCTGGAGGATATTATGAAATGGTTCAAGACGGAGCTGTTCGAGCCGATCGTCGGGTTCCTGAACCATCAAGCCGAATCGCAATATGTGAACATCGCCAACCAAATGGTGAAGCTGGTGCATGAACGGTTCGACCAGGATATTTCCCTTGAAGCGTGCGCTTCGATCTTGAATTTCCATCCGGTTTATTTAAGCAGGGTGTTCAAGAAGGAGATGGGCATCAACTTCAGCGAATATTTGGCGGACTATCGGATGAACATGGCCAAGACGTGGCTGGAAAATACGAGCTTGAAGATCTCGGAGATAGCGGAAAAGCTGAATTATACGAATACGACCGCCTTCATCCGGACGTTCCGCAAAATCGTCGGCATGACGCCGGGACAATACCGCGAGCAGTACAATAAAGACAATTCTTGATGGGTAGAATCAATGGAGAGGGCTGGCCCTGCAGTGCATCGATGATGACAAGGGACAGCCTTTTTCCCACAATAGGCTTGGGGGGCTGCCCAAAGTACAGCTAAATCTAATCCAATTCACGGGTTTCAATAGCGGCTGGAGGGGCTTTACCCCACCTTAGTATATTGGCAATAGTTCAAGCACTACAGATTTCTCGACAAACTCACCCCACATTAGGGGTTATTTTAACCACTGTACGAATGTTAAATGGAGGTCCATGGTAATGAAGAGCAGGAATCGGACGGTATCTTGGTTGGCTCTGCTAATGGTCATTGGATTGACGGCAGGATGCAGCGGCGGCAATACGGGAGCAACGGATTTGCCGAAGAAAGAGACCGACAGCAATGCTCCCTTTACGATCACAATGGCGACGGCACAGGTTGGAGATGTCCCCGACAAAGACAATGAAGTGAAGCTGGCTCTGGAGCAATATACGAATACCAAATTGGATATTCAATGGATACCGACTGCCGCTTATGACGATAAAGTCAATATCATGATGGCATCCAATGAAATGCCGATGATGCTCAGGGTCAAATATATCCCTACAGCGATCAGTGCCATGAGGTCCGGTCTGTTCTGGGAGATCGGTCCTTATTTGAAGGATTATAAAAATTTGTCTGCGCTGGATGCCCAATTTTATGAAAATATCACGGTAGACGGGAAATTGTACGGCCTTCCTATTTATCGGGATATCGCGCGAAGTGCCGTCATTTACCGCAAGGATTGGCTGGATACGCTGGGATTGAAGCCTCCGACGACGCCGGAGGAATGGTACAACGTTTTCAAAGCGGTAGCCACAGGAGACCCGGACAAGGACGGCAAGGCGGATACGTACGGCATGATCCTGCCCAAAAAATACAACGACGGTTCGGCGGCCGTCACAACCCGCATCGCAACTAGCTTCGGCGCTCCGAATAAATGGGGTGTCGACGCGAACGGCAAATTTACTCCGGAGTTTATGACCAAGGAGTTTATGGACATGCTGCGGCTGTTCAGAAGAGCTTACAGTGAAAAGCTCATTAATCAGGATTTTGCTATACTCGACGATGCCGAGGTGGAGAAGGCTTATGACACAGGGAAAGGCGCGATTCGGGTTGCCGTCTCCTCCAACGCCAAGAGCATGCAGGATCGCCTCGTAAAGAACAATCCCAACGGGCAGTTTGACGTTATGCCGCCGACAGGTCCTTCAGGGGTTCGGGTAGCGGGAGAAGTAGGCAACAACGGGCTCTACGTCATTCCGAAGTCAGCGGTCAAAACGGAAGCCGATTTGAAGCGCATTCTGGCTTTTGCCGATAAGCTGCTGGATGAACCGATGTCCACCTTGCAGCTGCGCGGGGTGGAGAACAAGCATTTCGTCAAAACCGGCGACGGCAAGACGGAGATGAAGGATTTTACGGCATTCCAGAAGGAAGTGAAGCCTTACCGCGACATCCTGTTTAATTACGAAGGCTATAACGTGCTTCCTCTGAAGGACACCGAGCTTGGGGAGAAGGGAGCCAAAATCTCCAAGGACAATTTGAAGTGGGCTGTGCCTAACCCTGCTCTAAGCCTGGACTCAGCGACCTATAACGAGAAAGGGAAGGAGCTTGAGCTGCTGATGATGGATGCGGAAACCAAGTATATCATGGGCAAGATAGATGATGCGGGGTTTCAGGCGGAAATCGATAAATGGCGCAAAGCGGGCGGAGATCTGATGATCAAGGAGTATGAAGAGGCCTATGCTGCAGCGAAGGGCAAGTCATAATGAATAAGGCCGGCGGGAGGGGCGCGATTGAAACTGAAACGAAGGACAGCTATATTCAGCGCAGCGGTGTTAACGACCGGGATTTTATCCGGATGCGGAGATAGCGGCACCAGCCGCGGGAGCAACAAATCCGCTGAGCTTCCATTCAACATTTCCATGGCGTTAATGCAGGTCGGGGATCTTCCTGACAAGGGCAATGAGATCGAGCAGGCTATCGAAAAGTATACGAATACGAAGCTGGATATTCAATGGATTCCGCAATCCGCCTTCGATGATAAGGTAAACGTCATGATCGCGGCTAATGAAATGCCCAAAATCATGAAGCTCAATTATGTTCCGACGACCATCAGCGCCATTCAATCCGGCTTGTTCTGGGAGATCGGCCCTTTTCTCAAAGACTACGGCAATTTATCGGCACAAAATCCGCAGTATTACGAAAATATCTCTGTAGAAGGCAGGATTTACGGGATTCCCAACTTTCGCGATATCGGGCGGGCAGGGATCGTATACCGCAAGGACTGGTTCGATACGCTGGGGCTAAAGCTTCCGACGACCATCGACGAATGGTATAACGTGCTGAAGGCGCTGACGCTGAACGACCCGGACCAGAACGGCAAGCAGGATACTTATGGAACCGTGCTGTTCAAAAAATATAACGAAGGCACTCAGCCTGTACTGACCCGTATTGCGGTAACTCAAGGCGCTCCCAACCGGTGGGGAGTGGAGAATGGGAAGTTCACCCCCGAATTTATGACCAAAGAATATTACGACGTAATGAAAATGTTCCGCAAGCTCTATGAGGAAAAATTAATAAACCAGGACTTTGCGGTGTTCGACGATTCGGAAGCGATCAAGCTGATGGATTCCGGCAAAGTCGGCATGAAGCTGAACGGGGTGTATAACAACGGGAAAAGCTATCAGGATAAGTTAGCAAAGACCGTTCCGGCAGGAGAGTACGATGTGGCTCCTTTTACAGGTCCTGGAGGCATACGTCTGGCGGGAGAACCGGGTAACTTCGGCTTTCTGGCTGTACCAAAATCTTCAGTGAAAACCGAGGAGGAGCTGAAGAAGGTGCTCGCTTTTCTGGACAAGCTGATGGATCCGGAACTGTCGACATTGCAGCTGCGGGGACTGGAAGGCAGACATTACAAGATAGTGGAAGGCGGGAAAACCGTGTTTACCAATTTGAGCGCGTATCAGAGAGAAGTGAAGCCGTACCGGGACAATCTCGTCAATATCGAGGGGTATCATGTGGCAGAACAGAAGGATACGCCGCTGGGTGAAAAAGGAACCCGAATGACTCGCGAGAACATCCGATATGCGATTCCGAATCCTGCGTTAACGCTGACCTCCGCAACGGTATCGGAGCGCGGCAAGGAGCTGGACCAAATGATTTGGGATGCGCAGACCCGATACATTATGGGCAAAATCGATGATGCTGGATGGAAGGCAGAAGTCGATAAATGGCTTCAAGCCGGCGGGGAACAAATCATCAGGGAGTATGAAGCCGCTTATGCCAACGCTGCCAGGAAGTAAACCTGCCCGCTCAATGCGGCCGTAAATGGTTCACTTAAATCGCTTCTCAAAGATAAGAGCCGCCCGGACATTTATCCGTTACGGCTCTCCTCAGGAAGCCGACCAGGTTTTCGCGTTACTCGTTCAAAAGTCTCTTTATATAATTGGGCAAAATGAACGAGGCCCGGAACAGGTCGGGATTTATATATTTCGAATGGGTCCATTGAAGCCGGCTCAAATCCGCTTGAAGCGGGCTCCATTTCTTGGATGCAAGCACGAAACACCAGATTCCGCCCGGAAAGGTAGGGACAGTACAAGTATAGGGAAGGACAATAGGGAACAGCCTTTGCAAGTTTTTTACAGTCCCTTTAAGGATATGGGAGGAGTAGTAAGGGGATCCGGCTTGAAAGACGGCTATGCCTTCTTTCGTCAGGCTGTCGTGCACGTATTGATAAAAGGGAGGCTTATACAGACTTGTTGCGGGGCCATACGGATCTGACCGGTCTATCAGAAGGATATCGTAGACATTGGTTTGTTCCTGAATCCATTTATATCCATCTCGGTATATAAGATGTACTCGCCCGTCTGCATTGTCTTTAGAATCTTGTGTCATCCAGATTTTGCAAGCATCGACAACCCTTTGGTCAATTTCTACCACGTCGATACGTTTCACACTTTCATAACGCATAGCTTCGCGAGCAGGACCGCAGTCTCCGCCACCGATCATAGCTACATTTTCAGGCATCGGACAGGTGGCCAGCGCGATATGGGAAATCATCTCATTATAGATGAAACCGTCTTTCGATGCAATTTGCGGTGTGCCGTCGAGAATCAGCATCCTGCCAAAAGAACGGGTGTCTGCAATGCTTATTTCTTGATAGGAGGACTGCTCGTAGTGCAGGAGCCGATCAATCTTATATCCGACCTCCATACCCAGCTCCGGAATATCATCCCAAAGCCATAGCTCGTCATTTTCCTCCTTCTGATAACCGGTTAATGAACGTTTTTTGTTCGCCATGACGGAGTAAGCACCACCTTATGGATTCATCTTTATCAATCTTTTCAGCAGTAGGCCGTCAGTCTCCTTGTTTTCGCCGGTAACAAAGTGATTCATGTAGCGTGAAAGGTATTGGCCATAGCCTGTATCCGTCTGAAGCAGGAGCTCGTCGACATAATGAACGCCATTGGGTATGTTGTCAAGCAGCATGGCGGCAAGTGCTCCGTATATCCCGCACGCGACCTGAAAATAGGTGGCATTTGTTTTGTAGCTCGCATAAATGGTCTTGTTGTCCATCACATTATACATATAGCGTTCTTTATCTTTATAGACAAGAAGTACGCCGACCAAATCCTCGCCTTCCAGCGCGCCGACCGCAGGATCCAATACTTTATGATTCCAATTCCAAATATCGTCAACCTGATCAAGATGAGTACGAATAGCATTCGTGGTCAATTCATTGACACGATAGATAAAGCCGGTCTCCATATCGAACGCTTTGCCCAAGGTAAGCACCTCTTCGTGGGGCATCAAGCAGCCATGGAACTTTTTGGATCCGAGTGTGACCGCGAACTCAAGGGCATATACATCGTCATATATAAATAGAGGCATGCCGTCCCTTACGAACATCGGATAGTTCAAAATCGCTTCGTCCAGAAAGCATTCGGGAGACCATGTCGAATAAATGGTATGAGGGGTAATCAAGGAAGGATCGAGGTACATGGAATTATCCTGCTCGACGATGTAGCAGGCAAGCGGACGCTCCCCGGGAGCTTGCTCCATCAGCTGCAGCGCCATCCATTGCACGACGCCGGGATTCATGCCGGAGCACACAATGGCCTTGGTATTGGTAAATCGGTTCCTATGCTTTTCGAAATACAAGTAGCGTTCCAGCAGGGTAAACCCTTCAAGCCTCTCATTCTCGTCAACCGAGGTATTCTCTAATGCGGTATTAATGTAGCTGATCCCCAATTCATTGCAGCATTCCAGCATATCAACCGTATCGGCCCAGGAGACGTCAATGACAATGGTCGTTTGCGTATCAATCAAATGCTGCCGCAGCATGTCACCCCGTTGAAGATCAAGCTGATGCAAAGTGACGGAAGGATGTAAATGAGGGATCCATTGCTTGTAGTAATTCAGGTCCCGCTGCTTCTTATCTATGAAATGTAATTTGCTGCTGCGGATCATGGAATGGATAGGATCATCACTTGTTACGTACGCCTTGTCTAATATGGACAGAATGGATTTGGCCACACCCCCGGCGCTTCCCAATATGCTTATAATGGTTTGCATAATCTATCAACTCCTTTCTTTTCTATATTGTATTCATAGAATGAAAGGAGGAACTGATTCAATAATACACAGTCAACCGCATAATTTTTATCTATGGAAAAGTAAATGATAGAATGGAAGAGAGTCTGATTGGAATATTGGATGAAGCAGTGAAGGTACGAAGTATGCGATGGTTCTAATTGATGGATAAATCGTTATCTATGAGGTCCCGCTCTTTTTATTACACAGTTTGTCAGAATGATTGATTTTATCTTTGCGTAAATTACGATATTCTTCAATGTACGTTACTTTGGGGTTACGGCGTTTGCCGCGGGAGCGGATATAGCCGGGCAAATACAGTACGGCGGACAGCAACGCAAGAAATAACAATACAGCAAGATCCGTATTCATAAGGAACACCTTCCCAGGTTTGGAATGGAACCGCTACATGATCGAGTCCATTGTAACACAGGGATTGTTTATAATGGAAATGCATAATAAATATAATTGCTTATGCATATAGAGAATAAGATTTGTTGTAAAGGTATGGAGCTAGAGATCTGAATAGATCTTTTTTCTTCCACTGAAACTGTGGCTAAACACAGGGCCGCGTCGAAAAAAGTGATCTAATGATTATTCCTCGGCTGGGGTATAGCTAGAAAAAAAGAGCGTTTCCAAGTACAATTGAACGACAGGCAGCGAAGGCGCAGCAGTCATAGAGCAAAGACTCTTGGCTGCTGCGCATATTTTCGTCCTGCCAACGTATTAGTAAGGGTATGTATGCATGGTGATCAGGTAAATCAGCAATGAGGAGGCGGATATTAAAATGAAAGAGCATGCAAAACAGACGGCGTTAAGATATGTCCGAGCCGTACAGCAATATGCCGACTTCATGATGGATAAAGCTCGTGACCGGTATGGTGCCGAAGCAACTCCGCTCTTTGCCGATGGAATTCACTCGGAAACCTATGAGCCGGTGCAATGGCTGTCGGGAGGCGAGACATGGATAGTATCCAATCTGGCCAATCAGCAAAACTGGCTTAGGACATTGGACGGACTCAGTGAATTGACGGGAGATTCGCGTTACCGGAATGCAACTGAAAGCGCTGTCCGTTATGCGTTCGACCATCTCCGTTATGGCCGTCTGATGTGCTGGGGAGGCCATATGGCGTTTGATCTGCAAAGCAAGCGGCAGGTATTTGCAGCGGACAAGGGACCGCAGCACGAATTGAAATGCCATTACCCCTACTATGAGCTGATGAACCGTGTGGACCCGGAAGAGACGGCATCGTATATCGAGGCCTTGTGGGAAGGGCATGTTGCCGACTGGAGCAATCTTGAATTCAGCCGACATGGTCAACCTGTAGAGAACAACGGGCATACGCGGGGAGCTTCTTCTGTCTGGGAGCATGAATATGACAACAATTCCCCGGTATTTTTTACGGGCAAGGGTTTAACGTTCATAAATGCGGGAAGTGATCTATATTATGCCGCTGCTTTGCTGCATCGCTTCAGTGGTGATGAAAGGCCGCTGGCTTGGGCTAAACGGCTAGCCTATCGGTATGTAGAAACGAGGAACCCCCAGACGGGTCTCGGCGGCTACCAGTTCAGCATTTCGGTACTGCCCGGTGTGCGGGGAGACCGCGCAATCGACCAATTCGGGGAACAGCTGAAAGAGCATGCTCCCATCGAGGCTACGTTAACTACAGCCAACCAAGCGCACACCATCATTGGGGAGGCCGCCTTGTGCCGGATGTCCCTGTCGGAGGCTCTCGGGGATGCAGGACGGGATTTTCTGGACTGGGCTGTTCAAGATTTAGCGGCCTATGGTCAACATGCGTATGACCCTTCGGACAATACTGTTCACCCCATGCTAACCAACGGCACGAGATTGACGGGATTGGTGATGGAGAAGTCCGGTTACTATGGGCGGGAAGGACAGCAGCTCCAGGCTCACAAGGCCGATTACCTGCTGCTCTGGTCTTATGTAACGGGTTATCGCCTGTCCGGCCGCGAAGAGCTGTGGACCGTTGCGAGAAGCATGGCGAAAGGCATCGGCTTTGGTGATATCGGAGAATCCGCACGGGCGGTGCCTTTCCTGAATATGGAGACGGCTTGTACCCATCCTCATGGAATCTTCGTCATGCTGGAGCTGTTCAAGACGACACACCAGCGTAAATTTTTGCAGCTTGCGCAAAGAATCGGCGACCGCCTGCTGCTGCACCGCAGTCACAGAGGCTTGTTCATGGCAAGTGCAGATCATGAGTATGCCAAGCTGGACGCATTGGAGCCGTTGGCACTTCTTCATCTTGCGGCCGAGCTTCAGGGAGTGCGCGGCCGAATGCCGGTGTATTGCGGAGGCAGACCCTTCTTTGCCGCAGCCTATGACGGGCAGGGACATATGACGGACAATACCTTCTTGTACGCCAGAGTGAAGAACCGGGCCGTACAATAAAGGAAGGACCCGGCGGCGTGCCTTTTCTTTTGTACTTTAAAGCAGCGCCTGAAACTGGTATCATGATAAGAGGATACATAAAAAAGGAGATGACTGGAAAATGTCAGTAGGCATTTTAGCACACAATGTAGGAACGCTTCCCTACGCGGAACTGGCGGCCAAGGTCGCCTCGTATCAATATAAATATGTACAGCTTGCCTTATCCAAAGCCATTTCGGACGTGGATTGCAGCTTGGGCAAGCTGAGTCCCGGATTGGCCAACAGCATCGCTGAGGCCTTCGATCGAAACGGAGTGAAGATTCCGGTGCTGGGCTGCTATGTCAGCTTGATCGAGCTGGATGATACCGCATTCAGACATAATGTGGACCGGTTCAAGGAGCATCTGCGCATGGCCAAGCATTTCGGAACGGCGATCGTGGCTACGGAAACCGGCGTTCCTGATACGGATCAATACGACCGTTACGCCAAACGGCTTCGATCCGCCGTGGAGGAGCTTGTGGAGGAAGCGGAGAAGTGGGGAGCCTTCATCGGCCTGGAGGCCGCAAATCGCCACTTGATCGGCTCTGCTCCACAATTGGCCGAGCTGATCGACGAGATTCCGTCGTCCAATATCGGAGTCGTTATCGATCCGGTAAACCTGATGACCCAAGAGAACTTCGAGCGTCAGCATGAGGTCATGCAGGAAGCATTCCGGCTTTTGGGCAATCGTGTCGTCAGCGTTCATGCCAAGGATATGAGGCTGAATGCTTCCGGGAAGCTAGAGACCGTAGCTGCAGGCAGAGGGATGCTGGATTACGGCATGTTCATGGATCTGGTTCGTCTGCATAAACCGCTGGTACATATGACGCTGGAAGGCGTAGATATGGATAGCATGGATTTCTCCCGTGACTATGTGCTGCGTCACCGGGCGGGGGTATAAGCATCCATGACGATGGACAAAGCCGCTCCGGCAACCTCGAGGCCGAATGCCTTCTTGAATCGGTTGTATGCAGAGAATACAGGCCGCCATGTGTCCTTTTTCGGAACGGGAGCAGCACGTGAGCATCGAAGACCGTTCATGAGGGAGAAGCTGAAGGAACTGCTTGGCCTATTGCCAGGGCAGTCCGCGGAGCTTCAGCCCGTCGTGCTGGAAACGGCGGATTGCGGAGAGTATACCCGGGAACGGGTAGCGTTCTCGACCTACGACGATTTAACGATGCTTGCCTATGTTCTGGTGCCCAAGGGAGAGATCGTCAATGGCCAAGGCAAGCGGCCCGCCGTGCTGGCTGTTCACGGACATGGCTTCGGCAGCAAAGAAGTGGTCGGGCTGACTCACGATGGCAGGGTTAACACGGGGAATCCGAATCTGTGCAAGCATTTTGCGATCTCCCTCGTACAAAGGGGCTTTGTCGTCATTGCCCCGGAGCTACTCGGCTTTGGCGACCGCCGAATGGAGCAGGACGCTGCTCTGGAGCCTGGCGCCAACTCCTGCTTCAGACTGGCTTCGTCGCTCATGATGATGGGACAATCGTTAGCGGGTGTCCGGGTTTATGAGCTGCATCGAACGCTGGATTACGCCCAATCTAGAGAAGACATCGATCCCGAGCGTATCGGATGCATGGGAATGTCGGGCGGAGGAATGGTGACGGCATTGGCGTCGGCCATCGATGAGAGGATCGGGGCTACCGTCATCAGCGGCTATGCAAATAGGTTCAGGACCAGCATTATGGATCGCAATCACTGTCTGGACAACTATGTCCCGGGCATGCTGGAATACGGAGAGATGCCGGAGTGGATCGGTTTGATTGCCCCAAGGCCGCTTTTTATTGAATCGGGGACCGGAGACACTGTATTTCCTATCAGAGGCTCGCATGAAGCTATAGAAGCACTGCAGAAGATATACGACGATGCAGGCGCTGCGGCCCATTTCGGGTATGAGATTTTTGAAGGGAAGCATGAAATATCCGGAGCACGATCTTATGATTGGCTGGAATCGAATCTGGGGCTTTAGCGGCTGTCATTTTACTATTTTATAAGTAATTTTAGAGCTTGAACCAAGGTCTTGCCGTTATGTTAACGGCCGGGCCTTTTTTCATCAGAATTAGTAAGATCCCCCGAGGTCATCGCTAATATGCTCCACAAAGTACCTAAATCAGCTTCGAAGCCAAGGAAAGGAATGGTTCCCCAAGCTGGAGCATGAATTGACGTTGAAGATCAACATACATAACTGCGGGAATCCGAGGTGATTGTACAGAACTCTTCTTTTTTTCCGCCGTAATGCATAAGCTTTAACGTACATGCCCTGGATGTCTGATTCATGGCGACAAGCTCTGCGTACGTTAGGGGGATGCCGGATGCTGGTGCTTAGACGAAGATGGAGAAGCAGTCCTACGGGCACAAAAAAGCTTAAACGCAATATGCTGCTGCTTCTTCTCATTATCGTGTTATTGACGGTGCAGTCGTTCGTATATATCGAGAAAAACCTGAGGCCGCCCTTGGTCAACCTGGCAAAGGTCAGAATCAAGCAAATGGCTACGCAGGCGATTAATAAAGCCATTTCGGACCGGATTGCGCGAGGAACAAACTTTGAAAAGCTTATTGACTGGCGCACGGACAAGAATGGCAAGACCACCGGCTTCATGCTGAATTACGCGGAGCATATGCGGATCACGGCGGAGACGATTGAGACCGTACAGGGCCAGCTTTCCCAGCTTCAGGCGATTCCGGAGCATATCCCGCTCGGGCAGGCAATGAACAGCTCGATTATCGCTTCCTTCGGTCCCAACATCCCGGTAAGACTCGTCCCTGCAGGCAATGTAAAGGTGGATTTGAATACAAGATACCAGAATGCCGGTATTAATATGATCCTCGTGGAGGTTTATATTCATATTACAGCGGAAGTCAGCGTCATAATACCTTTTGATTCGGAGCCGGAGGTCGTTGAGACGGAGGTGCCGGTCTCGTATGCGCTGATTGTGGGTGATGTACCGACGTATTATTTTGATGGAAAAGGCAACTCAACCGGTGCCAACACGCCTCCGCCTAATCTGTCATTACCGCGGATCAATGCTCAGCAATCGAAGAACGGTGTGGAATCCGGGGCTCATGGGAGCACCTCTGCCGAAGCCTTGCCCAAATAATAATCAAACCGACCTGTCATTTTGCGGGGTCGGTTTTTTTCGGCTATCTGTGGAAAAAAAGACCGCCATTCTGCACTTCTGCAAGAAAGAGGGTCTTGTAAGCTCATTTCTTTTTCCGCATGCGTTCCTCACGCTCCCACTTCCGTAAATGCGGATACGGATCAAAAGACCATTCGGTCAAGCCGTTATCGCGGTACATGCCGTAATGCAAATGCGGCGGAAACTTGCCGGACGTACCGGGTTTGCCGTATCCGGAGCTGCCAACCCATCCGATAACTTGACCGGGGGCGACGATATCCCCTTTTTTGACTTCCTTGTTAAAACCGGACAAATGCGCGTAGTAATGGTAGACATTATTTAGATCCCGGATTCCTACCCGCCATCCTCCATAGGGGTTCCAGCCCATTTCCTCAATGAACCCGTAAGCCGCGCTGCGGACGGGAACGCCGTACCCTGCAAACAAGTCGGTTCCTTCGTGGATCCGGTATCCGCCCCAGCCGCGGCTGGCCCCCCACGTACTGCGATAGGAATAGTCCGCATTGGGAGGAAGAACAAACGCATGCTCATGCAGATCCAGCGTGTCATACTTGCTGTAAATTTTAGCAAACTCCTGGATTCGATCTACGCTCCGTGTATTTTGATAATATTCCCACAGTCCGATACGAAGATCTTCTTCAACTGATCCATGCTTCAGCAGAAGACTTGCCATGGAATAGAGGAGGTCCTGATCGTTTTTTCGATCTGCTTTCCCGTCTCCGGAGCCGTCTCTGCCAATTCCGTTAAACAGAGCGATGGTCCCTTCATTCGTATCCTCGTGATCCGGGTTCATCATGCCGCACCATTGAAGCTCAGTAAAATGAATTCCTATGAGTCCGCTGCTGCTATGGGGCCGTTTGCGGGCTAAATTGATCGTACGTTCATATTGATCGATAGCCGCCAGGTAGTACCATGGAATACCGGTCACAGCACTCATTTTGTCAAATAAATCTTTCCGGTCAGCAAAAACCGCCTTCATACTATTGCTGTCCTTTCCCGGTTTGGGAGCTTTGGCTGCCGGGGCTGCCGCTGATGGAGCCGTTCCAAGGAACAAACTGCTGCACAAAGCTACTATGAGGATAGGATTCATCCATCTCGCTGCCATAAGCGTTTAACCTCCACAATTGGTCGTATGACTTTACAGTCCCTTCATCAGTTAGTCATAGGATGTGACGAGTCTAAGCATTTTATCCAAGAGAAGGGTGAAGCTGACGAGGAACAATTTATTTTCAGCGGACACATTTTTTGTTATAATGATGGAATTTATAAGCATCTACATAGGTTTTGGAGGGATGAGCGTGGGGTTTCAACATAGGGATGAACATATAGATGACGGAATGCTGCTGCTTCAGGCCAATATCGACGACATGAATCCCGAGCTGTGCTCCTATATCGGTGAGCTGCTTTTTGAAGCGGGTGCTAACGATGTATATTGGATACCGATTATCATGAAAAAAGGCCGTCCTGGCGTGATGCTTAACGTCTTGACGGATGAGAAGCAGCTGGATCGGCTGGAAGAGGTTATTTTTCGCGAGACGACAACCATTGGACTGCGGTATATGAGGGCGTCCTGCCATCGTTTAGGCAGAGAATTCAGGCAAGTGACAACGCCATGGGGGCCGATTCATGTAAAAGTCGGCTATCATAAAGGACAAATGGTTCAGTTCGCGCCGGAATTTAAGGAGTGCGAGCTCGCGGCAAGGACGCATAGCGTACCGCTAAAGCAAGTGTATGATGAGGTCAGGCGCCAATTTTTGAATCAGGAAAAATAGAGAAAAAATAAACCGCCCAATTGGGCGGTTTGGATTTTACAATTATTGTTTCACGCAGGAGGAGTTAACTCCGCAGTCCCCTTGCGTTGAATGCTCATGCTCGGGTAACAGCCCGTGATCGTGGTGATGATCATCGGAGTGGCCGTGGTCATGATCGTGTGAATGTCCATGGTCATGATCATGGTGATGGTGATCGTGAGAATGCTTATGGTCGTGATCATGGTGATGATGATCGTGAGAATGCCCATGGTCGTGATCGTGGTGATGGTGATCGTGAGAATGCCCGTGGTCGTGGTCATGATGATGATGGTGATGATCATGCTCGTGTTGATGCTCGGCGACAGGCTGAATACTCTCGATCTGGAATTTATGCACGAACGGGTCGGCCTTCCCGATAACAACCCGGAGCACATTCGGCTGGTTCGGTAAATCGCGGGTTCCCGCGCCATAACCGATAGACTCGACGATCATTGGGGGATAGCCCTTCGCGAATTCATCCACCAGCCCCGAAATGATTCCGGCGCCTGTCGGTGTTGTCATTTCTACAGCATAGGAGGTCGGAGCGATCGGAAGCCCCCGCATCATTTCGAGAGTAGCCGGGGCGGGAACCGGATAAATTCCGTGATCGCAGCGCACCGTACCCGATCCCAACGGGACAGGGGATGAGTAAATCTTCTCCACGTCCAGAGAGTCCATAGCCAGGGCAACTCCGATCACATCCACGATGGAGTCCATAGCACCTACCTCATGGAAGTGTACTCGTTCAACAGGAATATCATGAATTTTCGCTTCGGCGACGCCGATTTTTTCAAATATGGCCAAGCTCAGCTTAACAACCCGCTCATTAAAGCCGGCGTTAAGGATATGTCTTACAATCTCGGAATAATGGCGGTGATGGGACGGAGCTGTTTCAGGATCCAGGACGACATCCATCTTAAGGGCGGAGATGCCCTTTTTATTGACACGCTTCCACTCCAAAGTAAACGGCTCGATATCCAGCTTACGCAGCTCGTCCTCGATATAATCGCGGTCTGCTCCGGCATCCACCAAGGCTGCCAAGGTCATGTCGCCGCTGATACCGGAGAAACAATCCAAATAGGCAATTTTCATCGTTTAATCCCTCTTTATACTAATTTTATGTATCAGAGCCGCGTTATACCCGGCCCCGAAGCCGTTATCGATGTTGACCACCGAAACGCCGGATGAGCAGGAGTTCAGCATGGCCAGCAGCGCGGCCAGCCCCTGAAAGCTGGCGCCGTACCCGACGCTTGTCGGCACTGCAATGACCGGCTTGGAGACCAGACCTCCAACCACGCTGGTCAAGGCGCCCTCCATACCCGCGGCAACGACGATGGCGGTTGCGTCGCGGATGACATCCAGCCTGCGGAACAGACGGTGAATTCCGGCTACTCCCACATCGAATATGCGCTCTACGCGGCATCCCATAATCTCTGCAGTCAATGCCGCTTCTTCGGCGACCGGAAGATCGGATGTTCCCGCACAGACGACAGCAATGTAGCCCTTGCCTTCAGGCTTGCGGGCCGCTTCCGAGCCGTACCAGGTCAATACGCGGGCTATCGGGTTGTAGGTTACGCTGTTAAGCTTGCTTTGAACATAATCCGCCTTATCCTGGCTGATTCTTGTGGCAAGCACGCGATCCGACTGCTGCATCAAGCGTTCAAAAATAACGGCAACTTGCTCCGCCGTCTTGCCTTCGCCGTAAATAACCTCCGGAAAGCCTGTTCGTCTCTCGCGGTCCAGATCCAGCGTAGCAAAGCCCAGATCGTCGACACGACCGTTTGGAGAGGACTGATTCATGATTTCATCCAGATGCCGTTGTGCTTCAGAGACATCAAGATCACCGGTACGTACAAGCTTGAGTATCGATTCAACATTTATCATAAAAAACGCATTCCCCCGAATATGATTTGAACTGAAATAGCTGGCATAATGTCTCTCTTAGTGTATCACAAATAAAATGGAAAGTGGATTGTTCTGACGTTCGTTGATATAATAGCTTCAAAGAGATTGGACAATGAACTAGAAAGCAGGGACAGAACCATGTCTACTCGTCAAATAGAGCGTAAACCGGACTGGCTTAAAATTAAGCTGACGACCGGAGATAATTTTAAAGAACTAAAAAATATGATGCGCGGCAAAACGCTGCACACGGTGTGTGAAGAAGCGAAGTGCCCGAATATTCATGAATGCTGGGCTAACCGTACGGCGACCTTTATGATCCTGGGGGACATCTGTACGCGGGCATGCCGGTTTTGTGCGGTGAAGACCGGTCTTCCGACCGAGCTGGATCTTCAGGAACCGGAACGGGTTGCCGAAGCGGTTGAGCAGATGGGTCTTCAGCATGCCGTCGTCACTTCCGTTGCAAGGGATGATTTGGCGGACGGCGGAGCTTCAATATTTGCGGCCATGATTGCGGCCATTCGCAAGCGCTCTCCTCTGTGCAGTGTAGAGGTGCTCATTCCCGACTTTTTGGGCAGCGAATCCTCTCTTCGTACAGTTCTGGAAGCCAAGCCGGATATTTTGAATCATAATATCGAGACGGTGGAGAGGCTTTCCGATAAAGTTCGTGCACGGGCAAAATACCGCCGGTCATTGGAGCTGCTTCAGCGGTCCAAGCAAATGGCGCCGCAAATTCCTACCAAATCGAGCATTATGCTGGGTGTCGGTGAGGAATGGGATGAAATTTTGCAGACGATGGACGATCTTAGAGAGGTTCAATGCGATATTATGACGATTGGTCAATATTTGCAGCCGTCGCTGAATCATTTGCCGGTTATCAAATATTATCCTCCGGAGCAATTCGCAGAATTGAAGGAAGAGGGAATGAAGAGGGGCTTCAGCCACGTCGAGTCGGGTCCGATGGTGCGCAGCTCTTACCATGCGCATGAGCAAGTGAAATCCGCTCGGCAGGCGTAAACCGTACGGCTGCCCCGGACGAACCCGGTCATCATTATTACTTTATCTATCCGGGGACAACGGCGAAGGGAATGATCATCTGCCTGAACAGCTTGCAGTTTTTCACCGGACTCTTAGGAGGGACCCAATTTAGTGATCCATATAGCCAATAAAACGTACGAAGTGGTAGTTGACCATAAAAACGGCTGGAAGCCGGATGCATTCCGCGATCGTTACAGCGAGGTGCTGGAGCGATATGATTTTATTGTCGGTGACTGGGGCTACAACCAGCTGCGTCTGCGCGGTTTCTTTAAGGATACGCATCCGAAGGCAACCAAAGAGACCTCTATAGCAACCTTGCAGGATTATCTGAATGAGTACTGCAATTTTGGCTGTGCTTATTTTATTATCGAGAAAATCCCGAATAAGCACCAAGCGAATCAGCCTCAGGAGTCCGCGGAGCAGTCGGAGCCGGATTTGCAAGAGAGTGCGGCCTCCGAACAGCCTCATAACACGGAGCCTAAAGAGCCTGCATCGAACCGGGAGCCGCAGAAGGAGGCTCAACAGCCTCAACAAGCTCAGAATCATCATCCGCAGCCTCGACGGAACCAGCATCCGAACCAACAGAACAGAGAGGCAAACCATAATCATCATTCAAGACCGCGTAACCATCATAACAAGCAAGGTCATCCGTCCAAGCAAGGCCAGCAAGGCCAGCAGCATGTAAAGCAGCAGTAAAATGAAATTAAAGAGCCAGTCCGTCAGGATTGGCTCTTTTTGTATGCAGCAAGAGAAAAAGCCCTGACCAGTAGGTCAAGGCCTTCTTTCTTGGATCGGCTCGTAGCCGATAAATGCTTCACGTACACGGCTCCAGAAGGGAAACGGACGGAAACGCGCAAATTTCACTTTTTTTCCGGCGGCAACCATACTGCGAATCGAGATAATATCGTTTCTCTGCATAATGACGTGATCAAGCGAGAGCAGGATCGTTTGATGGCTCCGCGGATAAATGTCGCAGTGATGATGCTTGGGCAGCAGGATCGGAGATCCCAGCGTCCGGAAAACCCTGTTATTGATAGATGCGATTTCGGCTATCTGGATGGCATCCAGCGACGGATGTACGATGGCTCCGCCCAAGCTTTTGTTATAAGCCGTGCTGCCAGGCGGCGTCGAAATACAAATACCGTCTCCCCGGAATGTCTCGAACGGCTCGTCGTTAATATGAAGCTCGGCCATCAGGGTCACATCTACACCCTTTAACGTAAATTCGTTAAGGGCTAATTGCGTTTCAATCCCTTGAGCGGTTGTAATTTGAATCTCAACGAGCGGGTATTTGACGACACGAAGGTCGTTGAGTCTGGAGCTCTCGATCATCATATCGGCAAGCAGCTCCACTTCATCGGGCTTCCAATCGGCAAAAAAACCGAGCCGGCCTGTATGGATGCCGACGAACGCGATGGTTTCCAGTTGGTCCTTGTATTGATGGAACGCATGGAGCATCGTTCCGTCTCCGCCGATAGACAGCACGACATCAGGCGTCTCCTCGTCATGGATCAATCCATGCGGTTCTACGAGCCTGTGGAAGGTTTGCATTAATTGGAAGGACACTTCATCGCCGCGATGTACTACGTTATATTTCAAATGAATATCCTCCTAAGGGTTTTCTATAAGAAAACCTAACTTCGAAAGCATGGGCTGGGTTTCCGAAGGAAAACCGCCCTCATTAGCATACCATGTTACTCCTCGGATCGCGAGCAGTATTCATCGATCTGATGGGTCAAGCTCTCCGGCACATCGCGGAATTCAACGGCAATACGGTATGAATCATTGCTGAAATTCGTCACACGGACAATTTCACCGTTAATGACAAATTTGTTCGGATGATCGGGCAGCACGAAGCTAAGCTCCAGGAACAACGGATAAAAAATTCTCGTATTCGTAATAAACGAAAGCCCGCCCGCAGAAATATCCTGAATTTGTCCGGAAAAAGCGATCCCTTGATGGGTCGAAGCTTTGCGGACTCCAATAATACGGCAAGTAAGGGGCGTCCTTACCGGGAGATGGATACGTTGGAACCGGCGATTTTGAAACGTGCTTAAATCTTGAGGTGCTGATAGCGTTAAGGAACAAACGTTTCGTTTGGTTTCGACGTGAAGCAGATCGACAAAGGCGTAATAAAGAATACCCCGTTCACGGAACGAGAATTCGATAAAGCACACGTGGTGCAATTTTTCCAATGGATTCATCGAGTGAAATTCCATCGTGGCAACCAGCTGCTGTTCATCGACCTTTTGCAGAACGAAGCTGTCTTCATAGCAGAACGGCATGCCTTCTTTGGTCTCACCGACAATGATAAGATTGCAGCTCATACGCGGTACAATCATTTCGAAAGATAAAGCTTGGTTCCAATTCATAGGATCACCATTATGTAATAGTAGTAAACATTACTTCCATAATAATCAATATTGACAGATAACACAATGCCGGAGAACCGGAAAAGGCAAATCGCCCCCAACTAAAGACCTAAATGGCCTTTAATAGGGAGCGATTCGTTCACAAAGTTGTCACCAAAGGAACTTCGAAGGAGGTAGCGAAATTAGGGCTTACCGGGTGAACCCGAACGGAGAAATGGGCTCTATGGCGCAGATGAGAGGGGATAACGGCCCTGTATTGAATGGTTCGTTCCTCTAGTTCTTTGGTCGGCTCCATAGCCACTACGACCTGGTGCCATCCGTCCGGACGTTCCTCGTAGTATACGAGCTCCACACGGGTATCCTTATACCACACAGGACCAAACCTTACGGTAGCGGTAACTTCCTTGAACTGTTGGCGGGAATCGGTTAACGGGGACTTGGCTTCCGCTGTCTTATTCACGTTATCGTTCACTTCCAGGATGCGGACATAATGCCAGTTGGCAAAAATAAACTGCTTGAAATCCGCTACTTTGGTCGCCATATCGTAATCCTCGGCCAAGAAGGCCAGTGTCCTTTTTAACGAAGGGATGTACGTATGATTCGTATAATCCATTACCATCCGGTCCGTATTGTAGACAGGAGCCAGAGTTTGGATGGAGCGCTTCATCCGGGCCAACCACTGATGAGGGAGCTTTCCCTGATTGTAATAGAGGGGGACGATTTCCTGCTCCAGCTTCCGGTAGATCGATTCCGTATTTTCCCGTTCCTGGGTTTGCCAATCGGCATCGTTATTGGCATCGATGCTCCAGCCGTTGCTGCCGTCGTAGCCTTCTTCCCACCAGCCGTCCAGCACGCTGAAGTTAATAACGCCGTTCAGGGCGGCTTTCTGCCCGCTGGTCCCGCTCGCTTCATAAGGTCTGCGAGGGTTGTTCAGCCACACGTCAACGCCTTGAACCAAATAACGGGCCAAGTTCATATCGTAATTTTCCAAAAGGACGATTTTTCCACGGAACCGGTCCATTTGAGATACGCGATAAATTTCTTTGATCATTTCCTGACCGGGGTGATCGGCAGGATGGGCTTTGCCTGCGAACAAAAGCTGAACGGGACGATCAGGATCATTGATCAAGCGATCCAAGCGGTCCAAGTCATTAAAGATCAGATTCGCTCTTTTGTAGGTAGCGAACCTGCGGGCAAATCCAATGGTCAGCACCTGAGGGTTCAAGAGGCCGCGAACTTCCTCAACCTTATCGGCAGGCAGGTCGTTGCGTCTCCGCTGCTCCCGAAGGTTGGCCCTGGCCAGGCGAATCAGCTTCTCCTTCAGGTGCATATGAACTTCCCATAAGGATTCTGAAGGAATCAAATCAAGGGATCGCCATAAATCGGTATTTGTCTGGTTTCGAAGCCAGGTTCCCGGCATGAAGCGGTTGTACAGCTCCTTAAGCTCAGGCGCCAGCCAGGTGCTCAAATGCACACCGTTCGTGATGTGCCCGATAGGCACTTCCTTCTCGCCGATATTGCCGTGAAAAGAGCGGAACATATTCCTGGACACCTGACCATGGAGCTTGCTGACTCCGTTGCGGAGAGCCGCCGTATTCAAGGCCAAATGCGTCATGTTGAACAGGGGCTTCGAACTCTCCAGCCCAAGCTTCATCCAAGCATGTTTATGCTCCTTCCAGCGGGAAAATAAAAAGCTGAAATAATAATCCACCATAGGCAGAGGAAATGCATCATGCCCGGCAGGAACCGGTGTATGCGTAGTAAAGACGGAGCTCGCGCGAATGACTTCAACCGCCACATGAAAAGGAATTCCGGCCTCAAGCTGCTCCTGAATCCGTTCTATAGCCTGGAAAGCGGCATGCCCTTCATTAATGTGATACACCGCGGTAGGCACCTTGAGCGCCCTTAGTACCTTTACGCCGCCCATTCCGAGCAAGATCTCCTGCGCGATGCGGACATCCTGATTGCCTCCGTACAGCTGACCGGTCAGATCCCGGTCCCATGGACTGTTGCCTTCGATATCCGCATCGAGCAAATAGTTTATATTCCGGCCGACAAGCACCTGCCATACCTGCAGCTTGACTATTCGATCCGCAAGAGGGACCTCAATCATCAGCGTCTCCCCATGGTCGTTCAGGACCGGGAGGATGGGGAGCTTGGAGAAATCGTAGGATAGCGCATCCGATTGCTGTCTGCCTTCCGCATCGATTTTTTGATTAAAATACCCTTTCTTGTACAGCAGTCCGATACCCACAAGAGGAATCCCCAGATCACTTGCGGATTTGCAATGGTCTCCGGCCAATACCCCGAGACCGCCCGAGTAGATAGGAAGCGATTCATGGAAGCCGAATTCGGCGGATAAGTACGCAATCTTATAGGAAACGAAATCAGGATACGTCTTCTGGAACCAGGTCTGTTCGTTGCAATAGTCATCCCATTGCTGAATAACCCGATCATAATGATGGATAAAGTCCTCATCATGAATCAACGCTTCCCATACCTCCGGCTCGGTTTCCATGAGCAAACGAACGGGATTATGCACGAATTGGTCCCAACGATTCCGGTCTGTTCGGGCAAACAGCTCAAGCGCCTCGGAATTCCAGCTAAACCACAGGTTGTAGGCTATTTCCGGCAATCGCTCTATGGCTTTGGGCAGCTTCAAATCCGCATAAGGAAATTTCGTATTCATGAGAACCACCATCCTTTACGTTCGTACGTCTTTAGACGGTCTTATTATCTTGTTATATCAATCTCTTCATACATTGCTTAACCACATAGTACAGGCACAATAACACGGCAAGCGCAAGCATGACGCTGACAAAAGTCAAGAGTCCCCACGGCAGCGTAAACTGCCATAAAGTAGTCAAAGGGGAAGTGACGTCCATGTCGGGAACCATAGCGGCCAAGGTGCTGCGGGTCGATTGCATCGGCTCCCATAGCAGGAATACGGCGGTGAAAGCCATAAGGCCATGAGCCAGTCGGGACAAGCAAAAGGGAAGATATCTTAAATCTGTCCGCTGAAGCAGACTGACCACTTGGGCATGCACGGACAAACCGGCCCAGGATAGAACGAAGGCTGCGATCGCGACCTTATATACGAGCGGAATTTGCGCACCGGCTCCTCCGGCCGCTTTGGCGCCCAGCGTAACCTCGAAAAATCCGTTTGCAACCGCCTGGGAGAGCGCAAGCGGAACGTCAAACTGTTGAAGCACCGCATTAATCCCTATGTAGAAAATGTTCATGATATGCGCGGAAGCCAGCACTTCCATCACCGCGGAGAAGAAGACAACCAGCCCGCCGACGACGAAAATAAGCGAGAGGGAAGAGGTGACAGCCTGCTTCAGCATCTCTCCTAACGGCCGGCCATCCTTCATCCTGGCGGTGTGCATCGCATTGAAGGCGCGGAGCCATATAGGCTGTGACGAGGTACTGTCCGTTTGAGGGCCAGGCTGTAAGGCGGGAATAGGCGACTTCCTGCCGTGATAACGCATCATAATACCAAGCAGCATCGCTGTTCCATAGTGTGCCGTGGCGAGAATGCCGGCTAGTCCCGCATCGTGAAAGAAGCCGATGGATACGGCTCCGATCAAGAAGATAGGGTCCGAGGAGGTGGTGAAGGAAACCAGCCTCTCGCCTTCCTCGCGGTTGACCAGCTTCTGGTCCCACAGCTGCGCGGTAAGCCTTGCGCCTATCGGGTAGCCTGCCGCAAACCCCATTGCCACGACAAAGCCCCCGATGCCAGGAATTCTAAAAACAGGCCGCATTAGCGGGTCCAGCAGCGTGCCAAAGAAATGAACGATGCCTACCCCGAGCATCATTTCGGCTATGACAAAAAAGGGAAATAAGGCCGGGAACAGAACGTCCCACCAGATGGCTACCCCTTTGATAGACGCTCGAAACACCTCGGACGGGAACAGGAGCATCAGGCACATCAGAGACAGCATCATCAGCGAAATGAGCGTTATCGAGCCATATTTTTTCATGGGTAGATCCTCCTAAGAGTTTTTGCGCCAGCAAAAACTGGCAACGGAAGCATAGGCTAAGAGTTTTTGCGCCAGCAAATCGACTCCGAAATTGTACAACCATCATTTACTTATATGAATGATCTTGGGGAGACATGCCTCATGGAAGCGGGGACAAACTGTCAGAAAAATATGATATTTTACTGTAGAATGACTGGATTTAACGATGATTTATGGTACAATAGTACCAATATGAGAATGAGGAGTTGGTCAAATGACAGGTGTGATTGCTGGAATTCTCGTATGTGCGTTCGTATATGTCATTAGGGAAACCTTAATGACCTCCGGTGAAGAGGATTTGGAAAGCTGATGCCCTTCGGATATTGCGGTTTCTTCTAAGGTCTGGATGCTAATCGCGTGTTGCATTAGCATCTTTTTTTGTTATATAGAAGGAACAAGGGATAGATCCATTTTATAAAAAAGAGCAGGTGAGAAGACGAGATGTCCGGTCAGCAGGATTCGCAGAACATCACGCCTTATGAGGCATTGGGAGGGGCAGAGACGTTTCGCCGTATCGTAGAGGAATTTTATCCTCTGGTACAGGCTCATCCGTTAATCGGTCCCTTATTTCCGGAAAATATAGATCCGGTAATGGAAAAGCAATATATGTTTTTGACGCAGTTTTTTGGAGGTCCATCCCTCTATTCAGATGTACACGGACACCCGATGATGCGTGCGCGTCATATGCCGTTCGAAATTACAACCCGGCATGCGGATGCATGGCTTGGCTGCATGAAGCAGGCGCTCACCAAAGTAGGGCTTGCTCCTGAGCTTCAGGAGTTTGTGCTCGAAAGGCTGAAGGGGCCTGCTTATCATTTCGTGAACAGCTGATCGGGTTGTTTTGTCTCAGGTTCGATTAAAGTCATGACTTGCGGATGGTTTGGCAGCCATCCGTTTATTGCGCCAATGGATAAACTACATGACAAAGGAAGTGGACTTGTGGTCGAGCCATTATTTCAGGTGAAGGTCGAATGCGCGTACTGCGAAGCAACCTTCGAGACGTCAAGAGTAAGGCCGAGCTTCAAGAAAGCGAAGCAGACGGATACGGATTTTTGCATTCATTATAAAGACATCAACCCCGACTATTATGTCGTCAGGGTATGTCCATCCTGCGGCTACGCCAGCACGGAGAATACATCCCCGCACTTTTTGCCGGCTCAGAGAGATCTGTTCAAGACCAAGGTGGCGGAGCAGTGGTCAATGAAGGATTACGGGCAGGAGCGAAGCTGGGAAGACGCGCTGTATACTTATAAGCTGGCCCTGCTTTGCGCCCAGATCAAGAACGAAAAGGGGCGCGTCATCGCGGGCCTGCTGCACCATATCGCCTGGCTGTACCGTTACAAGCAGGATACGGAGCAGGAGCAGCGGTTCCTTCAGTTCGCGCTGGACGCGTACACAAGCGTGTATGAAACAGAAGGTGCGGAGCTGAATAACGCCCGTCTCATGTATTTGCTGGGGGATTTGAACCGCAGGCTCAAAAATTATAATGAAGCGGTCAAATGGTTCGGACGGGTCATCAACGATAAACGCATCATGGATGCCGCTATGATCAGAGCCTCCCGCGAACAGTGGGCGGCTACCCGTGAGGAGATGCTGGCGGAGAGGCTGGAGCTGCCTCAGGAAATGATGGAGTAGAAGCTAAGCAGCTTACATACGGAAAATAAATAACGCATAGTGCTCATTCAGGGATCGAATGAAGCATTATGCGTTATTTGTTGCCAGGGAAGGTTCGGGTGCATAGAACGTATAGCGGTTTTTTCCTCTATTCTTGGATTGGTAGAGAGCTTCATCCGCTTCGGATATGATGCGCAGCAGATCCTTGTTAGCACTGTCGGAAACGGAAATGCCAATGGAGATGGTGACCGGAAGGGCGCTCTTGGCTTGGTAGGAATGCTCTGCAACCGCTTTACACAGCCTGTGCGCATAGTGCTCCAACCGCGAAATATCTACGGAGTGGCTCATGATAATGAATTCTTCCCCGCCGTACCGTGCTACGTAATCGCGTTCATCGATCAGGGAGCTGAGGAGCAGCCCGACTTCGCGCAGCAGCTGGTCTCCTTGCAAATGACCGAACGTATCGTTGTAGCGCTTGAAATTATCAATGTCGACCATCATGATGGAAAGCGGTCTCTGCTCGAAGGTATTCCGGGCAATGCTCATGAAGCTCCGTAAATTAGGCAGTCCGGTCAGGCCGTCCTGATTGGCTAGAAGCTCGAAGCGGCGCTGCAAGATCTGGGACCGGTTGTCATCGTTGTACATCACGATCAGAACTTGAATCGCCAGAATGGACAGCACCAGCATAATCGCATGCGATAGCATAAGGCCGGCGCTCAGCTCGTGCCGTAAATAATATTCGAGACCCAGCCGGATTGCAGCGAGCAGGAAGCAGATCTTCAGGCCGTCTTGAAATGAAATCATGGCGTAGCCGCTATCTTGATCCTTCTTATAGAACAGCGAGCTGATGACGGCGGGCAGAATTAAATCCTGCATGGTTCTGACCACAGCGAGCGGTTCATCCATATGAAAGATGTATAACGAAGGCAGGATGGCGGACAGCAGCGATACCACCGGTCCGAACCGCAAGCCGGCCATAACGATAGGAGCAAACCGTAAATCGGTTAACAGGCTGTCATTAGGCAGCGGCTGCAGCATTGTAATAATCGAGGCTATCCCCGTCAATAGAGAGGCGCTGAACGTTGTATAGCGTTCGATAAGGATCCGGTTCTTCAATTTTAAAGCCACATAGTTGAGAGCAATCAAGGTGCAGGCGTGCGTAAAGGAAATGTAGTACATGCTTCTTATTCCACTCCTGATCAGAGTCAGCATACGCTGCACGAACCTTCCGTCAGCGCAAGTTTCGTAAAGGCTGATTGGCTAGCAAATAATCTTGATCGGCACCTATAATCATGATCTTATTATGACAGCATCGGAATACCAGGAGCTTCTTGGCTCCATCCATAATCTCCTGTAAATCTTTTTTCTTGAAGGGAAGTAGTACGTTAGACTCATTGCAAAAAGGGCACTCATGGACGTAAATATCCTGCCGGATCTGCTCGTAGGGCCATGTGTTATGAAATGGAATCATTGCTTAAGGCTCCTGTTTCGTGCTGCCGCCATCGGTCTCTTCCTTGCTGGAAGCGCTTTTAGCAAGCTCTGCAAGCTTTTGCATTAAAATATGCTGGGGCATATGCATAAGATGCTCCAAGGGAACGTTAAGCTGTTTTGCCAGTTTTTGCGCTGTTTCGGGCGAGATCTGTAATGGTTTCATGTTGCCGTTCACTCCTGTCAATAGATCTATAGTCACCATTTAAACACACCCGCGATAACAATTCAACCAAAATATGGTGGATTTGCTATTTTGGGTTCGGCATTTTTTATGGTTTAATATGTATTGTATCTAATTTTTAGGAAAGGTGCGATGTTTGCATGAAAACACCATTGCAGCAGACATGGAATTTGGAGCGTTTTTTCCCGGGCGGAAGCGGCTCCTCGGCGTTTCATGCTTTTTTGGAAGCACTTGAGAAGGATTTGAAGTCATTATCGGTTATCCTCGATGGGTTCAAGGCACCGCAAACCGCCGATGCCGCCGTGTTCATACCGGTTATCGATTTACTGCAATCCATATTAAAAAAAATCAGGGAAGCGGATTCCTTCGTCGGCTGCTTGGCCGCTGAGAATCAAGCGGATAAAAAGGCTATCATACTGGCCGGCAAGATCAAGACGTTATCGGCATCCTATGCAACGGAGCTGACCCGATTTGATCAATTATTGACGGAGATCAACGACGATGTCTGGGCGAAGCTGGTGGCAGCTCCAGAGCTTCAGAGCATCGCTTTTCCTTTGACTGAGCGCCGCTCGCAAGCGGCTGACAAGCTGCCTCCCGAGCAGGAAGCACTGGTGAACGATCTGGCGATTGACGGCTACCACGGATGGGGTGAAGCCTATAATACGACTGTAAGCAAATTCCGAATCCCTTGGGAGGAGGACGGTGAGACGATCGAGCTGTCGGCAGGGCAAGCGGCTAACCGTATGCACAGTGCGGACCGGTCCGTTCGGAAGCGTTTGTTCCAGCTGTGGGAACAGCAATGGGGGGAGCATGCCGATTACTGTGCAGATGCTCTGAATCATCTGGCCGGATTCCGGTTAAAGCTTTACGAGCGCCGCGGCTGGGATACGATACATAAGGAGCCTTTATCGATCAACCGGATGTCGAAGGAAACTCTTGATGCAATGTGGGGAGTCATTGAACGGAGCAAAGGCATCTTCGTTCAATACTTGGAACGCAAGGCGAAGCTGCTCGGAGTCGAGAAGCTGAGCTGGTATGATGTAGAGGCTCCTGTCGGCGAAGGAAGCAAGCATTTCAGCTATGATGAAGGAGCCCAATTGATTGTCGATCAGTTCCGCCGCTTCAGTCCCAGGATGGCCGATTTTTCCGTTATGGCCTTTGAGAAGGGCTGGATTGAAGCAGAGGACCGTCCCGGCAAAAGACCCGGCGGGTTCTGCACTTCGTTCCCGATAGCGGAGGAAACGCGAATTTTTATGACCTATTCAGGAACAGCGTCCAATGTAGCCACTCTTGCCCACGAGCTGGGTCATGGCTATCATCAGCATGTAATGAATGACCTTCCGGCATTGGCGCAGGAATATGCCATGAACGTGGCGGAAACCGCATCGACCTTCGCTGAAATTGTTGTAGCCGATGCAGCTGTCAAAGGTGCTGCGACGGAGGAAGAACGTCTTACGCTGCTCGAAGACAAGATTCAGCGCTCGGTAGCGTTCTATATGAATATTCATGCGCGCTTTCTGTTTGAAACCCGGTTCTATGAAGAACGGGCCAAGGGCATTGTCAGCGTAGAGCGCCTTAATGAGCTTATGATCGAAGCTCAGAAGGAAGGGTACAGCCATGCTCTGGAGGAATATCATCCGCATTTCTGGGCTTCCAAGCTTCATTTCTATATTACGGAGGTACCGTTCTATAACTTCCCGTACACGTTCGGCTACATGTTCAGCTCCGGGATTTACGCCGAAGCGCAGCGCCAAGGTGAGTCCTTCGAGGATAAATATATTGCGATGCTGCGCGACACCGGCAGTATGACGGTGGAGGAGCTGGCGCAGAAGCATCTGGGCGTCGACCTCCGTCAGCCGGATTTCTGGCAGCGGGCGATGGATTTATCGGTTGAGGATGTCAAAGCGTTCATGAGCCTGACGGAGTAAGCGGGCAGTGGTTCAAGCTACATAGGCTTCTCAACACCAATACCGGGGTGCTGCGCACCCCGGCTTTCTGTTACCGCCGTAAGTCAGTAAACGTATGCGGCGGCCTATAGCTTAAAGATTTGCATCGTTTGCTGCAATTGGGTTGCCAGCTTCGTCATTTGCTCGGATTGGGCAACCATAACCTGCACTTCGTTGATTTGCTCGTTCATCGAGGCGGATACCTGCTCGGTGCCTGCGGCGGATTGCTGGGTGATAGCCGAAATGCTCTCCATCGTGGCGGAGATGCGTTGTGCGCTGCCGAGCATCTGATCGCTTTCTCGGGCGAAGGAGGCGATTTGCTCCGAGATGAATTTGACACTGTGTACAATGTCCGCGAAAACGGTTTCAGTTTCAGTGATCAATTGAGTCTGCTGATGGACGATTTGTTCGTTTTCCGCCATATGGACCAGCGCTTGTCGGATGCCTTCCTCAATGCCCTTAACCAGCTGGAATACTTCCTTGGTAGAGACGGTTGATTCCTCTGCAAGCTTGCGGACCTCCTGGGCCACAACGGCAAAGCCCTTTCCATGCTCGCCGGCACGCGCCGCTTCAATCGAGGCGTTTAACGAGAGCAGATTCGTCTGCTCGGCGATATCGGAGATCGTCCGGGTCATTTGTGAAATCCCGTTGGCCAATTGCGCCAGCTGATCGATGGTTTGCGATACGTTGGATGTAGCGGTTACGTTGCGTTTCATGCCCTCGCTCTGTGTTTCGACGGCCTTCATACCTTTTTCGACGAGGGATAGCATCTGTCCGGAGCGGGAATCCATCTCTTTGGTGGATGCGGTATAGGTGGTCACCTTTTGCTCAATATCCTTGGTCGCTACAGAGATATCCGATATTTCTTCCGAGATTTGATTGGCTCCGGACGCAAGCTCGTTGGAAGAAAGAGCGACTTGCTCAAGAACAGAGCGTAAATTTTCGTTCTTAAGGAAAATGTCGCGGCTCGAATCGAAGACATGCTTCGACATATCGCCTGTATTCTGCAGAATTTCGCGGAGTTTGTCCATCATCTTGTTGAAGGCAGTGCCGAGCTCGCCCAAAGCGTCATTGCTTTGAATCTGGATTTTTTGGGAGAAGTCCCCTTTGGAGACGTTGATAGCAACACGTGAAATCGTAGTTATTGGCTCTGTAAGCGTTCTCTCAAACCAGCTAATAAAAGGAAAGGTTAACGCAATCATAAGAACGAGAAATGAAATGCCCGCGATCAGATGCTCCGAGTTTTGAATAATGACGATCAGCAAGGCGATGGAGTAGATGGCGACTAACGTGTAGCAGCCGAACTGCAGTTTCTTTTTAAATGATAGGCCTTGAATCCAGTTCATCAGCATGTCCCCTTCAGGAATGAAATGTTAAAATCTTACTATGAAGAATTATATCACCCAATAGTACCATGGTCTATACCCTTTGTCCTAGCAATAACGGAGAATGTAGGACGAATGGAGCGCATAGGAACAGGCTGCATTTGATAATTTCGGGAATATGCCAAAAGTCATAAAAGTACTACAATAGAGGAAGCCCTATACAGTTACAGGTTGGAGGAATGAAACATGATGACTATTGAAGGAATACACCACGTCAGCGTATGCGTACGGGATTTGGAGAGGTCAAAGGCTTTCTATAAGAACATTATCGGGCTTCAGGAGATCGAGCGCCCTCCGTTTGATTTTCCCGGTGCATGGTACTCACTTGGGTCCGGCGGGCAGCAGCTGCATCTTATTGTTCATAACGGCGAAACCTTAAGAGAAGGGGAAATTCATACGCGGGACGGTCATTTTGCTATTCGAGTGCGCAGCTATAAAGAGGCCATCCAATGGCTGAATCAGAATGGCATACCGCATGAAGCGAGGCCTTATCCCAAAGCGGGCTTCCCTCAGATTTATGTGCTCGATCCCGATAGAAATATCATTGAAATCAATGCAGAAATTTGCGATGAGACTTAACCAAACGAACCAAAAATTCAACGCCAAGAGGGATAGAATAGACGAAATGGACAGACAATCGCAGACTGGCGGTTGTCTGTTTTTGTAGGATTTTGTTGAACGATGGGAAGTTTTCTGAAAATTGTTATTTATTGTTGATAAACGTATAATTTTTACATATAATAGGGCTACAGCCCTAGAAAAACATGAAGATTTTGTAAGTGTACTACAAACGAACTAGATAGGAGGATGTTGATGATTTTAGAAAATGTGCCTTTAGCCAGACAGCTGGACTTTGTATTCCGCGAGATTAGGGATGAACTGGCACATCTGACTTCGGGGACGGTATTCGTACAAATCCGTAACAATGTTATTGGCAAATTTGGAGTAAGGGCTTTCCCTGCAGAGAGCAGAGGGAACCAGCTGGAAGTCATGGACTCAGGCTTATCGGAGGTTCATGTGCAATCGTTTCGCCAAACGGCGCTGGAATCATTGAAGTTGAAACGATGGACCCACGGGGAGATTTTATTCGAATTTGCCATGAAGAAGAACACGCTGTGCACGAGCATTGCCTTTGAATCGAATTACAATATGGCAAGCATTTTTGCCGATGCGGAGAAAAAACGGAAGCTGCAATACCAGAATGTATGATCTATATTACAAAAAACCGTTGATGGCTTGAATCAGCACTTATTTCTTTTTCATTCTTATTATTTTCTTAATTATTTATCACAGGATTGAGCTTTGCTTAAAATGGTTTCCCTGCCGACAGGTCGGCGGGGTTTTTCATTTGGTACAAGAAAAGGGGCAGCTCGTAGGAGTCGCCCCTGGCGTAAGTATGGAAGTGAATCATTATCTTGTAAACTTGCCTGCCAATTGCTGCTCAGCGATTTGAACAAGACGACGGGTGATGTGGCCCCCGATTGCACCCGTATCACGGGTTGCCATGAAACCAAAATAACCGTCTTGAGGAATTTGAATTCCCAATTCTTGTGCCACTTCGTACTTCAATTGGTCTAAAGCTTGGTTCGCTTGAGGTACAACTAGTTGGTTACTGCTGCGGGATTGTCCTTGTGCCATTGTAATCACCTCCGTTCACTAGGTAGTATGTACCAAAAGTGAAATTATACGCATGAAATAAATGGAAATTATTAACACGGCTTCAACAAGCTTTGCCGGCTTCTATACAAGCTTGCTGTGTTTTTTTATAATGAAGAGAATAAGCAAGGGCATTATGGATTGGCAGCGAGAGGAGAGAAGCTTATGTTTCAATTGCGTTATTCGGGATGGTCATGGGACTCCGAGCTACAAATCATCCAAGCGGACGTCAAGCTGGAAATCGACGGGGAGCTGCTTATTGACGAGCCTTTGTGCGTGGATGTCGGACTACCCGCCATGCTGCTGAGCACACGGTCTGATGTGGAGCCTTATCGTTGGTCGGCGCCCGACCTTTGGCAGCGGATTCCATTCTTTTGCTGCGGATGCGGCGATCCGGAATGCAGGGCGTATACTTACAGGGTGAGACATCTGGACGGAGGCTTGCTGGAATTGACAGAGCTGGAGGAGAAAGAACAGGGGCCGTCCAGGGAGCTTGGAACATACACCGTGCAAGCGTCTCAGTACGAAGAGCAGGTTGTGTCTATAGCGAAGGCTTATTTGACCTTCATAGAAGGCTTGGACTATCGTCCATTGTTTGCCGATACGGTCGAGGTAGTGAAGCGGCTGTTGGCGGAGCTTGAACAAAAGCAGTAAAAAGGCGGCATTCGTCTTGTCGAGAGCTGGCCCAGCGAGATGAATGCGGTCACCCTGAGACTCCTCATCGTGGCGGAAGGAGTTAAAGCGATTTTACTTTCTTCCTGAAGGCAGCCGGCGGACAGCCGTAAAATGAAGTGAATTGGCGTGTAAAATAAAACGGGTTGTTGAATCCTACCTCTGCGGCGATTTCCGCTATAGATAGAGGAGTATGCTCCAGCCTTTTTTTGGCATGCTGCAAACGGATTTTAATGAGCATTTCCATGACGGACTCGCCGGTCTGATTCTTGAACAAATGGGCAAAACGGGATGGGGATAAATTTACGTGAGAGGCTAATGAAGCAACGGTATAAGGCTTGTAATAATGATTGGACAGCAGGTCGAGAGCTTCCTGAATGCGGGGGTCGATATGCTGTAGCTTGTCGGCGCGGCTGCTTGCAATGAGCAGGAGCACTTGCTCCAACGCGTTGATGGCAAGGCGTTCAGACAACGGTCCGGTTTCCAGCGTGTATTGAACCAGGTTGGAGAAGGCTGAAGAAAGGCGCACGTTCATGAGTTCAGAGTCAATTCGGATGCGTTTGATCCCTTTGATGGGTTCGGGCAGCTGCAATAGAGGCATCCACGGTTCGCGGGGAATAAAGTGGCACCAGAAGAACTGCCAAATCTCATTTTCCGCGGTTGCATAGTAATGGGGCGTTCCCGGTATGATGATGCTGACTTCCCCTTCCGCACACTCGCATGACTCTTTTCCATTATAAAAGATTCCTTTCCCCGAGCACGTATACGTTAAGTAAAAATCATTCGTCCCTTTGGAACGTTTTACTTTGTAGCCATAAGAGCGCTCATAGCGGTCCGCAATCAAGATACCGGGAATGGTCGTTAAATTCTCATTAGCAGTATCGTGCAAAAAACTAGCCAAATCCATCATGTTCCCCCCTTTTACGTGTATATTATAATGAACACAAAGGCGAATCAATAGATTCAAAAAAAATCGGATCAAAAAAATGAATCCGTTTACAAGGAAGACGTTAGACAGTAAATTGAGTGAGCGGACTGCCTGCTGCAGCTGCTTCGCCGCTTCTCATTAAGCTTGCACTGTAGGGAAAAAGGGAGAACAAACCGTGGTCCGGGTGGCGTGAAGCCCATAATTGGATGAGCCTGTAGAGCTTGTTGTAGTAATAACCGGCAACGATTTGGCGAATATCGCTAGTGAACATTTTGGAAACGCTATCATTTCTGGGATGAGCGAGTATCACGAAAAAAGGTGGAAGAGGGGGCCGATAAACGAACTGAAAATGGGGAGGCGAAGACCCAAATTTGCGGGCGGCCCTGCCGCACTATTTCACTGGGGGGTGAGATGATGAGCCCGATCAAAGATACGTCCTGAAAGCTTGCGAAGTCAGTTTTTCCTTCAGAAAAACTTTAAGCGAATGCTTACGAAGCAAGTTTTCCTTCAGAAAACTTTTAGGAGGGTATACAATGCTAAAAACAGTAAAACGCAGGCTCAAAAAATCCGGCATGATGCTGCTGAGCTGCATGCTGGCAAGCTCTTTCCTGCTCCCTCTGCAATCCTTCGTCAGTCCCGGGCAAGCTTCAGCCGCGGGAGTTGCCAGACAAATGGAGAAGCTGGATAGAGGGCTGGTCGCCGTCAAGACGGGCACGGGGGTGTTCGTAAGCTGGCGGCTGCTCGGTACGGAAGCAAGCAGTACTTCCTTCAACTTATACCGCAACGGAACGAAGCTCAACAGCTCTCCCATCACATCCAGTACGAATTACCAGGACACTGGAGGAACGGCAAGCTCCACTTACTATGTCCGGGCTGTGGTGGGAGGAGTAGAACAGACGGCATCGCCAACCATCAGCGTGTGGGGGACTAATTACTTAACTGTGCCTCTGCAGAAGCCTGCCGGAGGAACAACCCCTGACGGTGTAGCGTACACATACAGCGCCAACGATGCTACGGCGGCCGACCTGGATGGGGACGGGCAGTATGAAATCATCTTGAAGTGGGACCCCTCCAATTCCAAGGATAACTCACAGGACGGGTATACCGGCGAAGTGTTCGTCGATGCATACAAATTGAACGGAACCCGTCTCTGGAGAATCGGCATGGGCAAAAATATTCGTGCCGGAGCCCATTATACGCAGATCATGGCTTATGATCTGGATGGTGACGGCAAGGCCGAGGTGGCCATGAAAACGGCGGATGGCACGACGGATGGAACCGGGGTAGTCATTGGCAGCGCCACTGCGGATTACCGCAATTCGGCGGGACGGGTCTTGTCTGGCCCCGAGTATTTAACCATTTTCCAGGGCACGAACGGCAAGGCGCTCGTCACAACCAATTATGATTCTCCACGCGGTACAGTAAGCGATTGGGGTGACAACTACGGTAACCGTGTCGACCGTTTCCTCGCCTGCATCGCTTATTTGGACGGGCAAAAGCCCAGCCTGGTCATGGCACGGGGCTACTACACACGCTCGGTACTGGTAGCCTATAACTGGAGGGGCGGTCAGCTTACCAAGCTGTGGACCTTCGATTCGAACGCGTCAGGCAATTCCGCTTATGCCGGTCAAGGCAATCATAACCTGAGCGTCGCTGATGTGGATGGGGACGGCAAGGATGAGATCATCTACGGCGCCATGGCTGTGGACGACAATGGAGGCAGGCTGTACTCGACTGGATTAGGCCATGGCGACGCCATGCATCTGGGCGATCTGGACCCCAACCGTCCGGGCCTGGAGGTGTTCCAGGTTCATGAGAGTACCTCCGCCGCATACGGATTGGAATACCGCGATGCCAAAACAGGGCAGACCATCTGGGGCGTCTATGCGGGCAAAGACGTAGGCCGAGGCATGTCTGCCGACATTGATCCACGCTACCCCGGTGAAGAAGTGTGGGCTAACGGCGGTCTGTATACCAGCACGGGGACCAAAATCGGCACGACGCTGCCTTCCTCCACAAACTTCGGTATATGGTGGGATGGAGATTTACAGCGGGAGCTGCTGGATGATATCCGGATTGACAAGTGGAACTACAGCAGTTCTACGACGACGAATTTATTGACTGCAACGGGAACGGCCTCCAACAACAGCACCAAAGCGACACCGACTCTGCAGGCGGATCTGCTGGGCGATTGGCGCGAGGAAGTCGTGTGGAGAACGACGGACAGCACGGCGCTGAGAATTTATACGACAACGGATGTGACCAGCACCCGGTTGTATACGTTGATGCATGATCCGGTATACCGGCTCGGCATTGCATGGCAAAACGTAGGCTACAATCAGCCTCCCCATACCAGCTACTTCCTTGGCAACGGGATGAGTTCCCCGGCACAGCCGAATATGTACACACCATAACATTCTGTAAAAAGTGCGAATTTGGCGTTTCTGCCGAGTTTGCGCTTTTTTTAGTGTAAAAAGAATATAAACCATTAGACTAGGAACGTCATTAAGCTACCGGGAGAATAGCTGGTTCCGTATTTTTACATTCGTTCAACTTCACGACTCCTTTATTTCTAGAGCGCTAGAGCGGCAGCAGGATCTCCACCACACGTCTCAAGCTCGTCGATTACGATTTAACATTAGGCGGCATCTGACGATGCTGCCTTTTTGCCTTTAAAATCATGGAATTTTTATAAAAATAAAAGTATTTTCCTTTTCATTCGCTTCATGCTCCTTTAATCATCCATGTAAAAAAATGTTTTATTTATATATGCTTATACGAAAGCCAACGCTTTTTTAAGCGGCAAAAAATAAATAAAGGAGATTTTTTCGTGAACTCAAACACTGCTCTTATAAGAAAAGGCGGAGCAAATGTGTCGTCTTCCAAACGTCTTCAGTGGGTCGGGCTGCTGGCCTTAGCCATGGCGGGATTCATCTGCATTCTTACGGAAGGCCTGCCTGCTGGATTACTGCCGCAAATTGCACTGGATCTTGGGGTCACAGAAGCTCTTGCCGGACAATTGGTCACTCTCTATGCGGTTGGATCTCTTCTGGCCGCCATTCCTTTAACAACAGCTACCCGCGAGTGGAGACGCCGGCCGCTTCTGCTGCTGTGCATCATCGGCTTTCTTATTTTTAACACCATCACCGCGTTATCTTCCGTTTATGTACTGACGCTTGTCGCACGTTTCTTCGCAGGTGTCTCGGCGGGTGTACTGTGGGGGATGACGGCCGGTTATGCGCGGCGCATGGTGCCTGATTCGTTGAAAGGAAGAGCGATGGCCGTAGCCATGGTTGGCACCCCGCTGGCATTGGCGCTGGGCGTTCCGCTTGGTACATTTTTCGGTACATATACAGGGTGGCGTTTCATTTTCGGAGCTGTATCATTACTGACTGCAGCCCTTATTGGCTGGGTGCTCTGGAAGGTGCCGGATTATGCCGGAGAGCCTGCCGGTGATCAGCTCCCTTTGCACAAGGTTTTCTTGATTCCCGGTGTACGGCCGATTCTGTTCGTCGTTTTGGCATGGGTACTAGCTCATAATATTTTGTACACTTATATTGCACCGTATCTTGCGGAAACCGCGTTTGCTCAGCGAGTGGATTTGGTTCTTCTTATTTTCGGAATTACCTCGGTTGTCGGCATTTGGGTGATAGGCATGCTGATTGACCGTTATCTAAGAATACTGGTTTTAATCAGTATCACGGGATTTGCTTTGGCCTCTGCAGCTTTGGGAATCGGAATGCATCAGCCTGCCATCATCATTGTTGGCGTTACGGCGTGGGGGCTTACGTTTGGCGGGGCAGCCACTTTACTGCAAACAGCAATAGCACAAGCTGGGGGAAATAGCGCAGATATAGCCCAATCGATGCTGGTCACCGCGTGGAATGTGGCAATCGGCGGAGGAGGGATTATCGGTGGGTTTCTTCTCGAACTGCTTGGAGCCGGATTCCTCCCGGGCTCATTAATCATCCTGCTGCTTCCCTCCTTGCTTGCAGCTTGGCTAGCTAAAAAGAATGGCTTTCCTTCCTAAAGGAGTCACGAGTATGTATAACATAAGCAGAATCCGCTGCAAGGCGGATTCTTTTTTTGAGATTATAGAATTACATCTTATGCGAGCAAATTCGTTTCTCCAATGAGATTTTTATAAGCGATCGGTGAAGACATTACGATCAGAGTCGTGTAGGTTCCGTATTGGTCGCACCGGTTTTCAAACTCCTCTAGCTCCTGGGTTGTTTCCGTGAGGACCTTCAATAAATAATTATGCTCTCCGCTTATCCGATAACATTCCGTGACCTCCGGTGATGAACGACAAAAATCAAGGAAAGGATAGCAATTCCGGGTCCGAACAAGCATATAGGCTGTGCATTGCTTACCCACTTTTTGTGAAGAAATGATGGTTCGGTATTCCTCGATAACCCCCTTTTCTTCCATGCGTTTCACACGTTCAGTTACAGCTGGCTGAGACAGTCCCACCAGCTTTCCTAGATCTGTCATGGATAATCTCGCCTGGTTCTGCAATTGGAGCAGGATGTTTTTATCGATTTCGTCCAAGAAAATCGTCCCCTTTAATTTAAAAGTTATTTCTTTTAAATACCTTTATAATCATCGAAAACTTCTTTATTTAACTTGTTTGTTTTATGTAAGGCGGCGGAAATTATTTATATAATAAACACACTTGCTATAAATAATCAAGTAAATTACAGCAGGAGAGGATGAGAAGCATGATAAAGACAGACCTGGAATTCGTGCATAAAAGCGTCAATGAGGTAATTGACCGCACACTTGAGGAAAAAAGGATCGTGGGTACCGTCGTCCAAATTGCATTAGGAGGAAACCTCGTTTACAGCAGGCCTGCTGGTTGGGCCGACCGCGAGCAGAAGCGGCCGATGCAGGAAAATGCATTGTTTAGATATGCTTCGGTAACCAAGCCGATCGTGTCAACGGCAGCCTTAGTATTAATTTCACAAGGGAGATTGCAGGTAAACGATCTGGTGGAAAAATGGTTGCCCGCCTTTCGTCCCAAACTGCCAAACGGACAGGATGCCTCCATGACCGTTCACCATCTGATGACGCATACCGCCGGCTTAACCTACCGTTTCTTCCAAGAAGAAAAGGGAACTTATGAGCTTGCCGGGGTATCGGACGGCATGGATCTGGCGGGAATTTCACTTGAAGAGAATCTGCAAAGACTCGCTTCTGTTCCGCTTCTATATGAGCCGGGGAAAATGTGGAGGTATTCCATAGCAACAGACGTGCTCGGAGCGGTCATCGAAAAGGTTACTGGTATGCCGCTAAGTGAAGCTGTACGGGTGCTTGTAACTCAGCCGCTTTCCATGACGGACACGGATTTTAACGCCGTGGACACGGACAGATTGACCACGGCTTACGCAGACAGCGCTGGAGAGCCTCGGCGCTTACAAGATTCGGATACCATTCCTTTCGTGGAGGGGACGGCAGGATTCCTCCTTTCACCCAACAGGTTTACCGATAAGACAGCTTATCCTTCCGGGGGAGCCGGTATGATTGGCAGCGCAGGAGACTTTCTTAAACTGCTGGAAGCTTTGCGGCAGGGAGGAGATCCGATTCTGCCGAAGGCTCTTGTCACAGAAATGACAACTAATCAAATTGGTAACCTTGTGATGCCCTATTGGCCGGGGAGAGGCTTTGGACTTGGTTTCACGCTGCTTAAAGACCCAGCGCTTGCCAATACACCTGAATCGCCGGGAACGTGGCGGATGGGTGGCACCTATGGTCACTCCTGGTTTGTTGATCCGAGTGAGGAGCTTATTGTTGTAGCGTTCACCAATACGGCGCTTGAAGGAATGTCAGGCAGGTTTACAACGGAGCTGTGCGAATCTGTCTACGAGGGTATTCGAGGAGTTAAGTAATTCCTCAGACATTTAGCGCATCAGAACATGAAACCGGAAAAAGGACCTCGATAATCTATGAGGAATTTTGTGTGATTTATTGTGTTTAATTGGATTTAGTGTTGACTATTGTTGAAATCCCTATACAATGGAGGTGCAGGTATTCGAATATTGGAGCAATACCTACTTTCGCAGGTAAGGGGAGAGGAACATTGGGAGATCAACCAATGAAATCAATCAATAGAATCATCGTGATCGGGTGGGACGGTGCAGGAAGCTTTGTCCAGCAAACGTCAACGCCCGTATTGGACCGGTGGATGGCGAGGGGGGCTTCCACCTTTACGGCCCAGACCGTATCACCGACGATCAGCGCACAGTGCTGGGGTTCGCTGTTGCATGGGGCTCCCCCGGTCAAGCACAGGCTGACTAATGAAACGGCGGCCGCCTCTAGGTATCCCTCCGATTCGCCTTATCCTTCGTTCTTCAGGCTGGCACATGAGGCTTATCCCGATCGCAAGCTGGCGGCGTTTACCTGTTGGCAGCCGATTATGGACGGAATTATTGAGGAGGGCATCGGAGTACATAAAGTGTCTTTGCCGGATAAGGAGCTGGCAGAGGCTGCAGCTGGTTATATAAGAAGCAACCCGGATGTATACTTGTTATTCATACAGTTCGATTATCCCGATTACGCAGGACATAAGTTCGGCTATGGCACATCGGATTATTTGGAGGCTATAACGGAGACGGACCGGTTCACCGGTATTCTGCTCGATGCGGTGGAGGAGGCAGGCTGGGCGGAGGATGGCCTCGTTGTGATCACGACGGATCACGGAGGCGGCGGAGTCAATCCCAAGGGCCATGGCAGCGATGATCCGCTGGATAAAACCGTGTTCTGGACTTGCTCGGGCCCAGGGATTGAAGCTGGCTCCAAGGTACCTCCAGAGCTGGGGCTTATGGATACGGCCGCCGTCGTATGCAGAGCCATGGGTCTCGAACAGCCGCAGGAATGGGAAGCCAGTGTACCCGAAGGCTGGCTGATGGGATTGGGAAGGCGGTAACCTCGCCGGAAGATCACGATGGAGCGGGAAGCGGCTTCATCGTGATTGTTTGCCGGGATGACAGCGCAGCCACATATTTACCGGAAGGACTTTTCAAGCTTGCGGAAATGGGACGGGGACAGACCGAATTTGCTTTTGAATACCCGATGAAAGTACGTATAGCTTCCAAATCCGCAGCTCTCCGCGATGCTTTCCATCGACATTCCGGTATGTCTCATGCGTTCCAAAGCTGTAGCCAGACGATATTCCAAAGCGTATTCCACCATAGTTTTCCCATAGCATTCCTTAAAGAAATGGGAGGCCCGTGAAACACTTAAGCAGGCATGCCGGGCAACATCCTCAACTTTAAAGGCTTGGTGGGCATGCTCTTCGATGTATTGCTTCATTTTTAAGGCAGTTACGGCTCTGCTGTAGGATGCGCTGGTGTCTGTGACGGCACGGTCAATGGAAAGGCAGAGTACCCGAAGCAAATAGTCGGTTAATTCCTGGTTCTCTTCGTTCAAGCGCCGCGTTTCCTTAATAATCTGTCTCCATGGGTGAAGGACGGCTTCGCCGATTTTTATGCGGGACTTGATCGGCTTGGGGTAACGGCTCCACCATTCATCCATCCACTCCCCATGACAGAACAGGTAGTAATCCCCGCTGCCGTTCGTTGTATCAACCTCAAGCTGATAAGAAGACCCGGGCTTCAGCAGAATGAGGTCCCCCGGTTCCATCTTGACATCTTCCCCCTCAATCTCCGCCCTGCTTGTTCCCTCCGTCTGAAGACGAAGCAGATAGCTGTCCAAACCGAATCGCTTATCCCCTCGTTTCACCCTCTGAAGATGATAAGAATACCCGCATAAAAGGACTGTTTTTTCCATTGGCTCCCCCATACAACGAAATGACACGATAGTTCATGTTTTAATTATATTGATCATTCCAATGGTTGGCAATGTAGGTTAGCATGAGGAGGTCAGCCGATAATTTCATCCAGGCAATATATGGTGTTGATTCCTTGTAAAATGGACAAAATGGGGGGCTCTGAATAAGAATGAGGAACAAAGTTCGAGGATGTGCAGGGTTAGGTTTGGTCATGGTTTTGCTGCTTTCCGGATGCGGAGGCAATGAGTCGAAAAATTCAGGTAATAGCCAAAATGTGTATAATAATGAGCCGGTTACCTTAACCTTTTATAATCATAATGCTGGGATATTAAGCGACGCCGATTTGGAATCGCTCGTGACGAAGCCGGTTAAGGCGAAATACCCGAACATCGACGTGCAGCTGGTATCGGGCAGCTCTTTGGATAAGCTCATTACGGCGGACCAGCTGCCTGATGTCATTTTAACGAGCAATTATTATTTACATGATTTGCTGAAGCAAAATCTGGGTATTGATCTGAGCGACCGAATCAAGCAGCAAAATGTCGATTTCAACGTGCTGGAGCCGGAAGCGGTCAATTTGCTCAAAAAGTTCGGTCCTAAAGGCGAGATCTATGGCATACCTTACGCCATGAATTATGGGGTCATGGCTTACAACAAAGATATTTTCGATAAATTTGCGATTCCTTATCCTAAGGATAACATGACATGGAACGAAGTGATTGAGCTTGCGCGCAAAGTAACCCGATTCGAGCAGGGGACTCAGTATGTCGGTCTGGATATGGGAGATCCGCAGGTGCTAAGCCGCGCCTATTCGCTTCCGGTCGTCGATGAGAAGCAGGAGAAGACGGTACTTACCGGTGATCCTTATAAAAAAGTGTTCGGCTTATACGACCAGCTGTATCAAATTCCGGGAATCGTTGACGGCAATAAGAAGTATACGTACGGCATCGATTATTTCCTGAAGGATCAGAAGCTGGCTATGTACCCGTATTGGATCGCCAACTTAACGACCCGGCTGCCGCAGCTGAAGGAGGCGGGTAAGGATTTCAACTGGGATATCGTATCGTTCCCTTCCTTTGACGATAAGCCCGGACTTGGACGGGAAATCGACTTTCATATGGCAATGATCACACCAACCAGCAAAAATAAAGACGCTGCCTTCGCGGCCATTCAAACTTTGATCAACGAAGACGTGCAAAAGTCGATGAATAAAGGGATTCGACTTACGATTCTCAAGGATGCTAATTTGAAAAAGCAGTTCTCGAGCGACACCAAGCTGTATGAGGGGAAAAATTTGGCCGGTATTTTCGCCGCGAAGCCAGCTCCTCTTCCGGAAGCTACCCAATATGATACCAAAATGTATTCCTTCCTGAAGGAAGCCGCCAAGTCCATGGTTACTGAGAACAAGGACATCAATACCGTCTTGAGAGAGGCGGGGGAAAAAGGGGATAAATACATTATCGAGGTAGGGAAGCAGTGACGTTGTGTTGAAAAAAGAGACGGTGCCTTAAGCAGGATTCTGCTTCCAGGTCACTGTCTCTTTATCTTTAACATCAGCATTTATAAATTGCGGTTCACTGCGAGGGTCGATTTGTGGAGGTGTCTATTTGTAAATGACTTCGAGAGTCACTTCTAGCTCCAGGGCTGCGCCAGGCTCGATCCCGCGCAAGCCGGTGATGTCGGCAGGGAGGTCGATATTCGGCGCATTCGTAACCCATGTGTAAGGCTCCAGACAGATGAAATCATGAGCTTCCCCTTTGGTATAAATGACCCATTGCTTGAACAGCTCGGAGCCGCTGTAGCGAATCTCTACATTTTCCTTGGACAGGACGGCCAGACAAGGATTGTCGCCGATCTGGAAGACTGTATCCAGGTTATGACCTTGTAGTGCTGCGCCTTCACGCAGCGACTCATATTGTCCCAGCGGGGTAATTTCACCGGTAGGGAGATTCGCTTCATCAAGCTGCCAGATGCCGCTGACAGGCAAGGTCAGCTTCCACTTGTCCGGTTCTCCGTCCAGCAGGAACCACGTATGAAGCCCATAGCCGAACGGGGCAGGCGTCGAGCCGGTGTTGCGAACCTTCAAAACCTGGTTCAGCCGGCTGCCTTCCAGTACATAGGTAACCTCCAGCTCCAAAGGATGCGGATATTGCCGTTGAACGTTGGCGTCATCGGCCAGGCGGATCGTAGAGGTGATGAACAGGCCTCCATCTTTGCTCCCGGAATCAGCCACCGTCCAAGACTGGCTGCGGAGCATGCCGTGAATATGATTGCCGGTCACATGATTCACATCGAATTGATACGATTGTCCATGAAATTGAAAGCGCCCTTCCCGAATGCGGTTCGGCGGCATCAGGATCGGCGTCCCGAATTGGACCGGCTGCTGCTCCAATTCCGCAGGCGAAGCCGGGACGCGAAGCATTTCGCGGTCGAGAGTTTTGTCCCAGATGCTGTATACGTTGTTGCCGAGCGCAGGGCAGATCGAGACGATCAGCTTATCGTTCTCCAGGGTGTAGGCCGGTGTTCCTTGCCAGTCTATTTGCTTGATCATGGGGATAACTCCTTTTTGGTTTAAGAATGAAAGGTGGTATGTATCGCTAAGCTTACTTATGCTTTATTGTATCAAAGCAGGTCCGGTCTGTCATGATGCAATGCTTCGACCCAGAGAAGCGAGGGGCTGTGCTCTTAGCACATGCAACGCATGTGGTTGACCAACGTCAGGTGCCGCCGTACAGCGCTAACATAGGAGCTATAACGCGGATGACACCGCGTTACTACTAGCTCCCTACACAAGCAAAAACTGAGCCAATAAGCTCGGATTAGGTTGTTTTGAGACCTGTTTCTGCGTGAAATATGCAAATATGGAGGTGGGGTGTGCCTCGGAGGAGTTTACGTCCGCCTTTGAAACCCGTGAAAATACCACTAAATCTAATCACTTTTCACGGGTTTCAACAGCGGCTGGAGGGGCATACCCGACCGGAATATTTGACTACATTTCAAGCTCCAGTCTCAACAGACTGAGCCGAGCTCATAAAGCCCGGCTTTTTGCTTCCCATCATGTTCCAAATTCAAAATTCGGATAAACATACTGCGATTTGGACGGCTCGGCTTTGGCGATTTTTTCAACCTTGAGCAGCATAATGTCCATATCGTTATATTTTGTTTTTTGAATGGTCCCAGTGACCGTAACCCAGGAATCATCGGCGAACGAGGCCGCCCGATCGTATTCGACGAGGACGCCGAACGGAGCAGCGTCGGCCGAGCAGCAGGAAACGGAGAAGCGGCCGACGACGAACTGGTTCGATTTCATTTCCTCCTGCCGGTAGACAAAGCCGGTGAGCTCCATCTTTTTGCCGATAAAACGATCCATATACAAATCGACCGTAGTCAATGTCTCCAGGTACAGATCTTCCTTAACACGAATGAGATCGGATTTGTAGATTTGCTTGGCGAATTTGGCATACTGTGCCGTAAATTTATCCGATGGGAACAGATCGTCCGAATTCGCAGGCTCCGCGGCTTCCGATTTGGGGCTTGCCGGCGCTGCGGGAGATGCCGCTTCGGATGAGCCCGAACCCGATGGGGAAGCCGAAGGAACAGGAGCCGAGCTGACGGCGTCCTTCTTGACGCTGCTGGAGCTGCTGAGGTTCATCCCTTTTTTGGCGGCAAGACTGCTTCCCATTGACGTATCCGGCAGCAGGAAGCCGAACAACAACGGGACGGCGAACAGGCCGTAAATGGCCGTGTTTTTGAGAAAGGACGAAGAGGGAGTATGGTCATGGCCGCAGTCGCACTCGGCGGCATTCCTTCTCCATAAGGAGCTGATGCCGAGGTACACTTGATAAATGGCAATGGCATATAAGCCTAAGGCAGACCATTTGACATAATCAATCATCCGGGGGGCTATGTAGTACAGAATGTTATCCGTTTTGACCAGATAGACGATGTACATGGCGAACCCGAACAGGATCGCGGATTTAATAAGGTGATGCAGACTTAACAATCGCGGACTCACAGGGTCACGCTCCTTTTAGGTCAAAAATATTCGTTCGAATACCAAAGAGCATACAAGCACAACAACAATGATAAGGGCGGATAGCTTCAGCACGAATTTTGTTTTAAAAGCGGACAGCAGCATCAGCATGCTCTTAATGTCCAGCATAGGACCAAACACAAGGAAGGTCAGCAGCGAGCCCGCAGAGAAGGTCGTCGCAAAGGAGGAAGCTACAAAAGCGTCCGAGGTCGAGCACAAGGACAGGACAAAGGCCAGACCCATCATAAACAAATGGGATTGGAAGTCTCCCTGGCCTATGGACATGAGACTTTCGCGCGAAACGACCGTCTGTATCGCGGCTGTGATCATGGCGCCGAGGATCAAATATTTGCCCATATCGAAAAATTCATCCGACGCGTGGCCGAGCACGCCGAACAATCGGCCCGTGATACCGGTATGGGAATGGGAATGGGAGTGCGAGTGAGTATGACGATGTCCGTTAGGTTCATGATCGTGCTGGTGATCGTGGTTATGGGCAGCATGATCATGGTTATGTACGTTATGCTCGTGATGATGGTGGACGTCATGCCCGTGCGTATGCGGCTCATGATGATGTCCTCCCGCGGCTGCGGACAGACTGCCGCGAAGCGGATCGCTTTTAATAAACCTGTTCACGATCAGCCCGAGTGCGAGAGCGACGATAAAGGCAAGCCCCATGCGGGAATACGCGATTTCCGGACGGCTGCGGAACGCCATGTAGGTGGAGGCGTAGACGACGGGATTAATGATTGGCCCCACCAGAATAAAGACAACAGCTACATAGACGGGCATTCCTTTTTTCATCAGACGCCGGATCACGGGGATCATTCCGCATTCGCATAAGGGAAAAATGATGCCGACCACGCACGCAAACAGGATGCCGAGGACCGGGTTTTTGGGCACCAGGCGCCGTATGGTCTGCTCGGAGACGAACATTTGCAGGAGGGCTGAGACCAGCACGCCAAGCAGAACGAAAGGGAACGCCTCCAGGATGATGCTCAAGAACAGCGTTTTGAAGCTTTGCATTTCGGCGCTGTGAAAAAAGCTGAGATCCGGCGGCTGCTTCTGAGTATAAATTAGCAGAAGCATGATAATGCATAGCAGGGCAAGGATATTGGTGCCCCAGCGCATGAGCGTCGTTTGCAATGGACATTTCTCCCTTTCTAATTCGTAATAATTATTATTATATAATATGCGGGACGAGTGGTATATAGGACAGGCGAAACGGAAAAATTGTCATGAAAATAACGTGCAGACGCCGGAGGATTGACACGGAAGGAACGTTTGTTTATGATAACAAGAAGCAAACTGTTCAACATAACAGGTACAAGCAATGACAGGAGCAAGTAGACGACAACGAGTCTTTCAGAGAGCCGGTGGCTGCTGTGAACCGGTAGATAGCTGGCGTTGAATGGGTCCTTGAGCTGACGGTTGAACGACTCGGAAGTAGAGAACAAGCGTAGGATAGCTTGGCGCTCCGGGTCCTAGGCTGGTCCGGGTACTCTCCGTTACAAGAGATTAAGGCTTGATGAAATAGAAGCATAACATGTCTATCATCAGGCAAATTAGGGTGGCACCACGGTCCTTCGTCCCTTGCGGCGGAAGGGCCTTTTTTGCGTGGCAAACATGGGTAACCAAGAATCACAAGGAGGAAATGAAGATGAAAAGAGTATTATCCGGCATGCAGCCGAGCGGTTTGCCCACCTTGGGCAACTATATCGGAGCGATGAAAAATTACGTGGAGCTTCAGCATACACACGACTGTTACTTTATGGTTGTGGATTTGCATGCGATAACGGTTCCGCAGGATCCCGCGGCGCTTCGCGAGCAATCGGAAGCCGTTGCCGCCCTGTACATCGCGGCGGGCATAGATCCGGCCAAAGCAACTGTATTCTTGCAATCGCAGGTGCATCAGCACGCGGAGCTCGGATGGTTGATGACGACGCTCACGTATATAGGCGAGCTGGAGAGAATGACGCAGTTTAAGGATAAAGCGGCCGGCAAAGATTCCGTAGGAGCGGGCTTGTTCACTTATCCTTCCCTGATGGCAGCAGACATTTTGCTGTACAACGCCGACCTGGTGCCTGTAGGCGATGACCAGAAGCAGCATCTGGAGCTGACCCGTGACCTGGCTCACCGCTTCAATCAACGCTACGGAGATACGTTCACCATTCCGGAGCCTTACATTCCGAAGGTTGGAGCACGGATCATGTCCCTGGACGATGCATCGAAGAAAATGAGCAAGAGCAGCGCGAACCAAGGCAGCTTTATCGCTATGCTCGATGCGCCGGATGTCATCCGCAAAAAAATAAGCCGAGCCGTAACCGACTCGGGCCGAGAAGTGAAATTTGATCCTCAGAACAAGCCTGAGGTTAGTAACTTGATGAGTATCTATGCTCAATGCTCCAACAAGTCTATTGCCGAGATCGAAGCCCAGTACGAAGGACAAGGCTACGGACCGTTCAAAAAAGAACTGGCCGAGCAGGTTGTCGCCCATCTGGAGCCGATTCAGCAAAAATATTACGATATCCGCAAATCCGGCGAGATTCGTCAAATTTTACGCCAAGGGGCAGAACGCGCCTCGGTGGAAGCGGAGAAAATCTTGAATACCGTAAAAGAAAAAATGGGCTTCATCCTCTAGCCTTCGTTGCCGTTGCGTCTTCTCATTCTCGCTTTGACGACAAAGCCGAAGCCGATAAAGCCTACGGACAGGACCGTGAAGAGGATAACGAGCCATATGTTCCCGAGACTCAGTCCAAGACTGATGCAGGCCAGAAGCAAGGCTCCTACGATGGCGAAGAAGAGAGCTAGTCCTTTGTTCATGCGGAAAGCACCGCCTTTCTCAAGAGTATTTGAAAATCAAAAACATTTTTCAAAATGAGTGAATAGTTTTTGGTGTACGTCACATAATAACTTTGCAAGCTTGCAAATACATCAAAGATATCATTCAGATTGAAAGGAGTGCTGATCATCATGGCACAAGGACAATCCCGCAGCAGCAACCAACTAGTCGTACCTCAAGCGAACCAAGCTTTAGACCAACTGAAGTTCGAAGTAGCGCAAGAGTTGGGTATTCAAATCCCACAAGACGGGTACTATGGTTACATGGCAACTCGTGACACAGGCGCGATCGGTGGTCACATCACTCGTCGTCTGGTACAAATCGCCGAGCAATCGCTGGCAGGTCAATTCCGTTAATCGAGAATGGTTTGCTTCGAAACAACGTATCATCATAGAAGCTCAAGGAGAAATCCTTGGGCTTTTTTGTCGATGAATTTTGTTGCTTGTGGAACAATTGCCGAATGCAGCCTGACTAAGCTCAGTGGGAGAAAAGAAAAAGGGCTGTCGCAGCAGCCCTGTCGAACGTTAACGAATCTGGCAGGTCGAGAGAAGCAAGTACGCCCCAGCTTCTTTCTTGTGCCGCTTACGTATTGACCCGCAATTTTTTCTCCAGTCTGGAATCACTCAGCCAGCCCACATAGGAATCGAGAAATTGAAATTCCTTGTCCATGGTAACTACGGCAACGAAAGGATATTGTCTCCGGTGCCGGTACCGCACGTCGATCCATCTCACTTCATATCCCCAGTCATGATGCCTTAATTCTGCGCAAGCGAAGGAGGAAAAGTACAGGAAGGATGCGATGTCCTTATGCTGTTTGGAAGCTTCGACGGCGGGATGCGACGCGCATGATGTCGTGTCTATCCATTTAATCTGATTATGCTTGTATTCTCCCAGAACGAAGTGACCGTTAACTTTTTTCTTGACGATTTGCCATACGTACAAATGAAAGGTCGGGATCAGGTAATAGCGGTCCCCTTTCTCGTAACGGGAATCCTTCTCGTACAAATGAGACTCCAAGTAATGATGATACCACGATCGCCAAATATAATACACAGCCAAAGCAGCGTATAAAATTGGAAAAATCACTTCCGGACGGGCCAAATGGACCGACCACATGAAGATGGCGATAAGGTGGGAAATGAAAATAACCGGATCAAAAATATGAATGATGTTCCATGAAATCCATTTTTCCGAGAAGGGCCTTATGGCCTGGGTACCGTACGTATTGAACAAGTCGGTGAATACGTGGAAAGCTACGGCGATGAATACCCACATAGCGACGTGCCATACAGGCAGATCCCTGAATCCGAGCATAAGCCCCAAGGTTATGAGCGCCGTCCAAATCAGCAGCGCGGGGAGCGAGTGAGAACGCCCGCGGTGATTTTTGATATAAACGGCATTGCCTTTGAGACGAAGCAGCGTATCTGCATCCGGCGCTTGGGATCCAAGTACGGTTCCAATTAGTACGGCAGTGGAAACGGTAGGGTCCGCTGCAACGATAGGGTCGACGTAAGCCAATCCGGCTAGTCCGAATCCTATCACTAGGTGTGTTCCGCTGTCCATGATGTTTGTCTCCTCCTAAGAGCTTTCCGAAGGAAAGCTTGCATCGTAAGCATACACTGAGCTTTCCGAAGGAAAGCCTGCATCGTAAGCATACACTGAGTTTTCCGAAGAAATCCTGATTCTTATAGGCTTGGGCTTCTTGTTGGATGCCCGTTACTATTAGGGCAGCTTCACCCGTTTTGTTATTAAACTTGAGCTGCACGGGCGCGCAGGCATATTATTAGTGTATCATTTTATTGATCAAAATAAAGCAACGAGGTGAAAAAATGTCTAAAGTATTTGTGGAATATCAAATCTTACCCGCTTACAGGTCAAATTATTCAGAGTGGGTGACGGAAGTTCGGGCACTTTACGAAAATGTGGAGTTCTTTGAAGGAAGCGATCAACCGGGCTTGTTCGTCGAATTATGGAACGACATGTCGAAGGAGCAATACCAGCTGCTGAAGCAGGTCAGACAAGGGCAGGCAGAAGAGCGGGAAGCGACAGCCTACGATCGCAATCCTTTTGACAGTACCAACTGGTCCCGGCTCGGGGAGTGGGTTAAGGGAGGTATTGAGAAGGTCCATATTTGGCATTTTGAAAAAGTAAAATAGTCCATACTTTGAAGCAAGTAAATCCATGGTAACTTGTGAACAATCGCGGTAATCTTAACATTAGCTTAGCAATAAGACTCGATTTTGACTACAAGAGATAGGCATAATGGGGGATACCGCGGGGGGAAAACGGATGGAGAGGCGTAATATTTTTTGGGATCATGTGAAGAGGAACCGATGGCCTTACCTAATGGGGTTTGCATTATTGTCCATATCGAGCTTGCTGCAGCTGCTGATACCTCAACTGCTGGGGCAATTTACCGACAAGCTGCAAAGTTCGACATTAAGCTACAGTGAGGCGATCAAGTTCGCTTTGTGGATGATTGCCGTCGGTCTGGGAATCGCTTTCTTTCGTTCGACAAGCCGGATTTACTTGTTTCGTTTGTCCCGTATGCTGGAAATGCGGGTGAGAGGGGAGCTATTCAAGCATTGGGAGAAGCTGTCTGCTCAATATTTCAACAACCAGAGAATCGGAGACCTAATGTCGCATGCGATCAGCGACGTGGGGGTGGTCCGCGAGGTTACGATGCAGGGCTACTTTAACATTATGGAATCCATGATGCTGATTCTTATCTCGATCATTGCCATGGTCACGTCCGTTAATCCGCTGCTGACACTGCTTACCATGCTGCCGCTTCCGTTGTTAAGTCTGCTGGCTTATAAGTTTAACAAGCGGATCCAGCAGCAATCGGTGGACATGCAGAGAGCCATATCGGATTTAACGAGCCGGGTGCAGGAATTCACAGCGGGTATTCGAGTTGTGAAAGCGTTTATACAGGAGCGGGAAGAAAGCAAGCTGTTCACGCAGGATAACCAGCATGCGGTAGATATGAACCGCCGGTTTGTCAAATCCAACTCGCTGTTCGGGGCGCTAAGCTCGGGCATTGTTGGCTTCAGCTTTCTTGTATCGGTCGTGCTGGGCGGTGTTATGGTGCTTAAAAACATCATTACGCTAGGGGAATTCGTCGCTTTCAATACGTACTTATCGCTTTTGATGGGGCCGATTGAAAATCTGGGCAAGGTCGTCAACTTGATGCAGCGCGGAAAAGCATCAGAGCTGCGTCTGCTTGAAATATTTAATACGCAGCCGGAAGTCGTCGACGATATGTCGGCTAATCAGGGAATTAAGGACATCGACGGAGACATCGAGATCCGTAACCTCACGTTTTCATACCCGGAGGCGGGGCAGCCTACGCTCAAGAATATATCCTTGAAGGTGAAGAAGGGAAGCAGCCTTGCGATCGTCGGACGAGTCGGCAGCGGTAAAAGCACGCTCGTCCATCTATTGGTCCGGCTGTACAACCCGCCCAAAGGAACGGTGTTTATTGACGGGAATGATATTCATGAAATTCCGCTGCAAACGCTCCGCAGCCAAATCGGCATCGTTCCGCAGGATCAATTCTTGTTCTCATCCACGATTCGCGACAATATCGGGTTCGATCCGAAGCCGTATACGGATGAGCAGGTCATCGAAGCGTCCAAGGTGGCGCAGGTATACGATAATATCGTGGAATTTCCGGAGCAGTTCGATACAGCTCTTGGCGAACGCGGGATCTCCCTGTCAGGGGGCCAGCGGCAGCGTGTGAGCATTGCCCGGGCAATTATCAAAAAGCCTTCTATCCTTATATTCGATGATAGCTTGTCCGCGGTGGACACGATCACGGAGGATCTCATTCTTGAGGGGCTGAAGTCCGTGATGAACAAGCGGACGACGATCATTATCGGCCACCGGATTTCTTCCGTACAGGCAGCGGATCAGATCGTGGTGATGGACGAAGGTGAAATCGTAGAGTCCGGAACCCATGAGAAGCTGCTTCGCATTAACGGCATTTATGCGGATATGTATCATAAACAGCTTCTGGATCAAGAAGCCGAACGGCAAGAGGGACAGGAGAATGAAGGGATTCATGGCAGCGGGCTTTACCAGAGGGGGGCAGGGGCATGAATATTCATAAGGAGAAAGACGTTAAGAACTTCAAAGACAGCCAGCTGCTGACCCGGCTGATGTCCTATGCTCTGCCATATTGGAAAATGATTCTGCTGTGCATTGCGCTCTCGTTTCTGATAGTGGTTGCTGATTTGGCCAGACCTTATTTAATGAAGATAGCCATCGACGGTCATATTAACGGCTTGCACAAGCCGATGCTTGCGGTGGAGAAGAGCCAGGCCGAGAAGCTTGAACCGCTGGGCGGCGCTCAGGCAGCTTGGGATAACCGGGTGTATGTCCGGCTGGACCCTGATGCGGCTTCCAAGGCCGTTATCCCGGATGGAGCGGAGAAGAAGCAGATCGTAAGCTTGGAAGACCGTGAGTATATGATCTCCGGATGGCTGCCGGCCCAGCAGACGGAAGTGAAGCTGGAGCGGGATGGCAGCCCGGCGCGGCTTACTGCGGGCGGTCAGGTTTATGAAGCGGTCCCGCTTGAAGATAAGGTTCTGGATCTATTTAAAAAGCAGGACTACAGCGGCTTTACAACCCTGGGGATATTATTTCTTCTTACGGTGGTTACCGGCTCCATCCTGAATTACCTGCAGAGCAATCTGCTTCAGTACACAGGGCAGACGATTATTTTTAATATCCGGCAGCAGTTGTTCAATCATTTGAGCCGGATGTCGATGTCCTATTTTGACCGGAATCCGGTAGGACGGCTTGTCGTCAGGGTCACTCAGGATACGGAATCCTTGAATCAGCTGTACTCTCAGGTCGTCGTCAACCTGGTGAAGGATGTCATCTTTTTGCTCGGAACGATCGTCATTATGATGCAGATGAGCATGAAGCTCGCTCTGCTGTCGTTTGCCGTCATTCCTTTCCTGGCGGTGCTGACGTTCTGGTACCGTTCCGTCATTCGGGAAGCGCAGCGAACCGCTAGAGTCATCTTGTCGCGCCTGAACTCGTTCCTGGCCGAAAATTTATCCGGAATTCGCATCACACAGTTATTTACCCGCGAGGAGCGGCAATGGGAGCAGTTCGATCATCATAATACAGGGTATTACCGCGCCGGGATGCGGGGGACGATCATCAACTCGATTTTCCAGCCGGCTATCGGATTTCTGGGGAATGTGGCGATTGCCCTTCTGCTATGGTACGGTGGCGCAAGTGTTATTGAAGGCGGAATTACCTTCGGTATCGTCTATGCCTTCACGCATTATGTACGGCAGTTTTTCCAGCCGCTCATGAGCCTTGCGGAGAAATATAATCAGATCCAGACGGCGATGGTAGGGGCGGAGAGAATCTTCGATATGCTGGACGAGAAGCCTTCTATCGTGGATGCGCCAGTTACCCAAAGCTTGCCGAAGCCAATCCGCGGCGAAATTACGTTCGATCACGTATGGTTTGCCTATAATGGAGAGGATTGGGTTCTCAAGGACGTAAGCTTTACCATTCAGCCCGGTCAGACGATCGCCTTCGTCGGTGCCACAGGTGCCGGCAAAAGCTCGATTATTCAGCTGATTAACCGTTTCTATGACATTCAAAAAGGAAGCATCCGTTTGGATGGGATCGATATTCGAGATATACCGCTCGATGAGCTGCGCCGCAGCATCAGTATCGTGCAGCAGGATGTCTTCCTGTTCACCGGTGACATCGCTTCGAATATCCGATTGAACAACAAGGACATTACCGACGAGCAGATCAGGGAGGCTGCCCAAATGGTACACATGGATGAATATATCCGTGAGCTGCCGCAAGGCTACAAGACTCCCCTCGGAGAGCGCGGAGTCAATCTCTCGCTGGGTCAGAGGCAGCTGCTCTCCTTCGCCCGTGCCATTGCTTTCCGCCCGGAAATTCTTATACTTGATGAAGCGACATCCAACATCGATACGGAGACGGAAATCGTCGTGCAGGACGCGCTGCATAACATTTCTGCCGGCAGAACTACGTTGATCGTCGCCCATCGTTTGTCCACCATCCAGCATGCCGACCAAATCGTCGTCATGCACAAAGGCAAAGTGCGCGAGATCGGCAACCATTATCAGCTGCTGGCGCAGCGCGGTTATTATTACCGCTTGTATGAGCTGCAGTATAAGGATCAGAAGCCGATGCCTGCCGCGAAATAATGGATGGAGCTGCTCCTTACGGTTGCTGTTTTTCTAATCAAAAAAGAACGCCGCTGATACAGTTGCGTTCTTTTTTTAATCCTGTTGATAGTTCTCTTCGCAAAGCACTTGAATAGTTTTTTATATGCCTGGGTATTCCAAGAAACGAGAATAAAATATTGTATCCGTTGCAAACTTAAACTGACAAAATGAAAATGGGACAAGTGGTGACAACGGAGATATGAAGAGCTGCCTACCTGCTATTTCGGCTAAGACCATTGTACTTGCAATATTTATTTTGATCTTTAGCAATGGAGCCTGTTTCCGGTCCGTTCATGCCGATCCGTCGCTGCCTATTGTAGCGGATGAGGGGGTCTATTCGATTGAAGTTTTTCCCCGGGAGCACCGTCTTGTTGTACGTAAGCATGGGATAATCATCAAGACCTATCCGGTTGCGGTCGGAAATCCGTCGACACCGACACCCGTAGGTGAATACAAGGTGGTGTACAAAGGGAAGGACTGGGGCCCTTCGTTCGGTCCGCGGTGGCTCGGGTTAAATGTGCCCTGGGGTAATTACGGTATTCATGGCACCAACAAGCCCTATTCCATTGGTCAGCACTTGAGTCACGGCTGCATCCGAATGGGCAACAGAAGTGTTATTGAATTGTACGATCTGATTCCTCTCGGAACCAAGGTTACGATATACGGACATGTGTTAGGGGATCCGGGACATAATCCGAGGGAACTTGCGGAAGGCGATGTCGGAGGAGATGTGCAGTTAATCCAGTCGCGCTTGAAGAGCGCCGGATATTTTAACGGAGTCTGCAATGGCAAGTTTCGTTCAGATACGACAGCCGCTCTGAAAAAGTTTCAGAAAGACCGCCATTTGATTCAGCATGGAGTCGTTTCGGGAAAAGTGTATGAGGAGCTCGGTCTGTTGGAGTAACTACGCTCCAGAGTATCGGGGTACCGCACAGAGTACCTGAATCAGCTTCGAAGAAAGCCCCGCTATGCGGGGTCAGTCTGTTGAGAAACCTGAAATTGTGAAAAATTGCTTCAGTACCCCGTAGCCTGGCCCCACTATGTGTTTTTTCCCGGCTACTCCTGCAATGCCGCACGCCATTGGCCGATCAGACGTTCACGGACATTGGCGGCTATATCGAATCGGTAGGCGGGGTATAAGTTTTCCAGCTTTACAGACGCGAGCAAAGGGTTAGCAGGAATATCGGGCGTTACAGGGAACGAGAAGGCCGTATTCATATAGTCTGCCTGCACCTCCCGGGACAGCATGAAATCGACCAGCTGCTTTGCGGCGGCAAGGTTATTACCTCCCTTCAGGATGGAGATGCCTCCGATCTCCCAGCCTGCCTGTGGCGGGATGGAGGAGAGGATGTCATATCCCGAGTTTTTGAACCGCAGCTGGTCGCCCAGGAAGCTGACGACAGCCGCAACCTCGCCTTCAGCGAGCCGCTGGGCGCTGGTTATCCCGGCGAAGGTGGTGGAATTGCTTTGTTTTTTCAGCTTCTGCATCAGCTCGATCGCTTCACGTTCACCGCGCTGCTGAGCAAGCGAGGCGAGAAGCGTATAGCCGGTCCCGGAGGTCTCCGGGTCGGGAATTTGGATCTTGCCTTCGAGCTCCGGACGAAGGAGATCTTCGTACTGTTCCGGCAGAGGAAGGGAGGCAAGCTTGGGATCATGCTGCCAGACCGTCTGGTTGACGCCGATGGCAAGAGCCCCCATGTACATGCCTGTCCAATATCCGTCGCTATCCTTATATTTGGACGGAATGCTGCCTACGGCGGGAGAGAGGTAGCGTAAGGATTTGTTCTTGTTCTTAAGCTGCTCATGCAGGTCGGCGGGACCACCAAGGACGACGTCGATTCCCGTCTTCCCCATAGCAATGAGACGATAGCTTGCTTCGCCGCTGGACATGCGGATGAGCTCATAGGGCTGATCCGTCTTCTTCTTAAACTTCTCGAGCAGGATACGCCCCTCGTCCTCCTGGAAGACGACGTACACCTTAAGAGGCTGGTTGCTCTTTTTTTCGCTGAAGAGCATGAACCCGGCTAAGGTCAATACTGCCGCCGAAAGCAAAATAAGCCATTCCTTTGTTCTCATGTTGTCTCTCTCCCCTCATCCGAACAGCCAAAAAAGGAAACGAAGGTTTCCTTTTTTTCATCATTTATTAAATTTCAAGGCTCCCTGCAAAATACCAGAATCAGCTTGGAAGCCAAGGCCCCGTTTATGTTTTTTCGGTTTCACCCTATATTATGAACCGGTTTTGATCAAATGAATTTTATCGGCGGCGGCGCTGATCGTGACATTGCCTTCAAATCGGGTCTGCCCGATATCGTAGACGTCCACGATCCATTCCTTCCTCGTATCGTCAAGAATAAAATAACGCTCCTTCTCGCCAAGAAACATCGAGGACTTCACGAAGCCGCTGACGATAAAATCCGTATCGCTGACGGCGGCATTGATGCGCATCGATTCAGGGCGAATGCTGAGCAATACCTGCTCCCCCGGCTGCACTAGTTCCTCGCTGTTCGCCGTGCAGGTCCTCGCCTTCTCTTTGATCATATACTCCACCGTAGTCTGCCCTCCGGCTGTATGGCGCACTACCGCATCCGCAAAATTGGTCGTCCCTATGAAATCGGCGACATAAGGCGTGCGCGGCTTATAGTAAATTTCGTGAGGGGTGCCGTATTGGTCGATGGCGCCTTTGTTGAAGACGACGATATAATCCGACATCGACAAGGCTTCCAGCTGATCGTGAGTCACGTAGATGACGGTCAATCCAAGCTCCTGCTGAATTGTGCGCAGCTCCACGCGAACCTCCTCGCGAAGCTTGGCGTCCAGGTTGGAGAGCGGCTCGTCGAGCAGAATGATCGGGGAGTTCATGACCAGTGCCCGCGCCATCGCGACGCGCTGCTGCTGTCCCCCGGACATTTGGTGCGGGTAGCGCTCCTCGAGGCCGGTCAGCTTGACTTTGGCTAGCGCTTCCTTGACGCGTTCTTCGACTTCCGCCTCGGGACGCTTCTGAATATCCAGACCGTAAGCGACGTTATCGAATACGGTCATATGAGGGAAGAGAGCGTATTCCTGAAATACCATCGGCGTGCCTCGCTTATACGGCGGAAGATCGTTGACAAGCTTGCCGTCGATAAGGATTTCTCCCTCATCAATCGTATAAAATCCTGCGATGGAACGGAGCAGCGTAGTTTTGCCGCAGCCGCTTGGTCCAAGGAACGTGATGAATTTGCCGCGCTCAATCTTCAGATCAATCTGCTTGAGGACGTGATTATCGCCAAACACTTTATTGACATTTTTTAAATCCAGTAATACTTGCGAGCTCATGCGCCTCACTCCTGACGGTTAGAAATCGAATATTTTGACCTTCGAACGGAAAATAAGCTTCATGACACCGAGAGTTAACAGTGTCGCTCCCATTAGGCCGACAGCTACGGCGGCCGCCCAGTAATAGGTTCCTGTCTCCGCATAGTTGAAGATGGAGACGGCGGCGACGACCCATTTGGGGGTAATCAGGAACACGATGGTACTCAACGTATTCATATTTTTCATAAAAGCGTAGACAAAGTTAGCGACTACTGTCTTCTGCAGCATCGGGAAGACTATCGTTGTCAGTGTCCGTCTGCTGTCCGCTCCCAGATTCGTAGCGGCTTCCTCAATCGATTTGTCCACCTGCTTGAATGCAGCAGTTAATCCGCGATAGCCGACCGGCATTTGCTTCAGCAGCATGGCGACAATAATCAGCACGGCAGAGCCTTGAAGCACGATAGGTCCCGAGCTGAACGCAACGATTAGAGCCAAGCCGACGAAGGTCCCCGGAAGGGCAATCGGCAGAACCGCGACGAAATCGAGCGCTCTTTTACCCGGAAACGGCTTGCGTACGATAACATAAGCCAGCACGAGGGCGAAGGCGACGGCCAGAAACGAGCTGACCAGCGACAGCACAAGGCTGTTCATAACGGCAGGTGAGGACGGATTAAATACGATTTTCATAATATGGTCGAGCGTAAAGGTGTTATCCCGCCCGAAGTTGTTAGTGAAAGCGAACAAAATCGTAATGGCGAACATCGACAGGATGAAGACCGACATGATGCTGTTGAAGGTAAACAAGGCGATGTCGGTTTTACGGGAAGTCGTAACCCGGTTAAGACCCGAGACAGGCTTGCCCGTAATGGTAGAATAAGAGCCTTTGGCCAGCAGCTTGTTCTGAATGGCGAAAACGAGCAGGGCAGGGATAACCAGAATGATCCCCATGACCGAGGCAAGTCCCGGTTCGTTATTAATAATTTCTCCGTAGATTTCAACAGCCAGGAGCGAATAATTGCCCCCGATCAGCTTCGGATTCCCGAAATCTGCAAAGCAGTTGATCGCAACGAGAAGGAACGCGTTGATGATCCCCGGCAGCGCCAGCTTCATCGTAATGGTACGAAACAGGTAGAAGCCGCGGGCGCCCAGATTTTGAGCGGCGATTTCCAGATTCGGTGAGATCGCCCGGAGTACGCCGGTAATGGTCATGTAAGCAAGCGGGAAGTAGGAGATCGTCTGCACGATCCAGAGTCCCGGAAGACCATAGAGGTCAAGCTCCACGCCGAACAAGGATTTCATCCATTGAGATACCATGCCGCCCCGTCCGAACAGCAGCAGGAAAGCAAGCCCGGTCATGACCGATGGAGCAAGAATGGGGAGAAAGGCAATGAACCGGAAAAACTTTTTCCCCCGGATGTTGCTGTAATGAATCGAATAAGCATATATAAATCCACACACCGTTGCAGTCAGAGCAGACAAGGTAGAGCTGACGACCGTGTTAAACAGGGCTGTACCGTACCGGCTCTTGCTGAAAAAGGTTCCCCAGCTGTCAGCGCCTGGCAGTGCAACGACATAGAGGAGCGGGTACACGACAAAGAGGCACAGCACGGCAAAGCTGATCAGAACGAGAATCAGAGAAGAAGGATCTCGGGCCAGCCGGCCGACGGATGCGCTCATGCCCGTTTTTTCTGTTATCATAGGGGCTACGACCACCTTCCGAATACGTTGTAGGTTAAAAACGGGGAGTCTGCCGTGAACAAGCTGTGGCGAAAGACTCCCCTGTGTGTCCCGAAAAATACCTCTATCGTTACTTCAAGTCTTTCAAAGCGTCCTGCAGCTCTTTGCGCTGCTCGGCAGCCTTCCATAAGCTGTAGGATGTATTGTACTTCGTTGTTTTGATATCAATGCCGTTCTTCGGAACGGGAACGCCCGGCTTCACGGATACCGCCATTGCGGATTCGCTGTACAGCATGCCCGGCTCATTGGTCAGCATGTAGTCCATTAATTTTTTGGCGTTGGCAGTGTTCGGTCCGCCCTTCACGATGGCCAGGCCGCCTACCTCATAGCCTGCCGCTTCAGGGACGATACTGACGATCGGATTGCCCTGGTTTTTGATCTTCAGCTGATCGCCGAGGAAGGTGACCCCGATGGTGTATTCGCCTTTGGCGGCTTTTTGGATCGGCTCGATGCCGGATTTCGGTCTTTCCTTCAAATTAGGGAGAAGCTGCGCCACATATTTCAGCATTTCATCCTTGCCCCATACCTGGGCCAGAGAAGCTACGGCTGTGTACGCCGTTCCGGAGGTCGCAGGGTCGGACATGCCGATCTCGCCTTTAAACTTAGGGTCGAGCAAATCCTTGAACGTTTGCGGATAAGGGGCCGTACCGTATTTCTCTTTCCAACGCTGCTCGTTGATGCCGATGGCAACCGGGTTCAAATAAAATCCGGTCCAGAACCCGTCTTTATCCTTCATGTTATCAGGTATGTCCTTCGCGTTCGGAGAGATGTAGCTCTCCAGCGCGCCGGCTTTCTTAAGTACCTCGTGCGAATCGGCGGGGCCGCCCATCAGGAAGTCGGCCTGCGGCTTGCCCATTTCATTCTGCACGCGCGTTACCGCTTCGCCGCTCGGAAGCCGGAGCACTTCGTAATCAATGCCGGTTTCCGCCTTGAACTTATCCAGAATCTTACGTGCTTCTTCTTCCTGGAAAATCGAGTAGACTGTAATTTTGCCCTTGGCCTTATCGCCGAACATGCCCGATTTGTACAGGAAAAATCCGGCTATCAGGACAATGACAGCCACCGAAGCGAATATCACGGAACTATTGCTTTTCTTTCTAGCCATTTCTACCAACCATCCCCTCTGTTCATTAGGAGGCTTCTTTAAGCTTGAAATAGGCTTTATGGTTCGTCTCGTCGAGCAGATCAAAGACAACGAAGTAAGCGTTATCATATCGGTCGATATGAAGCCAATGCTTGCGGTTCTTCTCCTCTTCGGCAAGCTGCACGACAAAGTGGGAGCCCGGCGGTTTATCGGAGAAATCAAAATGGCTGAAGTCGATAAGCCGCACGGCGGTTCGCATTTGCTTTGTCAGAACAGCCCGTTCCTCTTGGGATAGCGGAGTCAGGGAGCCGTTCTCCAGCCGGAAAACCTCATGCTCCGCATTGTCGATCGCTCCTCCAACCGTATCTGCAGTGAGCGTTTTGTCGATCAGCATATTCTGCAGCTTGCGGATCTCCGCACTGACATCGAGCGAGTTAACCGAGTCGGAGCCGAAGAGAAACCCGCTCGTTCCGATCTGGAACGACATATCCTCCTGGTCGAGATAGGCGACAGAGCCCGTCAGCAGCATACGGGAAGCGTTTGCGCGATTTTCCTGCCGGCCGGAGCTAAGCAAGCGGGCAAACGATTCCTTCCACGTGATCAGCTCTTTGGGGTCTTCTATGGAAATCGTGCCTATCCCCGGGTAAGTAATGTTCATCCGCATCGGGACGCCGTCGAACATATCGCGGCCGTTCAGCTCCCTCGGAATGATTCTCACTTCATCCATGCCAATGCGGAATACATAAGCGAAGATGCCGATGAGCGTACAGCCGATAACGATTTGCAACAAGATGAGACGTAACCATGAAAGCCCTTTCTTCTCCTCTTGCATGTAGAATACTCTCCTTTTATCTCAAAAAAATCGTAGGTTTGTATCAATTTTGTAACAAAACAGGGGCGGGCAATAGGCGTGTCTGAAAATGCAGCTGTACGACGGTGCCCTCTCCCGGACGGCTGCGGACATCGATGCTTCCGCCCTGCAGCTCCATCAGCTGCTTGCACAGGAGCAAGCCAAGCCCGTGGGAATGCCTTGTGACTGGTCGCGGCTCCTTTTGCTCGGCAGGAAGAAACAGAGCCTGTACCTCCTGCTCGGTCATCCCTCGTCCATTGTCTGCGATACGGATGATGCAGCTGTCGGCTGCGGTGTCCGGTTCGAGCTCTATGGACAGCTGCGTACATTCGCTGTGCTTGATGGCGTTGTCGATCAGATTGAAGAGCACCTGCTGGGTGCGTTTGGGATCGAAATACGCCGGACAGGCTTCGGACGCAAAAGTCGTTCCGATCATTGATTTTTGCAGGGTAGGCTCCACGATACGCAGGCTGTCCGCAAGGACCACGGCCAGATCGGCGTGCTCAAGCTGTATTCTCCAAGCCTCGTCCCCTTTAAGGGAGGATTGAAGCAGATCTTCAACCATCTGCAGCAGACGGGTGCTTTCTTTGCGAATGTACACGTTGCAGTTGCGGATATCGTCGACCCGATCGAGCTTGTCTATCAAATCGGAAAAACCGATAATCGAGGTCAGGGGCGTCTTCAATTCGTGCGTCACATTGTCGTAAAACGTTTTTTGCTTGCCTTGCTCGTAATGCAGCAGCTCGATATGCTCCTGAAGCGCCTGCGACATCTGATTGAAGTCGTTGGCAAGCTCTCTCACCTCATCATGGCTGCGAACGACGATCTTGCGGCTGAAATCTCCGACGGCGACCCGTTTTAACGCCTGCTGCAGCGCATGAAGAGGCTTCATGATAAAGAGCGAGAAGGAATAACTGGCCAGCAGAGCAATAAGCAGGCAGCCAAGAGCTACTCCAATAAACCAGCTGCGCATTTCCGTCAAGGTTTGATCGTGCTGCTTCAGATCAAGCAGGTAACGGAAGCCGCCGACGATATTGCCTCCGTAACTAAAAGGGGATGCATAAATTAACAGCTTCATCCCCTCCACCTCCGTAATGACCGATGCGGTCTGTCCTTCCAGCGCGGCATCGATGTCGCTCCGCTTGATCAGATCCTCCCGGTTGCCGCTGTCTCCGACGATCGTTCCTTCAGAATCGAACAGCTGCACCTGAAAGTTGCTGTTGGCTGCCAGATGCGATGCGATCAAAGGAGCGTAGGCGCCTGAAAACAGCTGCTCAATGCTGATTTTTTTGTCGTTCACGATTTTGAGCGCTTCGATCCGGTGAAGGGAGTAGTACTGGCTCAAGGTCTGCGTATCCCTCTCGATCATGCTTTTGCTCAAGGTGTAATTGATGACGACATACATGGCGGCGAGCAGCATGATAATCGTAATCATATGCTGAATGAAAAATTTATTCCGCAGTCTCATTGTTTAGGCCTCCAGCTTGTAACCCGTCCCGTGAACCGTTGCGAGGATATGCTCATGAGGCTTCAGCTTCTCTCTGAGGCGATTCACCAGCATATCCACGGCGCGCGTCTGACCGTAGTAATCATATCCCCAGACTTGATCGAGCAGATGCTCCCGGGAGAACACCTTCTTCGGATTTTTGCACAGCAGCCACATGAGCTCGAATTCCTTGCTCGTCGTCTTCACAAGCTTGCCGGCTACCTTAAGGGTGCGCTCGGCGCGGTCGATCTCCAATACGCCAATCTGCAGCAAATCAGACGATGGATTTGTATCCGCTTTCATCCGGCGCATGACGGCACGAATGCGAAGCACCAGCTCCCGCGTTTCAAAGGGCTTCGTCAAATAGTCATCGGCTCCCAACTGGAAGCCTAATATTTTATCATTCATTTCGTTCTTGGCCGTAAGCACGATAACCGGAATATCCTTGTAAGCAAGACGCAGCTGCTTCAGCAGCTCGAATCCGGATTGGTCGGGCAGCATCAAATCCAGCAAAATCAGGTCGATAGGGCTTGAGGACAGCTCGCGAAGCCCTTCGCTGACCGTACCCGCAACGATAGGGCGGAAGCCTTCGACCTCAAGGCTCAGCTTCAGCAGCATTTGGATGCTGGAGTCATCTTCGATGATTAATATGTTCACATCCTGGCTTCCTTTCCGTAGACGATAATAGTACTTATTCTACACGAGTCCTTTGTGTTGTAAAGCTTGGATGTGTGGGAAAAGGTGGGGAACAGTACTTTGAAGAAACAACTGAATAGGAACTGCCAAGTTCCTCCGTTGCGCTGAGGTCATTATTCTGATACTATCAAGATATAAATAATTAGACGTATAATAATTAGTTGTTTAAATACTGTTAGCAATCCAAATACGTTAGGAGAATGAAATATGGGAAGATTAAATAATAAAGTAGCGATCATCACAGGCGGCGCTTCGGGTATCGGAGAAAGCATGGGTGAGCTGTTTGCCCAAGAAGGCGCTATTGTTATTGCGGCAGATATTAATGAGGCGGCACTTGAGAAAGCAAGTCAGAAACACAATATTTACGGAATGAAGTTGAATGTTGCTTCGGATGAGGATTGGCAGGCGCTGGCCAAGGAAGTCTACGATCGCTTTGGCAAAATTGATATTCTTGTCAACAATGCAGGCATCTCATCTGAGAAGCCATTTGAGGAAATCAATGCTGAGGATTGGCAGAAAATGCTCTCGATAAATGGCTTTGGCCCGTTCGCAGGGATGAAGCATGTTGCTCCTTACATGGCGGCCCAAAAGAAAGGTTCTATCATCAATATTTCTTCTTACACGGCCTTGATAGGTCAAGGCTTTAATCACTATTCGGCATCGAAGGGCGCAGTTCGCGCATTATCCAAAGCTGCCGCTACAACCTTTGGCCGTCAAGGCATTCGGGTGAATGCTCTATTCCCCGGGATCATTGAAACGCCAATGACGCAAGCTTTAAGCACCTCAAAGGATCTGCTGAGCCGATTAATCCAGGCAACACCTTTGCAGCGATTAGGACAAGCCATCGATATTGCCCAAGCCGCACTGTTCCTTGCTTCAGATGAATCCTCGTATATTACAGGCTCAGAAATAGTCATTGATGGTGGATACTCGGCTCAATAACGTGTAAGATGATGGCAGCTCTTCATTTTTTAATGGGGGCTGTCGTTTATATTCCCAGGAGGATTGTATGGAAGAGCAGACCCTTTTCGAGCTTATACACAACATGGATCAGTTTACCAACCAGTTGATTGTCCAGTGGAACAAAACTTTCAGTGAGGACCTTGGCATTTCTCATGTTCTCGTGCTCAGCCATTTAAAGAAACATGGCAAGAGCCGGCCTTCGGACATTGCAAAACAATTAGGCTTTACCCCTCCAACGCTAAGTTATTTATCCGAAAAGCTTGTCGCTAAGAAATTAGCTGTTCGAATAATGGATGAGTCTGATCGCCGAATTGTTTATTTGGGCATTACCGACAAAGGGACCGAAGTTCTTGACAGAGCCACCCTGGAGGGGCAAAGACTGCGTACCGATTTGTTTAAAAAGCTAACCGAGCAGGAGCGGGGCCAGCTGGCCAACCTGTATAAAAAGCTGAATAGCGAAGATTAGATTCAGCCATGTGAATAAGAAAAAATAGATACAACGATGCCCCTACGCATTCAACGAAGGGGCTCTTTGCACATTCGATTCGATTTACCTGAAATCCGGCGGAATTCTGCGGGCCACCCCGGTCAGGATAGCGGCCTCGATAATGCCTTTGCGGACGTTGGTGACAACGCGCTCGTTGAAGATACTTGGGATAATGTAATGCTTGTTCAGCTCCGCTTCCGTCACGACGGAAGCGATGGCGCGCGCCGCCGCGAGCTTCATCGGCTCGTTGATGGTTTTGGCCCGGCAGTCCAGCGCACCGCGGAAAATACCGGGGAACACCAGCACATTGTTGATCTGGTTGGGATAATCGCTTCGCCCTGTAGCAAATACGGCTGCATGAGGCAGCGCTTCCTCCGGATCAATCTCCGGCTTAGGGTTCGCCATGGCGAATACGATGCTGTCCGAAGCCATAGTCTGAATATCTTGTGCGCCGAGAATTCCGCCTCTGGATACCCCGATGAACACATCCGCCCCCTTGAGCACGTCCTTGAGCGTTCCTTCTTTGGCTTCAACCTGCGGCTGCTCGGCTAGCCACTGCCACATGGGGTGATCGTAAGCTCCTCCCCGAACAATAGCTCCCTCCCGATCGACGGGAACAAGACGGGTTACACCGGATCCGAGCAGCATTTTGCAAATAGACACGCCGGCGGCCCCGATCCCGTTAACGACGACGCGTATTTGATCCATACGTTTGCCGACGACCTTAAGAGCATTCAATAGACCGGCAATGACCACTACTGCGGTTCCATGCTGATCGTCGTGGAAGACGGGGATGTCGAGCTCTTCTCCCAATCTTCTTTCGATTTCAAAGCAGCGCGGCGAGCTGATATCCTCCAGATTAATGCCGCCGAAGATCGGGCTGATCGCTTTAATAGTCCGGATAATTTCCTCCGTATCCTTCGTATCGAGACAAATCGGGAACGCATCCACGTTAGCGAGCTGCTTGAACAGCATCGCCTTGCCCTCCATGACGGGAGCCGCAGCGTGAGGCCCGATATCCCCCAGACCCAGCACGGCCGTACCGTCCGTGATAACGGCTACCGTATTCCGCTTAATCGTGAGCGAGAACGCCTTTTTCGGATTTTCATGAATGGCGGTGCACACCTTGGCTACACCCGGGGTGTAGACACGCGACAGGTCCTCGCGGTTTTTGATGGGCAGCGTAGGCTGGGTCGTGATTTTGCCTCCCAGATGAACCAGGAACGTCCGGTCCGAGACGTTGATCAGCTTGATGCCGTCAAGCTTAGATAACGCTTCGATCACGCGGGCTTCGTTGGACTCGGCTACATCGACCGTAATATCGCGTATCGAGGATTCTTTTCCTGCCCGAATGACGTCGATGGAGCTAATGTCTCCCGACGCTTTGCTGATGGCCGAAGCGACATCGCCGAAGGTGGTGGTCTCGTGGATCAGCTCCACGCGTATGACTATGCTGGTATGTGACATTTCTCTCATCCAATCCCTGTTATGTATTCATGCTGTCATAAGCAGTATCCGATTGCCGGCATAGGAAAAGTGATGGAAGGCATACCGGAACATCCGGCTCCTAATCGGCTGATTTCGGAAAAGGTTCCGAATACTAGGCTTCCCCAAAAGGGACTAATAAAAATCGGAAGAAACCATTTTGCCTTTCCGCAAATAAAAAAGCAGATGCTTGGCAGCGGGAATTCCGCTATCCAAGCTATCTACCGGTTTTCTTGAAGGCGGGTTGTTCTAACTGATGATGGAGAATAGCCCCGATATTGCTTGAACTGCTTGGAGAACGCATAGGGGTCGGGATAATCAAGCAGGACTGACAGCTGCTTGACAGTCTGGTCGGAATGCTTCAGCAGGTATTCCGCATAGTCCATTCTTGTTCGAATCTGATATTCCTTAACAGACATACCGAAGGCCTGCCGGAACAAGGCGGATACATATTTGGGAGACAGGGAGGCAACCTCGGCCATTTGACTAAGACTAAGGCGTTCCGCCGGCTGCTCATCCATGACTTGCTTCAATCGAAGCAAGCCGGGATGCAGCGATAGGGGCTGGTTCGGCGCCTTCAGCTCCTGCAGCATGCCTGCCAGCGTTTCGGCAACGGCCGAATGGCACAGGGTGTCCTTGATGACGGAGGCTGGAAGCTGGTTGTACGTATGCACCTTTTCAAAAAGCTGCTGCATGGCAAAAGCGTTGCCCGGAGAAAAATGCAGATAGAAGGGCTCGGCGTTATACGCAATTAGCTGCTCCTCTGCCGGGGAGTATAACTGGAAGCGGGTGGGGATGATCCGAAAAGGGATGTCTTGATTCCGGAACGCCCGATGCCGTACCTGGTTCGAAATGAAAAGCACATGGTTGTGGGATAAATCGACAGCCGTATCCTCGACGATATAGGTTCCGGATCCGGAAACGACGTACAGCATATGAAATTCGTTCAGCACCCGTTCGCGAATCATCCAATCGGTCTTCACGCTTACGTTGTAGCTGGCCAAAATGCGAAAGATATAAGGGGAGGCAAGCAAATCGCCGAGCAGCCGCTCGAGCCCCTGGATGGCCGTAGAAGGAGTATGCCTATTTGACATGATGGACCTCCGTCATTCTGATGATACAACCATCATAGAGGCTGGGAATACAGGCCGTCAATGAAGAAGGGGAAATATTCGAGTAGGCGAATTTGACATGACGGTTCAGCGAATCTGACATGGGACTTTGGACGATATTCCTGTACCCTATTCCTAGTAAAGGAAAAGCTTAGGGGGAATACGATGTCCAAGCCGAATATTGTGTTTATCATTTCGGACGATCACCGTCATCAATCGCTTCATTGTGCCGGGGACAAGTCCGTACGCACGCCGAATTTGGATGCCCTTGCATCCAAGGGCACCCGTTTTGAGCAGACGCATACGATGGGCGGAAAGAGTGCAGCGGTATGCATGCCCTCCAGAGCCAGCCTCCTTGCCGGGGCGAGCGTCTTCCGCTGCGTCAAGGAGAATGCGCTGGATCCGGGGTATGTGTTGTGGCCCGAAGCGCTGCGTCAAGCCGGTTATTACAGTTATGCCATCGGCAAATGGCATAACGGCGCCGAGGCGTTCTACCGCTGCTTTGCCGGGGGGACCCGCATCTTTTTCGGCGGGATGAACAGTCATTATGCAGTACCGCTGAAAGAATACCATCCTGGGGAAAAAGACGCTCCAGGCGAAACGTACACCCTGCACGAGCATTCCACGGATATTTTTACGGAAGCGGCGGTTCAATTTTTGGATGAATACGACCGCAGCGAGCCTTTTGCGTTGTATTTGGCCTATACGGCTCCTCATGATCCCCGGACGGCTCCGCCGGAATTTCGCTCGTTATATCATGACGAGGACCTCCCATTGCCTCCGAATGTGCTTCCGGAGCACCCTTTCGATAACGGGGAGATGTCGGTCAGGGATGAAAAGCTGGAGGCTTGGCCCAGAACCCCCGAAGCGGTTCGCAGACATCTAGGCGATTACTATGCGATGATCACCCATATGGATGACGGAATCGGGAAGGTGCTGCGCAAGCTAGAGGAACGGGGCCTAATGGAGAACACGATCGTGGTTTACACGGCCGATCACGGTCTTGCTATAGGGCAGCACGGTCTAATGGGCAAGCAAAATATGTATGATCACAGCATTCGCATTCCGCTGATCATGCAGGGGCCAGGAATTCCGCAAAATCGCATCGTCACGGACGTGCATCTCCAAATGGATTTTTACCGGACGCTTTGTGAGCTGACCGGAACGGAGGTTCCGGCAACAGTGGAAGGCTTGTCCTTGCTGCCCGCTATGCACGAGAAGGCTTCCTCGCAGCCGATCCGTCCCACCGTGTTCACAGCGTATAAGGACCTTCAAAGGATGGTGAAGGATGAGCGGTGGAAGCTGATTTATTACATTTCACCGGATTCTGATCGTAAGGTTCGGGTACAGCTGTTCGACTTGAACAAGGATCCGTGGGAAACCGACGATGTATCGGGAGATCCGTTAAATCGGGGGAAAATCATCGAGCTGCATCGAGAGCTGACCGAATGGCAGAGATGGGTAGGCGATTCCCTGGAGGTACCGTTTTATCCGGAAGAAGCTTGAGCCGCATGAAGCCTATCCCGAATGAAACCTATATGAAACCATATGATGTAATGGATTTACCTCAAGGTCCTGCTTCCCGCAAGCAGGGCCTTTTTGTGACATATGCTTTGAAGCATGACCCCCACAGCTTAACAGGAATTTAATAGGCAGAAATGGTAACTTTTCATGCTCTTCCATCGTCTAATTCATATTGCCGGTAATTGCTGCTAGCGGCAGTGATTACAGAAGCTGTACATAAGAGATTCAGAAAGCATTCATAAGGATTTTGAACTTATTAAGAGGGTGGCTCGTCCATAATTGAGGTGGCAGTATTGGAATCGGAAGCGAATTTGGAATATTTGAGATATTTATCGGCAAGCTCCGATAAGAAGGCGATATTGGAAGAGCTGATGGTCGCCTACGGCAAGGATGTTTGGAACTATGCCTTCAGCATGACGCGCAAGTGGGATCAAGCCGACGACATCACGCAGGAAGTATTTATCAAGGTATACCGCAATTTATATACATTTCGTCAAGAGTCATCTGTGAAAACATGGATTTTGACCATTACCCGCAATATGACAGTGGATTATCGGCGGTCGGCCTTTTATCGCAAAGTCACCTTGATGGATTACATAGCTCCTTCGAGCACGCAGCCGGCCACCGAGCACACGGTTATTGAGCAAATGACGGTTAACGATATGTGGGAGATGGTGCTGAAGCTGCCGGTCAAGTACCGCGAGGTGCTGCTGCTTTACGCACACTACCAGCTGTCGATGAAGGAGATTGCACAAATCCTGGGAGTGACAGAAGGAACGGTCAAGTCGCGATTATTCCACGCCCGCAAAAAAATGGTCAAACAAAAGGAGAATCAAAGCAATGGAGCCGATTGACGACGAGTTGAAGCAGTGGATGGCTGAAGGGCCATTCATCCGGCACGGTTTTTCGGAGGCGTTAAAGAAACGGATTGGGGAGCGCATCGACGAGCAGGATCGCAAAAAGAAGAAGAAGTGGATGCCTTGGAGTGCCGGTTTGTGCACGGCTCTTGCTGCCATAGCCGTATTTCTTTCTTTCCATTGGTACAGCCCGTTTAAGGAGCTTGTACCCGAAACCGCATGGAACGAATCGCCGGCATCCAAGCCCGCCATACCTCTTTGGAATACGACGATCAAGGCGGACCCTGTCCGTTCTGCCGTCTTGATCGGCTTAAGAAAGGATCACCCGGCTTCCGGGGGGAGTCCGGAATACAGCACGTACCGCACACTGCTGCTGGCTGAGGAGCAGGGAGAGCTTCGAAAATCGGCAGAGGGCAGCGGCATCCTGATGCCTTATAAAACGGAGTTTTTGAGAATCGTTCCGCAGCGCTTGGAGAGCACCGGCACGGTCTACCAGAAGCTGTCTGTTGCTGTAGCAACGGAGAAAAACGCGGCTTCGGTGCAGGAGGCAAATGATGCTCTGCAGCAGGTGAGGCTGTCGGAGAAGCTGCTTTTTGCTGGGAACCGGTACGTATCCGTCTCCCAAACGGTGCAGCAGGACAAGGGGAAAGACGCGCCGCGTGATTACGTTTGGGTCAAGGATGTAGAGGATCTGACCAAAACGAAGCTGCCGGCTCAACCATTACCGGAGAATGAACCCCATGTTTCCTTGAGCAAGCTGTACGGCTCCGCGCTGGCCCCGGATTTGCAGGGTGAGCAGGGCGATAGCTGGGCGATTGCACGGAAGGAGGGGCAGTGGGTACCTCAGGTTGCGACCTATCAGGCATCTCCCCTTGGGCTCAACCCAGTCAAGCCGCAGCTTAAGGAGGTTGAGTTGAAGCTGCCCGATTCCGTCGTTTCCTACGATAAGCTGTCAGCAAGCTGGACCGATATACGGCGTACCGTATCCGATGCCATAGACGCCTTTTCTTCGCCTAACGGGGAATTGGTGGGTATTGTCACCGCAAAGAATATTATCATGTATCCCTTTAAGGACCAGCTGATTCCGGCGCCGCTATTGTCCGTCAATCTGGATGCGGATGAGACCATTGTCATGATACAATGGGCTGTAGACGAGCCTTTCGTTGACATATGGAAGAAGCGGGTCAGCCTGCTGCTTGGGAAATGATTTTACAACCCACGGGGGAACAATAATAGCTAGATAGATGATTTCTTACGGGAGTAGATTAGATGAAACGAATTACGATACTGGTAGCGGATGACGAGGCCGAGATTGCGGATCTGATTGCGCTGCATCTGGAGAAAGAGGGGTACCAGATTATTAAGGTTCCGGATGGGAAAGAAGCCCTGCGCGTCATTCAAACCCAGCCGATCGACTTGGCCATTCTGGACATTATGATGCCCAAAATGGACGGATACGAGGTTACCCGTCTCATACGGGAGCAATATCATATGCCCATCATATTTTTGAGTGCAAAGACGTCGGATATGGATAAAATAACCGGGCTTGTGATGGGGGCCGACGACTATATGATCAAGCCCTTCAATCCCATGGAGCTGGTTGCGCGTGTGAATGCCCAGCTTCGCCGGTATATGCAGCTGAACCGCCATTCCACCGATAACGAAGCCGTACTCGAGTCCGGCGGCTTGAGCATCTACCCCGATCAGCGGAAGGTGGTGCTGTACGGGGAGGTTATCGAGCTGACGCCCAAAGAGTTTGATATATTGCATTTGCTTGCCAGTCACCCCAAAAAAGTGTTCAGCGCGGATCATATTTTTCAACAGGTATGGGGAGAAGCCTATTATGAGAGCGGCAATAACACGGTCATGGTTCATATTCGTACACTGCGGAAAAAGATCGGGGACGACACCAATAAACATAAGCTGATCAAAACGGTATGGGGCGTTGGCTATACCTTCAATCCTTAAATCCACAGTACTCTATTTTTACACCAAAGCGCAGCGTACGGCCTGCTTAGGGGCAAGCCGTACGCTGCGCTTTCTTGGAGTAAGAACTATATCCCGAAGCGGGATTTACTTAAATTTCCATAATGATCGGCAAAATCATCGGTCTTCGGCCTGTGTTTTCGTATAAATAGCGTCCCAAAGCGTCCTTAACGCTGATTTTCAGCGAGCTCCATTGGTAAATGTTCTCGGCCTGCAATTTATTGATCGTTTCGGTTACAATGCGGTTAGCTTGATCGAGCAGAGCCTCTGATTGGCGAACATAGACGAAGCCGCGGGAGATGATATCCGGCCCGGATAAAATATGGCCCTCGGCTTTGCTTAGCGTGATGACGACGACAAGAATGCCGTCTTCCGAGAGATGCTTGCGGTCGCGCAGCACGATGTTGCCGACATCGCCAATCCCCCATCCGTCTACGAACGTGTTGCCTGCCGATACTTTTCTTGTTTGGGATGCGGTTTGATCTTGAATATCCACAACATCTCCGTTATGGAGGATAAAGATATTTTCCTTCTTGACCCCGACCGCTTCGGCTAACAGCCGATGCTGGTACAGCATGCGGTATTCCCCGTGGATCGGAATGAAATAAGTCGGCTTCATCAAGGTAAGCATCAGCTTAAGCTCTTCCTGGCAGGCATGTCCCGAAACGTGCATGCCCGTGACGGAGCCGGAGCCGTAAATGACATTGGCGCCGAGACGAAATAAATTGTCGACGATTTGCGCTACATTCCTCTCATTCCCCGGAATCGGAGTCGCCGATAAGATGACGGTATCCCCTGGCAATATTTTGATTTGCCGATGGGTAGAGGAGGCCAGCCGGGCCAGTGCGGCCATAGGCTCTCCTTGACTTCCCGTACACAGGATGGCGACCCGCTCAGCTTCCAGCCCTGCCACCTCTCCTGCTTCTACGAGCATGCCTTCGGGAATCTTTAAGTACCCCAGCTCCGAAGCGATTTTGACCACATTCACCATGCTCCGTCCGAGGACCGTCAGCTTGCGGTTGGTCATCGCGGCCGCATCGACAATTTGCTGGAGCCGGTGAACGTTCGAAGCAAAGGTAGAGATGACTACCTTTTGCCGCGCTTTGGTGAAGGCTTCCTCTATCGATTCTCCTACTTTACGTTCGGACGGAGTGAATCCCGGGCGTTCGGAATTCGTGCTTTCGGATAATAAAACAAGGACGCCGTTCTTGCCAATCTCCGCCATCTTGTGAATATCCGGGTATTGCTCATTGACGGGGGTCAGGTCGAACTTGAAATCACCCGTATGTACAACCGTCCCCTCCGGTGTCTGGAAGGCGATACCCAGGCAGTCGGGTATGCTGTGGTTGGTTTTGAAGAACGTCGCGCGGATGGACCCAAGCTCTACTTCCGAGTTCGAGGTAATTTCTATTAATTCCGTGTCGGCCAGCAGACCGGCTTCTTTCAGCTTGATTTCAATGAGCCCTATTGTCAGCCGCGTGGCATAGATAGGCATATTGCATTGCTTCAATATATAGGGGATTCCGCCGATATGATCCTCATGTCCATGGGTAACAATCAAAGCACGTACTTTGTCTTTATGTTCGATCAGATAACTGATGTCGGGGATAATCAGATCAATCCCCAGCAGGCTCTCGTCAGGGAATTTGGAGCCGCAGTCAATGACGACCATGTCGTCCTCATACTGTATTACATACATGTTCTTACCGATTTCATTCACGCCTCCAAGGGCGAAAATGGACAATTTCTTCTCGCTGCTCAACAAAGTTCCCCCCATCCGTGATTCCAGCCGTTTTCATGCATAGAGTGAGCCAAGCCGGGTTCTTGTATTCGTGGCAATTAGTGGTGCGCCGCTTCATATTTAAGAAAAATTTTAGATAAAGCCTAATTCTTTTTAAACGTTTTCCTCTATCCTAAGTGGATATCAACGAAGGGGGAATATGCAGATGAAGAAGTGGGTGTTTCTGTTTGTCATTGTGGCGCTGCTAGGTTACGAGGCTTTGCAGCGTACCAGGGAGAATGCTAATGGAAGCCCGGGGAATGCGGAAATTCCGGTCCAAGTATCTGGAGATGCTTCGAGGCAGAGGAGCGAGGGCAAGCAGGGGGAGTCATCCAAGCAAGTAACGATATCCGTAGCCAAGGATCAAGTATATAAAGGAAAGCTGGTTCTTGTGAATAAAAAGAATGCCGTACGTTCGGAAGGAGAGCAGACGGATATAGTTCGGTTATACGAGCATAAAGATCTGATCCGCGGCTTCGCTCTATTAGATAATACGATTCGGCTGTCCCGGGAAGTGGCGAAAGAGTTCGGCGAGATGATGGAGGCCGCCAATAAAGACGGCGTGAATCATTTTATGATCAGCAGCGGCTATCGGGAGGAGAAGGAGCAGGACAAGCTGTTCCGGGAGATGGGCTCTGACTATGCTTTACCGGCGGGCTACAGCGAGCATAATCTCGGGTTATCGTTGGATATTGGTTCGACCCAGAAGGAGATGAATCAGGCGCCGGAGGGCAAGTGGCTGCTCAAGGAGGCATGGAAGTACGGATTTATCCTGCGCTATCCGAAGGATAAGACTACCATTACAGGCATTCAGTATGAGCCGTGGCATTTTCGTTATGTAGGCATGCCCCACAGCGCCATCATGAAGGAGAACAATATGACCCTGGAGGAGTATTTGGATTACTTGAAGGAGCAGAAGACTATTACGGCCCATACGGAAGGCAACACCTATGAAATCCGTTATTATCCTTACTCCAAAAATATGAAGATTACGATCCCTGCCAACCGGAGATACGATATTACGGGCAATAATTCGGACGGCGTGATACTCACATTATATTTGTAAGCAGGAAGCGAGGGGTATAGATGAAATCGTTCCATCCAGGCAAAAATATAGTACTGCCGGCCGTATTTACCGTTTATTTGTATCTGCTGGCCAAGGCTATTTTATTCAAGCTCGGACCGCTGGAGCTCGATTATCTGATCGACCGGTTCAAGCATAATTGGGAGAATCCGCGGGATATTATAAAGCGTTATGAAGCGTCCGGGAACATCATTCCCTTCAAAGAGATTGCACAGGATTTGAAACAGCCTATCGATTTCCTGCAGTTTCCGCCGGATAATTTGATCGGTAATATCGAAGTCTTTATTCCGTTTGGCCTAATGGCCCCGCTGTTTTTCCACCGCTGCTGCCGTTCGTGGGCAGGGATGCTGATGACCTCCTTGTTATGGAGCGGAAGCTTTGAGATGATACAGCTGCTGCTATCGATCGGAACCTTCGATGTCGATGATATGATCCTGAATGTAACAGGAGGAATGATAGGTTACACAGTGTTCCGCATATGCAACCTGAGCCGAAAGCCCAAGGAAGCGCAGGCGGCTAAAGCCAAAAGCAAATCTCCGCTCCGCAGGCAGCCTAACGGCCAGGGCGAGGGTGCGGGCTGACCGTGTAGAAGATGCAGTGTCTAACTATGCAAGCCCGGCTGTTATACACCCGGATGTTCGCTTACGTCTGCGGCAGGCTCAGCGAAGAATCGCGGACAATAAGCTGGGACTCCAGAATGATAACCCGGTTGTCCGTCACTTCACCGTTCTCGAGCTGATGAATCAATCTCTCGACGATAGCGCCACCCATCTTCATCTTCGGCTGGTTCACTGTGCTGAGCTGAGGAGTGATGTACCGGCTGATGCGATTGTTGTCCACGCCGATGACGGCGAGCTGTTCCGGAATCTTGATTCCGAGTTCACCACATGCCTGATACACACCAAGCGCCATTTCGTCGTTGGCGGCATAGATAGCGGTGAAGCTGACCTTCTTCTCTATTAATCTCTTTAACGCCTCGTATCCGCCCTGCTTGTTAAAGTTCCCGTTCTCGATCCATTCGGGACGGAATGGAATATGATGCTCGCGCAGGCCCTTCAAGTAGCCCTCCAGTCTCTCATAGCTGTCGATGGCATCCGCATAGCCGCTGAGAAACGCGATTTCCCGATGCCCTTGCTCTACCAGATGGTTCACGACTTCCTTCGAAAATTTCACATTGTCCGTATAGACGCACGGAACCTTATCGTGATGAATATATCTGCCGACGATGCCTATGGAATAATCCATATCGGCCCAATGGCAAATCTCCTCATCCGACATCATCGGGGTTACAAGGATCATGCAGTCAACGGTTTTATTCATGAGCAGATTGATAAATTCCAGCTCTTTTTCCTTGTTGTTCGACGTATCGCAGATAATAACCTTATATTTCATGGCATAAGCCTGATTTTCGATGCCCTTGATCACTTCTGCATAATAGGAGTTATTAATTTCCGGAACGATAACGCCGATAGCCATCGTTTTCTGGGAACGAAGATTTTTGGCGGCGGCATTCGGTTGGTAACCGAGCTCATGAATCACCTTCATGACCCTGTCCTTCGTCTTGGAGGTGACATTGTTGTTATTATTTAGAACCCGGGATACCGTAGCGGGGGAGACGCCGGCTTTGGCGGCCACATCGACGATTTTTATGTCCATTCTCATCTACCTTAGTACAGATTTTTATTCTGAGAAGACTATAACCTATAAAGAAATCGATTGCAATACTCATCATTTGATAGAATAGGAAGGAGTCGATTGTTGGATTAAGCTGAACAAACCGGATATAGTTGGAAATTTATTCGAAAATAGTGCTCAGTCAAATGCGGATTAATAAAATCGATTTCAGATCATTCAAACAGAGACTCCATTAGAGTTTATTTTTATAAACCGGCTAAAATTCAATAAAAATCGTGCTTTATCATTTTTTGTTTGACAATATTTCCAGCTGCTGAGTATAATACATCATGAAATCGATTTCAGTGCTTACAGTTTTATTGCATTAACCTCTTAGTGCAGGCGGGTACCCATCATATCTATTCATTGAAGCTTCATCAATATGAAAGCGGTTTATTGGATCGTAAAAAGGGAGGGTCATACCATGAAAAAGGTTACAATGGCAGTGGCAGGAACGCTTCTGCTAGGGTCGATATTGTCCGGATGCTCCGGTACCAAGCAGGAGCCGGCGTCGTCAACCGGTGATGCAGGGGCTGCGGCGAATATGAAGCCGGTGGACTTATATTTTTATCATAACGGGAATCTTTCCGAAGAGCAGTTTCAAAAACAATATGGAGATTACATAAAGCAAAAGCTGCCGAATGTTACGGTGAAATTCGTGCCCAAAGACAAGACGGTCAGCTTGGCGGAGATGATTACGAGCGGGACGACGAAGGTGGATATCTTTATTGATTCCATAGGACAAATCGGCTTGAAGGGCTCGCTTCTGGATATCGGGCTGAACCAGGATTTATCCGATCTGGTGAAAAAGCATAATGTAGATTTAAGCCGGTTTGAGCCGTCGACGATCGATGCTATCAAGGTCATGGGCGGTCTATATGGCCTGCCGATCAGCAACAGTACGCTGGTGTTGATGTACAATAAGGATATTTTTGATAAATTCGGGGTGGAATACCCTAAAGACGGAATGACTTGGGATGATTTGGCGGCTTTATCGCAAAAGCTGACTCGAAGCGATAACGGCGTCAATTACGTCGGTTATACGACATCAATCAATCACTTTTTAAGACTGAACCCGCTGTCTCTTGCCAATGTCGATGCCTCCTCCAAAAAAGCGACGCTGGAAACGGATGCATGGAAAAAGCTGCTTCAGGAAACCTTGATGAAGCCGATGCAATCCGAAGGCTACGGCCCAGTGCTTGAGGATTTGAAGAAGCAATGGTACAAGATTCCGTACATTGACGAGTTCTCCAAGGCCCGGAATGTCGCTATGTTCAGCTTCATGTACGGGGATTACGACTGGACTCGCGAGATGAATTGGGATGTGACGGCACTGCCTACCTTCAAGGATGCTCCGAAAGTCGGCAGTCAATCCTATCCGACTTATATGTTTATCACTTCGACCAGCGAGCATAAGGATGAGGCGATGGAGGTCGTGAAGCTGTTTATCAGCGATGAGTACCAGACGCAATTTTCCAAGTCAGGCGGCATTACGATTCTGAAGAACGATGCGATCAAGCAGGTGTTCGGCCAGGACACGACCATGAAGGATAAGAATATCAAGAATGCCGTATTCAGCAACACCTTCGCGCCGGCGGCGGCCAAAACCCGATACGATACGTTTGTAGAGGATGCCATTCGGGGTCAAATTACCGATCTCTTGTTAGGCAAAACCGATGTGAATACCGTACTTCGAAACGGTCAGGAGCAGGTTAACAAGAAGATTGAATCCGAGACCAAGTAACGTGATAGCAGGAGCACCACCGATGATGACCAGGGACTTACTGGCTTATCTTGCGGGAGTGCCCTGCTTTTTATTTCGCGCAGCCATTGATCAGTCCGGCATGGTTATTGATTAGGTCATAGCTCCTTAAGTTGACAACGCTTTGCAGCAATGTTAGGTTGGAAACAGGCATTCTTCAAGCATTTCATGATTGGTTTTGTCGACCGTACCGATGGAGACATTGTTTCTTTCTGCAGTGGGAGAGGGATGTCTTTTCACTATATGATCTGAATCTCGAATGGAAAAGGGGACCTTAGCTTGGAAAGAACAGCGCAAAATACGGTTGTCGGTTTTATTGGCACAGGAGTGATGGGCAAAAGCATGGCGGGCCATCTGATGAACAAGGGCTATAAGCTCCATGTATACAGCCGGACGAAGGAAAAGGCTGAATCCTTGGTCGCCCAAGGGGCCGAGTGGCATCAGACGCCTTCCTCGCTGGCACCTTTATGCGACGTGATCATTACGATGGTCGGTTATCCTCATGACGTCGAAGAGGTCAGCCTCGGTGAGCAGGGAATTATTCCTCATGCCAAGCCGGGCACTATTGTTATAGATATGACCACCTCCAGTCCTTCTTTGGCAAAGCGCATCGAGGCGGAAGCGCTGAAGCGGGGGATTCTTGCACTGGACGCTCCTGTCTCGGGAGGAGATGTTGGGGCAAGAGAAGCGCGGCTCTCCATTATGGTTGGCGGAAGCAAGGAGGCCTTCGATCAGGCGCTGCCTGTGCTGGAAGCCATGGGGACGCAGATCGTTCACCAAGGACCTGCCGGTTCCGGGCAGTTTACGAAAATGTGCAATCAAATCGCCATTGCCTCCAATATGATGGGCGTATGTGAAGCTCTGATCTATGCACAAAAAGCGGGACTCGATCCTTCTACCGTGTTGAAAAGCATCCAATCGGGAGCGGCGGGAAGCTTTTCTCTGAGCAATCTGGCTCCTAGAATGCTTAACGGGGACTATGCCCCCGGCTTTTATGTGAAGCATTTTATCAAGGACATGCAGATTGCGTTGGACTCCGCGAAGGAGATGAAGCTGGAGCTTCCGGGATTGGCGCAGGCCCGTGCATTGTACGAACAGCTGGCTCAGATGGGCGAAGAAGATAGCGGTACCCAGGCCTTGTTCAAGGTATATCAGCAGCAGCTGTAAAGCATGGAGAGAACTCAGGGGCGGGAAGCGGGACAGGCTTCTTACGAGCTCAGTGGCAGGATACAAAGAGGTGATCTTATGGAACCTGTTTTTACCCAAGTAAAGACGAAGGAAGAAGTTACGGACTTGGCTCGGCTGGCAGCGGAAATTTGGAATGAATATTTTATAACCATCATATCCCGGGAACAAATCGATTATATGGTGCAAAAATTTCAATCCTACCCTGCCCTGACCGATCAATTGAAGCATCAAGGCTACGAATATTACTTTATGAAGCTGAACGGCTCCAACATTGGCTATATGGGAGTAAAGCAAGAAGAGGGCAAGCTGTTTTTAAGTAAATTGTATATCCTGAAGGAGCATCGCGGCAGAGGGTTTGCAAGCCGGGCCATGGAATTTTTGGTCGAGCTGTGCCGCAAAAGGGGCTTGAGCGCGATATGGCTCACCGTCAACCGGTATAATGATGCGACGATTGCGGTGTACGAGAAGAAGGGCTTTAAAAAGCTGCGCACCCAGGTTGCGGATATCGGAAACGGGTTTGTGATGGATGATTACATTATGGAGAAAGAAATCCGTCCGGTTTAATTAACAAGGGTGACCTGCGAGAGGGCTGCTGCGGAACAGCGGCTCTCTTGCAGGTTTTGTTTTTATTTTAAATTCCCAGTTGACACATTGGAATTAGTGGCATTATGATATAGGAAGATCACTGACGTAAATCTTCATATCCTTTTTGCCGATCGGAAAACCGAAGGCCTTATTGTTAATTCACAAAGGAGCAGTAAGGTTTTTTTGCGTTAATCATGAGATGGATCGGAAAGAGGAGTACTTATGAGAAGAGTAAAATGGGTGTCTTTTGTTGTGACAGTTATATGGGGATTGATGCTGCTTGCAGGCTGCGGCAGCTCGCAGGGCGCAGATCATAACGGCAAGACCGGCAACAGCGCAGGGCCCGCCGGAGCAAGCTCCAAGGAGCCCTTGGTCGTCAATATCGGCATTCAGCAAAGCATATGGCCGATCCTGCTTGCCAAGCAGAAGGGCTGGTTCGAGGAAGAATTCGCTAAGGTCGGCGCCAAGGTCAATTGGGTGGAGTTCCAAAGCGGTCCTTCCTATTTTGAAGCGATTGCCTCCAATCGGCTGGATTTCGGGAGGGTTGGCGACCTGCCGGTGATTTCCGGCCAAGCGGCCGATGTACCGTTCAAGGAAATCGCTGCGGCCAGCTTCGGCTCCAAAGGAAATGCCATTCTGGTGAAAAAGGATAGTCCGATCAAAACGATTCAGGACTTGAAAGGGAAGAAAATCGCGTTTGCCAAGGCCAGCTCGGCCCAGACGGTTGTCTACAAAGCGCTGGAGAAGGCTAATCTGAAGCCGGCCGATGTGCAAATCATTTCGCTTCAGCCGGATGAAGCCCAGCCTGCCTTTGAAACCGGCTCCGTCGATGCCTGGGCGATCTGGGAACCGTTCATGTCCACCCAGAAGGTGCTGAATGGAGCACGGGTATTGGTGGACGGAACGGCTTTGGATGCCAAAGGCGCAGGCTTTCAGATTGTACGCACCAAGTTTGCCGAGGAACACCCTGATCTGGTGACACTGTATCTGAAGGTGGAGGAAAAGACGCAGCAATGGCAAAAGCAGCATCTGGAAGAGGCGATAGACGTCTACGCCCAGCTGAAGAAGGTTGACCGTGAAATTATTCGGCAGGTCATTGAGAATACGGAGCCTACCAATATGCCGATTACAGATGAAATCATCAAAATTCAGCAGGAAACGGCCAACTCCATCTATGAGCAGGGGGCCATTAAGAAGAAAATCGATACGTCCAAGGTCGTAGACAACCAATATATCACTAAAGCGTTAGAGCAGTATAAGGCTGAACAGAAATAGCTGTACCAAGAGGCCGACCTTCAGCTTGTGTCAAAAGGCTGGCTCATGGTTAAGCAGCAGTCAACCGGAACACCGGAGACTTCCTGAAGCTGTCGCAGGTCCGTTCGCGGACCCGGGCGACTATGGCGGGGAGTCTCTTTTTTGTATAAGTCAAGTCCCGGGAGGAGATTATGAATGACCCATACGCTCGAAATTCACGGACTATCTAAACAATTCGCCGCTCCGCAAGGCCCCGTCCAAGCGCTGAATCAGATTGAGCTTCATGTGAAGCAAGGCGAATTCATCACAGTCATCGGCCCCAGCGGCTGCGGCAAAAGCACTTTATTGAAAATTATAGCGGGTCTGGATACGGCTTATACGGGGACGGTGCTGCTGGAGAACCGTCCTGTGGACCGCCCGAGCATTGATAAAGGCTTTATTTTTCAAGAGCACCGCTTGTTTCCTTGGCTAACCGTCGAGAAAAATATTGCGGCCGATCTGCGGCTTAGCGATCCGGAGGTCCGGAGGCAGGTGGATGAGCTGATTGAGATTGTCCGCCTCCGTGGGTTCGAGAAGGCTTATCCGCGGGAGCTGTCGGGAGGGATGTCCCAGCGGGTAGCCATCGCCAGAGCGCTGCTGCGCAAGCCTAAGGTTTTGCTGCTCGATGAGCCCTTTGGTGCGCTGGACGCATTTACGAGAAGCCACTTGCAGGAGGTCCTGCTTGATATTTGGCAGCAGAACAAGACGACGATGATTCTCGTCACGCATGATATCGACGAAGCGGTTTTTCTCGCTAACCGGGTCGTCATCATGAATGCCCGGCCCGGCACCATTCGTAAGATTATTCCTGTGGATCTTCCTTTTCCAAGAAAGAAGACGACATCGTCCTTCCAGGAAATGCGTCATAAAGTACTGAATGAGTTTGAGCGCGTGGATGAGCTGGAGCTGGTAGACAGCTCGGGCATTTAACAAACATTCGTAGAAGGGGTGAGTGCAATGATGCATTCGACAGGGACGATAACCGGCCCAGCCGGTGCCGAAGCGATTGGAGGCCAGCAGGAGCAAGTAAAGGGGAAGGATACGGCGGCAAGGCGAAAGCGAAACGACAAATGGGCGATCGTCATTCGAGGGTTGATTTTGCCGGTTTCCGTATTAATCGTATGGCAAATCGCGGGCAGCCTGGAGCTGATCTCCAAGACGCTGCTTCCGACTCCGTTAGCCATACTCCAGGCTTTTATCGATCTGATCTCCTCCGGAGAGCTGTTCAAGCATTTACAAATCAGTGTGTACCGCGCTGCGGTAGGCTTTTTGCTGGGGGGCGGTTTGGGACTGCTGCTCGGGTTAGTGAGCGGCCTGTTCCGGAGAGCGGAAGAAACGCTGGACCCTACGGTTCAGATGCTTCGCATGATTCCGCACTTGGCCATTACTCCGCTGTTCATCCTCTGGTTCGGCTTCGGGGAGCTATCCAAAGTGCTGCTGATTGCTAAAGGCGCCTTTTTCCCTTTATATGTAAATACGTTTCTCGGAATCCGCAGCGCCGATTCGAAGCTGTTCGATGTAGCCCGCATCCTCGAATTCAGCCGGTGGAATCAAATCACGCGCCTCGTGATTCCGGCTGCGATGCCGAATCTGCTGCTTGGCTTAAGGCTATCTCTCGGCGTTGCCTGGTTAGGGCTGGTCGTGGCCGAGCTGATGGGGTCAAGTGAAGGGATCGGGTACCTGATTATGGATGCCCGTCAATTTTCCCAGACACAGATCGTGTTTGTCGGAATCATCATATTCGCTATCGTGGGCAAATTGACCGATTCCTTGGTCCGGCTGCTGGAGAAGAAGCTGCTCAAGTGGCGCGACAGTTATAATGGTTAATTCAATAACGTAGAGCTGGGGAAGCGGAAGTGCTTGCCCTCTTGTATTATTAACCAACTACTGGGATCAGGTTGTTGAAAAACCCTATCATACGGAAAAATGCGAAAGGTGGTAAGTGGGGTGTCTCCTGTAGGAGCGATAGCGTTCGCCTTTGTTCTCGGGAAATTCCCGCTATAGAGCAAATTTAATCAAAGTTTCCCGAGAACAACAGCGACCGGAAGGGGATACCCCACTGGGGGACCGAAGCAATTTTTCAGATTTTTAGGTTTTCCAACAGACTCGCCCCACTTTGTGGGGTTATTTCGTTTGGGGCTCTACACCCAACGCCGATCCATCTCTTCATCCATCGAGGTTCTTCCCGAGCACAGCTCAAGAAAGGATTCGGCGACCAGAACACATCCGTCATAATCGAGATACCCTGAATGCGCGACAAGGATCGGATACTCGTTATTGTTCCTTTCTTCCCGCATATCAAAAAGATAGTGATTCCCGCAGCCATCCATGGCAAAAGAAACGGCATGCTTCATGTATTCGGGCAGCTCGTAAGCCAGATTGTATTCCCGGAGCTGATCTGTGCCAAAAAACTGAAAGAACCTGTCGCCGTTCTGAAATTCCCCGCCATTGGAATAGCGCAGAAAATCAAGGTAGCTGGCGGGAAACGCCTTCTGCGGCAGCTTCCATAAAGCAGGATCAAATGGCTTGTACTGATCGTACAGCTCATGTCCTGCAGGAAACGGATTTCGTTGTCTGCCCGCAATCTCAGCCATCTCTTGCTCGGATAACGCCGCATTCCAGGCTGTAACAAAACGGTCAAGCTCATTCTCGTCAGCTGGCGGTCTTTTGACATGCTCCAGTTCAAATACATGGTTCCACAAAGATGCTCATCCTCCTGTTTCCGATAGACTCAGCTAAACTCCAGCTTATCAAATAACCGGACAAAAATCTTCGCAATATTTCTGGCGTCATCGATCCCCCGGTGATGTTGGCCCTCCATAGGCAAATGCAGCATTTGAAGTGCCCTCTCCATACCGACGCCCCGATCACGGCCGATCATTTTACCGTGCTGATGCTTGATGCTGATGTGATGCTTCAGCCAATCCGTGCTTAGACTGTGCAGCTTACAGTCTTTTATTAGCTGATTCTTATCATAGAGACCCCAGGAGCAGAGGTAAAAGGGCCCCGGACCGATCCAATCCTGGAACGCGCGGACACCTTGGGGAAAATAAGGAGCTGCTTGAACATCCTCTTGGGTAATAGAGGTTAGTGTTTTGCAGAAATCAGATAACCAGGGGTTCAGCATTGGCTTGATAAAGGTTTGGAATTCATCTATCCGTTGAAGCTGCTGATTGAGCTTGACCGCTCCAATCTCAATAATTTCATTCGGCTTGCTTCGGTCGTTTTCCCAGCAGGTGGCCTCCAAATCAAAAATAATGTAGTTCATGTCCTATTCATCCATTCTTTTAAATGTAGTTAGGAATGATAGTACAATAAAGCGGTCTAAAGGTCAGTGTAATTTTTGATTATAACCTATGTATCGGGGAAAAAGAAAAAGAGCCAACGATGGCCCTTTTTTCAAGAAGGAGGTCGCCTATTTTTTATCCTTCAGCTCCTTCAAAGCCTGCTCCACGAATTTACTCTCCAGCACTTGGCTCGTTTCGAGCTTTTTATTGATGGCTCCTGCCGAATAGAGGAAGTCGGCCTGCTCCTGATGCGCTTTGGCGAATTCTGGAGTGATGGGGGAAAGAAGCGGTTCGGTGTTTTTTAATACGGTGCTGATAATTTCCTTGTCCAGCTTCTGGGATTTGGACAGCTCCTCAGTCACTTCCTCGTTATGCTCCACATAATATTTGCGGACCTCCTCATAGGTTTTAAGGAAAAGAACGGTGAGGTTCGGGTGATCCTTGGTAAATTTGGTTCGGGCGATCAGGAAGCCGGGGGCGTTAATATTCAAATCCTGGCCGGTCACCAGTATTCTGGCCCCGGTCTGAAATACGGCCGTCGTAGCATATGGCTCCCAGATCGACCAGGCATCGATCGCGCCGGAGTCCAGAGCGGGTCTTGCTTCATCGGGCTGCAGCTGAATCACCTTGACGTCGTCGCCCTTAAGACCAATTTTATCGATGGCCAGATAAAGGAAGTTATAGGCGCTGCTGCCTTTGGCCACACCGATTTTTTTGCCTTTCAGATCCTTCAGCTCTTTGATCGGACTGTTCTTTGGAACGACAATCATATTGCCTTTCTTGCCGTCGCTGGTTACGGCGATAGCCTTGAAGTCGATGCCTCCGACTTGTCCGGAGACTACGGGGGTCCCTCCGACGGAGCCGAAATCGAGCCGGCCGGCGGCCAGCGCTTCGAAGTGCGGGGGACCGCTTGCAAATTCATTCCATTTGACCTCGGCCCCAACGGCGGCAAAAGCTTTTTCGAAGGCTCCCTTATCCCTTGCATAGGGAAGAATGCCCGTCTTTCCCTGGACTCCGATATTAACGACGATCTTTTCCTTGGATTTCTCCGCAGAACCTGCCTGGGCAGCGGAGGCGGTATCCGTAGAGGCCGTCTTGCCGCAGCCGGTTAACACTACGGAAAATACAATGATACTTGTCAGGATGGATAATATCGTCTTCTTTTTCCTCGCTGCCATAATGAAAACCCCCTTGTAATTTAACGGTCTGCTATTAATTGGCTTGCTGCTGCGGCCTTAATTGATACCGGTTGCCTGGAACGGCCAGCCCTAAATGATCGCGAAGTGTCGTTCCGCTGTATTCTGTCCGATACAAACCGCGCTGCTGCAGGATCGGAATGACCTGATCCACGAATTCGTCCAGCCCTCCTGGCAAATAAGGAGGCATAATATTAAACCCGTCGCAGCCGCCGTGGGTAAACCAGTTTTCCAGAAAGTCGGCAATCTGCTCCGGCGTCCCATGGATGGTTTTGTGACCGCGCGCCCCGGTAACTCTGGCCACGAGCTGCCGGATGGTCAGCTTGTCGCGGCGGGCCATATCGACCAGCAGCTGATAGCGGCTTTTGCCTCCGTTAATGTTCGCCGCATCGGGCAGGTCAGGCACAGGCCCGTCGAGAGGGTAGGCGGACAGATCCACCCGAAGCGTTCGGGAAACCATGGCCAAGCCGACTTCGGGAAGCACGAGCTCCTGCAGATGGGCTTCCTTCTCCTTTGCTTCTTGTTCGGTAGCTCCGATAACCGGCAGGATACCGGGTAATATTTTCAATTGATCTCGGGAGCGGCCGTACTGCTTGAGCCTCCCCTTCAGACTGCTGTAGAAGGACTGCGCCTCCTCCAGCGTCTGCCATGCCGTGAATACGACCTCAGCCGTTTTTGCTGCAAAATCCTGGCCCGTCTCGGAGGAACCGGCTTGAACGAGCACAGGTCTTCCTTGGGGAGTACGAGGAATCGAAAGAGGGCCCCGTACCGAGAAAAATTTCCCTTGATGGCGGATCGCATGGATTTTGTCAGGATCGGCAAAGACTCCGGATGACTTATCGATAAGAAGCGCGCCGTCCTCCCAGCTGTCCCACAGCGACGTGACGACCTCGACGAATTCTTGTGCGCGTTCGTAGCGGATGGAATGGTCCAGGTGATGGTCCTGGCCGAAGTTCTGGCTTGTAATTTCCATACTCGTCGTCACGGCATTCCAGGCCGCACGCCCGCGGCTCAAATGATCAAGGGAAGCGAATTTTCTGGCGACATGGTAAGGCTCGCTGTAGGTGGTGGAGACGGTTCCGGCCAAGCCGATATGGGAAGTGACGGAAGCAAGCGTGGATAGCAGCGTGAGGGGCTCGGCCCGGACGGGGACGGTATGCTGAACGGAGGTTTCGTGCTGCTCAGGCAGCGCGGGGATGTCCTCGATAAAAATCATATCGAACTTGCCCCGTTCTGCCGTTTGCGCAAATCGTTTATAAAATTCAAAGGTAAACAGTCCCAGCGAATCTGTCAGCGGATATCTCCAGGCAGCAATATGATGCCCTACACCGTAAAGGAAGGCTCCCAGGTGGAGCTGGCGTTTTGTTTCTCCCATAGTCGATCACTCCTCGGTCAAAATACGTTACATGCAGGTACCAAAATGTTGTACTAGAAGCTCAAATAGATGAGGATGCCGAAGGCCGGCTGAATTTGCTTGCGGGACGCTTCAGGCCGAGGTGATCGCGAAGCGTGGTTCCGGTATATTCCGTGCGAAACAATCCGCGGTTTTGCAGCTCGGGGATGACCAGCTCAACAAATTCCTCCAAGCCTCCAGGCAAATAAGGCGGCATAATATTGAAGCCGTCGGAGGCGCGCTCGTTGAACCATAGCTCCAATTGATCGGCAATTTGAACGGGGGTGCCATAGATCGTCCGGTGCCCGCGCGCTCCGGTGACACGATAGATCAGCTGGCGGATGGTAAGGCCGTCCCGTTTGGCCATATCGGACACGAGCTTGAATCGGCTTTTGCCGCCGTTGATGGCTTCGAGCTCTGGCAGTTCCGGAAGCGGGCCGTCCAGCGGGTAATCCCGCAGATCGACATTCAGGGACCCGGAGAGCATCGATAAGCCGACGGACGGCAGCACCAGCCGCTGCAGCAGCTGTTCCTTCTCCCGGGCTTCCGCTTCCGTTGCTCCGATAACAGGGAAGATGCCGGGCATGATCTTGAGCTCATCCGCCGTGCGTCCATGCTTAGCAAGAAGAGATTTGACATTGCGATAAAAGAGCTGCGCCTCCTCTAATGTTTGCCATGCAGTAAAAATCACCTCAGCGGTTTCGGCTGCGAGCTGCTGGCCCGTCTCGGAGGAGCCGGCCTGGATAATCACGGGCCGCCCTTGAGGCGGTCTAGGGGCATTCAGCGGACCTCTGACTCTGAAATGCTCTCCCAGATGGTCGATCCGGTGAACTTTGTCGGGGTTGGCGAATTGTCCGTTCTGCCGGTCAAACAGGATAGCATCATCCTCCCAGCTATCCCACAGGGAGGTGGCAACCTGGATAAATTCTCTGGCCCGTTCATAGCGGACAGCATGGTCCGGATGCTTCTCCTTGCTGAAATTGGCGGCCTCTTCGTTGCGGCTGGACGTAACGACATTCCAGGCTGCCCGTCCTCCGCTCAAATGATCGAGGGTAGCGAATTCACGGGCCAGGTTATAAGGCTCATGGTAGGTCGTCGATACGGTAGCCGCCAACCCGATTCGTTCGGTGACCCCGGCAAGATAAGAGAGAAGGGTAATGGGCTCCGGGCGAACCGAAGCGGTATGGGAGGGGGAGCTGCCGAGCAATGCCAATGAATCCGCCAGGAAAAGCATATCGAACTTACCGCGTTCTGCTGTCTGAGCAAAGCGCTCATAAAATGCCGGGTCCATGATACCGTGTGCTTCCGTATCCGGATAACGCCAGGCGGCGACATGGTGCCCGACACCGAACAAAAAGGCGCCTAAATGCATTTGTCTAGCTTTTACACTCATAAGTATCTCCCTTCCTTAAGACCCGGATCGGTGATTATTGAAATTGTGGCTGAGCAGTGAATGAAGGATGCGGATGAGGCAAGCCGTAATGCTCGCGAAGCGTACGCCCCTTGTACTCGGTACGGAACAATCCGCGACGTTGGAGCTCCGGAACGACCAGGTCGATGAAATCGTCCAGGCCGCCCTTCATAACTTGGGGCATGATGTTAAAGCCGTCGGCAGCCCCTTCTGTAAACCAGACCTCCAGCTCATCGGCAATTTGCTTGGCCGTACCGGCAATGGTGCGATGACCGCGTCCTCCGGCAAGCCTCAGGAGCAGCTGGCGCAGGGTCAGATTCTCGGTGCGCGCAAGCTCGATAATGAGCTGCGCCCGGCTTTGGTGCCCTCGTGCCAGTACGGTTTCGGGAATTTCAGGCAACGGTTCGTCCAGAGGATAGGCTGTCAAATCGAAGCCTACCCGGTTGGACAGCTGGAGCAGACTGTATTTCGGATTGGTCAGCTCATGGAGCATCGCTTCTTTTTCCTTGGCCTCCGACTCGGTTTCTCCGATAATAGGGCAGATCCCAGGTAAAATGATCACGTGCTCGGGATTGCGGCCTTGTTGACGGACGCGGGCTTTCACATCCGAATAAAAGGCTTGAGCATCAGTGAGTGTCTGCTGAGCGGTGAAAATGGCGTCGGCGACGGCCGAGGCAAAATGGCGTCCGTCCTCCGAGGAGCCTGCCTGAACAAGGACGGGCCGTCCTTGCGGCGAGTGAGGCACATTGAGCGGGCCTTGAACGGAAAAGTGCCGCCCTTTGTGGTGGAGCTCATGCACCTTGCTGCTGTCTGCATAAGTACCGGACGCTTGGTCGAGCACGAGCGCATCGTCTTCCCAGCTATCCCATAGGCGGGTAGCTACCTCGACGAATTCTGCCGCCCGTTCGTATCGCTCCGCATGGCCGGGAATTCGGTCGAAGCTGAAGTTTCTCGCTTCCTCGTCGGTTCCGGAGGTGATGATATTCCATCCGGCACGCCCCGAGCTTAAATGGTCGATCGTAGCAAAGCGGCGGGCGACATTGAAGGGCTCGTTGAAGCTGGTGGATACGGTGGCGATGAGGCCTATCCGTTTGGTAACTACGGAGAGGGCTGTGAGCAGCGTAAGCGGCTCAAGTCCCGTCAACGCTCCATAGGCAACGCCTTTCTTGGAGACGGAATAACGATCCGCCATAAAGAGCGAATCGAGTTTCGCCTGCTCCGCTTTTTGAGCCAGCCGTTGATAATGCTCGAATTGCATCAGCTGCTTCGCGTTCGTATCCGGATGTCTCCATGCACCCTCATGGTGCCCGGCGGGGACAAGGAATAAATTAAGATGCATTTCTCTTTGGGTTGTCGTCATAATTAGTTCCCCCTCGTCTGATGAAATAATAAAAGACTTCCGGACCTGTCGAACCTCGATAGGGCGACAGCTGGAAGCCTTTGGTTATCCAATCGGCTTATGGACGGTATGGATGATATTGATATTTACCAGTGTTTTAAGCATCAAGCGATGGGACTGAACGATAGACGATGTCGTATCTCCTGAACGAATTCGCCAATCGAAGCTGTCAGACGCTGCTCCAGCTCATCGGCCAGTCCAAAGGTACCGTCTTCACGGCGCTCTACCTGGGTATCGAGCGCATACACGCCAGACAATTGAAGCTTTGCACCCAATGCGGCAAGAACCGGCTTGAGGGCATAATCCAGCGCAAGCAGATGGGCGATCGTACCGCCTATGGCAACGGGAAGAATGATTTTCCCCTCCAGTCCCTTCTGCGGAATTAAGTCCAGGAAGGTCTTCGTTACACCTGTGTAGGACGCCTTGTAGATGGGGGTTGCGACAATGACGGCAGCTGCGTTGGCTATAATTTCATTGGCCTTGACAATAGCAGGGCTTTGGAAATTCGTAAATATCAGATCCTCCGGCGGAAGACTTCGAACCTCAATCCAATCCAGCTCCAGTCCTTCCGCAAGCAGAGACGATTCAATGCTGCGAAGTACACCGTTCAGCCGGGAGCTGGCAGACGGGCTTCCAGAGATAACAGCTATTTTTGCCATGGAATAACACTCCTTCAGTTAGGGAATAAAAAAGACTCCTGCCCCATGGATAGGGGAAGGAGTCTCCAGTTGACCGGTAGACCAATTTAAAACCAACTAAATACATATGAATAATTATATTTAGGATGGTACCACTGTATTGGATGTTCGTCAAGGGTGGATTTCAGAAATATCTAATCGGAAGCATTAGGCTTCCGGCTATTTTCTGTGACCTGAGAAAAAGCAAGATAGTACATGTTTCACAGCATGGAAATCCATGGTTTCTTTCGTTCTTTGGGAGTAATCTAACAATAGTCCTTATGGCTAGTGCATTCCAGAGGGTTGTTGCACAATTTACTAGTAAAGAAGGTCTATCCGGGATGGAAGCATGGAAGCGCAATTTGTTCATTTTATGGTTCGGTACTTTTTTCAGCTCCGTCGGGATCGGAATGATTATTCCATTTTTGCCGCTGTATGTTCAGGAGCTCGGCATTCACGATGTGAAGCAGGCCGCTCTATGGGCCGCCATGATTTTTGGGGTCAATCATTTGATGATCGCCATCGTATCTCCCTTTTGGGGAAAATTCTCGGATAAGTACGGCCAGAGAGTAACCATGATCCGATCGGGCTTCGGGCTCGCAATCATTATCGCAGCGATGGGGCTGGTTCATACCCCGATGCAATTGCTGCTGCTTAGAGCACTTTTTGGCACTATGGGAGGGTTCTCGACGTGTGCGGTCGCTCTGATGGCTATTGAGACGCCGAAGGAGCAAGTAGGCAAAGCATTAGGCACGCTTCAGACCGGGCAGGTTTCCGGGCAGCTGCTGGGCCCTCTGCTTGGCGGTGTGATGGCCGAATGGCTGGGAATGAGGAATTCGTTCTTTTTCACAGGCTTTTTCATTTTTATTGCAGCCGTATTCGTTTTGTTCGGTGTCAAGGAGACGCGAAAGTATGCCAAATTCCATTTTCGCGATTTGAAATGGAAGTCATCGGGGGAGAAGAAGCCAGAGAGAACGAGCTTGAAAGAGGTCATGAAGCACAAGCCGGCGATATTAACGTTATTCATTTCGACCTTTCTTATCGCTGCAAGCTTTCAAAGTATCAGTCCTATTATCACGCTCTATGTGAAGAGCATGCATATCGAGAACCATGTTGAAATCATGGCGGGGCTTATTTTTGCCTCGAGCGCTTTGGGGACGATGATTGCCGCTCCTATTCTGGGAAGGCTCGGGGATCGGCACGGGCACTTTATTGTATTGCTATGCTCGCTGCTCATGATTTCGGTGTTGTATATTCCACAGGCGCAAATATCCAATCCGTGGATTTTAATGGGAGCGCGGTTTTTATCCGGGCTATGCGTAGGCGGCTTGATTCCTTCGATCAGCTCGCTGCTGCGGAGCCTGACTCCGTCTACGATTCAGGGAAGCGTCTTTTCCTATAATGCAAGCGCCAATTCGTTAGGCAACGTCCTGGGTTCTCTGTTCGGAGGCGTCGTCGCCAGCAACATGGGGATACCGGTCGTATTTTATATTATCTCGGGAGTCTTTTTCCTGCACTTTATCATGCTGGTCCTTCAAACCAAGCGGATTACAGAATCGCACAAAACGGCGGAATCAGCGTAAAATTTAATGAGAAGCGTCCTGTCATAAAGAACAGGACGCTTTTTTGATGTGCTATTTGGCGATACAATCAACCTTGTTTGAGTAGCGAGGTGTTTTGAATCATTTTACAATTGTAAAATCATTCTCGGTATTAATGCTCCGGATCCGGATACACATCCACCGATTGCGATTTGTTTCCGCTAAACACAGTGGCCGTGAAGGAGATGATTCGGCTTCCGCCTGGACCCGGCTCGTAGACATAAACTCCTGTACCTGCTTTGGTGTCTACATCGATGCGGAGCACGCCTGGGTTGGCAGGATTGGACCATTTGGCGTTGCTGATTGCAAATTTTGTGCCATAGAAGTCGGCGGAACGGTAGACGCCGTAGTTTTTGTACTCGGTGTAGCCGTATTGGTCCTTAAGCTTCAAATCGCCGAATGTCTTTTTGCGTTGAGTTTGACCATTCACTGCAGAATCCCCAGAGTGGAGAGATAGATTGTTTAGCAAGGATAGCCAGACTTCTTTGGCCTTGCCGTTTTCCCCAGCTGTTAGAGAGGCTGTCGCCGGATATTCCTTTTTGACAGGAATTTTGGTTATGGTAGCAACCCGAGCACCCGAGACGTTGGACGGCAGGAAGGAGACGGCCACGTCGACATTGCCTTCATAAACACCGAGGATCCCATAAGCGTCGAAGTTAAAAGAGTCCACTTTGATCTTAGCAATAGGGACGGCCGCTCCGCCGGTTACGCTTATTTGCTGTATCAAGTTATTGGGCAGCGCCACATTTTCGTTGGAATTATTGGTGGCAGACAATTCAATTTTGCCGGCAAAATAGCCTTTCAATACGTCGATATCCGTTGTCGGCGCTTTTACGATTGGTGTAGTAAACGGAGCCAAATTAGCTGACGGATTGCTGGCAAAGGTGTCGAAGGTAAGCTCATCGGTAGCAGCAAGCCCGTTGGCGAACGTTTTCAACGAATACTTCAGTTTCTCAGCCTCCTTGGCTTGAAGGAGATCTACGATGCGGGTAGCGCTGGAAACTTCCGATCGGCTTTTCCCATCTTTATCTACTTTATACAGTCTTGCTGTCATTTGATACGTTGCTTCGTTATTGTCACCCGGAATAGGGGTAAAAGTAAGATCCGTATCCCTGATCGATTTGATAGATGTGCTTGGAGCGCTGTAGCCCTCAGCACGCGTATCATCGCCCTTAAACGTCAGCTTGCTCGGATATTTAGATGTACCTTCGTCCCCGGATAATACCCAGGTAGGTGTACCTGTGAAGGAGCCCTTGGAGAAGTAGACGGCATTGGTGACGGTACCGTCCGTCCGGTTCAAGCTCAAATCCACCTCATAACCGGAATAGTCTTTATCGAAATCTTCCCCGTATTGGTCTTTGAACTTAAGCTTCATTTTGTTCTCCACAAGCATATTGTTTGTGGAAACGCCAAAGGCAGTCATCGAAGGAAGCATCTTTGGTTTTGGTTCGGATGAAACATAGACTTGATCAGGATGTCTTTTTTCCGATACTGTCGTGCTGAAGCTTGCCTTTTTATCCGAATTTCCGACAACGGCTTCAATCTTCAGTGAACCGGCTTTGCGCGATTCCTCATCGGCCACTTTCAAGCCGATACGGATTTTGCCTTTGAATACGCCTTCAGTAGCGATTCTGGAATCTACATCGACTCTCGCCGTACCAGTGCTGTAAATGCGGATATCGTTAACAAACTGAAGGACATCATCCGTGCTGAGCACATTCCCTGATTTATCTTTAACTTCAATAGGCAGGTAGGCATCGTCGTCGCCCCATGCGAGCGTAGTAGCGCTAAGCTTGCCGAAGCTGATGTCATAAGGAACATTTAATGGGGTTACGACAATTTTTGTCGTCGCTGTCTGGCCTGATGCATTCGCTGTTACAGCCAGGGTCATTTCTTGGTCTGCTGATTTTGACCTGGAGTCGATATGAGCCGTGTTAATTTTCAAATCCGGTCTATCGTCATTGTCTTCATCCTCGAAAAAGCCGAAGCCTTTATCCACCCGAACACTGTCTTCCGAAATCGTACCGGACTCAAGTGCATCAGCTCCTGTAACATAGGTGATGGTTTCCTTGCGTAAAGTTGGAAGATCCGTTACCAGAAAGCCGTATTGATCATACGCTTTGTATTCGAGAGTTGCGGAGTCACCGGCCTCCAGCTTTTTCTTGGTTCCATTCAGTATGAGCTTACCTAATTCGATTTTGGCGACGGATTGTCTATCTCCGACCCGGTAGTTTTTAGTGGCATGCACTGCTTTGTCCGGATCCGAAATCGTAAAGACTATATTATCGTTACGGTCGAAGGAATCGTCGATTTTAATGCTGAACGTTTGATCTTTGGGTGAAGATTGAACGGTCAAATCCGGGCTGGTTCGAATATCGAAGCGCGAAGCAGGCTGACTGGACTGCTCGTTGTACTGGTTGACTGCCTTGAAGGAAACGGTGATTTTGTTCCCTTGGGCGATCGTATCGGACGCCGAGATGAAATCAATCTTGGTGATGGTTTCCTTCTGAACGGTTACATCGGCCTTACCCTTGTCTACGGTTAACCCTCCGTCTTTTACCGCTTCCAGCTTCACGGTGTAGGTGCCTTCATTCATGGTGCTTTCCGTTACAATAGCGAATTGGTGTTTGGTATCGCTCCATTTTACAGCAGCGGGAACGGCTGTCGAACCACGGCTTACCGTCGCATTCAGCTTGGCCGTATCGGCGATTGCACCGTTCAGCGTAACCGTAATCGTCTTGGCGCCGGTAACCTCCGCTTTCTCTATTGAAACCTTCGTCACTGTTTCAATCTTGGAGGCCGCACTCAGCTTGCGGGCCTCATAGGCTGAGAGGACCAGCAAATCACGGGTAGCAGGAGAGCTGCCTTCGAATTTTCCGCTGGGTCCGTTAGACATCAGCTTGTTCTCCAGAGCCAGAGCTACATAGCTTTTGGCCCAATCCGATACGGTATCGTCCTGAACGCCTTTGGTCTCTTTTAGTTTGGCGTCGAGCTTCAAGCCCTTGATCAGAAAAGCCGCCAGCTGCTCCTTGGTAACTTGTCCGCCGGGGTTAAACAGCCCGTCTCCGACTCCGTCGGTAATACCGGCTTTGGAAATAGCCTCTATGTAGGGCAATGCATATCCGTTTGACGGATCATCTGATAACACATCGGTAAAGCTTGAGGTTTTTAACGTCATGTCCGTTTTTAACTGAAAGATCTGTGCAGCGACCTTGGCAAATTGGGCGCGTGTCATTTTGTCCTTCAGACCGAACAAGCCATCCTGCACTCCATCAAATATGCCTGCTTTCAGCATCTCATCGAATTTGGCCTTCGAAGCGGCATCGAGGTCTTTCAAATCGCTGAACGAAGAAGAATCCTTGGGAGCGTCTGCTGCTCCTGCGATACCGGGTACCATCGCGAAAACCATGGATAATGAGATGACGGTTGAAATAATACGTTTCATTGCTGCCCCTCCATAACATGTTTTTGTTGTATTGAACCCACTCGTACCACAAAAATGTTCTCTCTTTATTTGTTTTTTTACATTTGAAGCTATTTATAATAAAGTGCATGCGGTGCATTAGAAATGTCACATGCATCTTATTTTTTTTTTGAACAAATACATATATTTCCTTGATCATCCATAGTGTTAGCGCTTACAATGAAAAAAAGCTAAATGGGAGTCATCTCATGGCTGCTGGAATAAATGGCTCTGGTTCCGTTATGTCGGATGGCAATGATGAGCTCGCAGGCTCTCGCTCCTTAGGTATTTGGATTCACATAGGGCAAGAGATCATGTAGTGTGGGGTATCCAGTAGGTCCTTCGATAGAAGGATCAGGGTAGTTTAGTATTAGTTTTTGAATATGCGAAAGTAGAACTAAGTCGAAAAAAGTAAAGCGCTTGCAAAAATATCATGCTTGTAAACCTATAATCTAAGCAGGAAATTCAGAGCAATGATGCGATTTAAAATTTACATATTATCCCATTACTGTAGGTCTACTTTCATTTTATTTCGCTTGGTGTTTAAATATTTAAATTGATTATCCTTTTGACATGTATCATAATAACATCTAGTATTTTATGGAATCAATCAGACTATTTTGTGATAATATAACAATATTAAACTGTTATAGGGAGAAGTGAACATGAGTCTGAGCCGGAAAATATGGAATACGCCGACGGAAGTAGACGTGCATTTGCCTCTCTATATAGCGTCTATCGGGGGATGGAAGAACCAGCCGGAGGTATTGAGGAAAAATGGCCTTCCAACATTTCAGTGGGTTCAATGCGTGGACGGCAAAGGGGTGCTTAAGCTCGCAGACAAGGAAATAACCGTATCCAAGGGGCAGGGGATGCTGCTGTTTCCATCGGTGCCGCATCATTATTATCCTGTAGAGTCCCCATGGTCGGTTCAATGGGTTGAATTCCAAGGCCGATTGACCAAGGATATTTTGAGAACGCTTCATTTTCATGAATCTACCGTGCTGGATATCAAACAACCGGATCAACTATTAGGCCGGATTCAGGAGATCTATGCCCTTTTCAGCGCCAAGAGGATGCCTCCCAGCCACGACTGCTCCCAGGCGGTATATGGTCTGCTGCTCGATTTGCACCGTTATTCATCCCAATTTGAGTGCCATGAATCGTCAGATGAATATTATGAAATGATCCAGCCGGCATTGAGCTACATTGAACAGCATTATAACAGAACTATCACGTTGCAGGATCTGGCGGATCAGCTGGGGGTTTCGATGCCTTATACCTGCGTATTGTTTCAGCAGACGTTGGGGACAAGGCCGATTGAGTATCTTAACCGAATTCGCATTCAGAAGGCCAAGGAGTTGCTGTCACAGGCAGAGAATCTGGAGGTTAAGAGCATAGCGGAAATGGTCGGGTTCGACCATCCCAGCTATTTTATTAAAATATTCAAGAGGAGCGAGGGGCTGACACCCACCGCTTTTCGCAAGCTATGCCAGTAACAGTGCAGCCAGTCGAAAAAGGGCGAACAACGTCGTATGTAAACGACATGATGCAGACTTGAATGTCGAAATATGTTGAGTGGGGGAGGGTAGGTGTCCCCGCCCTCCAACCGACAATATGATGTCGGCGGCTTCATCCCCTTTCTATTGTATGAGGCAGCACGGATTCGTGAATTGCCGGATTATTTTTTTTGCTCAAGGCAAAGGAGAGGGCGGCTATAGCTAAAGCGACGATTGCAATACAGCTTGCAAGCCAAGGATGATACAACACGGTGGAGACGGTATGGACTACCAATCCGCCGACACCTGCACCGACCGCTACGCCTAGGTGAAGGATCGAGGTATTGAAGCCAAGGACCAGATTGGACGATAGTGGAGCTTGTTGAATAAAGTACGTTTGAATCGCCGGTACAAGCATGGATAATGCAAACATCCAAATCAGGATGAGGCTGATTCCCGACAACCATGAAGAATGGAGCGCCTGAAGCAGCGCGAGTGACACAATGATTGCCGACAGGCAGATGGATATTATCCGTTTGGTGCCCCACCGATCGACGCTGCTTCCCCCGACCCGGGAGCCAATAACACCGGATACTCCCAAAGCGAATAACATGAGCCCCAGAGAAGCAGATGGCAGGTGGAGAATATCGAGTAGAAATGGCGTTAAATAAGTATTCATAAGCGAACAGCTCGTTGTCATGAACAGGGACAGGAATAATCCGCTCGCAATAACGGGGTTTCTAAGCACTCGGAATTGCTGCCCGAATGATGCCGGGGCGTCCCCCTCGATGCGGGGAAGAAGCCAAAGCATGCCGAGCATGACCAGCAGGCTAACTCCGGCGAGCCAGGCGAAGATGGCCTGCCAGCTCCACCATTTGGCAATGGCGACTCCTAACGGGACTCCCAGGACCATCGCGCTGCTGATTCCGAGGGCGATCATGCCGATAGCGCTGCCCGTCTTTTCCGGGGGAACCAGCTTGGCGACGGAGCCGAAAGCAATGACAGTGTAAACTCCTGCACTAAGTCCAATAACAATCCGCGAACCAAGCAAAAAGCCGTATCCGGGACTCATAAAGGAGCATAGGCAGCCAATAGAGAATAAGGCCAGGGAAACTAACAGGGCTGTTTTGCGCTGGATGCGGTTGGTCAATGCAACGATAACGGGTGTTCCTATGGCAAAGGAAAGGGAGAACACCGTAATAAGCTGTCCGGCCAAGGCAACGGAAACGCCGAGGTCATCGGCTATGGCCGGTAAAATGCCTGCGACGATCAACTCGGAGGTCCCTGTCACGAAGGCGCCTATGGAAAGAAGATATAGGGATAAGCGATTCATATTGTCCATCCTTTCGGTACTTATATATGGGATGCTGTGGCAGCATAAGCGGCATGGCTAGCACATGTCTGCTTGGTGTTTCGGAATTTCATGACGATTCCTTGATTGACATTATAAGGAGAGCAATATAATAATGAAAGAAGGCAAAATAATTGGATATTGTCCTGTTATCTAGATCAACTAACTTAAAGTAAGAGGGGTGCAAGGATGGAAAGTGCACATGACAACGAACCGGCAGGCTCCAACATTTGCGAGGTGCTTCGGATTCTCGGCGCCAAGTGGGCCTTTCTCGTTATTGCCGAGCTGTATAAAGGGCCAAGGCGGTTTAAGCAGCTGCAAAGGGATATCGCCATAGTGAAAACCCAATCCTTGACGGATACACTGCGACATTTGGAGCAGACCGGAGTGGTGCGCCGTGAAGTGTTTCCGACAGTACCGGTCACGGTGGAGTATTCTTTGACGGAGAAGGGAATTGATTTCCAGACGGCACTGAAGGAAATGGACAAGTGGGTAATGAAATGGGGCAATCAACAGCCATAAAATAAATAGCGGCCGCATCTGTATGAGGATCGGACGAAGGAATAGGAAGAGCTCCTGCGTGAAGGCAGGAGCTCTTTGGCATATATCATCACCGGAGTACATCCGGGCATGGCCGGGGCAAGCCCGACGTTCGGAGCGGATTAACGGATATGAAGCACTTCATCCAGCCATTGGAATATCCGATGGTTGAACAGCTGCAGTGCCCCGAAATGGCAATGCTCTTCAGCGCCTTCCTCCGCCGTAAATTTCATATACGTTTTCGGGCAGGTCAGCGCATGATAGAGCCTCTCGGGCTGCCCGGCAAAGAAATGATCGGCCTCCGCTTCACATACCAGCGTAGGACAAACAATCTGCTCTGCAACGCCCTCCAGCGAGCAAGGCTCCGTTTTTTCAACCAGCTCCAGCAAGGAATCCGCCTGAAATGTAAACATGCCGTTGTCCACCGCCCATCTTACTCCGGTATGCCGCTTCATCACTTCGGTAATGACCTCCTCGTAATGGGCCGGGGATGCATCGTCCCTGCCTTTCATAAATGGCCGTGCCATCTCGCTGAACCGGAAGGTATAGAGGCCGTCGTTGGCGATGCATGCGGCAAGCCGATGTTCATACGCCGCAGCGCGCGGGGCAAGGTAGCCTCCGAAGCTGATACCCATCAGAGCAAGCTGATGCGGGTCCACATCAGGCCGGGTAATCAGGTAATCGACAACCGGCGTAACGACTTTCTCCCAATCGTGACGAAACGGGAGCTGCTGAAGCCGGATGGCCGAGCCTTGACCGGGACCTTCGAACGTAAGGCAGTTATAACCGCGCTGGATGGCCGCTGCCGCCCCTCCAAGATACAACTCCTCTCCGGTAGAATCGTACCCGCCATGAATCAAGAGAGTCGGACGGGGCGTATCGGACCCATCTACCTTATAGAAGTAACCGGTCAGGTGGGTTCCTTCATAGGGAATGAGCACTTCCTCCACCGGAGCATCCATAAGACGAGCGGCCTGCCGGAATGTGTCCCTGCTGTTCCCCCATGCTGCCAAAATACGGGGATCCTGACGGTCACCATGCAAGAAGAATTCGGCGGTACGATAATAGTTGGAAGCACGGAGATAAGCCTCACGGGCGCTTACCCGCTGTCCGTCTGCGAGAGCGGCATCTGCCAAAGCATGAATTCGTTCTGCGGTGGCGTTCCACTCCTTGTACCAACTCTCAAAATCTCCTTCTTGAATGCGGTAGGCAGTGAGCAGGCATTCGCCGATATCGGCTCCTCCATAGGGGGCGTAGCTCAGGGTTCTCAACAGTTCAAATGAAAAGGTCTGGTCATTAAAAATAAGCTTCATATCCACATCGCTCCTTAGAGATGGCGGTTGTTCGCAACCGCGTAATAGGTTAATATTAACTTATAACATATGTTTTAATATGTCAATGATAACCTATGTTAAAAATAACTTAATTTTTGAGGAGGTCATTTTAATGAGCACCATTCAATATGTACTCTTAAGCTTATTGGCGCGTGAGCCGTTAAGCGGGTATGATATGAAGCAGCAAATGCACAGCAGAATTAATAACTTTTACAAAATGAACAACAATCAGCTGTACCCGACGTTAGCCAAGCTGGAAGCGGAAGGGGCCGTGCAGCTGCAAGCCCATGAGAAGGAATCCTATCGGCCGGCTCGGAAGGTGTATAAGATTACGGAGGCGGGCCTGGAACGTCTGAAGGCGTGGGTTATGGAACCGAGCGAGCTTGGAGATTGGGATGAATTTTTGCTGAAGCAGTACAACTCCTGGCTGGTGCCGTCAGAGCATCTCATTCCGCAGCTCGAAGCCAAAAGGCAAGAGCATGAAAAGCGTCAGGAGGAGCTATCCAAGAGAGCCGCTTCATTCCGGGAAGGGGAAGGTGTGCTGTCTAGCGGCCATCCGTTGTTCTCAACAGTCGCGGTTATCGAAATGGGAATAGGCTTCGAGCGCAGCTACGCGGAGTGGTGCGGCAAAATGATCGGCTGGTTAAAGGAGAACCGGATCTAACCGTCAGCTGTAGTTAGAATGAGGATCGGCTGCATAGGAAAAAGCCTGCTGACGCATTCGGAGGAATGCGATTAGCAGGCTTTTGGGCATGAGCCGGATCATCCGGAATTATAAAGTAATATGCTCGCCGGGGTGCATGAGGGTTCCTTGAATGCCGCGGCTTTGGAGCAGCTCCAGGAATGCAGCGCCGTCCTGGCGGATGAGCTCGAACGTATTGAAGTGCACGGGAACGACCTGCTTGGCCTGCAGCCATTCGGCTGCGACGGCGGCGTCCTCCGGTCCCATCGTAAACAGGTCTCCGATAGGCAGGAATGCCAGATCAATGTCGTTGCGCTCTCCGATCAGCTTCATATCCAGGAACAGATTTGTATCTCCCGCATGCAGAATGGTGTGGCCGTTCCAGCGAATAATGAAGCCGGCTGGCATACCGGCATATATAATTTGCTTGGCGTTATGGTCGATAATGCCTGAGCTGTGGAAGGCTTGAACCATTTGCAGCTCTGCGAAGCCAAGCGAGAGCCGGCCCCCGATATTCATATCCCGGGTCTTCACACCCTGCCAGCTCATATAGGTAGCCAGCTCATGGATAGCGATCAGCGTAGCGTCGTTGGCTTTCGCGATTTCAACAGCGTTTTGAATATGGTCCGCGTGAGCATGGGTCAGCAGGACGTGCTGGACACGTATCGATTCGGGCTTGACGATAGCCGACGGATTGTCCGTAAGGAACGGATCGATAATCAGTGAATGCTCGCCGTCAGACAATTGAACGCAGGAATGGCCGTGATATTCCACCTTTAACATAAATGACACCTCTTCCTTTAGCATTTGGTTTGCTGCTTTCATTATAAAGGACGGGCCAACGTCATTCAAACCGGCTCGATAGGGACGTTAATTCGGAATCGCAGGGACAGAGCCCCGGCCGTTTTTTTAAGCGGCAAAACGGCTGGGATGTATTATACTTCAGGGAATTTGACCAACATGAGAAAGACGGCCTTCTTTCCAGCGGAAGAAGAGCTGGCTACCCGCAATAATAACAAGGCTGCAGGCATCCTGGAAAAGCGCGAGTCAAGCTGCTTTATCCGGAGACGATCTCCTAAGGATGTATCGAAGCAAGCCCAAGGGACAAAGGGGAGCTTATAAGGCACTGGTGCCGTTCCGGTAAGATTATTGGGACGAGATATGGGTAATTCTTAAGAGATGAAAAGAAGAGGAAGGTGAGCCGATGGAATACGAGTATTTGGTGCGTGTCATTGTCGCCGGCATTTGCGGGGCATTTATAGGCTATGAACGTATGAATCGGATGAAGGAGGCGGGAATTCGAACTCACTTCGTTGTGGCCATCGGGTCCTCTCTCATGATGTGCATCTCGAAGTATGGCTTTCAGGATCAGATAGGGTGGCCCAATCTTGGGCTGGACCCTTCACGTATTGCCGCACAAATCGTCAGTGGCGTAGGATTTCTTGGCGCCGGGATGATCTTCATGCATAAGCATACGGTCAAGGGATTAACGACGGCTGCGGGAATTTGGGCTACAGCCGGGATCGGGATGGCCATCGGCTCCGGCATGTTTCTGATGGGAATAGGCACGACGGTCATTATTATATTGGCGCAAATTATTTTGCACCGGCGGTTTCCTTGGCTGGCCTCGCCCAAGATGGAGCAGGTGACCATGCAAATTTCGAATTTGCCGGGCTGCATGGAAGGCATTCAGCAAATGCTGAAGCAAAAACAGATCGCGGTGCTGAGCCTGCAGGTGGAGGAGCTTTCGGACGATACGATTCACCTGGTCATGCTGGTTCGGCTTCCGGGCGGCTATGGAGTGGAGGATTTTTTGACCTTTATCCAGGAAAACCGGGTCGTGAAGTCGATAGAAATTCACTAGAGCCGGGGCAGCACTACCTTAATAGCAGAATCTCCTGCCCACAACAAAGCCGTCCTTGCGGATTAAGCAAAGACGGCTTCTTTTTGCGCTACTTGTCCTGAATGCCATGCAGCTCCTGCCAATAACGGCACAAGGTGGCGATGCCCTTGTCGAAGTTTTCCAGATGAAAATGCTCGTTAGGCCCGTGCATATTTTCGCCCGGAAGGCCAAAATCCATCATAACGACGGGGGCTCCCAGCACCTTGGAGAAGACTTCGACGATCGGGATGGAGCCGCCGCTGCGTATATAGACCGGCGTCTTGCCGAAGCCGTCCTCATATGCCCGGGCGGCCGCTTGGATATACGGGTGCTCCGGTGAGATGTAAAACGGCTTTCCGCGATGGGTCTGCTGCACCTTCACCGTGACTCCGGCAGGCTTATGCTTCTCGATATGTGCTTCAATCAGCTTCATCACCTGATCGGGCTCCTGGTTGTCGACAAGCCTGCAGGAGATCTTGGCACTGGCGGTCGAAGGGACGATAGGCTTGAGCCCTTCTCCTTGGTACCCGCCGTAGATGCCGTTAATTTCAAGCGTCGGCCTGGCGGTTGTCCGCTCAAGGAAAGAGAAGCCTTCCTCCCCCGTCAGCTCGGGTACGGCAAGGTCGTTTGCCTGCTTGGCATCGTCAAAATGAAGCTCCCGGAATGCGGCGCGTTCCGTATCGGACAACTCATTGACTCCGTCGTAAAAGCCTTCAATGGCGATATGGCCATTCTCCGACCGCATGGAGGAAAGCAGCTGAACGAGAGCGGTTGCGGGATTGGCGACACCTCCGCCGTACAAGCCGGAATGAAGATCGTTCTTCGGCCCCTGGATGTCGATCTGGAAGCCGCACAAGCCGCGAAGACCGTAGCAGATTGAAGGGATGCCTACATCGTGCATCGGTCCGTCGGAGATGACGATGGCATCGGCTTGCAGCCGTTCTGCCTGCTGCTCCAGAAAGGCGGGGAGACTGGGGCTTGCAATCTCTTCTTCCCCTTCGATGCAAAATTTCACATTGACCGGAAGCTTACCGATCGTTTGTAAATAAGCCTCTACGGTTTTGACATGGGTGTAGAGCTGCGCCTTATCATCCGTAGCTCCCCGTCCGTACAGCTTGCCGTCACGAATGACAGGCTCAAAAGGAGGCGTATTCCACTGGTCCAGCGGATCGGCCGGCTGCACATCGTAATGTCCGTAAACAAGGGCGGTCGGCTGCCCCGGAGCGTGAAGCCAATCCCCGTAAACGACAGGGTGGCCGGCAGTAGACAGCACCTCTACATGTTCGAGTCCGGCTTTACGCAGCGCTTCCGCCAGCCATTCGGCGGCCCGGATCATGTCCGGCTTATGCTCCGTGCTGGCGCTGATGCTCGGAATGCGGACGAATTCCTTTATCTCCTCCAAATGACGGTCGCGATGCTCAGCCAAATAAGCTTGCAATGCAGGTTCCATAATCGGTTCACCTCATAAGTTATTTTAGTGAAACAGGTGTGCGTTCCTCTTGATACGCAAGGCAAGAGGATGTTTATTCCAATATATCATAGTTTCTTGCAGAGTCCGAATCAGGGAGCCGTCTCTCCATAAGGTTCTATTCACAAGAGTGCAAGAATTGTTAAGTTGCTTCATTCTGAGCATGTATTGTGTAGAACGTGCCGGGGGATTGCATTACAATGATATTGCATGCAGCAAGTCGGATCCGGCCTTATTTGGAATGGAAAAAGGAGCTTCATAATGACTGAGCAACAGATCGTTGAAACGGGTGATGCGGCTTTTCGTTCAGAGGATGTCCGTGTTCCCATATTCCCTGAATGGACCTGTTCCGTTACCGACTACGGAGCAAAAGGCGACGGGATAGTTAAGAATACAGATGCTTTTAATGAAGCCGTGACGGCCTGTGCCGCTGCAGGCGGGGGGACGGTCATCATTCCCAAGGGAATTTGGCTGACCGGACCGATAAGGCTGAAGAGCAAGGTGCGGCTGCACGCCGAGGATGGAGCGCTGATTATTTTCAGCCGAGATTTTGACGATTACCCTCTGATTCCGAGCAATTACGAGGGGCTGCAGGCTGTACGTGCCATGCCTCCTTTATATGGAGAGAATTTAACCGACATAGCCATCACGGGCGCTGGAATTTTCGACGGATCCGGCGATGCCTGGAGATGCGTGAAGAAGCATAAAATGACCGAACGGCAATGGAAGCAAATCGTCTCCTCGGGGGGCGTCGTTGACGCCAATAATTTGTGGTGGCCTACCCGGGAGGCAAGCAAAGGCAGACAGGCAACCGAGGCTTTGCAGGCGGAGGGCATAATGGATATTGCCGCCTATGAACCGTACAAGGTGTATTTGCGGCCGGTTCTGGTCGGGCTGACGAACTGCCATGACGTTTTGCTGGATGGACCGACCTTCCAGAACTCGGGCAGCTGGTGTCTGCATCCGCGGTTATGCGAGCATGTGACGATCCGCAATGTAACCGTGCGCAATCCTTGGCATTCGGTGAATGGGGACGGTCTTGATCTGGAATCTTGCCGTTACGCTAATATTCATAACAGCTCCTTTGATGTCGGCGATGACGCGATCTGTCTGAAATCAGGCAAGAATGAGCAGGGCAGGCGCACAGGGGTACCGACGGAATATGTAACCATTCGCAACTGCACCGTTTACCACGGACATGGAGGCTTTACGGTAGGCAGCGAAATGTCCGGAGGCGTCAGGCATGTGGAGGTATCGGATTGCACCTTTATCGGAACGGATAACGGGCTCCGGTTCAAGAGCACGCGGGGACGCGGCGGTGTTGTAGAGAATATAACCATATCGAATATTTGGATGAAGGACATCATCAAGGATGCCATCGTATTCGATATGTATTATGAAATCAAGCAGGAATATGCCGATTTGGCTCCGGTAACGGAGGAAACTCCATGCTTCCGCAACATTTCGATTTCCGATACTTACTGTTCAGGAGCCGATAAAGGAATATTCCTTCGCGGGCTTCCGGAAATGCTCCTGCAAAATTTGCGGTTCGATCGGGTGAACGTTGTTGCGAATGAAGGAATTGCTTGCATTGATGCCGAGGACGTGCTGTTCCGCGACGTGCGGGTAACGTCCAGGCCGGGAACGGAGTTTAGGGAGCATAACAGCCGGGGCATCCGGTTTATCGATGCGGAAGGTAACGTAAGCAACGGTCCCCGTTCCGGTATTAGCGGGATAACATCTAACTAAAGGAGATTGGAAACATGAACGTAAGCAGTCAACAAAAACCGGTATGGTATGCCGATTTGGGTGACGGCACCTACCGCAACCCGATCATTTATGCGGATTATTCGGACCCGGATGTGATTCGTGTCGGGGAAGATTTCTACATGACCGCATCCAGCTTTAACAGCACTCCGGGGCTGCCGATCCTGCATTCGAAGGATTTGGTCAACTGGACGCTGATCGGCCATGCAATCCAGGAGCTGCCGCCGGAATTCGATGGCGTCCGCCATGGAGACGGTGTCTGGGCGCCAAGCATTCGTTACCATGACGGCAAGTTTTGGATTTATTTCGGAGCGCCGGATGAAGGCATCTTCATGACGACCGCTACGGATCCTGCAGGCCCATGGACTCCTCTCCACCTGGTGAAGGAAGTCAAAGGATTTATCGACACTTGCCCGCTGTGGGATGAAGACGGCCAAGCTTACCTGGTGCATGCGTTTGCCAAAAGCCGCTGCGGCATCAAGAGCAAGCTGCAGGTATGCCGGATGAGCCCAGACGGCAAGTCTCTGCTTGACGAAGGCACTCTAATCTTTGACGGGACGGAAGATCATCCGACAATTGAGGGTCCGAAGTTCTACAAGCGGAACGGATACTATTATATCTTCGCACCGGCCGGCGGCGTAGCGGTAGGCTGGCAAACCATTCTGCGTTCCAAAAACATCTTTGGACCGTATGAGGATAAAATCGTACTTCATCAAGGGGATTCCATTGTGAACGGCCCTCACCAAGGCGGCTATGTGGAGCTGGAGTCCGGCGAGTCCTGGTTCATTCACTTCCAGGATCGGGACGCTTACGGACGTATTGTCCACCTTCAGCCGATGACCTGGGAGAACGATTGGCCGGCTATGGGGATCGATACCAACGGAGACGGAATCGGCGAGCCTGTACTCGTACACAAGAAGCCGAATGTGGGACTCGAATACCCGTTTGCCGTACCGGATATGAGCGATGAATTCGAGAAGCCTTCGTTAGGTCTTCAATGGCAGTGGCAGGCGAACAACCGGAAGGAATGGTATTCGCTGGATGCGCGCGAAAGCCATCTGAGATTGCATGCGCAGCCCCTGCCGGAAGGAACATCTACCTTCTACGACCTGCCAAGCATTCTTTGCCAGAAGCTCCCTGCTCCTGAATTTACGGCGACCGCCAAGCTGGAATTCGCACCAGGCAGCGCACAAGAGCGTGCGGGTTTGACCGTGTTCGGTCATGAGTACCACTATCTTGCGTTAGAGTCGGCTGAGGAAGGGCTGCAGCTTGTCTTTGTGAAGGGTCAGGGCAACAAAGAAGGCTCCTCCGAGGAAACAGCGGAGAAGCTTGCGTTACCGTCCACTGCGAAGATGGTTTACTTGAGAGTGAAGGTTGTGCTTGAAGCTCAATGCACGTTCGAATACAGCCTGGACGGAAGCCGCTTTACGCCGGTAGGCGATGTATTCAAGGCCGTAGAGGGCCACTGGGTAGGCGCTAAGCTAGGCTTGTTCTGCCTGAGCCAAGGGCAGGCTGCCGACGCACGGGGCTATGCGGATTTCGATTGGTTCCGAATCGAATAGAGAAGGTTAACGGGACTGGTGGCTGCCGGTCCCGTCCCCTTCTTAACTATACGCTTGTGGAGGGACAGCGGATTCTTACTTCTCCGAACGCGTCTTGGTTTCCGGAGAGGCCTGGATCATTTTTTTGTACGTCATCGGCGCCATCCCGGTTACCTGTTTAAACGTCCGGTTGAAGTGCGTGATACTGGAGTACCCGACCTGCTCGGCAACCTCGATCATTTTGCCGTGGTCCTCCCTTAATATTCTTTGAGCCTCACGAATTCTCAGCGTATTGATGTATTCGGGAAAATGAAATCCCGTAGTACGCTTGAACAAACGGCTGAAATAGTAGGGACTTATAAAAAAGCGGGAGGATACGCTTTCCAGAGTAAGCGGTTTCCTGTAATGCTCGTTGCAATACCCGATAATTTCGGTCATTTTGCCGTCCATCGGCTTCGGAGTGATTTGATCGGACTCCATGCATATTCGTGACGTATAAAGAAGCAGCTGCACGAGCAGCGCCTCGAAAAATTCGGCCCGGCCAGGGAGCATGGTATCCATGTACTCTTTTTTCATTTGAAAAAGCAGGTTTTCTATATAGCTTTGCTGTTGATTATTAAAGGATATTACCTTGCTGCTTGAACGAAACGGGGACAGCAGCAGATTCAACTGGTCCGGCTGAAACCGGCTTAAAAAACGGTCTGTGAAGTAAAGAACCGCGCGGTCATGTCCGGCCCCGCCTTCTAGGGTTTTATGGATATCGTTCTTATTGACGAAGACAACGGAGCCTTTGGTTACGTGATATATATGATTTTCTAAATAGTAGTAGCGTTCTCCGCCGAACAAATAATAGATCTCATAAAAGTCGTGATAATGGTACATGTCCATCGCTGGATTCTCGGCTTGCTTAGAAAAATGGATTTCAAAATCCGTCTTCAACGCGGGTTCCCCCCTCTTCGCCTAGCATAGCAAGACAAGGCATGAAGTGCAAGGGAAAGTGCGGCGCGTCCTAATTCTAATTAGGATATCGTTGATCGGGCGGTACTTCACTCGGTATCGTGGTATAACATGCGGGAAGGGGGATAAGGTCATGTCCAAATTTTTAGTGCGGTTGTTAAGCTTCAGCCTCCTGCTGGGAGCGCTTCCAACGGTGTTTATCGGCTTGGTATCTTATTATTTGGCGACGCAGGATATCGAAAAAAAGGTCAGTGAAGCCAACATGCAGCTGCTGCTTCAAACCCAAATGAGGGTTGAGCAAACGTTGAAATCGCTGGAAATGTCTGCAACCCAGCTGGCCAACTCCTCTATGATTCAGTCGGCTATGGACACGTCTCTCGATGGAGAGGATTTCGTGCAGGTCCGAGAGCTAACGGCTGAGCTGACCAATCTGCAATCGACCGCCGTTATCAAGCAAGCCTACCTTGTGAATGTGGAAAAGGATTGGGTCGTTAACCTGGGTGTGATGAAGAAGCTGAGCACGTACGAAAATAAAAGTGAGATCTATAACTATGCCGCCCATCCCGCCAGCATGTTTTGGAGCACGATGAAATGGACCGCCCCTTCAGGCGGGCAGCTGGAGGCGGGTGCTTCTTCCAAAGCTGTCGGGGCCGTCCGCAGCCCTGCGTCCGATACGATCAGCCTCGTGGAGAAAATACCGCTGCTTCCCAGAACGAACACGCCGAGAGGGCTTCTGGTCGTTCAAATAGCGGCAGCGGATATTCGGGCTATGCTGACCCCCAATCACGGCTCCTCAAGCAGCTCGAATTATATTTTGGATTCGTCGGGGCAAGCCTTCCTGGCATCCTCCGATTCCACGGCGGCTTATGCCGACATCAACCGAATCGTGCAGGAGAGGAGCGGCAGTGCGCGGGAGCAGCAGGGCTCCTTCAACGCCAGGATGAACGGCAGGGAGGTTGCCGTGCTATACCGTTCTTCCGGGTATAACGGATGGACCTATGTCTCCGTTGCTTCGATCGCCGAAATGACGAAGGATACGAAGAAAACGGCGGTTCTTACAGCCGCTGCTTGTTCGTTTATTTTTATCGTTGTATTGATCATTGGTTATTTCGGAAGCCGAAGAATGTATTCCCCGATTCGCAGCCTGCTGGAGCTGACGCAAAGAATCGAGCCCGAGGCTTCCCGGGAAGGCATAAAAAGGGATGAGCTGCAGTACATCAAGGAAAGCATTGAAACGCTTGCCGTCTCCCGAAGCCGGTTGGAAGAACAGATGCAGGGCCAATCCGGGCATCTGAAGGAGTTTTTTGTGCTGAAGCTGTTTACAGGGCAACTCCATGACGGCGACCGGATGTACCGTTCCGGGCTTTATGGATTCCCCAAAGATTGGAAACGATTAGGGGTGCTGACCCTGCAAATCGATCATTTGCAGGATACGAGGTATCAGGAACAGGATCGCGAGCTGCTGCTTTTTGCCATTAACAATATTGTGGGAGAATTGCTGCCTGTGGAGACGCGGTTCAGCCCGATACTGCTCGGAACCTCCCAGGTCACCTTATTGGCGTCGGCAGTCGATGACCCGGAGCAGGTGAAGGCTTATTTTTATCAGACTGCTGAATTGATTAAAGCCAAGGTGGAGCTCTATTTGCAGCTTCAGGTCAGCATCGGGATCAGCAGGGCATTCAGCCAGCTGAACGATACGGTGAAAGCCTATGGGGAGAGCATGGCCGCACTGAAATGCCGGATTCATCTGGGCCCTGATATCATCGCCCATTATGAGGACATCGAGCATAACGAAGCGGTGGAGTCGAAGGTCTACTCTCATCTGAAGCTGATGGAGGATCAGCTGGCTCAAGCTCTGCAGGAGGTGAAGCTGGAGAAGGCGATCGACATTTTCAACCAATATTTGTCTTCCGTGCTGAATAAGGACGGTTTTATGAACGAGCACCATCTTCTGCTCATTCAGCTCATGTCGCGCATATTGCACATTGTTCAGGACCAAGGGGTCTCCCTGAGGAAAATACTGGAGGGAGAAGGCGCTGTGGAGCAGCTCCTAAAGCTGCAAACCCGCGAGGAAATCGCTCTTTGGTTCCAAACCAAGCTGTTTGTCCCGATCATTACGATGCTCTCCGAGAAGGCGGATACCCAGTACGTGAACATTGCGGACCGCATCGTCAAAATGATTCACGATCTGTATGACGCCGAAATATCGTTGGAATCGTGCGCCGAGACGCTGAATTTTCATCCGGTTTATTTAAGCCGCGTGTTCAAAAAGGAGATGGGCGTATCGTTCAGCGACTATTTATCCGATTACCGGATGAGTATGGCTAAGGTCATGCTCGAAACAACGACGATGAAAATATCGGAAATCGGCGAAAAGCTTCAATATAAAAATATTAGCGCCTTTATTCGCAATTTCCGGAAAACCTACGGAACGACACCGGGACAGTATCGGGAGATGCTCGATAGGGAGCAGTCCTCATAACGGGTTGAACCCTGGAGTACCGGTAACCATTTGACTTATAAAAATAGAAAGGTGGAACAAGCTATGTTATGGAATAAACAAGGGATTGCCGATCCTCTGGAGTGGGCCGGACAGTTCATGCTTCGCTATAAGAAGCCGGACGGAGGAGGATTCTTGACCAAGCGGTGGCATTATGAAAACGGCTGTTTTCTTAGAGCCATGGAGGCCTGCTATGACATAACCGGTGATGAGCAGTATCTTCATTACATCCGTGAAATGATGGATTTATTCGTACAGCAGGACGGTACGATTCTGAATTATAAGGTGGAAGACTACAATCTGGATCAGGTCAATCAAGGAAAGCTGTTGTTTCTTCTGCTGAAAACGACGGGAGAAGAGAAGTACCGCCAAGCGATCGAGCTGCTAATGTCCCAGCTGAAGTCTCATCCGCGTACGGAAGAAGGGGGCTTCTGGCACAAAAAAGGCTACACCTCTCAAATGTGGCTGGATGGACTTTATATGGCCTCGCCGTTTCTCGCCCGTTACGGGCTTTTGACCGGAGACCGCGCATGGCTGGATGAAGCGGCCTATCAGCTCCTGCTGGTAGAGAAGAAGACGCGGGATGAGGCAAACGGATTGCTCCGGCACGGCTGGGATTCTTCGCTTCAGCAGCAGTGGGCGGAGCCTGGTACGGGCCGTTCGCCTCATGTCTGGAGCCGGGCTATGGGCTGGTATATGATGGCGCTGGCGGATGTGCTGGAATGTCTTCCGTCGGATCATCCGAACCGGGATGAACTGAAGGCGGTTATGCAGCAGCTGGCTGCGGCTTTAAGCAAGGTGCAGGATCCGGCGACAGGACTGTGGCCGCAGGTGCTGGATCAGGCAGGACGGGAAGGCAATTACCTGGAATCATCGGGAAGCTCCATGTTCGTCTATGCCCTGGCCAAGGGCAATCGTTTGGGACTGCTTGGAAATGAAGCCAGAGAGCAGACTGTCCGTGGATATCAAGGACTGCTTAAGCATCTGGTTGTTACGGATGAAGAGGGCCAATATCATCTCACCCAGTGCAACAGCGTTGCAGGCTTGGGAGGCAACCCTTACCGTGACGGCTCTTACAGCTACTATATAGGGGAAGGTATTGTTCATAACGACCCGAAAGCGGTATCTCCGTTTATATTGGCCGGGATAGAGGTGACCCAGACTAGTTCCTAATGAGGGGGGCGGCAATGGATATTCAACGCAAAGCATCGCTGATGAGCATTCTTTTGCTGCTATCTGTGCTGCTGACGGCATGTACAGACGGAACGTCAGAGGATGGGGGGAAAGGTTCGGCCCAAAGGAGCTCCGATGAGGCTTATCCACTAACCTTTGTTGTGAATCAAGCGGGCGCCATCCCGCCTAAAGACAATGAGATGGAGAAAGCGATTCAAGCCTATACGCAGACCGATTTGCAGATACAATGGATTCCGACTTCCGGCTACGACGAGAAGGTGAACGTCATGATCGCCTCCAACGAGCTGCCGAAGCTGATCAAGCTTAATTATACGCCGACAATCATGGGGGCATTGAAATCGGATTTGTTTTGGGAAATCGGGCCTTATTTGAAGGATTATAAGAATTTGTCTGCACAAGACCGGCGGTATTATGACAACATTGCCGTAAATGGCAAAATATACGGTGTTCCGCTGTTTCGGGAGCTGGGCCGGGCTGCCGTTCATTACCGCAAGGATTGGTTCGACGCACTCGGCGTGCAGCTGCCCCAAACTCTCGATGAATGGTACAGCGTCATCAAGCTCATGGCGAAGGGTGATCCGGACCATAACGGCAAGGACGATACCTACGGATTTATGCTGGATAAAAAATATAACCAGGATACTTCCTCCACGTTAACCAGATTCACCGTAGCACAAGGCGGCCCGAACAAGTGGAAGGTAGAAAACGGAGAATTCATCCCGGAATTCATGACGGAGCCCTTCTTCAGCACCATGAAGCTGTTTCGCAAGCTGTATGAGGAGAAGCTGATTAATCAGGATTTTGCGGTTGTCGATGCGACAGAGATCGATAAAGCTTTTGAGTCGGGCCGTACGGCTATCCGGATGTCTGGAGGCAATGCGCAGACCATGCAGGACAAGCTGATTAAGGCAGTGCCGACCGCTGTCATCGATGCAGCTCCGGTAGAAGGACCCTTCGGCAGAAGACTGCCCGGGGAAAGCGGGAATGCAGGCTTCCTGGCCATTCCCAGGGATACGGTCCAAACGGTCGACGAATTGAAAAGGATATTAAAGTTTATTGACCAGCTGATGGACCCTCCTATGGCGACGCTTCTTGTTAAAGGGCTTGAAGGCAGGCATTGGGAAGACAAGGGAGAATTCACCGTGCCGCTGAACCCGGAGGCGGATGCAAGAGAGGTGAAGCCGTACCGTGATGCACTGCCGCAGCGCAATGAAAGCTATAATATATCGAAGCCGATGAAGCAAAGCGATTTATATTTAAAAAACAATCAGATCACGAAAGAAAATGAGAAATACATCGTCGTTAACCCTGCGTTAACGCTGGATTCTGCCACGTTCTCCGAAAAAGGGCGGATGCTGGAGCAGCTTATCAGCGACGCGGAAACGAATTTCATCATGGGCAAGATCGACGAAGCCGGCTGGAAGGCTGAAATCGAAAGGTGGAAGCAAGCGGGCGGAGAGAAGATGGCCCAAGAATACAAAGCGGCTTATGAGCGAGGCGGTAAGCAGTAAGAACATTCCGTAGGGCCCCCTTAAAGAAAAGTCTAAAAGCATCCCGATTCGTACAAATACGGTCAGGGTGCTTTTTTACATTGGCGGATTTGGGTTAAATCCGGCATATCGCATGTTGTTTACAAGCTATATTCGCAGTTTTTGGTAAATATTGGGCAGGTTTCAACATGAAGTTATCTTGCAGGTATAGCTATGAATGCGTTATCAGAGCATAATCGAGTTCGTAATGTGTTTACTGAGCGCTTTTAAACGATTCTACGTTCAGGCAGGAAGCTTCAGGAGGTGTATGGCTCAAAAGGATGTTGAATGCTAATTGGAACCGCATTCAAAATCAAATGCATCAAGCCAAGGTCATCAAAGATTTTTTAGGAGGAGAAAAGACTTGAAGAAGGTAATAAGCTATGCGCTGATTGCAGCCATGCTGGCGTCGTTCGTACCGGGTCAAGCCTCTGCGGATACGACAGCCGTCAAGCTGCCCTCATTTCCGGGTGCGGAAGGCGGCGGCAAGTATACGACGGGCGGACGGGGTCAGGAAGTCTATATTGTCAACACTCTGGCGGACTATAGCAAGAATGAAGCGCCCATTCCAGGCTCCCTGCGGGATGCCGTTAGTCAGAGCAACCGAACCATCGTGTTTCGCGTCGGCGGCACCATCCACTTGAAGGAGTCGCTCAAAATATTGGGCTCCAATATTACCATTGCAGGCCAAACGGCACCTGGCGACGGAATTACGGTCAGCGACTACACGACCAGCGTTGAAGCGGACAATGTGATCATCCGCTACTTGCGCTTTCGGTTAGGGGATCGTTTTGCGAGCGAGGATGATGCCTTTGGAATTCGTTATCATAAAGATATAATTATTGACCACTGCTCCTTCAGCTGGTCGGTAGATGAGGTCGTCAGTCTGTATGAGAACACGAATACAACGGTCCAGTGGTCCATATCGGAAGAAAGCATGCTGATGACAAGCCACCAAAAGGGGCGGCACGGCTACGGCGGCATATGGGGCGGAAATAACGCGACGTTCCACCATAACCTGATCGCCCACAGCGTGAGCCGCAATCCGCGCTTCCCGACCATCAAGCAGCTGTTAGATATTACGGATGCAAGCAATAACGTCATCTATAACTGGGGTATTGCTTCCTCTTACGGCGGCGGCGAGGGCTACTATAATCTGGATAGCAACTATTACAAATATGGCCCGAACACGTACCGCAATGTACGCAACATTTTATTCCTGGATGTGATTCCGGAGAGCAAGATGTATTTTAACGGCAATTACATGGATGGTGACCCTGCGGTAACCGCAGATAACTGGAAAGGCGTACAAACCGTCGTTGACCTTGCATCATCGAAGCAATCGACGCGGGCTGATGTAGCCGGTTATGTGCCGGAATCCGCACAGGATGCTTATGCTAATGTATTGGCCAATGCCGGCGCTACCCTGCCTAAACGGGATGCCATCGATGCCCGGGTTATCAATGATGTGAAGAACCGCACCGGTCAGCATATTAACTCCCCCAAAGAAGTGGGCGGCTTTGCCGAATATCCGGAGGTGCGCTCTTCCGTCGTAGACCAGGATGGCGACGGGATGGATGATGCGTGGGAAACGGCTCACGGGCTGAGTCCGTCAAATCCGGATGACCGCAATTCGACGACGCTTTCTCCGGAAGGGTATACGAATCTGGAAGTTTATTTGAATGATCTGGTGGTCCAAGGGAATGCATCCGGCCGCAATACGGATAACCCGACAGCTGTCATTACGTCGCCTGCCAATAATACGATTACTGAAGCAGGCAGCGATGTCGTCATCAACGCTTCGGCGGACGATAAGGACGGAATTGCCAAGGTCGAGTTTTTCATTGATGGAACGAAGGTGGGCGAGGACACGTCGGCGCCATACAGCTTTACCTGGACTAACGTGGAAGACGGTACGCATTATGTCGTGGCCCGCGCTATTGATAATAGCGGTGTAGGGACCCAATCGGATAATGTGACGATACATGTTAATACGACGACGGCGTTAGGCCCATGGCAAGCCGCTGATATTGGAAGCGTTGGAATTCCAGGACATACACAGCTTGGAGCTGATGCCAAGACCGTTACTGTGAAATCGCCGGGGGATGTCGGCGGAAATGCGGATGCGTTCCACTATGCGTATCAGAAGCAATCCGGCAACGGGGAAATTATTGCGAGAGTAGAGCATGTTACGGCCAATGACGATAATGCGGAAGCGGGCGTCATGATTCGCGAGTCGTTAGACCCGTCCTCCAAAATGGCCTTCCTGTCTATCCCTTATGTCAAAATGGGGAAAAAAGGAGTAATGATCACCCGCGATGCAGACGGGGCAAATACAGCACGAATCGAGCCGGATGCTTTTATTAACACGCCTTATTGGGTTAAGCTGGTTCGGCTTGGCGATCACTTCACAGGTCTCATTTCCCAAGATGCGGTAAACTGGCAAAAGATCGGCACAGTTACGATCGACATGCCGGACGAGGTGTTCTACGGCTTGGCTGCTGACGCTTCGAAGGCAGATAACGATATTAACAAATACAACACTTCGAATTTTAGCGGCGTTGAACTTGATGCGGTCGACCCAAACTTTCCTGCGGAACCGACAGGACTAACCGGAACCCCGGGAGATAAATCCGCAACGCTGACATGGAATGTGGATGCTTCAGCCGAATCCTATAATGTAAAAAGAGGCGATATGCCGGGAGGGCCTTATACGGCAATCGCTACTGGAATTGTAGGTACGAATTACACAGATACAAAGCTGACACCGGGCAAGGCTTATTACTACGTGATCAGTGCGGTGAACAGCAAGGGCGAAAGCTTTACTTCTTCCGAGGTTAGTGTGGAGCCCACCGGAGAACCGGAACCGATTTACTACGTAGATGAAGACTTTGAAAATGTGGAGCTGAATACAACACCGGCACTTTATGAAGTGTCGCCGAATCCGCAAACCGACAAAAATAAAGTTGTCGCCTCAGGAGTGCCGGCAGATTCAACGGGAAACTCCTCAGCTAAAGCACTTTACTTGTACGACAGAGCCAATGTGAACACACAATTTATTCGGAAGTTTACGCCTCAGTACGGGACCGTCATCATTGAAACGGATTTTTATTTCCCGGAGGAATCCGGTACGTCGGTACCGCTTCAAGTGCAAAGCGCTGATGGACAGAAGACAGCCTTTACCATTGAAGTCAGGAAGCCTACATCACCTGCGGCTTCAGGGTCGTATACGTTAACTTATAATAAGGGCAGCAGCAATTATTATAAATTGATGGACCCGCCGCAAAGCACAAAGGCTTGGCATAATTTGAAGCTGGTAGCCAATGCAGCAGCGGATAGCGTAGATATTTATATTGATGATGCGTTTGTTCAGACCTTTGCTTTTACGACCACGGATTTCAAAAAATACGGAATCGGACGTATATTATCCAAAACGCCTGGCGGCGGCAACGGAAGCTTCTACTTTGATAATTTGAAGGTATACGTCGAGCCGGCTGAAACCCCAAAAGGGCTTATGGCGGTTCCAGGCAACGGGGCTGTTCAATTGACCTGGGTAGAGCCGCAAGGAGCGGAATCCTACAACATTAAACGCAGCGAGACCAACGGAGGTCCCTACAGCGTAATTCAAACGAATGTAACCGGCAGCTCCTTCATCGATACTACGGTTACGAATGATACGGTGTATTACTATGTTATTACCGCTAACGGAGTTGGCGGAGAGACGGGCAATTCCAATCAGGTTCAGGTCATGCCTACGGAAACCGCGGTAAAGCCTCCGGCACCCGAAGGTCTGAAGGCGGTGTCAAGAAATGCCCAGATCGATTTGAGCTGGAACCCGTTGGAAAATGCCAATTATTACACGGTCAAAAAGGCATCCCAACCGGCAGGCAACTATGAGGTTGTAGCAACGAATATTAAAGGGACTGCTTACCGGATCGGCGGCTTGACCAACGATTCCCTGTCCTCCTATGTCGTAACGGCAACCAGCGTAGCCGGTGAAGGACCTGCTTCCCAACCGATTACCATCGCGGCCTCGGAGCCGCTCGGTACTCCGCAAGTAACAGCCGTTGCGGCCAGCCGTCAAATCGCCCTTCAATGGCCGGCAGTTCCCGGAGCGGACCATTATGTAGTGAAGCGTTCCTCCTCACCCGACGGCACTTACTCTGTGATTGCTTCTAATGTGACAGGAACAAGCTTCAAAGACACGAATTTGGAGGATGGAAAACCGTATTATTATAAGGTTTCCACAGCCGGTTTGTCCGCGACAGGCCTGGATTCGGATATCGTTGCGATTCGGCCGGGCGGCGATGCAGGGCAGCCGGGAATACCTGCTGGTCTGAAGGCTGAGGCTGGCGAAGGCTCGGTTACTCTGAACTGGAGCCATGTAACCGGAGCCGCATCGTACCAGGTGGTACGGAGTACCAGCCCGACTGGGCCTTACTCCGTAGCAGCTGACGGCGTAACAGGGGTCACATTTACCGATACGGGCTTAACGCTTGGGAGCACGTACTATTATGCGGTGTCTGCCATTAACGAGAATGGATCGAGCTATCCGTCCATACCTGTGAAAGCTATCCCTGCAAAAGTCATCGTAGTGTCGCAAAACAGCGCAGAGCCTGGAGATTATACAACCATTACGGATGCGATAAACCAGGTGCAGGATAACAGCGCTGCACCTACGATTATCCGGGTGAAAAACGGAGTTTATAAAGAGAAGGTGAATATTGGCTCTTCCAAGAATAAGATTACGATGATCGGAGAGAGCCGCGAGGGTACGATCCTGGTTAATGGCGATTCTGCCAAGACCCCTGGGCCTGGCGGAACAGAGCTGGGCACCAATGGAAGCTACACGCTGAAGGTGAGCGGTACCGATTTTACGCTTGAGAACATGACGGTTGAGAACAGTGCAGGGCTCACAGCGGGCCAGGCAGTAGCCCTGTATTCCGAAGGGGATCGCGGGATATACCGCAATGTGAAGCTGCTCGGTTATCAGGACACGCTGTTTGCCGATAAGGGCAGACAATACTTTGTGGACAGCTATATCGCCGGCAGTGTCGATTATATTTTTGGCAGCTCTCCTGCTGTTTTTGAGAATGTTATCCTTCACAGCCGGGCTTCCGGTTATGTAACGGCAGCCTCGTCCAATGAAGGCAAGCCAGGTTATCTGTTCCTTAATAGCACGTTAACTTCCGAGCCCGGATTAACGGCACAAGTGGAGCTTGGAAGACCGTGGCGTCCGTATGCCAGTGTAACCTATGTGAACAGTACCATGGGGGATCACATCAAGACTAACGGATGGAACAACTGGGGAAATACATCGAATGAGGCGACTGCAAGGTTCGCCGAGTATGCAAGCAAAGGGCCGGGAGCCAACGCAGGCGCCCGTTATACATGGTCTAAGCAATTGACGGCCGCTGAGGCGGAGCAGTTTACGGTTCAGTCCACACTTGGAGGAACGGACAATTGGAATCCGAAGGACTCCGTCTGGTTAATACCGGGCATTCCGAACCCTCCGAAACCAGGGCAAGGAGCGACCGGAATCACAGTAGATCAACCTGTTGTGCAGCTGGAAGCGGGAGACTCGGTGCAGGTTCATGCCACAGTGCTGCCGGAGACAGTCGACCAGAAGGTGGTCTGGTCGGGAGGCAGTGACGCAGCGAGCGTCAGTGCGGCGGGCCTCATCAGCGGCTTGAAGCCGGGAACGGCCAAAGCGACGGTAACGAGCGTCACGTACTCGACCTACAGCGCAGATGTGAATGTGACGGTAGTGGATACGAAGGCGCCGGAATGGAAAGGTGGCAGCTTGTCGATCGGAAGCATTACCAGCAGCTCGGCAGCATTAAGCTGGCCGGCGGCAGCCGATTATGTCGGAGTAACAGGCTACAACGTTTATGTGAACGGAGAGCCGTACAGCAGTGTTCAAGGAAATGTATGGAGTCTCGTAGTAGACGGGTTGAAAGCAGATAGTGTGTATACGTTCCTTGTAAAAGCACTGGATGGTGCGGGCAACGAGAGTGCTGCGGGCTTAAGCGCTACAGCGACAACAGCCAAAGCATCTGTCGATCCGGACCCTAATCCGAAGCCAGGGCAAGGAGCGACCGGAATCACAGTAGATCAGCCTGCTGTGCAGCTGGAAGCGGGAGACTCGGTGCAGGTTCATGCCACAGTGCTGCCGGAGACGGTCGACCAGAAGGTGGTCTGGTCGGGAGGCAGTGACGCAGCGAGCATCAGCGCAGCAGGCCTCATCAGCGGCTTGAAGCCGGGAACAGCCAAAGCGACGGTAACGAGCGTCACGTACTCGACCTACAGCGCAGATGTCAGCATATCGGTAGTGGATACGAAGGCGCCGGAATGGAACGGCAGTACATTAAATACAAGCGTGTTAACGAATACGAGCGTTGTATTGAGCTGGCCTGCGGCCACAGACTATGTCGGGGTTGCTAAATATAAGCTTGTATGGAATAACAATAACGAAGCGGTTGTTGACGGCAATGTTCTTTCTTATAAGGTAACCGGACTTTTGCCGGCGGCGCCATACACGTTCCAGCTGACAGCAATTGATGCGGCTGGCAATACGAGCCAGGCTTTAACTGCAGCTGTAAGAACCCACGGAAGCAGCAATGGACGCGGTCCTTCGACCGGCGGGTCGTCCGGGGGCAGCAGCGGAGGTTCCGCAGCTGGTGGAAACGGTGAAACATCGTCAGGAAGCCCGGCTGCTGAAAGTCAAGTTAAGCTGCCTGCCAATGCGATACAGGTGAAGAATGAAACTCTTACCGACGGCACCGTCGTATCGAAAGTTACGGTTGATGGAGCCAAGCTTGCTGAAGCCTTGAGCCAGGCAGCCAAGCAAAAGTCTTCAGCCGTAGTGCTCGACTTGAATACTTTGTCGGCAGTAAATATCGCGCTGCCTTCCCAAGTGTTATTTAACGCCGGGACAGGATCGCCGAATGCAGTCGTTGTGGTTAACACGAGCACAGCTTCTTATGAGCTGCCTTTGAAGGCCGTATCCGGTTTGGCGGCAGCGAATTCGAAGGATGCAGCAGTGCATGTGAGCATCGCGCCGGCCTATCAACAAGCAGCACAGCGTGCGGAAGCCCAGGCCAAACAGCTTGGCGGCACCATGCTGACACAGCCTATGGAATATCGTTTAACGCTAAAAGCTCAAGGAGCGGAACAAGAGGTTAATACCCGGTCCTATACAGCCAAAACGATGGTGCTCCCGAAAGCTGTTGATCCGAATAAAGTGACGGGTGTTATCATCAACCCGGCTACAGGACAAATGAGATTTGTACCGACGTTGTTTGTAACGGAAAACGGCGTTGCGAAGGCAACGTGGCTGCATCCGGGCAACGGCGTGTATGCTGTCATCGAATCCTCCAAAGCCTTCGAAGATTTGAAGGGGCATTGGGCGCAAAAAGAGGTAGAGCTCTTGGCATCCAAATGGGTCGTTCAAGGCAGCTCCGAGACGACATTTGAACCGAATCGCTCGATTTCCCGAGCGGAATTCGCTTCTATCCTCGTCCGTTCTTTGGGACTCGACGAGAATCCGCAAGGCGCAGCATATCATGATGTGGATGCCCACGCATGGTACGCCGGTGCCGTTGGTGCAGCGGCTGCGGCAGGATTGGTGCAGGGCTACGAAACAGGGCAATTCCAGCCTGACGCAACCATTACCAGAGAGCAAATGGCCGTCATGATTGCAAGAGCCGCCAATTATGCTGGCATGGCTACAACAGAGACGGCGGATTTGTCTCAAGCCTATGCCGACGCTTCTTCGATTAGCGGCTGGGCGCACAGCTCCGTGGGCTGGTCCGTGAAGGCAGGAATTATGCAGGGTACCGGGGAGCATTCCTTCGCGCCCGGCGAGCTTGCAACGAGAGCACAAGCAGCGGTAATGCTGAAGCGTATGCTGCAGCATCTGAAATTCATGAATTAATCAAGAACCGCACGGTCGTAATCTATTTACGGTCGTGCGGTTTGTTATTTTGCAGAAAGGGTATGTTACCGGGTGCCGCCGAGCAATTATATGCAAAAATCGGCGTCTTTTTGAGCAAGGAAATGTAAAGTATTCGCTGCCAGCTTCATGTATAATCAATGCAGTTCGGGAATCTAAGCAGAAAAGGATGAAGCCAGGATGAATTCGAGCATTTGGTTTAAGCGCCCCGCAGGGGACTGGAATGAAGCGCTTCCTGTCGGTAACGGAAGGCTTGGCGCTATGGTATTCGGCCTTGTGAAGGACGAGAGAATTCAGCTGAACGAGGACACGGTGTGGTATGGAGGCCCTTCCGATCGCAACAACTATGATGCTTTGGAGCATCTGCCGGTCATCAGGAAGATGCTTTTTGAAGGAAGGCTGGACGAAGCGCATCGGCTGGCCAAACTGGCCTTCTCCGGCACACCCAGCAGTCAGCGGCATTATATGACCGCCGGCGATCTTCTGCTTCATTTTGACCACCATCAAAAGGAGCTGCTTCAATATCGAAGGGAACTCGATCTGAACACGGCGATAACGTCCTGCAGTTACCTGATGGACGGTTACCGGTATAAGCGGGAAACGTTTGCCAGCTATCCAGACGGCATCATCGTGGTACGGCTGGAGACCGATAAGCCGCAAGGCCTTTCTTTTCATTCCCGGTTTGACAGAAAAAAAGCCAAATATATGGACTGCTCTACGAAAACGTCTCATGACACTATTGTTATGCGTAACAGCTGCTATGGGACGGGCGGTACCGATTATGTGTTAAAAGCCAAAGTATGCTCCGAGGGGGGGACGACCCGCACGATCGGAGAGTACGTTGTGGTAGAAGGTGCGAACGCCGTTACGATCCTGCTTGCAGGGGCAACGACCTTCCGTTATTCCGATCCGGAGCAGGCTTGTGACGAGCTGTTGGAACGGGTGGCTTCCCAAGCTTATGACGCCCTTCGGAGCAAGCATATAAAGGATTACAAGCTTTTGTACGATAGAGTCGTTCTACAGTTGGGGGACCCGGGAACAGATGGCTGCGAACAAGATGTTTTGTCCGGGCTCTCTACGCCGGAAAGGCTGGAGCGGATAAGAGAAGGGGAGAAGGACCCGGGCCTTGTCGCCCTATATTTTCAGTTCGGCCGTTACCTGCTTATTGCCAGCAGCCGCCCGGGATCGCTTCCGGCCAATTTGCAGGGCATCTGGAACGATCAGATGCTTCCGCCGTGGGACAGCAAATATACGATTAATATCAATGCCCAAATGAATTATTGGCATGCGGAAAGCTGCAATTTGTCGGAATGTCATTTGCCATTGTTCGATCTCATCGAAAGAATGAAGGAGCCCGGACGCCGTACCGCGTCGGTTATGTATGGCTGCCGCGGCTTTGTCGCTCATCATAATACGGATATATGGGCGGATACGGCACCGCAGGACATTTATTTGCCGGCAACCTACTGGACCCTGGGTGCAGCGTGGCTGTGCCTTCATCTGTGGGAGCATTATCAATTTACGCAAGACCGGGCATTTTTGGAGCAGGCTTATGAAACGATGAAGGAAGCGGCGGTCTTTTTCCTAGATTTCCTGATTGAAGACGGAAGCGGACACCTGGTTACTTCTCCATCCGTTTCACCGGAGAATACCTATATTCTTCCTAACGGTCAATCCGGAACGCTCTGTTACGGTCCGGCCATGGATAACCAAATTATTACCGAGCTGTTCAAGGGCTGCATAGAAGCGGGCCGATTGCTTCGAAAGGACCAGGATTTCCTCGCTCAGCTTGAAGAGACGATGCAGAAGCTTCCGCCGACCAAAATCGGCAGACACGGACAAATTCAAGAATGGCTTGAGGACTATGAAGAAAAAGATCCCGGACATAGGCATATCTCCCATCTGTTCGCCCTGCACCCGGGAACGTCCATCAATCCTTGGGAGACGCCGGAGCTTGCTGCGGCCGCGAGGGCTACGCTGGATAGGCGGCTTGCCAATGGAGGCGGTCATACCGGGTGGAGCCGCGCATGGATTATTAATTTCTGGGCACGACTCGGAGACGGGGAGAAGGCGTCCTTTAACGTGAACGAGCTGCTTCGCAAGTCTACGCTCAACAATTTATTCGATAACCATCCGCCGTTCCAAATTGACGGCAACTTCGGAGGCACGGCGGGAGTTGCTGAAATGCTGCTGCAAAGCCATTCGGGAGCGATCCATCTGCTTCCTGCCCTTCCTTCGGATTGGAAGCAGGGCTTCGTAAAAGGACTTAAAGCAAGAGGAGGATTCGAGATCGGGATCGATTGGCAGGAAGGCAAGCTTCAGCAGGCGACCGTCCGGTCTTCCCATGGGGGAGTATGCCAAGTAAGACTTGATCAACCGGTGCGAGTTGTAGATGAAAATGGAAAGCCGATCGAAGCAGGAACGGCAGGCAGCGATATTTTATTTACAGCGAACCCGAATCATACTTATACCCTGATTGCTATATAACTATAGATGAACCCGCCTAGCTTCGAAGCTTGGCGGATTTTTTTCATCAAAATTGCATTCTTACAGCATTTGTGGCTTTGCTTGGGGCTGAGAATTTTTCCGGAGTTTTGATGTTAAGGCAGGTCATGCTATAATTTTCAGAAAACAATCGAGGGATATTGATGAAGCCAACCATTGATAAAGTTGCATGGATCCATGTTGTCGAAGGACGATTACTAGGCGCCAGGTCCAAGGGAAAAGAGGTTTATTACATTCCCGGAGGGAAAAGGGAGCCCGGTGAAACCGATAGGGAGACTCTAATTCGGGAAATAGAAGAGGAGTTGTCAGTTAAAATCAAGCCGGAGACGATATCGTCTATCGGGACATTTGAGGCCCAGGCCCATGGTAAATCGGAAGGCGTTATAGTGCGGATGGCCTGTTATACGGCCGATTTTGAAGGCGAGCTTCGCCCTGCTTCCGAGATCGAGGAGCTGCTTTGGCTCGGTTACCATGACAAGAACCGTGTTTCGCCGGTGAGCCAAATCATTTTTGACCAATTGCATGAGATGAAGCTGCTGTTTTAATTTGATGAAATCCTCTCCTATTTTTATGGAGGGACTGGCTATCAGAGCTCGGTATTCATAAGCCGACCCAGTAGCCCACTTTACCGCTATAAAGCATTGACCTTTCCAGCCATTTCAATTACAATGAAAAAAAAGTGAATCGGGCGATGGAGTTCGCCATAACCGCCTTTGGGCTAATGACTCCTACCAGTGGTGTTACTGTCGCTGGTAGGAGTCTGTTTTTTGCCTGAAGCTTTCCATGTGAATACGATGACGGGAGCATAGATGAAATGAGAAACCTTGCAAGAACGGCATATCTTTATGCGGAAAAAGTGATGCATCTGGCATTGCTGGGATCGCTTATCAAGTGGATATTCTATGGAGGAATCATAGGCGTCTTATCGGGCTCGGCCTCGGCCTTGTTTTTGGCGAGTCTGGATTTTGCGACCGGGCACCGCATGCAGTATCCGTGGCTGCTCTTTCTGCTGCCGTTCGGCGGCTCACTGATGAGCTATTTCTATTTCAAAATAGGCAAGAACTCAGGCAAAGGGAACAATCTGATCCTCGAACAGATTCAAGGCGGACAAGAATCGATTCCGTTCCGGATGGCCCCTTTGGTCCTGCTTGGCACGTTTTTGACTCATTTATTCGGTGGCTCTGCTGGCCGGGAGGGGACAGCCGTCCAGATGGGCGGGAGCTTCTCGGAGCTGGTCGGCAAGCTCTTCAAGGTCGATGAAGCGGACCGGAAAATGCTTTTAATGTGCGGAGTCAGCAGCGGCTTCGGGTCGGTATTCGGAACACCGCTTGCAGGAGCGATATTCGGCCTCGAAGTAGCGGCTATCGGCCTTGTCAGTTACCAAGCGCTGATTCCGTGCTTCGTCGCGAGCTTTGTAGGGGATTTGATTACGACAGCCTGGGGGATTCACCATATCCATTACGTTATGGGACCTGTTCCTGCTTTGTCCGTGCCGGTTGTGCTGAAGGTTGTACTGGCCTCCGTTGTGTTCGGCTTCGCCAGCATTTTATTCAGTGAACTGACCCACAAGCTCAAAGCATGGTACGCGAAGCTGTTCGGAAACCCGATGGTCCGAAGCTTTGCCGGAGGCATCGTGATTATTGCTCTCGTCTATCTTTTCGGCACCCGCGATTATTTGGGCTTGGGTATCCCGCTGCTCCAAGAGTCGTTTGAGGGACCGGTTCCGCACTGGGCCTTTTTGTGGAAAACGATATTTACAGCATTAACCCTCGGAGCCGGCTTTCAAGGAGGGGAAGTCACTCCGTTATTCGTCATAGGCGCAACGCTGGGCAATGCCTTGGCCGATTTATTGCACCTCTCCGCGCCTTTCCTTGCCGGATTAGGCTTTATCGCCGTGTTCAGCGGCGCAACCAATACGCCGATCGCCTGCTTCGTCATGGGGATGGAGCTGTTCGGGTCGGAAGGCATGCTCTATATGTTTATGGCTTGTGCAGTAAGCTATTTGTTCTCGGGTCATACGGGGATCTACACCTCCCAGCAAATTGCCGTATCCAAGTCGAGACTGCATCCGATTCCGGACAAAGCCACATTAGCCTCCGTCAGACAACGGCTATCCAAAAAAACGAAATGATATGGGATTGGGGTGTAATGAATTTCCTTGGGAAGCGTATTTACAGTTGAATTACTTAGCTAAGTAATATTCCTTGGAAAGGAGTTCCCCCATTGCAGGAGCGCGCGATATCCCCTCATTTAATAAATAAAGAAACGATGGATCCTATAGACGTTGAAGCTTATTTTACATGGATATTCGAATCGTATTACAAAAGAATTTATAACTACGCCAGCTATCGTGTGAATTGCCACTATACGGCCGAGGATTTAACCAGCCAGATCTTTGAGAAAACGATGAAGAAAATAGATACATTTTCTCATGGAAAAGCTCCCTTTGAGGTATGGCTGTTCGCCATTGCAAGGAATGTAGTGAACGATTATTTTCGCAGTCAAAAAAGACGAAGGCTTTTCTCGCTGGACGGTTTCAAGGAGCTGGTATCCGGGAGAAAAGGACCGGAAAGACTGGCGATTGAAGGGGAAGTGAACGACAGTCTGCAGCAGGCCTTGGAAGCCTTAAGCGCTAGAGAAAGGAATCTGATCGCACTGAAGTTCGGCGCACAGCTGAAGAATACGGAAATTGCCGAGCTGCTTCATATCACCGTTGACAATGTGGGCGTGATACTGTACCGCAGCATGAAAAAATTAAGAAAGACACTGGGGAGCGTGGAATTGGAATGAGTCAAGCCAAGCGGCACGGAAGCTTTGCAGATGAGATGGATTCCTATTTGGAGACAGGGAAGGAGACGGCTGCGGCTAGTGAATACAAGCCGTTATTTGAACTGGGCCGTGTGCTCGCAAACCGCGATTATAGCCAGCGCAGCGACCCGGAAACGATGTACCATCGGATTATGCGGAACAAAGAAAACGGGAAGAAGACCCGAGGCTCGAGGAAAAAATGGACTCGGCTGGCGGCTTCTGCCGCATCCGTGGCTGCTGTTGGAATCATTAGCTTATCCATAGTCCAGCCTTCATTTGCATCTGATATTGTGAGCCGAATTATTAACACGATTTCGCTCGGCCATATTTCGGTATCGCAGACGGAGCCTTCTGTAACGCATATACCCATCGATGAGATGAAGAAGCAGGTAATGGCAAGTACGCAAGATCAGGCAGCTTCGGAATTGAATACTCTGGTTGTTCGCGATCCGGAGCAGCTGAATCAGTACACATCCTTCCAGGTACTGCTCCCAAGCTATCAGCCTGAGGGATATGTTTTTGACCGCGCTGAATTTTATAAGGATGAGCAGGGCGCCGTGAGCGGCTCCAAGTACATCAATATCTATTACAAGCAGCCGGCGACAGGCAAGCAAATCTTCATGCAGCAGCGCCATGCCGATGAAGAAACCGCCTTTGGAATATCCACAACGAATAAGATTGAGGCTATCCAGATCCATGGAGTCGATGCCGTCATGACGGGCGAGCATTCTATTGATTGGGAAGTGAACGGCGTATTGTACAGTCTAACAGCCAAAGGACTCGAGAAAGATGAGGTCATCAAGATCGCGGAGTCCATACGGTAATGAGATCATGAGCGGGTGACGACCAGTTGCCTGCTCGTTTTTGCTTTTTTGGCACTTACTGGCGTATCCAGCGCTGCGAGGAACAATATACTATTATTTCTGCCTCCAAAACAGCAAAAAACGTAAGGCTTCTTGTCCGCAGATATGCTAATGTAGTATCGAAGCACTATGCAGCAGGCCGTTCGGATTTCGGCAAATCGGCTGCAAGAAGCAGGAGCGAGCGCCTAATGCAGGGCCCCGTTTTCCATGGGAAGAAGAAGGAACGAATCTACCCAACTTTTTATTTATAAGAGGAGGAACTTGATAATGAGCACGATTTGGTCTGTAGCTATGGCGGATTCCTTTATGACAAAATATCCTATCGTTTCCGATATGCCGTTTCAAAAAAGAAGAAGCTGGAATTATGAAAACGGATGCGCGCTGACAGCAATGGAGCGTCTGTGGAGGAAAACAGGAGACGATAAGTATTATCGGTACATCAAAGAGAACATGGATCTGTTTATTCGCGAGGACGGCACGATTGACACCTACGAATTGAACGAATATAACGTAGATCAGATCAATCAGGGCAAATCCTTATTCTTGTTATATGAAAAGACGGGCGAGGAAAAATATAAAAAAGCTATTGAGCTGCTTGTAACTCAACTGAAGAGCCACCCTCGCACCAGCGAAGGCGGACTGTGGCACAAGAAAATTTATCCGTTCCAGATGTGGCTGGACGGTGTCTATATGACCTCGCCGCTGCTGGCAGCTTACGCGAAGCTGTCCGGCGAGCACGAGTGGTATGACGACGTAGCCAATGAAATTTTGCTGATGGAAAAAGTGTCCCGCGACCCGGCAACCGGTCTGTTGTACCATGGCTGGGATGAATCCAAAGAAGAGCGTTGGGCTAACAAAGAAACCGGCTGTTCCCCTCATTTTTGGGGACGTGCTATCGGCTGGTACGTGATGGCGATCGTAGACGTGCTGGATTACCTGCCGCTGGATCATCCGAAGCGCGGACTCATCGTAGGTATTTTCCACCGTTTGGCCGGAGCCATCATGCGCTATCAGGATCAGGAATCCGGTCTGTGGTACCAAGTTATGGACCATGGAGACCGCAAAGGCAACTATCTGGAAGCCTCCGCCTCCTCGATGTTCGTCTGCGCATTGGCTAAAGGCGCGCGCAAGGGCTATTTGGGCAAAGACGCATTGAACGCGGCGCGCCGCGGACATGCAGGTCTTGTTGAGCGCTGCGTAGGCAAAGACGAGAACGGTCATTTGTACCTGGATCACATTTGCAGCGTGGCAGGCCTTGGCAACAAGCCTTACCGCGACGGTTCCTACGCTTATTATATCAGTGAGCCAACACGCAGAGACGATCCGAAAGGCTCCGCTCCGTTCATCATGGCTTGCCTGGAAATTGAAGCAGCGGACGAAGAGCAGAGATAACAAGGCTATTCGAATAGGTAGATAGAGCTGTCCCTCGGCGAGAAGCCGGGAGGCGGCTCTTTTTCCATTTACTTGGCACGAAGCAGGATACATCCGGGTATAGCTAACCTTCGTTAGTACAATTTTCATTTTCATGGTACATTAGTAACCGTAGATTACAACAAAGTAGGACAAGGGAGGTGAATACCGCTGCATGTCGATATGCAACGGTATTTTGAATGAGTATCCATATTAACGCCAAAGCAGGCGAAATTGCGGAAGCATTACTGCTGCCGGGAGATCCGCTCCGGGCCAAGCATATTGCGGAAACGTACTTGGAAGATGTCAACTGCTACAATGAGGTCCGAGGCATGCTCGGGTTTACAGGGACCTATAAAGGAAAACGGATTTCCGTTCAAGGAACCGGCATGGGAATGCCGTCGATCTCGATCTATGTCAATGAACTCATTCGGGAATATGGGGCGAAGAAATTGATTCGCGTCGGTACTTGCGGGGGAATCCAGCAGGATGTAAAAATTCGTGATGTGATCATCGCCATGGCGGCGAGCACGGATTCGAACATGAATAAGCATATTTTCCCGGGATGCGATTTTGCGCCTCATGCGGATTTTGATTTGCTGAGACAAGCTTATTTAGCCGGATTGGAAAAGGGTCTTTCTATCAAGGTGGGCAGCGTATTAACAGCGGACGCTTTTTACCGTGACAGCATGGAACCGGTCAAAAGAATGGCTGAATACGGCGTTCTCGCCGTGGAAATGGAAACAACCGCATTGTACACGATCGCGGCTAAATATGGGGTACAGGCTTTATCGATTCTTACGGTCAGCGACCACTTGTTCAGCGGCGAGGCAGACACGACGGCGGAGGAACGCCAGACGACATTCAACGATATGATCGTTGTTGCGCTGGAAGCCGCGATTAGCGAGGATTAATGCCGGGATAGGGATAAGATCCTGGTAATAAAAATAACCAAGCACCTTCCATAGGATGATTTTTGCTGGAGCCATCTGACAGCTCTGCGTCATCTTCTGGAGGTGCTTTTGTTATACCTTCCTATTGCTGTTCATACATTAGCTGCTGCTTACCTGACGGAATTTCATAAAGCTGCCTACACGCCAAACACAGATGTACATATAGGCCATAAGCATAGTCAATACGGTGAATTCCGTATAATCCAGACCTTTAAAATATTGGGATAAGCCCACCCTGATCAAGATGACCGCGATGATCACGTACTTGAAGTTTTTGTTGCGCTTGGCATAGATCAAACCGTCCTCGCGCCTCTCATACCCGGTGTGATAGAGCATAATACTGCCTAGAGCGATGCCGAGAACGCCGGCTGTCACCATCTCCCAAATCGCAGGAAGCTGAAACGGGTGATCGGGGATTTGGGTTAAGGAACGGATTGAAAAGCCGAAAACGACGAGAAGCAGGACCGGAGGAAGCAGCATGCGATAGCCTTTACTCCGTATGGGCTTATCTTGGCGCCGGGATCTGAGCCAAACGACAAGTACGATGACTACAGCGATGATGATGAATTGGATTAGCGTTTGAGTCGTCATAATCTACCCCCAATGTAAGGTTATTGTGCAAAGTTGGTGCAGGTATTATTCAAACGGTCGCCCTGCGCAGCAGTGCATAGGAAGCCAATCCGTAGAGGATTGCCACAATTGCCAGGCAGCATAGGAACAAGGCAAAATGACCGGCGACCCAGAGAGTGATTGCTACCCATAGCTTGTAGTGAGTTAATAAGAGCGCAAGGGCGCTAAGAAGGATTAATACAGCCGCGAAGAAAGTAAATAATCCTGTCGGGCCAAAACGGCGATGAACACTGGATATGGCAAACCCAAGAAAATGCTGATGCAGCAGGAGAACGAAGTAAATCACAAAATGCCCCAGGATGCTGACGGTCTCCATGAAAGGAAGGTTGAAAAAATGCATTCTGACCCCCCAGCCATCTGTCGCTTGTTCCACAAAGGATAATAAGCTCAGCAGCAGAGCCGATGCTATATTGACAATTAACGCGGCTAAGGAAGTACCTAGAAAGTAATCGGTTCTCCGTACGCTCATGCCTAGTGCAAACGGAAAGGTATGAGCTATGGTGACCGCTCCGATAATGGTAATGCTTATGAATATCGATATAAGACCGCCGGTATAATACGACTCTCGGTTATTGATCAAATAGCTAATAAACACGTTAATAAGAAAGCTTGAAAGCAGAATGGCCCAAGGGAGAAGGATTGATACCCATTTGTCTCTTAAATGCATTTTGGTTATGGCTGAAACACGATTCATCAGGCTTCCACCGCCTTATTATCGAATTTGCCGTTGGTGAGATGAACGATCAGCTGCTGCAGGGATACCGGAGCAAGCTCCAATCCTAGAGCCGCCGCACGATTACGCTCCTCTTCACTCAAACTCCCCATGATGGTAGCTGTTACTAACGCGCCGAACGGCTCGCGTGAGATCGTTTGTTTACCGGCAATGAAACTATCGACTACAGAAGCCAGGCCTGCCACGGCAACCGCTTGCCCGCGCAGCGCTTCCGCATCTTCGTCCAGAATCAGCTTCCCTTTATCAATGACGATGACATGCTCCAGCATGCGGCTGACTTCATCGATCAGATGGGTAGATAAGATAATCGTTCGAGGGAAAGCCGTGTAATCCTCAATCAATCGATCATAGAACAAGCTCCTGGCAACGGCATCAAGCCCCAAATACGGCTCATCAAATATAGTCAGCGGTGCCCGGCTGGCGAGGCCGATGACAACACCTACCGAGGAGAGCATTCCTCTCGACAGCTTCTTGATTCTTCGCTTCAGGGGAAGCTGAAATTCCTCGATCAGCGAATAGGCAAACTCCTCATCCCAATTCGGAAATAGATCTGGAGCAAGCTTTAGGATGTCTTCAATTCTGTAGTGTTCCGGATACTTCTGGCTTTCCTTGATGAAGCAAATTTGACTTAGAACACGGTTATTTTCATAAGGGGCCTCTCCGAATACTTTCACATCCCCGGTTGTAGGGAACAGCTGTGCGGTGATCATATGCATGATCGTCGTCTTTCCGGCGCCGTTCCTGCCGAGCAGCCCGTATATTTTGCCGGATTCGATGACAAAACGGATATCATCGACCGCTTTGACGCCGCCATAAGATTTGCTAAGTCCTTGAACCTCAACAGCATGGCTCATGAATGGGCATCCCCTTTCTGGATCATCTCCGACAACTGTTCCTTTGTGATCCCAAGCTTCTCCGCTTCCCGGATCATCGTCACGACAAACTGCTTATAAAATTGATGCTTTCTTTTTTCCAGCAATTCTTTGCGGGCTCCTGTCGATACAAACATGCCGATCCCTCGCTTTTTATACAAAATTCCTTGATCCACCAACAAATTGACACCTTTAGCGGCCGTAGCCGGATTGATCTGGTAAAAGGAGGCGAACTGATTCGTTGAAGGAACCTGCGATTCTTCGGGCAGCCGCCCTTCAACGATGTCGTCCTCGATTTTTTCGGCAATTTGCACGAAGATCGGACGGCTGTCGTCTATCATCCCCATAATGTACTCACCAACTCTCCATTACCAAACTGGTTAATTACTCATGTAACTAACCATACAAGTGATGAGCATATTTGTCAATAAGCTTTTAACTATTTTGACGGTGAAGCAGGGGAGGAACGAAGCCGAGCTCGCTTTGACTTTCATGATTCATAGCTTTAAATATTGATTGACAGGTTGGAAAAATGAGCCTATATTATTTTTAGTATCGTTTTCGTGTGCGCACACGGTGCTATTATAGATTCATTCTGCGCAACTGAGCTAGGAGGCTTTATGGGAGTTACGATTAAGGACATTGCAGCTCTATGCGGAGTATCTCCCGGTACGGTAGATCGTGCCTTGAATCATCGGCCGGGAATCAGCGAGAAAACCAAAGCACGCATCCTTCAGGTCGCCGAACAAATGAATTATCAGCCCGATCATATGGCGAGAAGCTTGGCCAAAGGAAGAACGATGACGATCGGCGTGGTGCTGTTCGATTTGTATAACCGTTCCTTCTCCCAGCTGATGAATTCGATAGAAGCGGCTTCACGGCAGCAAGGCTACTTTGTCGATCTGGTATTAACGAACAAGGATCCGGAGAACGAGAAGAAATGCATCGAGCACTTGCTTCTCCGCAAGGTGGACGGCATTATCATTTTTGCTATTAATCAGGGAGAAGCTTTCAACGATTATTTAAAAAGCCTGAGCATCCCTGTCGTTACGATCTGCAATTATGTATCCGACGACTGGAGCTACATCGGAATTGATGACCGGCAGGCGATGAAGGAAGCCGTACGATATATTTGCCGAAAGCAATACGAGCGGTTCATCTATGTATGCCCGCCGCTGGCGTACCGGGGAAAAACAAACATCTATACGCAGGAAGAGCGGCTCGCGGGCTGCCTCGAAGGGCTCAAGGAAAGCGGGATCGAGGCGCAGCCGACCGTTATCACGGACAAGGATTATATAGGGGCTATCAGCCGGATGGACTTTGGAAGCGGGACGAAGACGGCGATCATTTGCTCGTGTGACATCTACGCTTTGGAGGTCATGAATCATTTGAAGGGCAGAGGTATTCGCATCCCTGACGATGTCGGACTTATGGGCTTCGATAATATTGATGTTTTGAAATATGTCTCGCCTGCTTTAACTACAGTAGAATACGCCGTAGAAGAATTCGGTTCCAGAGCCGTACAATGCGTGATCGAGCAAATCGAGCAGGGAACCCGCACGCCTGTACCGCGGCTCCCGTATCAAGTCATTACCGGGGATTCGACCTGATCCGGTTCTTTTTGGCTTTAACGTGCACGCACACGGAGATTATAGAGGCTTGCTTAGAGGGATGTGCAGCAAATACAACACGATTCTGGATGTCCCGAGCAGGAATTTCTTTTTCATCATTTCGTGTGCGCACACGGTCAAATATACATAGGATATAAAAGGAGGAAGCAAGGATATGAGCAGCAGCAAAGCGACTATGATTTTGGACAAGGACTTCATCATCTCATCTATCGACAAAAGAATTTATGGATCGTTCGTTGAGCACTTGGGCCGTGCGGTTTATGAGGGCATTTATGAGCCGGAGCATCCGCTTTCCGATGAGCAGGGCTTTCGCAAGGACGTCATCGAATTGGTGAAGGAGCTGAATGTTCCGTTGGTACGCTATCCCGGCGGGAACTTCGTATCCGGCTACAATTGGGAGGATGGAGTAGGACCGAAGGAGAACCGCCCCCGCCGCCTGGAGCTCGCTTGGAGAACGATTGAAACGAATGAAATCGGCACGAACGAGTTTGCCGATTGGGCGAAGAAAGCCAATACGGAAGTGAATATGGCGGTTAACCTTGGAACACGCGGAATCGATGCCGCAAGAAATCTGGTTGAATACTGCAACCATCCTTCCGGTTCTTACTGGAGCGATCTGCGGATTTCGCACGGGTACAAGGAGCCTCATAAATTCAAAACCTGGTGTCTGGGCAATGAAATGGACGGTCCTTGGCAAATCGGGCATAAAACCGCCGAGGAATACGGGCGTCTCGCCTGCGAAGCGGCCAAGGTCATGAAATGGGTCGACCCGACTATCGAGCTTGTTGCCTGCGGCAGCTCCAACAGGGGGATGAAGACCTTTGCCGATTGGGAAGCCACGGTATTGGATCATACGTACGATCATGTGGAGTATATCTCGCTGCATACTTACTATGGCAATAAGGATAACGACACGGCTAATTTTGTTGCCCGTTCCCTCGATATGGACGCTTTCATCCGTTCGGTCACCGCGATTTGTGATTACGTAAAGGCAAAGAAACGGAGCAAGAAAACGATCAACCTGTCCTTTGACGAATGGAACGTATGGTATCATTCCCATGATGCCGACCGCAAGCTGGACCCATGGCAAATCGCCCCTCCTCAGCTGGAGGATGTCTACACGTTCGAGGATGCCATCCTTGTCGGCTGCATGCTGATCACGCTGCTTAAGCACTCGGACCGCGTCAAAATCGCCTGCATGGCGCAACTGGTTAATGTTATTGCCCCCATCATGACCCAAAAAGGCGGCGAAGCGTGGAAGCAAACGATTTTCTATCCGTACATGCATACTTCCGTTTACGGTAGAGGCGTCGCGCTAAATCCTATCGTTTCGTCTCCTAAATACGATAGCAAGGATTTCACAGACGTTCCGTACCTGGAGTCGACGGCGGTATATAACGAAGAGAAGGATGAGCTGGTGATCTTCGCCGTGAACCGTCACTTGACCGAATCCTTGTTACTGGAATGCGATGTCCGCAGCTTCAACGATTATCAAGTGGTCGAGCACATCGTGCTGGAAGACGATGATGTGAAAGCAAGAAATACGGTGAATCAATCCAACCGTGTAGCTCCTCATAACCGCGGCAACGCGCAGGTGAAGGATGGAAGAATCGAGGCTTCGTTATCAAAATTTTCCTGGAATGTGATTCGGTTGGCGAAACATACCGTTACTACCTAACTCATAATCAATCCTAAGGTCATCATTAAAACTTATTCCTGTGAACGCGATATGTGAATGGGCAAGGGAAAACCAGGCTTATTACCGGGAAGAACTTAAGTGGCATGAGCATGGCTTGGATTCTACCGACGAATAATTTAGTAGGTCCGTTCGAGATCCTATGTTCCAGAAATATTGCAATCATTTTGTGACCGTCTGGCTGCCCGCGCGCAGCAGGGATTCACGAAAGAACAGATACGAAAGCAGGCCGTGAAGATGGAAGCATGCCACAAACAAAATTGACTTCCTTCCGTGACTACAGAAGAAACATTGCAAAAAGGACATCGCTCTCCTTAGTGGAGAGAGGGTGTTCTTTTTTTCTTCTTGACAAAATCTCCGATTTCGGGGAATGACTATTGACTAATAGGCAAAAACTCATTAAATTATTTACAAGTTATACTATAACTTTACTAGGATTTATATTCGTCGGTAGGGAACATTCGTAAGGCGCCAATATGTTGCCTCGTTTATGTACAAAGGGGGAATTCGGATTCGCTTATAAAGCACGATCTTTCTGTTAAGAAAGCATTGTTTTTATTCTTGAATCCTCGGAGGTAATTTGGCATGAGAAACCAAAAAACAGTCATCATTACATTAGGGGCTCTTGCGGTCGCTATCAACGTGATCGCTGGCACCGTTGTCGGCAGTTTGAAAATTCCGTTTTTGTTTCTGGATACAGTAGGAACGATCTTTATGTCAGCTTTGTTTGGGCCGTTATGGGGGATGCTGGTAGGCATTCTTACAAATCTGGTGCTCGGTGTAACGAAATCGTATACTTCGATTCCATTTGCCGTCGTGAACGCGATTGCCGGTCTTGTTGTCGGCTGGATTTCCGTGAAGCGGGGATATACCCTCTCTTCATCGGTGATTGCAGGTATTATTCTGGGTATTGTATGCCCGGCGGTAGGGTCAGTCATTGCGATCGGCGTGTTCGGGGGATTGACCGGCGGGGCACAGGATATTGCCGTCTTGTGGCTGAAGCAAGCAGGATCGAGCGTATTCACGGCTGCCTTCCTGCCGAGACTGTTCGATAACCTGGTCGATAAAATATTGTCCGCTATTCTCGTTTATTACATTATCAAAGGAATTCCGCAATCGCTGCTAGGCCGTTCCGGACGTACTTTGCCGAAGCGAGGTGTGTCCCATGAAGCGAAGTAAAAAAATCATCGTAGCTTCCCATTGCGTATTGAATCAAAATGCCGTCGTATCTCATGAAGCAAGGAGTCCGGGAATCATGCGGGCGGCTGTAGAGTGGTCCGATGAGCAAGGATACGGGATCGTACAGCTGCCGTGCCCTGAGTTTACCTTCCTTGGGCCGGAACGTCCGCCTATGACGGTAGAGGAGTATGATACACCCGAGTTCCATGCGCATAATCGGCGCATTCTGGCACCGGTCATTGAGCAGCTGAAGGTATATCAGGATCACGGATATGAGATTGTAGGGGGACTCGGGATATCAGGCAGTCCCTCATGCGATCCGGGTAAAGGTGTATTTATGCAGGACCTGCTTGCCCTAGCGTCGGAAGAAGGTGTTCATATCGATTTCTTCTGGCAAATTCCGAACACAGAAGACGGCACCTTTGATCCGAATGATGCGAGAAGCGTATTTGGTTCAACCAGAGCCGGATCGAACGGGTAGAAGGGAGCGGGAACACCGATGATATCGATTCGAGACGTATCTTTTTCTTACTTCGGGGCGGAGTCGGATGAATGGGCTCTGCGAGACATCGATCTCGATATCGCTCCGAATGAATTTATAGCTTTACTGGGCCCGAACGGCTCCGGCAAATCTTCCTTGTCAAGGCTGTTGAACGGGATCGAATTGCCGACGAAGGGAGACATCACGGTTGAAGGCATAAGTACAGCCGATCCAGTAGGGATTTCCGCCATTCGCCGTGTCGTGCAGATCGTATTCCAAAATCCGGAAAATCAACAGGTCGGCGTAACGGTCGGGGAGGATATCGCTTTCGGTCTGTCCAATATCGGCTGGCCGCAGCACGATATCCGGGCGCGAATGGAATGGGCGCTTCAGCTGGTGAATTTGCCGGTGGATGAGGATCGGCTTGTAGCACACTTGTCGGGCGGCGAGAAGCAGAAGCTGGCACTAGCCTCCGTACTGGCGCTCTCTCCCCGGTATTTGATCCTGGATGAATCGACCTCTATGCTCGATCCTATCGCCAGAAGACAGTTCGTCGACATCCTGCATGCGGCTCGCCGGGCACAGCCGTTTGCGGTCATTTATATTACGCATCATTTGGAAGAAGTAGTGAATGCCGACAGGCTGGTATTGTTCGAAAAGGGACGTATCCGTGCGACCGGCAAACCGGAACAGCTGCTGCTGGAGGGAGAACTGCTGGAGGCTTGCGGTCTGGAGCTTCCGTTCGAGCGGAGCCTTGCATTGTCTTTACGCAAAGCGGGCATCCCTATATCGGCTTCTCCCGACCTGGAAGAATGGAGGAGATGGCTGTGAATATAGAGCTGGCAGAAGTTTCTTTCTCCTATAAGAAGCGACGCAGAAACACGAAGGTTACGGAGCTTCCTCTTGTGCTGGATCATGTCAACGTAACGGTTCGGAGCGGGGAAATGCTGGCGGTTGCAGGAAAATCAGGTTCAGGTAAATCTACTTTTATGCAGCTGCTGAAAGGCTTTTTAAAGCCCAGCTTTGGTAGCGTGCTGATAGATGGAATCGATCCGTATGCGGCCAAGCGGCCGGAGCTTTTTGACCGGGTCGGCTTTATTTTTCAATATCCCGAGCATCAGCTGTTCTCCGTCACAGTAGCGGAGGATGTGGCGTTCGGTCTGCGTCACAGCGGTCTTACGCCGGAGCAAAAACACGAGAAGGTCAAGCAGGCCATGAACGCGGTAGGGCTCGATTACGCTACCTATGCGGAGCGCAGTCCGTTCGAGCTGAGCGGAGGAGAGAAACGGCGTGTCGCCATTGCGGGCGTGATCGTACTGGAGCCGGAGATCATCATACTAGATGAACCGACCGCCGGCCTTGATTATCCATCGAGAACCGCGCTCTTCGCTATGCTCCATCAGCTGAATGAGGAGCGGGGCACGACGATTCTTTGGGTCAGCCATCAGCTGGAAGAGATGCTGGAACACGCCTCCCGCATGCTGATATTGAAGGATGGCAGCTTCATAGCCGAAGGAACGCCTGATGTGCTGTTATCCGACAGGGCCGTACTGGATGCGATGGGCTGGGAGCAGCCAGCTGCACTGGCGCTGGCCCAGCTAGTGCTGGACACTCACGGAATTAAGCTTCCGCGTCCTTGGGATGTCAGTGAAGTTGCACCGGTGCTCCTGGATCTGCTTCAGCGCAAAATGAAATCGGATAGCGAGGGGATATCATGGCCGCAGCAAGCTATTTGATTTATCAAAAGAAGAACTCTTGGCTCGAACAATGGGATCCGCGAATGAAGATCGTGGCCGCAATTCTGTTCGCAATAGGTCTTCTTGCATCCCACAACTTGGGTATGAAGAGCTTTATGATCATCCTGCTGATTGCTTTATGGGGGATTGCCAAATTATCTTGGCGGGTGCTGGCCGTAACGACGCTTTCCCTGCTGTTGTTTTTTGCTTCGACGATGGTGTACCAAGCCATGCTTCTTTCGGTGCCAGGGGAGAGGATGATTCAGTGGGGCCCTTTGCAGTTTTCATTTGAAGGGGCCATCAAAGGGATTTTGATGTGCGAACAGATCCTCGGCATCGTAATAGTCTTGTCGCTCGTCGTCAGAACAACCTCACCCATCATATTGGCGGAGGGGCTAGAGCTCTTGTTAAGCGGGCTGAAAAAGTGGAAAGTGCCGATTCACGAAGCCGTCATGATGTTCTCTATAGCGCTGCGGTTTCTGCCGCTTCTGCTAGAGGAATTCGATAAGATTCGTAAGGCTCAGACCGCGCGAGGAGGCGGATTTCACCGCAAAGGGGTGCTGGCCCGGTTTCGTGGAGTCCTGCCGATGCTTGTGCCATTGTTCGTTCTAGCGATCGTAAGAGCCAAAGATTTGGCGACAGCCATGGAATCCCGCTGCTACACGGGGGATGAGGGGCGGACTCCGATCCGCCTCTATCGATTCACATTCCAGGACTACGCGGTACTCGCATCGTCGGTATTGCTTCTTGTTTTGATGGTTTGGCTGTAAGTAGGGCTGCTTCTTAAGCGGGTGTATAGCTGCTTCAGGAGCAGCTTTTTTTTGTATTTACACCATACCGGATTCTTAAGAAATTTGTCAGACTTTTCATCGTACATTTGTTAAAATTATCTTTTACTATAAAGATGACGGGACGACTTGGAGTAGACCCGATACCCTTTACATAGCAAGGTGGATGAAGCTGATGATAACAATGCAAACCTATCATGTGCTGGTTGTGGATGATGAATCGGAAATTCGGGACGCGACTAACAATTGCCCAAGAGGCCCCCTCTCCGAAGGAGGGGCCAAGTGACTTGTTGATGTCCTATTCAATGTAACGATTCCTGCGTCACCATAGAGGTTCTGCGGTATTCGCTTGGCGTCATTCCGGTCCACTTCTTGAACATCCGGTTGAAGGACGTGCTGTTGCGGTAGCCGATCTGCTGGCCAACGTCATTAATGCTGGTATCGGTGCCGGACAGCAGCTCCTGGGCTTTGCGGATGCGGATATCATTCAGATGATCGCTGAAATTTGTGCCGGTCTTCTCCTTGATATACACGGAGAGGTAGGCGCTGGACATGTTCAGCTTATCCGCCAAATAATCCAAGGATAGCTCTTCGCCGTACTTCGTATGAAGATGGTCCATAACGAAGGTAATGATCGGGTCGCTTTCCCCTTTTTTCTCCGTAATCAAGGCTGCTGCCAGCTGGAGCAGGTCACGGTAGGCTTGCTTGTATTCGATAAGCGTGCAGCAGTCCTTCAATTTCTGCATCAGCGGCTTAAGCGCCCACGAATCGCCCTGCTCGATTTTATAAATATCCATAAATTTCCAAACCTTGGCTTCGATCGATTCCGCAAATAGAGTAAACTGCGTAACGCTGGCTTCCTTGCTGGCCATTTCGTCAAGAAACCGCTCAATGAGTAAAATAGCCCCCGTATCATCCCCGGCCTGAAGAGAGGCGTTCAATTCCTGATCCTGCGCCGGGCTTAAAGTAAAGGTAGCGGGGAGCGGACGGCTGCCGAACATGATTTGGGTTTCTTCCACCAGTCTTGCCTGACGAACGATCTCCAGCACCTGGCGGTAGGCGTGATTGAATTGGGAGGAATGCTCGAACCAGGAGCTGACGGCTATAGTGAACAGACTGTAGTCGCTGTCCCGATCGAATACGATCTTAAGCTCCTGCAGCACCTCTTCAATCCATTCCTGCTCATAACGGCCGCTGATAACCGTCAAGATTTGATTCTTCTCCATCTGAAAGGTGTGGCATCCGGGTATTTTCTCCGAGAACATCAGCGAGATATGCTCCCGGAAATAGTAAGCCGCCCGGTCCTGCTTCAGCACCAATTCGTCAAAAGGACCGCTGCGGAATCTTAGCAGGAAGAGCACGATCGTAAAGCTTTCCTCTGCGGCTATGAAATCCTTCCACTCATTGATATCCGTGTTAATGCTTTTCAATTTATTAATGTAATTATAGCTTTTGAGTATCGACTGCTTGCTGGACAGCTCGGTTTGAACGATATTTTTCTCCTCTGCAAGATCGAGTATTTTTTTATGGATAAAGGCGAATTCGCTGATGGAGCTGGTCATATCCGCGCTTTGCCCGTTCACGATGGAGGAGATCAACTGCTTGACCGGGCGGTTGATCCGCTTGCTGTAGAAGAAAGATGCGGCAAGCGCTATCGCGATGGACATGATGAAAATAACCAGCAGAGTAACCATCAGCCGGTTCAGCTGAGCGGCGATAGCGGCATTAGGCACAGCCGTAATATAGGTGAGCCCTTCGCTGTCCTTTTCCTTGAAATAATAGATGCCGTTCTTCAGCTCATAATCCAGGCCGGAGGCAAAGGAAGGAAGCTCTTCGTCCGATTGCTCTCCCGATGAACGGTATATCATGGCCTTGTCCTTATCCAGTATCATGAATTGACGCGAATGATCGTTATCGTCAAAGAACGCCTGCTGCGATTTGCTGATATCCAAATAGGCCGTAACCATATAGCTGCTGTCCGGAAGCTTGAAGCTGATGGGCAGCAGTTCTTTCTTGTCCGGAATGTTCCAGGCGGTCTGAAACCCGGAAGCGGGCAGCAGGGTGAAATTGGACTGCCGGGTTAGCTGGGATTCCCAGAACGATAATGGATAAATCCCGCTCGTATACAGCTGGTTGAACTGATCCTCCGCATTGCTGCTGCCTTCTTTATCGAATGTAATGGAACCGGTGCCGAAATACACGACGATATTATCCAGGAACAGCTGCGGAGTATATACCTCGGTTCGCAAGCCTTCGATAATTTTTTTCCCTTGAAGGTAGTCGACGTCCTTGGACGGTTTGGTCGCCAGCTGCCGGTTAAAGCCCGTTACATCCGTATCGTTATACATTTTATAGAGCACGGACTTGATTCTGGCAAAATGCGTGTTGTAACGCTCCGCTGTATTTTGCAGGCTCAGCCGGTTGAAGCGGATAAGCTCCTCCTGATATTTGCTTTTAAAAAACGCGAACGCAACCATGTTGAACGTGAAGAACAACAGAATGATGACCAAAAAGCTGATAAGAATGGTAAAAAACAAAGAAGTTTTTTTGGTGCGGATTCGTTTCATTCGAGTGACCCCTTTGACAACTTTGGCTGTTTCTTTATCTTACAAGATGCGGTTCCAACAGGGAAGGAACAAAATTTTAGATTCTTATCACTTTTTTAGAAACCAAGGTAAAGCCGGAAAACCAAAGAAAAGACAATAGGCAGGACGCCGCAAGTCGTCGTATGATCCGAAGCAGGAACAAGAACACCAAGAGCGTGTAACGCAGAAAGGAAGGTGACCATGAATACAGCGATCAAACGAATACGAAGAAATGCGGACTTGTATCTGCTGTTCCTGCCGGTTCTGATTTTCTTTATCGTATTCGAATATGTGCCCATGTATGGGGTTCAGATTGCTTTCAAGGATTTCATTGCAACCAAAGGAATATGGGGGAGTCCGTGGGTCGGGTTCAAGCATTTTGAACGCTTTTTCTCGAGCTTCTACTTTTGGCGGATTATGAAAAATACGCTGGGCATCGGCTTGTACCAGCTCCTGGTCGGCTTTCCCGTACCTATTCTTCTGGCGCTTATGATTAATGAAGTGCGCTCAAGCCTGTACCGCCGGTTTATTCAAACGGTAACGTACGCGCCGCATTTCTTATCGACAGTCGTTGCGGTCGGGATGATCATGATGTTTCTTGCGCCGGAGAGCGGGATGATCAACCTGCTGATCCAATGGTTCGGAGGGGAACCGATTGCATTCCTGACCGATCCGGCCTGGTTCAAGACGGTCTACGTGTTATCGGGCGTGTGGCAGCAGATGGGCTGGAGCTCCATTATTTATTTGGCCGCCTTGTCCGGAATCGATCCGCAGCTTCATGAAGCCGCAAGAATGGACGGAGCCAGCCGGCTGCAGCGGATTTGGCATATTAATCTGCCGGGCATTATGCCGACGGTCGTGATTCTGCTGATCCTGAACGTGGGCTCGATCCTCGGAGTAGGATTTGAAAAAGTATTCCTGATGCAAAATTCGCTGAATATGTCCGCATCCGATGTCATATCCACGAACGTCTACCGAAGCGGTATTCTCGGGGCTGAGTTCAGCTATTCCTCGGCAGTCGGCCTGTTCAATTCGGTCGTCAATTTCGTGCTGCTGCTGTCGGTGAACCGGATCGCGCGCAAAGTAAGTGAAACGAGTCTATGGTAGGAAGGGGGAGACTGCAATGCTCGAAAGCCGGGCAGATAAAGGGATCGAGATACTCATTTATATCATTCTGGCCTTAGTGACCGCATCCGTTCTGTACCCTCTGGTCTTCGTACTGGTCGCTTCGATAAGCAGTCCGGAGATGGTGATCCGGGGAGAAGTATGGCTGTGGCCCAAAGGGCTGACGATGGTAGGGTACGAGCGCATCTTTCAAAATAAAGAAATTTTATCCGGCTACACGAACACGATTGCCTATACGCTGGTAGGAACGGCGATCAATCTGGTCATGACGGTAGCGGCTGCGTATCCGTTGTCCCGCAAGGACTTTTACGGACGCAATGTATTTACCGCGCTCATTCTGTTTACGATGTTTTTCAGCGGAGGCATGATTCCTACTTATTTGCTCATTAAGAAGCTCGGGATGCTGAACACCTTCTGGGCCTTGGTCATTCCTTCCGCCGTGTCCGTGTGGAACATCGTGATTATGCGGACCTTCTTTCAGAACAGTATTCCGAATGAAATTCAGGAATCCGCTTCCATCGACGGCTGCTCGAATATGCAGACGCTGGTCCGCATCGTGCTGCCGCTATCGGCGCCGATCCTTGCCGTTATGGTGCTGTTCTACAGTGTAGGGCACTGGAACGCGTACTTTAATGCGCTGATCTATTTGACAGACCGGGCCAAATATCCGCTGCAGCTCATCCTGCGGGAAATTCTGGTGCAGGGACAGATGCAGGAGATGGTGGACGTAAGCGATTCCACACTTGCCAAGAGCGTTATGGATGCCGAGGCGATCAAGTATGCGGCGGTTATCGTGGCGAACCTTCCGGTGCTGCTGCTGTATCCGTTTTTGCAAAAATATTTTGTCAAGGGCATCATGGTCGGGGCCATAAAAGGCTAGCTTGATACAAGATTACGCTATAATGAAAATGGAATGATCCGAGGAGGAACTGGATATGAAAAAACGCAATAAGTGGATCGCTTCAATGCTTACAATGACGATGGCGGGCGGGATGCTTGCAGCCTGCTCCTCGAATTCCGACAACGGCGGTGCGGCGAAGCCGGGTGCCGACGGTACGGGCAAGAACGTGAATCCAAGCGGAATGCCGATTGTGAACGAGCCGCTGTCGTTGAAGTTTTTTACGGGGAAATCGCCTACCAACGGCAATAAGTTCGAGGATACGCTGGTATGGAAGGAATACGCCAAGCAATCCAACATCAACGTAGCCTTCGAGCTCGTTCCTTTCGAAAATTTAACCGAGAAGAAAAATCTTGTTCTCGCAGGCGGCGATTACCCGGACGCTTTCTATTCTGCCAGACTATCCGCAGCGGAGCTCTCCAAATACGGAAGCCAGGGCGTCTTCGTCAAGCTGAATGATCTGATCGACCAATATGCGCCGAATTTCAAGAAGCTGATGGAGAAATATCCGGATATCAAAAAGGGTCTGACGATGCCGGACGGCAATATTTATTCGCTTCCTTCGTTCTACGATCCCACCTTCCTGCCGATGCTGATCGGAACTCCGCTGTGGGTCAACAAGGAATGGCTGGATAAGCTGGGAATAGAAGAACCCAAGACGACAGAGGAATTTTACCAATATTTGAAGAAAGTAAAAGAAACGGATCTTAACGGAAACGGTCAGCATGATGAAATTCCATACAGCAGCGCCGGCATCGGCAACCTGATCAACCAGGTGAAAGGTGCTTGGGGTCTTGGCAACCGGGGACTCGGACATCCTTATGTCGACGTTGATCCTGCCACGAACAAGCTGAGATTCACGAAGACCGACCCGAAATATAAGGAAATGCTGCAATATGTGAACAAGCTGTACGCGGAAGGCCTGCTGGACAAAGAAATCTTCACGATAAAAGACAGCGCACTTTATGCCAAAGGACAGAAGGGAGTGCTTGGCTCCACCGTTATTCCGAATCCGGCTACACTGATGAATCAGAAAAATTATATCGGTCTGGGCGCTCTGAAAGGGCCTCATGGCGATCAATTGTACTCTCATGTCAAAGTGCCTATGGTCCATGTCGGCGCATTTGCTATCACCAACAAGAACAAAAATCCGGAAGCTACGCTGCGATGGATGGATTATTTCTACAGCGAGGAAGGCGCGAAGTTCTACTTCATGGGCCAGAAGGACGTGACATATAAGGAGGGGGCTGACGGAAAGCTCGAGTATGTCGAAGACATTACCAAAAATCCTCAAGGCTTAACGCAGGACCAGGCTTTGGCCAAATACTTCACATGGCTCGGAGGCAGCTATCCGGGTTATGTGCAGGAGAAATATTTCAAGGGCTCCGAGACGCTGCCCGAGGCGCTTGCCACCGGTAAAAAAGCCCAGCCTTACGCTGTGAAGGAAATATGGAACAACTTCAACTTCACCGATACCGAAACCGAATTGATGTCCTCGATCGGCAAGGATATTCAGTCTTATGTCACCGAGATGGAAGCGAAGTTCGTTAACGGCTCCGCATCGTTCGACGAATGGGATAAATATGTGGCTACGGTGCAAAAAATGGGCCTCGATCAATATATGAAGACGTACCAGGCCGCTTACGAAAGGTATAGTAAAAAATAATGACGGAGCGGGAGCCTAGAGGGAATCAAGGCGATGCTCCCGGAAGCAAGAGCCGTTGGCGCAAACGGCTCGAGCTGGCCGGGGCGGTGCTGGTGCTGCTCGCCCTTATTGCCGTCGGCTGGCATCAATGGAAGCCGGTAAGGACGTCGGAGCCTGCGGAGGCATCTACTGCGGCACCAAGCACGGCGCCTGCAGACAAGCTGCGTACCGCGGAGATCTTCGACGCCGGGAGGCACCAAGGGCTGCTGACCGTCCGGTATTTGTACTTGGACGGGGATGTGCTGATGGGCGACAGCATCGTGATACAGTCGCCCGACGGCAAAACCATGCTCATTGATGCGGGAGTCAATGACGCGGGTCAGCAGGTAGTGAACTATTTGAACAAGCTGGGGATTAACAGCATTGATATAGCTTTGAATACCCACCCGCATTCGGACCATATCGGCGGCTTCGCCTCGGTGGTGAACAGCAAAGAAGTGAAAGCCTTCTATATGGAGAACTTTCCCTATACCAACTCAAGCTACTACCGCCGTACGATGGAAGCCGTCAACGCCAAGAAAATCCCGGTGACCTATCTTGAGGAAGGCTCTGCCTTCCAACTGGGCAGCGACGTATTCATCGAGGTGCTGAGCCCTCCGAAAGGAGCGCTGCCGGATGCAATCAAATCGTACTCGGCAGCGGAAATTAATGATTTCGCTTTGGTATTCAAGCTGACGTACAAAGATACATCGTTCCTGTTCACGGCGGATATATATAAGCATCGGGAGCTGGAGCTTATCGGCTCTTCTGCAGAACCGAAGCTGAAGAGCGATATGATGCATGCGCCTCATCACGGCAACGAATCGACATCCTCCTCGGAAGTATTTCTGAATACCGTGAGTCCGAAGATTTCCGTACTGAGCCAAAATCTGTTCGTCAGTCCGAATCTGATGGAGCGGTACAAGAAGAAAGGGGTTACGGCGTATTCAACAGGAATGCACGGGAATGTGTTGATTACATCTGACGGTCGAACGATGAACGTCATAACGGAGCGTGAAGGCAAGCGTCCTATCAAGTCCGCCATGCCGGGAGCGCAAATGGATGAGAAATGAGGGGAGAACAGAAGATGAAGGCCGTTGTAGTAGGTTGCGGAATTATGGGCAGAACCCATGCGCGCAATTGGAGCTCCGTTCCCGGAGTTGAATTAGCCGCAGTTTGCGATATGGATAAGGAATTGGCGGAGAAAACGGCGCTAGCGAACGGTACGAAAGCATATACGAGCTTCGAGGATATGCTGGCGGCAGAACAGCCGGATATCGTCAGCGTCTGTGTGCCGACGCACCTGCATAAGCCGCTCGTGCTGATGGCCGCGCAGGCAGGAGTTCACGTTGTGTGTGAGAAGCCAATTGCGCCGTCCCTAAAGGATGCGGAGGAAATGATAGCAGCGTGCAAGCTTAACAATGTCAGGCTGTTTATCGCCCATGTGGTGAGGTTTTTCCCTAGCTATAAGGATTTGGCCGCCAAGGTGCGGGCAGGTATTATCGGCGATCCGGGCGTCATGCATACGAAGCGGATCGGAGGCCATCCGGGACGTGCGAAGTCCTGGTATTACGATGAGGAGAAAAGCGGGGGCGTTATTCTCGATCTGCTGATTCATGATATCGACTATATGCGCAGCGTCTTCGGAGAGGCGGAGTCGGTGTTCACGATGAAACGCACGACGGAAGCATTGGATTACGCGCTGGTAACGCTCCGGTACAAGAACGGCGCCATTGCGAATCTGGAGGGATACTGGGGATATCCAGGCCCGTTCACGACGGCGGTCGAATTCGCCGGGACCAAGGGCATCCTCCGGTTTCATTCGGATGATGCGGTTTCCCTGCGGGTACATACAGCGCGTCTGTCAGACGAGGAACGCCCTCGTGTCGCGGTGCCGAAGAGCCCGGCCTACCATGACCCCTATTATTATGAATTGGAGCATTTTGCTGAATGCCTGCGTAACGGTTCGGAGCCTGTCGTGAGCACAGGGGATGCTTACAAGGCTATGGAGATCGCTTTTGCCGCCATGGCCTCGGCTAAGACGGGCCAGCCTGTCCGGCTGGATACGGACGCACATGGCTTGAAGGGAGGAGTGCCGCATGTCTGAACCGAACAAAGTGAAACTAGGGATGATCAGCTTTGCCCATTCCCATGGACGCAGCTACTTCCGTGAGCTGGTATCGATGCCCGATGTGGACATCGTAGGAATATCGGATGAGAGCAGGACAAGAGTACAGCCTATACTGGATTCGTACGGGATCCCGTATTTCGAGGATTATCATGATCTGCTCGCGATGGAGCAGCTGGATGCGGTCGTCATCTGCTCGGAAAACGTCCATCACGCCCGAATCACCATAACTGCCGCCAAGGCCGGCAAGCACGTCATTTGCGAGAAGCCGCTCGGAACGACGGTGGAGGAGATGAAGGCTATGATCCGGGCTTGCGAAGAGAACGGAGTTCGCTTGATGACCGCCTTCCCTTGCCGCTATCTGCCTGCGGTGGTTGAAGCGAAGGAGGCCGTCGACCGTGGAGATATCGGAGAGATTGTCGCGATCAAAGGTACGAACCGCGGCTCGATGCCGGGCAGCTGGTTCGTAGATCCTGCCTTGTCCGGCGGCGGAGCGGTACTGGATCACACGGTCCATGTGATGGACCTGATGCGCTGGTTTCTGGGCAGCGAGCCGGACCGGGTATATGCCGAGATGGGGACGCTGTTTCACGAGTTGCCCGTCGAGGATGCCGGGATGGTACATGTGACGTTCACGAACGGAGCTGTTGCAGTCCTTGACACAAGCTGGTCGCGCAGCAAGTCGTTCCCGTTCTGGGGCGACGTGACGATGGAGATTATTGGAACGAACGGAACGATCAGCGTGGATGCGTTCGGGCAAAAGAACGAAGTGTACAATAACGATGCAGGCAAGGCCCAGTGGAGCCATTGGGGCGACCGGATGGATGCTTATATGCTGAAGGATTTTGTCCGGACGATTAAAGAAAACGGCTCCGTGCCGATCAGCGGCGACGACGGCATGCGGTCTGCAGCCGTTGCACTGGCGGCATATGAATCCGTCAAAAGAAAAGCATCCGTCGCGATGAGCGAGATTATGGGATGAGTACGCGAGCGGCGTTTATCCATGGCTGGAGGCTGGGGTAAACGCCGTTTCCCGTTTGCCGTCCGGTTGTTGACCTGTCGACGGATAAGGCAGCGGGATGCCAAAAGAAAGGTAGGTGCCTTAGTGAGCCGCCGCTTCATCGCTAGTATGGTTGGCTTCGCGATTGTGCTCTGCTTGTCCTGCTTGAGCGTTCAGGCGCATAACTACAATAACGGGTACTCCTATGTCACTATGAAGGAGAACACCATAGATTACGAACTTCTGCTGCCGTTTCCAATGCTGCTGCAGTACGATACGAACGGCGATCAATCGTTGGAGGATGCGGAGCTTGAAGCGCATAAAGAGGCTATCAGCGCCTATGTGCTGGAGCATCTTGTGCTGTTTAATAATGAACAGCGAATGGATGCGGAAGTGGTTAGCGTCCAAACGGCTGTTCAGAAGCAGACGGAGGATACCGTTGTGCGCATCGTGCTTGCCTTTCATTCCCCCATGTTCATCGGTAATGTTACGATACGGTACAAGCTGTTTATTCATGATCTGGATGCCGGGCATCAGAACTACATTCAGCTGTACAAGGAAGGCCATGAGCTTGCCGGACATTGGGTTGTGGAGAAGGATTCGGAAGCGGTCCGTTATATGCCGGACGGCAATGCGAAGTTTCATCCGGGGCAGCTAGGGACTTACATGGCGTACGGAGCACAGCATATAATTCGCAGTCTATTCGCCTGGCTTATCCTGTTGTGTATCGCAGCTTCTGGGAGATCTGTCAAAGAAACATTTGCTTCGGTCTCCACGGCCTCGTTGTACAGCTTGATCGGCCTTACGGCAGCCGATAAGCTGGCTTCGAAGGTACCTGCTGCATGGCTGCATGATGCCGTGCTTATTGGACTTGGCGCCATGTTGGTGTACCGGTGGACCAGGGCTTCAAAGAGCAGCGGGAGGGCTGTCTCCGCATTGCTCGGGCTTGCCTGGGGCACGGGTTCGTCAGGATTGATCGGGCAGCTGCAGCTGGATCATTCATTCCGAATGATCTCTCTGCTTTTGTATGCATCCGGCGGTTGGCTTGCGTGGCTCGGCATCCTGTATGTCCTGCATATCGGGTCCCGTCAGCTTGCTGGACCGCTGCTTGCAACCGGCTGGAACCGTGGAATCGGATGGTTTCGCAAACCTGTGCTCATTCTGGTGTTCGTGGCGGCCTGGCTGGGCCTATAACCTATGGAAAGGAAGCGCAAGCGATATGGATTTGATGACCGTCGTGTTCATGTACATCAACCTGGGGCTGGAGCATATTCTTTCCGGCTATGATCATCTGCTCTTTTTATTGGCGCTGCTTATCGCCGCGGAGCGGTTTACCGCCATATTAAAAATCATTACCGCGTTCACCATCGCCCACAGCATCACTCTTTGTCTCGCTGCGCTCGGTCTCGTGCCGGTGTATCCCAAATGGATCGAGGCGGGGATTGCCCTCACGATATGCTATGTGGCCGTTGAAAATTTCTTCGTCAAGTCGTTCCATTGGCGCTGGATACTGACGTTCGTGTTCGGACTGATCCATGGTCTTGGATTTGCAAGTGCGATAAGTGAAATCGGGTTTCACCAAAGCTATCTGGTCACCTCGCTCATTTCTTTTAATGTCGGGATCGAGCTAGGGCAGCTGGGAATTGTTGCGATTCTGCTTCCGCTGTTTGTGCAGCTGCGGAGGCGAAAGCCGGTATACGCTTGGTTTTTCAGGGGAACCTCGGCATGTATTTTCGTCATAGGGCTGTATTGGCTGATCCAGCGTTTGGGATGGGCTGCGTGACTGGGTGCTAGCGGCTCATGATGGACTATTGCTGAGGTTCATGGAGCGCGGTAGCTCTATACGAAAATGCCTGAAGCAGATTGGGCTTATGGTGCATATAGTATAGATATCCATAGGCAAAGGTGGAATCTTGTACGATGGCACGGAATAATCCTTACGCGGCTACCTTCGATAAGCTGTACGGCCTGCTGCTGCAGCTGAGCGTCAGCGGGCAGCATATCCAGGACATTATGTTTCGTATGACCAACAAAGGACAATCTTTTCTTCCGCAGGCGTGGAGCGGATTTTATCATTTTTTCAACAAGGGGCTGTATTTTCATTATCGGGCTCAGGGCTTCGTAGAATGCTTCTTATCCACGGAGAGCTATTCCCCTAAATCCATTGGAATATGGGCGAATCAGCTGGTTTACCCGGCGAACGACAGCTTCAAGCAGGCGATGCTGTATTGGGATAAAGCCCGGTATGTCCCGAATTTTTCTTCGCAGCCGGAGTTTGGCGAGCTGGAACGGCAGCTGAGAACGTTCTGGGCTATTGAAGGCCAGATCATGGTGCAAACCAATGAACTGCTTGGAGCAGGGGCAGCGCCTGTATCGGCAGCCGCATCTCTGGCCGAGTCCGGGCAATCTGATTCTCAAGATGGCCTCAACCAAGAGCAGGCGTTAGCTTAGGTCCGCACATAGATTAGATTGCATTACTCATGCAGGTGAAGATGAACAAGCAAAGGCAAGCGATCGTTTCATCGTGACTTCGGTGCATGCCGCCCGCAATAACAGGAAACGATAAGTCGATTCTCCTTACGGAGGGTCGGCTTCTTTGTTTTTCGGTTCTCAACTGACTCGCCCATATTGCAGAGATGTATTCCTGCAATATGCCTCACGAACGAAGGTGCAAAAGGTTGAATCTTTGCAAGGCCGGAGTGTTAAGTTATTGTTAAAATGCAGATGCGGCTTACTGCTCTGTTATATGATAGCTATCAACAAGATTCTATAATCGGAGGAAAGAGGATGCAGAAGGAATTTACTATTGCGAATCCGTTAGGAATCCATTCAAGGCCTGCAGGGGATGTAATGAAAAAAGCGAAATCGTTTCCATGTGATGTGTTCATCACCAAGGCCGAAAAACGCGTCAATGCGAAAAGCATCGTCGGAGTGCTGGCGCTGGAAATGCGCTGTGGAGATAAAGTGATTGTGGAAACAAAGGGAGAGCAGGAGCAGGAAGCTTTGGATGCCATCGGAGCCATGCTCGAATCGATTTTGGAATAGATAAGAGATATTGATTTGAATGACAGGATAAGGAGGTGGCGGTACTGTGCTGTTACAAGGGATTGCCGCTGCACCGGGAGTTGCTATGGGACCCGCGTTGGTCCTGAAGAACGATACTCATACGGTAGAATGCTACGAGATCGCGCCGGAGCAAATACAGGAAGAAGCGGAGCGTCTGGAGGCACACATACGGCTTGCCATAAGCCAATTGGAAGCGCTTATTGAACAGACCCGGGCTGCAGTAGGTTCAGAGCAGGCCAAAATTTTTGAGTCCCAAATCTGGCTGCTCGAGGATGAAGAATTTACGGGAGCCGCGAAGGAAGCTATCCTCTCCAAACGCATCAATGCGGAGGCAGCCCTGGACGATGCATCGAAGGCGATCATCGGGATTTTCGAGAGCATGGAGGATGAGCATCTGCGGGAACGGGCAGCTGATATTCGAGATATTACGAGCCGTGTGCTGAGGCTGCTCGAAGGTAAGGATGCGAGGCCGCAGCAGGAATCGGGTGCTCCGGTTATTTTAGTCGCACATGACCTGACTCCGTCGGATACGGCTCAGTTGGACAGAAGTTCAACGGCCGGCTTCGTTACAGATATCGGGGGAAGGACATCGCACTCCGCCATTATGGCCCGTTCGATGGAAATTCCCGCCGTAGTAGGCTCGCGGGAAGGCACGGTCCAGGTGAAAACGGGAGATTACGTCATTGTGGATGGCAGCCTGGGCCAGGTGTATATCAATCCCGAGTCGGCAATTATCAAGGAATATAAAGCCAAGCAAATCCGGTTCGCAGCCCGCCGCGCCGAGCTGAAGAAATACGACGGACAGCCCAGCAGGACAGCGGACGGGCATCGGGTAGAATTAGTCGCTAACATCGGCAATGCGCAGGATGCACTGGCGGCTAAACAGAGCGGTGCCGAAGGTATCGGGTTATATCGGACCGAATTTCTGTACATGGGAAGACAGCAATTCCCGACGGAGCAGGAGCAGTTTCAGGCCTATAAGGTCGCTGCCGAGATTTTTGGTAAAGATCAGCCCGTTATCATCCGCACGCTGGATATCGGAGGGGATAAAGAGCTGCCCTACCTGGATTTGCCGAAGGAAGCGAATCCATTCCTCGGCTACCGCGCCATCCGCATGTGTCTTGAAGAAACGGAGCTGTTCAAGACGCAGCTGCGTGCCATAGTAAAAGCGAGCGCTTATGGAAATATTAAGCTTATGTTCCCAATGATTGCTACCCTGCAGGAGCTGAGACAGGCGAAAGCGCTGCTCGCCGAGGTGCAAAACGAGCTGGAGCGGGAGAACGTCGAGTTCAATCGCTCAATGGAAGTCGGGATTATGATCGAGGTGCCCGGGGCGGCACTCGTGGCCGATCAATTGGCCAAGGAAGCGGATTTCTTCAGCATCGGCACGAATGATCTCGTCCAGTATGTGATGGCGGCGGATCGGATGAACGAGCGTCTGGCCTATCTGAACGAACCGTTCCAGCCAGCGGTTCTCCGCATTATAGATCACGTCATTCAGGCCGCCCATCGCGAAGGCAAATGGGTCGGCATGTGCGGGGAAATGGCCGGTAATTTGACGGCGATACCTATACTGCTTGGGATGGGACTGGACGAGTTCAGCATGAGCGGAGGGGCTGTGCTCGCGGCTCGAGCGCTGCTCCATCAGCTGGATCGTCATGAGATGAAGCGGCTCGCAGAAGAGGTGCTCCAGATGACCTCCTCAGAACAAATCAAACTTCATGTGGAGAGCAGAGTACCGGCTATAGCCGAATGGAGAGCCTAAGGACTCGGCGGACTTGTCGGACATGAACTTATTGCAAACAGAGGTGAGTCCGATAGCACTTTCTACACGTTCACGAATGCTTCTCAAAAAAATGCTCCTTGATCCTGCGCCATTGCGGGTCAAGGAGCTGGCAGATCAGTTCAATGTAAGTGAACGGACGATCAAATACGATCTGGAAACGATTCGTGTCTGGCTGCAGGAGCAGGAGATTTTCATGCGCTCCAATCCGAGCAAAGGCATCTGGATCGAGTGTGACGAATCGGAGCGAACCGGACTGCTCAGTAAGCTGGAGGCTTCCGGGAGCCACGTCTTCGTCAACCAGCATGAACGCGCACGCGGTATCATTCTCGATTTGCTGCTTAGCGACAAGCATATCACCATCGGCGAGATGGTGAAGAAAAACGACGTCAGCCGCAATACGATTTTGTCCGATTTGGCGATTGCCGAGGCATTTTTCCGGGACTGGCAGCTGCTGCTCGAGCGCAGCCGGTTCGGCATTCGATTGATAGGAACGGAGAGGCAAAGGCGTACCGTTCTGGAGAAGGTCATTCATGATTTGCTCGACGGCAACGACATGCTGCAAATCGTCCAAGGCGTGGCCCAGCAGCAAAAGCCTGCGCTGCATTTTAACAAGGTATTGGCAAGATTTCTGGAGCCGGTCCAGGACTTGGACGCCTTATTCGAAGCCTTGTCCCGAATTGTGAGGGAGACGGAAGCCGAGATCGGCGTGCTCTTGTCGGACAGAGTTATCATCGGCGTATTTATCCGGCTGTGCATTGTAATTCAAAGGCAACGGCAGCAAGGTGAATTTGTGGAGAACGAGGCGAGAAGCCAGGAGCATGTCTCCGAGCACAGCCTGAGCATCTTCCGAATTTTTCGCAGAGTGCTCTCGATGCTCCCGGAGCATGAAACGATCTCGCTGACGGATGATGACGTATGGTTCGTCAGCTTGCAAGCTATCGGCATGGCTGCGCCTTTTCCATATGAGGTCAGCAAGGGCGAGGGTCTGCCGGATGTGTACACGATAACCCATGACATGATTCGGCATGTGACGGAGCAGATGCGGTTTCCTTTCTCGGAGGATCAAGAGCTGTTCAATAACCTGCTGGCTCATATGTCGGATAAGCTGACGAAGCACAGCTATGGTGTCGTGGAGCCGAACCCGCTGCTGAAGGAAATTATGCATTCCTACCGGTCCATGTTCGATTATATGAAGCAGGCTTGCTCGGATGTGTTAGGGCCGATAGGAATTCAGCTGACGGATCCGGATATCGCCTTTATCGTACTTCATTTCCAGACAGCCTACGAGCGTAAAGCCGAACAGCAAAAGTGGAAGGCGCTTATCGTATGCGGAACGGGCAGAGGCACTTCGAAATGGCTGATGACGATCATTGAAAATGAAATCAAGCACCTTCAATTCGCGGCTTCCTGTTCGGTGATGGATGTGGAGAAGGTATTGGAGCAGGTGCCGGTGGACCTGGTCATCTCGATTTTGCCGGTGAACGTGAACGTGCCGGTCGTTGTGATTCATTCCATTCCCAGAAAGCGTGATTTTCAGGCGATACAGGCGCAGCTGAATCAGCTCGGCAGCACTAAGGCGAGAGCGTCTGCGAGGAACACCGCGGGGCTTCGAAGACCTGAAAGGCTCGCGTACGATGCAGGGCAGCTGGAGAATATGGTGCAGGACATTATTTATACCGGCTACGATCTTAGCAGAGAGGTGATCGCTCATTTCAGAGACTATCTGAGCGATGAGCGGGCAGAGGGCTTGACCCTGCATCTTCTTTTTATGGTCAACCGGCTGCATTTTGGCACGGCCTACACGCAGTACGGAGAGAGCCCTCTCTTAGGAATCAAGGCAATGGCTTTGAAAGAGGAATTGAACATAGTATTGCAGAGGAAAAATGTAAGCGCTACAGAGGGAGAGCTGCATGCGATTCTGAGATATTTTGAACCTCTAGATAAAGGAGAATGACTATGCAAATCGACGTTCTAATCGAGCACGGAACGGTGATCGATCCGGCTACCGGCCGTTCCGGCAAGTATGATGTGGCCGTCAAGGGAGATCGCATCGCCGGGATCTGGAAGCCGGGGACAGCCGTTGGTGAAATCCTGCGGCGGGTGAATGCGGAAGGCTGTCTGGTCACGCCGGGCCTGATCGATATTCATGCTCATATTTTTGAGGCTGTACCTCAAATGGGGATGAAGCCGGATACGATCGGGATCGATCAGGGAGTAACGACCATTGCAGATGCCGGCAGCTCCGGCGAGCAGAACTTCCCCGAGTTTCTGGAACGAAGCGTGAAGCCAAGTGCTACCCAAGTGCTTGCCTGGCTGAACATTTCCAGTCCGGGGCTGGTGGAAGGAAGAAGCGAATTGGCGGACATGAGCAGGCTGACAGCCGTATCCACCCTGCAGCGCATCGCGGAATACCCCGACACCATCATCGGCATCAAAGCGCGGATGAGCGGCTCGGTTGTGAAGGAAAACGGGATTTATCCTCTGGCTGTCGCCAAATCGGTAGCCCGTCGAGCGGAGCTTCCCGTGATGGTTCATATCGGCAACGCCCCGCCAAAGCTGGGGGAGGTTCTCGATTTGCTGGATGATGGAGACGTCGTCACCCATGCTTTTCATGGCAAACGGGGAGGCATTCTTGATGAACACGGGCAGCTGATTCCGCAGGCCAAACGCGCATTGGATCGCGGAGTGCGGTTCGATGTCGGGCACGGCAGCTCCAGCTTCAGCTTCGCAACGATGAACAAGGCCCGCGAATTAGGCATTACGCCGTATTCTATCAGCACGGATCTGTACTTGGAAAATTGGCTTCACGGGCCTGTATACAGCTTGACGATGACGATGAGCAAGTTTTTGGCGCTAGGCTATTCCATCGAGCAAATTATTGAATGGACTACAGCGGCCCCTGCCCGAATTTTGCGTAAATCTGAAGAGATCGGGACGTTAAAGGAAGGAACGATCGCCGACATTTCGATCCTTAAGATCGTGGAGCAGCCGGTCGAGCTGGTCGATTCCGAGAAGGAAACGCTGCACTATGACAAGCTGATCCAAGCACAATACACCATGAAATCTGGAGAAATATACCCATGCAAATGATGGAGAACCTACTAAAGGAAATACCGGAGAAGACCACTGTTACAGAGGCAGAGCTCACTGAGCTGCGACCCGTGCTGGACTTCATGACGGATATCGCCGGGGAATCCGGCTTGAACTTATCCTACGAGAAAACATTAGTCATCGGCATTCATTTATTGGCTTTTATGCGCAGAGTGAAGAATAGTGAATATTTGCCCGAGCTGGACGAAGAAATGTTTGACGAAGTGAGTCCTGAACTCGTGGACCTGAGCAAGCGTGTACTTCAACAGGTTTTGAAGACATCGGAGCGGCAGCTTGACGCGGCGGAAATCTTTTATTTAACCGTACATTTTGAAGCGGCCAAATTTAATGAAGAGGGGTAATAGACATGGAAAATAAAGTAAAAGTGGTCATCGGCGACCGTTTGGGTAAAGGACAAAATGTTGCAAAAGGGGTCGAAGCGGCCGGCGGCATCGCGATTGTTATTCCGGGCGTCGGAGCAGATATGAAGCTCGGCGATGTGATGCATAAGGAAAACGCGGACTTCGGCATCTCCTTCTGCGGCAGCGGCGGAGCGGGCGCCGTAACGGCAAATACGAAATACAAGTACCCGATGGAGTTCGGACTTCGTTCCGTTGATGCAGGAGTGACGGCTATTAACGCCGGCAAGAAGGTTATCGGCTTCGGCTTTATGGATGTCGAGGAACTGGGTAGAAGGCTGACGGAAGCTTATATCAAAAAACACAGGGGGTAACGCTCATGTTCCAGGTGATGGAGAAGTCGATAATCGTTAGCGGAACGGCGGAGACAAAGGCCGGTGCTTTCCAGAATGCGTTGTCGCAAATGAAAAAGAACATCGCCAAGGAGATTCCCGATATTCTGCTGCAGATTGAGCCGCAGGATGTGGAGGTGCTGAAGGCGACGGAGCACACCTATAGAGAGCGGTTTTTGGGCCTATTGTTTCCAAGAACGAGAACCCGGTACGACATTACGATTCGGGTGGATGTGAAAATTCGGGCTGTGATGCTCTCTGAGGTTCCGTTCGAACAGCAGACGGAAGCATTGCCTCCTTTACAGCGCATTCTTCGGATGAGATGAGCGGGATGAGAGAATGCCATTGATGTTGGAAACCAAGTTAGGGGGAACCATATGAATACTCTTACGATAGTATTCGAATCCATTATTATCGGTCTTTTGGTTGGGTTTGGGGTAGGAGCGGGTGCGGCCCGGATGTTTCATGCGCCCAGTGTTCAAGGGATGGGGGCATTCCGGACATTCGGAGAGCTTAACGCCTGCGAGGGCGATCCTGTCGCGCATTTCTCGTTCGGTCTGGGCTTCTTGTTCAACGCATGGGCCTCCGTTGTCGGTGCTGGTGGATTAACGCAGGATGTCGATCATCGGATTATACCGAACTGGGCGGCTGCAATTCTGCTCGCGAAGAACAAAAACGTGGAAGAAACACTGCACGATCCGAAAAAGATGGCCATCGTGGGTGCTATTATCGGCGCCGTAGTCGTAGCCGTACTGAACTCTACGGCCGCAGCGATCCCGGCCTCCCTGCAGGCAATTGCAACCAAGGTGCTGGTGCCTGCGGCAAACTGGCTGATCAATCCGATCATGCCTATCGTATTCTGGACGGCGGCGATGGATGCCGGCAAAAGAACCGGCGTCTGGGCGACCGCGTTAGGCGGCTTGGCGCATCTGGTCATGGGGAATGCCGTTCCTGGGCTGGTGCTCGGTATTCTGATCGGCAAGGGCGTCGATGACAGCGGTTGGAACCGCATTACGAAGACGCTCGTGGTTGCTGTCGTGCTCTTATATATTCTTAGCGGATTTTTCCGCGCCTTCGATGTCGCCTTACTGCACAGCTTGAACGTGCAAGTCATTCCGCAATGGCTGATTGATCTTCATGCATTCTTTGGATCGGTGGTGAAGTAAGATGGAACAAATAGAACAAGTGAAAAAAGGGTTTTGGTATTCGGAGTGGGCGTTTACCTTGTTTGTCGCTTGCTTGGCTTCGGGGATTTTTGCCGGAACGCATCTCTATTATGTGTACCATGTAGGGGCCTTCAATGATATTGCCATCGTCGCCTTGCTGGAGGCAGGGATTAAAGGCGGAAGCTTCGGGGCAGCCGCGGCGTTCGGTGCGAGCTTCTTGTTCGCCCGTATCCTGGAAGGACCGCTGGTCGGTATCTTGGACATCGGCGGCTCGCTGCAAACGGGCCTTGGGATCGGTGTTCCGGCTTTGATGCTCGGTGCAGGCATTACGGCTCCGCTAACCTCATTCCCGCTGGCCTTGCTGACAGGCGCCGTACTCGGGTTTCTGGTCGGCTTTGTCATCATTATGATCCGCAAATTTACGATCAATGCATCGAATTCCACCTTCGGCGCTGATGTGATGATGGGCGCAGGGAACGCTGCCGGACGGTATTTGGGACCGCTTATCGTTATCTCTGCGGGTATGGCATCCATTCCTGTAGGCATCGGGGCGACGGTCGGCGCAGCGATCTTCTATTATTTCAAAAAACCGATTGCCGGCGGAGCTATTATCGGAGCTATGGTTCTGGGAGCCTTCTTCCCGATTATTACGAAATAAAATACGATTCAGCTAAGGAGTAAGCCATGAGTATATTCGAACAATACGGCTGCCGAAAAGTCATCAATGCGAGCGGTAAAATGACCGCACTCGGCGCAAGCGCCGTCGCTCCGGTTGTTGGCGAGGCGTTAAGCGCGGCCGCTAAAGACTACGTGGATGTTTCTGAATTGATGGTAGCGGCAGGGAAAGTCATTGCATCCGTAACCGGCGCAGAGGATGGCTGCCCTACGACAGGGGCTGCGGCCGGAACGGCCATTACCGTCGCTGCAGTTATCGCCGGAACGAAGCTGTCCTTGATCGAGAGCATTCCGCATACGAGCGGAGTGCCGAATGAAATTATTATCCAGAAGGGCCATGCCGTTCACTTCGGCGCTTCCATTACGCAGATGATCGCCATCGGCGGAGGCAAAGTGGTGGAGGTCGGTCAGGCGAACCATGTGGAGAGAGCGCATATTGCCGAAGCGGTGAATGAGAACACGGCTGCCCTGTTTTACGTCAAATCGCATCATGCGGTGCAAAAGGGCATGCAGTCCATTGAAACGATGATATCGATCGCCAAGGAAAAAGGGATTCCGCTGATCATCGACGCGGCGGCTGAAGAGGATTTGCGCAAGTATATCGTAATGGGAGCCGATCTGGTCGTCTACAGCGGGGGCAAAGCGATCGAAGGCCCTACATCCGGCATGATCTGCGGACGCGCCTCGTTAATCGAAGCCTGCCGGGCCCAGTATCACGGGGTTGCAAGACCGATGAAAATCGGCAAGGAAGGCATTGTCGGCTTCCTGACCGCTTTGCAGCGTTATGATGATAAGCCGGATGAATCCGAGAAGCAGCTGGAACGCATGAAGTGGCTGATCGAGCAGCTTAAGGATACACCGGGAGTTACCGGTACGATCCTTCAGGATGAAGCGGGCCGCGCCATCTACCGCGCGCAGCTGGCCATTGACGCCAAGGTAACGAGAAAAACGGCTTACGATGTCATTAAAGAGCTGGAAGCAGGCAATCCTGCCGTTTATACGCGCAATCATTATGCCAATCTCGGCCTAATTAATATCGATCCTCGTCCTCTACTGGAAGGGCAGGAGCAAATCATTGTCGCAAGAATTAAAGAGGTACTGGCTCAGTAATGAAGTCTAGCGACAACAGGACATATGAAGGAGAGGACTTACTGTGAGTAATCCGAAGATTCAATTAAACGTGCTGGCGAAAGACGCAGACAATGCCAAGCAAATCGTTGAAGCCGCACAGGGCAATGTATATGTAGGCTTAATGGTCAAAAACTTCGCAACCGTAGAGGCGGCCGTTGCTGCCGTTCACGAATTTCAACAAGCGGGCGTTCCTGTTTCCGTAGGCTTGGGCGCAGGCGATCCGGCCATGTGGAACAAGGTAGCTGATGTCGCTGTCCAAACGAAGCCGGCTCATGTCAACCAGGTATTCCCTGCGGCAGGATATACCCTGGGAGCATTGAAAAGCGCAGGCAGCACACATTCCATCGTCAATGCGCTGATTACTCCGAGCGGTACGCCGGGTCAAGTCATCATAACGACCGGACCGCAGAGCGAAGCTTTGAAAGCAACGGTTTCCTGCGATGCTGCGGCAGCGATGCTCGCTGAAATCGGTGTCCATTCCGTCAAGTTTTATCCAATCGGAGGGACGAACCATCTGGACGAGGTGGCGGCTATGGTCAAAGCTGCCGTGAAATACGGGATCCGTATTTTCGAGCCGACGGGCGGCATTGATCTTCATACGATCGGCCAAGTTATTGAAGTGTGCGCCGCCAATGGTGCGGAGCATATTATTCCTCATGTCTACACTTCCATTATTGACAAGGCCACGGGCTTGACTCGCATCGAGGATGTGAGGAAGCTGGCCCGTTTTTGCAGATAGCAGACCAGTTTAGGGATGACAGGGATTTACGGTTTTTAACCGTAGGTCCCTGTTTTTGTTTGTAGAAGGAATGGATGCATCTGAAAAGAAAGGACAAAAAAAAGAAATTTATAACCAAATTGTGCCTATTTTTATGAAGAAAATATAATTTCCATGATCTATAATACAAAAATAACCAATTTACTCAAAAGATAGGGGGATTCTTGATGAAACGCAGCATTGTTATAACAGCGCTTACAATCACTTTGTTAAGCGGAATGACGGCAGGATGCGGAGGCGGGGCGTCACCGGATGCAGAGGGGAAGACGGCCAAGGATATTGATTTTAACGCGCCTCTGGAATTTACGCTGACCTCCAGCGGAGCTACCTCTCCGGAAAATTTCCATCTGGCGGTGACCCAGTTTTTGCAGAAGAAATTCCCGAACTGGAAGTTCAACTACATCCAGCGGACGCAGGGGACGACCGCCCAGGAGCTGGTCACGGCAGGGACGGCGATCGACGTCGTGCTTGAGGCGCATACGGGGATTATTGACGGAGTCATCAATCCGGGAATCCAGTATGACATCACGGACCTCATTAAAAAAAATAACATTGATTTGAACCGGTTCGAGCCGGTGACGATCGATGCGATGAAGACGATGGCGAACGGACAAATATGGGGTCTGCCGGTCAGCATGATGTCGGTCGTTACCTTTTACAACAAGGACATCTTCGATAAGTTCGGCGTCCCTTACCCGAAGGATGGAATGACCTGGGACGAAATGACGGAGCTGTCCAAAAAGCTGAGCAAAGAGGTGGACGGCACGCAATATTTGGGGCTCGTCGGCAACACGGGGCATATGCTGCTGATGAACAACTTCTCGCTTCCTTATGTCGATGCGCAGACGTCGAAATCTACCTTCCATAATGAGAAGTGGAAGACGATTATGGAGACGGTCTTCAAAGGAGAAGCTCAGGATTCCGGGTTCAAAAAATATTTGACCGACAACAAGAACAAAATGCCGGGCAAGGACGAGTTCATCAAGAAGAAAAATCTCGCCATGTATGTATATTTCTCGGAGCTTGCGACCGATCCGAATATGCAGGGCATGAACTTCGACATGGTATCCGCGCCGACATATAAGGAGCTGCCGAACGTGGGCTTCCAACCGATACCTACGTATGCGATCCTGGCTTCAACAAGCAAGCATAAGGAAGAATCGATGGAAATCATCAAGTATTTGGCTTCCGACGAATATCAGATGGCAAGAGCCAAGCTCGGCTTTATAACGCCGCTGAAGAGCGAAGAGGTGCGCAAGTCCATGGGAGCGGATTATAGCAAGAAGCTGAATTGGAACGCTGTATTCTACAAGCCGTTTGCTCCGATCCCGGTGAAGGGAGCTTATGAGAATATCGGCGAGAAGCCTCTCGTGAGCCTGGTTCCGGACTATGTGCTGGGGAACAAGGATGTCAATACCGTGATGCGTGAAGCTGAAGAGACAGCTAATAAGGCGATTGATAGCGCGCGGAAATAATGAAATAAAAAATTCTGATGTTATTAGTACTGCGGATCGGCTGGAAATTCGTTCTTAAGGGTCACACAGGTTTCCCGCCAGTCCCATTCTGATTTCGGTCAGAATTTTTTGTTTTATATGCCAAATCTGGAAAAAAGTCTGCTATAATACATTATCCGCATCACAAGCTTCAGGGGGAGATGATAGACGATGTCATTAATTGAAGTGAAACATGTGCGAAAGGTGTTTGAGACAAACGTCAGACGCAAGGGGAAATTCGGAGCGCTGCGCAGCTTGATTAACCCGGAGAAGCGCCAGGTAGTGGGGGTAGACGACATCAGCTTCACGATTGAGAAGGGGGAGAGCGTGGCTTATCTAGGGCCTAACGGGGCGGGCAAATCGACTACGATCAAAATGCTCACAGGCGTTCTGGAGCCTAGCGGCGGAGAGATTCTGGTGGCTGGGGTAGTTCCGGCACGGAATAGGAAGCTGAACAGCTATCAAATCGGTGTCGTATTCGGACAGCGAAGTCAGTTGATCTTCGATCTTCCGGTCAAGGATTCCTTTGATATGCTGCGGTATATGTATAGCATTTCATGGGAGCGCTATCATCAAAACGTAAAGGACTATTCGGAGCTGCTGGAAGTCGGCCATTTGCTGGAGAGGCCGGTAAGGACACTGTCGTTAGGGCAAAGAATGCGCTGCGAAATATTGGCCGCGCTTCTGCATGATCCGGAAATATTATTTCTGGATGAACCGACGATCGGTCTGGACGTTGTAGCCAAGGAACGTATCCGGGCGTTTATCGAAAGCATTAACCGGGAAAAGGATGTCACGCTCCTTTTGACGACCCACGATATGCATGATATTGAAAGACTGTGCCCGCGGACGATGATCATCGATAAAGGAAACCTGATTTATGACGGAAGCCTGCAATACATCAAGGATCATTTTGCGACGGAGCGCCAAATTCGTGCAGTCTTCCCGGACGTGCAGGCAGCGGCAGCCGCAGCGCACGTATTCGCAGGCATGGCGGAGGTAGCCGTACATACCGATGAGCAGGTGGTCAGAATCACGTACGACCAGCACAGGACGGACACGTCGGAGCTATTGAGATTGCTGCTGCAACAAGCGAACCCGCGGGACCTGACGATGCAGGACGAAAGCATCGATGCCTTGATCAGCCGCATCTACCGGGAAGGCATAGATTCCAAGCCGAAGCCGGCTTATGCAGCCGTGGGGGGACCGGGCCGATGATGCAAGCGGTAGAACGCATGATAGGCATGTCGCAGATTGCCGTCCGCCAGAGGCTGCAGTTTCGCTTTGATTTTATTATGACGCTGCTCTCCACGCTTATGTTCAGCGTCATGTATTATATGCTGTGGAAGGCGATCTATCTGTACTCGACGGAGACGGCACTGCCGTGGGAGCAGCTGATAACGTACGTCATGGTGGGACAAGCGATCAATTTCGCACGCTGGTCTCCGGCGGAAAGGGCTCCGACCTATGCTATGGCGCAGCGTGTCAGGAATGGCGATATTGCGCTCGATTTAATTCGCCCTGTCGATTTTCAAATGCAGCGGTTCTCGGAGGCAGCGGGGTTTTTCATTGTAGAAATGCTGTGGGTCAACATACCGGCCATGCTGCTCTTGATTTTTATTTTGGGCATATCGCCTCCGGCAAACCTGATGGCTGCGTTAGGCTTTGTTGTAAGCCTTTGCATCGGCTTTTTTGTCGCATTCAGCATTAATTCAATCATTATGATGATTTCCTTTATGACTACCAATACGTTTGGCGTTCAGCTGGCGAAGAGGGCAGTAGTGGATATTTTCGCAGGGACGCTGATTCCTTTTGAGTTTTTTCCGGACGCACTGCGCAAGGTGATGGAATATTTGCCGTTCCAGTCTATGGCGTATATTCCTTTATCCATCTACACGGGACGTCTGACAGGCTGGGAGATGGTTCAATCGCTGCTGGAGCAGCTAGGCTGGGCTGTTGTGATGATTGTGATCAGCCGCCTGCTGTGGATGAAGGCAGCAAAGCGATTGACGATTAACGGGGGGTAACAGGTATGATTGCGCCGCAGCGTAATGCGTTTCAGCAAGCCGCTTATTTAATAGGAATGTACGGCCAATATTTGAAGATTTATTTCAAGACTCTGGTGGAATATCGGGCAGATACCTTGATTGCCGTCATAGCGGGGATCGTTGCCCAGGGAAGCACGCTGGTCTTTTTGTCGGTCATTTTTCAACGTATCCCCAAGCTGGCGGATTGGAGCTTTTACGAGCTGGTTTTCCTATTCGGACTGGCGGCAACAGGGAAGGCACTGAATCAGACCCTATTGAATGCGCCCTTTTCTTTAACCGGCTATATCCGCCGGGGGCAGCTGGATATTATGATGATCCGCCCTGTGGGCGTGCTGTTCCAGGCTATAGGTAACTCTCAAGAGCTTAATGGTGTAGGGCAGCTGGTTACGGGAGTGGCCATTATGGGCTATGCGGGAGCTCATCTGAATATGCATTGGTCCGTCGGGACGGTGCTGTATGTCATTATCGCCTTGATCAGCAGCGCGGTCATCCAGTTCGCGGTTCTTCTGACCATCAGCGTGCTGACCTTTTGGGTCCAGGAAATACGATCGGTCATTTATCCGGTCAATTGGCTTTACGATTTCACGCGGTATCCACTGGAAATTTTTCACCCGCTGCTTCGCGGGCTGTTGACGTACCTGATTCCGTATGCGGTCGGCAGCTTCTTCCCTGCAGCCTTCCTGCTTCGTCCGGGTGAGTACGGCTGGGCGATGTGGGGAGTGCCTGCCGTAGCGGCAGTGATGATGTCCATCACCTATTGCATTTGGAGCTTCGGGCTTAAGCGTTACTCGAGTGTGGCCGGGTAGGCGGCTTTGGAGGGAATAAAAAGAGAGTGCTTGCTAAGCACTCCAGATTGTCGAGAAACCTATAAGGCTTGAACTATTGCTAATATACTACGGTGGGGTATGCCCCTCCAGCCGCTGTTGAAACCCGTGAAAGGGATCAGATTTAGTGGTATTTTCACGGGTTTCAAAGGCGGACGTAAACTCTTCCGAGGAATACCCCACCTCCATATTTAGCAAAGTTCTCGCAAAACTAGGTTTCTCGACAGACTCAGAGTGCTTGCTAAGCACTCTTTTTTTTGCATTGGATTAACGTGGAGTTGGCGCGAACGGATACGTATATTGAAGCTCCTCGTCAAAGGTGACGTAGTCCAGATTGACCATCAGCAGCAAAAAGCGCATTCCTGTCTTCGGATCGCTGATAATAATATGGTCGCGTCCAGCCGCTTCAATGCGCCCCCTGAAAATCTTGGCATTCCACTCGGAATTATTTTCATACGTCATGTAAAAGGTTCCTGTCTTGCCCAAGTTGAGACGCAAAATGTTCTCGATATAGGACTGCTCGATCGGGAGTATTCCTTGCGGAGCGCCTGGTTGAGGAGCACCGCCTCCAGGGGGTTGGCCTATGTATGCGCCGCCTGGGCCTGGAGGGTGCATCGTCTGTGAGCCTTGTTGTCCCTGACCGTACCCCTGAAAGCCTTGCGGAAACCCTTGATATCCACCGTAGCTGCGGAAAGGCTGGGGTCCCCCATTGTTGAAAGGGTTGTTTATCATCTTCACAAATTCCTCCTTAGACAAGATTAATTTGCTCCTACATTAATACCTATTATGATGGCTTGGACAATTAGACTAGTTTTGATGAAAAAACAAACAGCCGCCGTATGAACATACGACAGCTGTTTTGTGCTTGAATATCCGTTTTAAAAGTTGATGTGATCCGGATGCGGACCGAAGCGATGCTCTTTGTTTAATGCGTCTATACTTGCCATCTCGTCTTGAGTAAGCTGGAAATCAAACACATTCCCGTTTTCTTGAATGCGGTTAGCGCTGATCGATTTTGGAATCGTCACGACACCATGCTGCAAATCCCAGCGAAGCACAATTTGTGCGGGAGATTTGCCGTATTTGGCTCCGAGCTCAGCGAGTAATGGAATATCGAGATTCCCTTGCATGAGCGGGCTCCAGGCTTCCAGCTGAATCTGATGCTGCGGGCAGAAGCTGCGCAGCTCCGGCTGGGTCAGCAGCGGATGGAACTCCACCTGGTCTACCATCGGTTTTATTTCGCAATCAGCCAACAGATCCTCCAGATGGTGAACGAGGAAGTTGCTTACGCCGATAGCTCGCACCGCACCGTCCTTATACAGCTTCTCCAGGGCGCGCCAGGTATCTTTATATTTGCCCTTCACCGGCCAATGAATGAGATACAGGTCGATAACGTCCAGACCGAGCTTACGGCGGCTTTCATCGAATGCTTTCAAAGTAGAGTCATAGCCTTGGTCGGCATTCCATACTTTGGTGGTGATAAACAGTTCATCGCGGGAGATACCGCAATCCTTGATGGCTGTGCCGACGCCTTCTTCATTACCATATACGGCGGCTGTATCAATGCTCCGGTAGCCTGCCTGAATCGCGGCCTTAACAGCTTGAATGACCTCTTCTCCATTTTGGGTTTTCCATACGCCTAGCCCAAGCCAAGGCATTTTGACGCCGTTGCTAAGAACGGTGCTGTCGGAAATATGCTGAGTCATGCAGGTGCCTCCTCATTATTATGTTTTTTCTATAACTGCGCAAAACCGGCCTCAATTTGTGAGGGAGTCGGCAGACATGTTTATTTTACCATACTTTGTTACCGGGTAAAAAATCACGGGGATGGCGGCACCGCATGAAAACACAATGACAGCCTTGTACCTCCGGCTGGGGGTCAAGGCTGTCATTAGCATTGGCGAGTGATCTCCGTCGAAATCCTGATAAAGCTGCAGCAGGGAAGTTGAGGGGGATGGAACCGGGGTACAGGGCCGCGTGCGGTTGATTTTATACGGCCAGATGCTTCTTCACCTGATCTTCGCTTAAATCCGCTGAACCGCCCTCGGCTACAATAGTGCCTTTATCCAGCACATAATAGTAATCCGCAATGCTCGTAGCAAAGGTCAAGCTTTGCTCAACCAGCAAAACCGACATTTCCCTGCGGGCTTTGATCGATTCGATTACCTGTTCAATCTCCATCACGATAGACGGCTGAATACCTTCCATCGGTTCATCGAGAAGCAGCAATTCGGGCTCTCCGACAAGGGCGCGGGCGATAGACAGCTGCTGCTGCTGGCCGCCGCTTAAGTCCCCGCCTTTGCGTCGTCTCATTTCCCATAAGACAGGGAACATTTCATAGACCGATTCGGGGATGGCATGCTTTCGAGTCACGGCGGCCTCTAGACCGAGCAGCAGGTTTTCCTCTACGGTCAGCTGAGGGAAAATGTCCCGCCCTTGGGGCACATAGCCGATTCCTGCCTTGGCGCGGCGGTCCGGGGTATAATCGGTTATCGTTTTCCCGTTGTACGAGAGGCTGCCGCCTTTGGACTTGATAAGCCCCATCACCGTCTTCATCAGCGTCGTCTTGCCTACGCCGTTACGGCCCATCAGACAAACCACCTGGCCTGGCTCCACCTTCATGCTGACGCCGCGTAAAATCATACTTTCGCCGTAGGCGGCTTCCACTGCATTAAGAATCAGCATTGCGTTCACCCCGTCTTCCCAAGTAGACCTCGGCTACCTTGGCATCATTTTGAATTTCTTCCATTGTGCCTTCCCGGAGCACCGTGCCTTCATGCATAACGGTAACGGTTTTGGCATAGTTCCGAACGAATTCCATATCGTGCTCGACGACAATCACCGTTTGCCGGCTGCTGATTTTGTGGAGCAGCTCGCCGGTTTTCTCCGTTTCGCTGTCCGTCATTCCGGCGGCAGGCTCATCAAGCAGCAGCAGCTCCGGCTCCTGGATCAGGAGCATCCCGATTTCAAGCCATTGCTTTTCGCCATGGGAAAGGGAGCCGGCGACTTGCTTCGCTTTTTCGGCAAGGCCGATCATTTGCATGTAATATTTGATGCGGTCACGCTGCTCCGGAGTCGTTTTCGTAATCAGCGAGCTCAGCAGACCGCGTTTTTGGCGCATGGAAAGCAGCAAATTTTCCAGAACCGTCAAGGTGACAAAGATGGATGGAGCCTGAAATTTTCTTCCGATCCCGAGCTGTGCTATCTGATGCTCCTGGTACTTGGCCAGATCCATATGCTTGAAGGCTACTTTTCCTCTGGAGGGCTTTACTTTGCCGCACAGCACATCCAGCAGGGTCGTTTTGCCGGCACCGTTCGGACCGATGAGGAATCGCAATTCTCCAGGCTGCAGGGAGAAATCAAGACCACGGATCGCCTTGAAGCCATCGAAGTCTACCTCTAGCTGTTCGACACGGACCAGATCGGCTGCCGTTTCTTTTCTTGCTGAAGATTGTATCATGGTTTTAAGACCTCCTTAGATTTTCCGAAGTCGAAGGCTTACGGCTATCGTTTTCCAAAAGAACACTGGCCTCAGCGCACAACAAGTTCATAGTATGCGGTGCAGCGTACCGTGCAACCGGCTCGAGTCCCGCTGCAGGTTCGGTTTATTTTTGGAGCGGGTTCGCTTCGGGCTCCAGGCCTGAATATACCAGCGGCGTCGAAGCAGGGGAGGCGGAATCGGATTTCGCCTGAAACCATCCTCTCTTGGCAGCAAACTGTTTGCAGGTACCGACGATGCCTTGGGGGAGAAACAGCACGACGACAATAAACATGGCTCCCATAATAATGGGCCACCATTCGGGATAAGCTTCGCTGAAGGTGGTTTTGGCCGTGTTGGTAATCACAGCCCCAAGAATAGCCCCGAAGATGGAAGCCCGCCCGCCGATGGCGACCCACAGCACCATCTCGATGGAAGGAACGATGCCCATCTGCGCAGGAGAAATAATGCCCTCCTGAAGCACGAACAGCACGCCGGCCAAGCCCGCAAGCCCTGCAGAGAAGCAGTAAATGAACACCTTGTACGTAACCGGATTATATCCGATAAAACGAACGCGGTTTTCCGCATCCCGAATGGCTACAAGAATTTTGCCGAGCCGGGTCCCTGCCAGCCAGAGGCATAAGAGAAGAGTGCCTATGACTACGGCGACGGTAACGTAATACAAAGCAAGCTTGGTGGAATGCTCCGCTACGGATAAACCGAGAAACGTATTGAAATTGGTCAATCCGTTAGTCCCGCCGGTATATCCTTGCTGACCTACGAAAAGGGTAACGGTAATGATAACAAGTGCCTGCGACAAGATCGAGAAGAAGGTGCCCTTAATTCGGTTGCGAAAGGTCAAATAGCCCAGGATGAAGGCGACGGCCATCGGGACGAGCAAAGCGAGAAGAAAGGCGCCTGCCGCGGAATGAAACGGTGCCCAGAACCAGGGGAGTTTGTCGATACCGCTCCACGACATGAAGTCGGGAAGCCCTCCTTCGGAAGCGACGAGCTTCAGATGCATAGCCATGCAGTAGGCGCCCAGCCCGAAGTACACACCGTGGCCCAGACTCAATATGCCGGTATAGCCCCAGATCAGATCCAGCCCCATAGCCAGGATGGCGTAGGCTAGAAATTTGCCCAGCAGCGACAAGCGGAATTCGGATAAAAACATGGGCGCTGCCATCATCAGAATAAGCAGGATGACAGTGATTCCGATTTTCATTTTTGTATTGGTAATGGTCATGGTATCAACTCCTAAAAGTTTCCGTAAGGAAACTTACTTCGAAAGCGTAGACTGGTTTTGCGTAAGCAAAACTTACTTCGTAAGCACTCGTTGAGTTTCCGTATGGAAACTTACTTCGTAAAGCTCCTCAATCCAAAGCGCGGGACTTGATGGTGACCAGCCCCGAAGGCTTCCACTGCAGGAAGGCGATGATGAGTGTGAAGACGATGACCTTCCCGATAGTTGCGCTTGTGGTGTACTCGAATGCGGTGTTTAGCACCCCGATCCCGAGCGCTCCGGCGACCGTACCGATGATTTTCCCGATTCCTCCGAGAACGACGACCATGAAAGCATCCACGATGTAGTAGGTGCCAATGGTAGGTCCTATCGGCCCCACGAGCGTTAACGCACACCCGGCGATCCCTGCCATCCCGGAGCCGAACGCGAAGGCTTGAGCATCGACGCGCCGGGTCGAGATGCCAAGGCATGAGGCCATGCTGCGGTTTTGCATGACGGCTTGCATATTGCGCCCGCCACGGGTGTGGTATTGGTAGAAATAGATAATGGCGATACATACAATAACAAGGCCGATAATAAAGAGCCTCTTGTAGGGGAGCATCAGATCCGGGGTGAGGGCCAAGCCTCCTTCCAGCCATTCCGGCGCTTTGACGGCCACATTGGGGGCTCCGAAAATTTGCCGGGCTATCTGCTGCAGAACCAGGCTGACGCCCCAGGTCGCCAACAAACTATCAAGAGGTCTGCCGTACAGGAAACGGATCAAGACAGCCTCCAGCAGCCAGCCGATTCCGAATGCGACCGCGAACGCCACGCCGAGCGACAGGACAAAGTACCATCCGAACGCCGAAGCAGGCAAAAACTTTTGAAACAGCTGCTGTATTGTGTAAGCCATATAAGCGCCGATCATGATGAACTCTCCGTGTGCCATATTAATGACGTTCATTAATCCGAACGTAATTGCCAGACCGAGAGCGATCAATAACAAAATGGAGCTTAACGAAACGCCGTTAAATAATTGCAGTAGCAGTAAGCTCATTGGTCTCATCCTCCGTCATAAAACGGGGGACCGCCCGCTGGAAAGGGGGCAGCCCCGTTTTTCAAATTCCAAGTTCGATTCATACCCCGACAAAGTCTGCGACTATTTCTTGGTTACCTCTGCTCCCCAAGGGTAGGTTTTTAAGAATGGATCGGGCTTCACCGGCTGGCCGGAATTCCATACTTCCTTGATCATGCCGTCCGCTTGAATTTGGCCTATGCGCACGGTTTTGTACACGTGCTGGTTGTCTCCGTCAATTTTGACTTTGCCGCCCGGCGCGCTGAACTCAATGCCTTTGGCAGCTTCCTTGACTTTATCCACGTCTACGCTGCCGGCTTTCTTCACGGCTTCAGCCCACAGATAGACTCCGAAATAGCCTGCCTCGATCGGATCGTCCGTCACACGGTCTTTGCCGTATTTCGCTTTATAGGCTTCGACGAATTTTTTGTTCTCCGGCGTGTCCGTCGTTTGGTAGTAGTTCCATGCCGTGTAGTGACCCTCCAGAACAGACGCGCCGATACCGCGAATTTCTTCCTCCGCAATACTCACGGACAAGGTAGTCAAATCCTTGAACGTAATCCCCGCATCCTTCAGCTGTTTGAAGAAGGCTACGTTGCTGTCCCCGTTCAAAGTATTAAATACGACATCCGGCTTCTCTTTCTTGATTTTACTGATGATCGTGTTGTAGTCCGTATGTCCGAGCGGTGTATATTCTTCTGCGATCAGAGTGCCGCCTTCGGCCTTCAGCTGTTCTTTGATGATTTTATTGGCTGTTCTCGGGAAGACGTAGTCGGAACCGAGCAGGAAGAACTTTTTGCCTTTATTTTGCAGCAGCCAGGTTACAGCAGGAACGATTTGCTGGTTCGTTGTTGCCCCGGTATAGAAAATATTGGGGGAGGCCTCCAGCCCTTCATATTGCACCGGATAGAAGAAGAGCCCTTTATTTTGCTCTACGACAGGAAGCACAGCCTTGCGGCTAGCCGAGGTCCAACCGCCGAAGATGACGGCCGCTTTGTCCTTCTGCAGCAATTTCTTCGTTTTCTCTGCAAAGGTAGGCCAATCCGACGCTCCGTCCTCGATAATCGGCTTGAGCTGCTTACCCAGGACACCGCCTGCCTTATTAATTTCCTCGATGGCCATCAGCTCCGCATCTTTTACGGAAACCTCACTGATGGACATGGTGCCGGTAAGGGAATGCAGAATACCGACCGGAATGGTATCATCCTTTCCTGCATCTGAGCTGGCGGTTGTTGGGGTTGAGGATGGGGAGGCGGCCGGCTTGGTTTCGGTAGCGCATCCGGCCAGCAATGCCGAAATTGACATACAGACTGCCATAAGTACGGGAATTCCTTTTCTCTTTAATTTCATGACGATCCACTCCTTTTCAATTTTCATACCTGGTCGAAAGCCTGCCTCTAATGATTCAGTATGGTTTTCTAGATTGGGCTGGCCCATCGGGTGATTCATGATTCCAATGGCTATGTTTTGTATGTGGAAACATTTCTCACATGACATATCATAGTTCGCGTGTAACTTAAATGTCAATATACTTTACATAAAATATTTTATAATGCCTTATGTTCGTGTTTTAGTACTTAAAAACAACGAGAATATGTTGGTTATGAGTTAGTTATATGTGGATAGTCGTAAAATGTGAACTGAGTTTTGTTATAAAAACTAACATTATAGTTTACAGGATACGAAAATGCGAATATAATAAAGGCAAAGATTCCCGAATATTCGTGTTTTTATGTTATGTAATATGACACAAGATCTTGGGAGGAGTACTACCTATGCATTTAACAGAAAGAGAAAAAGAAAAATTGCTTATTACCGTAGCGGCTGACTTGGCCCGGAGGAGATTGCAGCGGGGTGTGAAGCTGAATTATCCGGAAAGCATCGCATTGATCACTTCGGAGATTATGGAAGGGGCCCGTGATGGGATGACCGTGGCTCAATTGATGCAGTATGGTACGACCTTGCTGTCCGCTGAGCAAGTTATGGAAGGTGTGCCGGAAATGATTCACGAGGTACAGGTCGAAGCGACCTTTCCCGATGGTACGAAGCTGGTGACCGTACATCACCCAATAGGGTATAAGCGGAAGGAGGCGAGAGAATGATTCCTGGCGAGTATCGTGTCCGTTCAGGGGACATGGAGCTGAATAAAGGAAAGAAAGCCGTGCGGCTTATCGTCACCAATCTGGGGGACAGACCCATTCAGGTCGGCTCTCATTATCATTTCTTCGAAGTGAATCGTGGCCTTTCCTTTGAAAGGGAGAAGGCGTTCGGCATGAGGCTTGATATTCCGGCCGGCACGGCTGTAAGGTTCGAGCCCGGGGAGGAGAAGCCGGTCCAGCTTGTGGAATTGGGGGGTGACAGGCTTTCATTCGGGCTGAACGGGTTATCTCAGGGCAAGGCTGTGAACGGTTCGATGCCTGAAGAGGTCGGTCGGAGGCTGGATGCATGGAAGGAGGGTACGCAACCGCATGGTGCTAATGAATCGTAGCGCTTACGCTCAAATGTTCGGTCCTACTGTCGGAGATTCCATAAGGTTGGCCGATACGGAGCTGTGGGCTCAAATTGAGAAGGATTATACCGTATATGGAGATGAATGCAAATTCGGCGGCGGTAAGGTGATTCGCGATGGTATGGGACAATCGAGCCGGCATACCCGGGACGAAGGCGTCCTCGATACGCTGATAACCAATGCCGTTATCATCGATCACTGGGGGATCGTAAAAGCCGATATCGGGATTAAAGACGGGATCATTACAGCTATCGGCAAGGCGGGAAATCCCGATGTCATGGACGGCGTTCATCCCGGCATGATCGTCGGAGCCGGGACGGAAGTGATAGCGGGGGAAGGGAAGATCGTAACGGCCGGCGGTATTGATACTCATATTCATTATATTTGTCCCCAGCAGATCGAAACGGCCCTGGCCTCCGGTGTGACCACCATGATAGGAGGGGGTACTGGACCTGCGGCGGGAACGAGCGCCACGACATGTACTCCGGGCAAGTGGCATATGTATCGGATGCTGGAAGCGGCTGAAGCGTTTCCGATGAACCTCGGCTTCACCGGTAAAGGCAATGCAGCCTTTACTGAACCGCTGGTTGAACAGGTAGAGGCGGGAGCCATCGGGTTAAAGCTGCACGAAGACTGGGGAACCACGCCGGCGGCTATTGACGCTTGCCTTCGGGTTGCGGACCGCTTTGACGTTCAGGTAGCCATTCATACCGATACCTTGAATGAATCCGGTTTTGTGGAAGATACGCTGGCAGCCATAGGCGGCCGTACCATTCATACGTACCACACGGAAGGCGCCGGCGGGGGCCATGCCCCGGATATCATCAAGGCAGCGGCGGAGTCCAATGTGCTGCCGTCCTCCACGAATCCGACCCGGCCGTATACGATTAATACGGTAGAGGAGCACCTGGATATGCTGATGGTGTGCCATCATCTGGACAGCCGAATTCCGGAAGATGTCGCCTTCGCAGACTCCAGGATCCGTCCGGAGACGATAGCCGCGGAAGACATTCTTCACGATATGGGCGTGTTCAGCATGCTGAGCTCGGACTCCCAGGCCATGGGCCGGGTAGGGGAGGTCATTCTCCGTACGTGGCAGACGGCGGATAAGATGAAGAAGCAGCGCGGGCATTTGCCGTCGCCGGATGAACTTCAGGCAGCGAATGCCGATGACGGCGAAGCGGGGGAGCAGGATAATTTCCGCATTAAACGCTATATTGCCAAATATACCATCAATCCGGCCATCACCCATGGGGTAGCGCATCTTGTAGGATCCGTCGAGCCTGGGAAGCTCGCCGATCTGGTCGTCTGGAGCCCCATGTTCTTCGGGGTTAAGCCCGAGCTGGTGCTCAAAGGGGGGATGATCGCTTATGCCCAAATGGGAGATCCCAATGCATCCATTCCGACTCCCCAGCCGGTATTCGGCAGGCCCATGTTCGGTTCCTACGGCAAAGCGCTGAAGCATTGCATCACCTTCGTTTCCCAGGCTGCTTTTGATAAGGGAGTACACAACGAGCTAGGGCTGCAAAAGCGGATCGAGCCGGTGAAAAACTGCCGTTCCGTTACCAAGAAGGATATGATTCATAACGGCGAAACCCCTGGAATAGAGGTGAATCCCGAAACCTATGAAGTCAAGGTGGACGGCAAGGTCATCACATGCGAGCCGGCGGATGTGCTTCCGATGGCCCAAAGGTACTTTTTATTTTAAATAATGAAGTAACTAGGATTCGGGAGGAGGAACCACGAATGGAGACGGACTCTTCTACGCCATCATGGCTCTCTTATGTGCAGCTTCTTGATTCTGCGCTCCCAATCGGCGGCTTCTCGCACTCGTTTGGATTAGAAACTTTGGTGCAGCTGGGTATGGTTCAACGGCCGGAGCAGCTTCGCGAATATATTGAAACGATGCTGAAGCATAGCTGGGCTCCTGTAGATGCTCTTGCGGTCAAAGCGGTTTATCAATATGCGCCCGTGGAGGCTTGGCCGTCGCTTTGGAAGGTCGACCGAATGCAGCATGTTCAGCGTATCGCGATTGAAACGAGGGAAGGCGTGCTCAAAATGGGGCGCCGTTTGAGTCAGCTGGCTCAAGCCGTTCATCCTGAGCTGCCCTGGGAACCGCTGCAGGAAGCGATTCGAGCCAAGCATTGCTTTGGTACGCATCCGCTGATTCACGGATGGGTCAGTTATCATTTGAAGGTACCGCTCGATATGGCGGCGGAAGGGTATTTGTATACATGCGCAACGACTTCTATTAACAGCGGGCTGAGATTGATGTCCATTGGCCAAACCGAGGGCCAGCGCCTGCTTGGGCAGCTGCTTCCTGTGATCTCGCGCTCTTGGCGGGAAGTCAGCCATTTGGATGCGCTCGATGACGGTTATTCCAATACCCCGTCAGCCGATATTGCCATGATGCGCCACGAATCTCTCTACTCACGATTGTTTATGTCGTAGCCGCTAGCTTTCAATAATACAGATTCAACATTTAAAAGGAGGAATTGTCTATGTGTCAAGGAGGAACGCATCATCATCACCACCAATGGGAAACACCGCAACGTGACCGTCAGGAGCGCCCGATGCGAATCGGTATCGGAGGTCCTGTTGGTTCGGGCAAAACGGCTTTGGTAGAGCGATTGGCCCGCAAGCTGAACGGCAGATACAGCATAGCCGTCATTACTAACGATATTTATACCAAGGAAGATGCTAATATCCTGATTCGGTCGGAAGCTTTGCCTGCGGAACGGATTATAGGGGTGGAAACCGGAGGATGCCCGCATACCGCGATACGCGAGGATGCATCGATGAATTTCGAAGCGATTGAGGAGCTGGAAGCCCGATTCTCCCATTTGGACATCATTTTCATTGAAAGCGGCGGGGATAATCTGGCGGCAGCCTTCAGTCCGGAGCTGGTGGATCGCTTCATCTATATTATCGATGTGGCGCAGGGAGAGAAGATCCCCCGCAAAGGGGGGCCCGGCATCATCCGTTCCGACATGCTCGTCATTAACAAGATCGATTTGGCTCCTTATGTCGGGGCGAGCTTGGCTGTAATGGAAGAGGATACGCTGAGAATGCGCGGCGACCGGCCGTTCGTATTCTCCAATTTGTTCGGCGGCCAAGGTCTGGACGAGATCGTGCATTGGATTGAGAAGGAATATCGTCATGCCTAGAGTAACTGGCCGTGTGTCTGCATCCTTCACCGAAGTGAATGGTGTCACGCGGCTCGGAGACCGGTATCATTCATATCCGCTGAAGATCGCAAAGGCCTTTCCGTTTGACGAAGGACAGCTCGGGGTTTACCTCATGGACGCGTCGCCGGGCATTATGTCCGGTGACGCTTACGAGCTGGATTGGCGCTTTGGCCAGAACACCAAAGTATATGTAACGAACCAATCCTATACCAAGGTACATCCCAGGTTTCGCGATGCGGAGGGGCAGGGTTTGCACGAGCCGAGCCGGCAAACCCAGAAGCTTCATCTGATGGAGGGCAGCTTTGTCGAGTATATGCCGGAGCCGCTGATGCTGTATAAAGACGCTTGCTTTAACAGCTTGACCGAGGTTCGGATGGAAAAGTCTTCGACGCTGATTGCCTCCGAGATGGTTTGCCCCGGCCGGACACGCCGGGGAGAGCTGTTCGAATATGAACAGTATAAGAACGAATTCCACGTATATTACGACGATGAATGGATTTTTTGCGGAAGGCAGAGAATACAACCGAGCGTACAGTCATTGAAGGGCATCGGCAGCTGGGGGAATTACACGCATTACGGAACCCTGTATGTGTTCAGCGAGGAGGCGGATGCCTCTTTCGCGGAGGCTCTGCGGGAATATTTGGACCAAATAACGGGATTAGCTGCGCCCGCGCCCGGCATTTCTTCTTTATTTTATGGGGTAAGCCGTTCCTGCCGGTTGGGCGTATTGGTCTCCGTGCTGGGGTTTAAAGGGTATGAGGTTCAGGAATTTCTGGAAAAGGCCTGGAGGTTTTCACGAAGTCGTATATTTTCAGCCGAGCCTTTAGTTATACGCAAATAATAGTAGGAGATACTAAGAACAATAGGTAGGAATATCGACAATCTGGAGTCACTAATGTGACTCTTTTTTGACATTCAGAGGCTTCCTGCTAAGTATCTGAATCCGCTTCGAAGCCTGGACCAAGCTTTGTGGAGGTTTACAACGCCCGGATAAAGGCTGTTTTTTCAACGGCGGATGATTTCCTGCACAGGAATTAATAAGGAGCTTAAAGTTTATATATCGACAATATTTTGAACTCGGGGTCTGCTTTGTTGTCAAACCGGTTCCGTGTTGATATTATTAAATAGACAAATCGGAGGACATTGGGTTCCTCCTTCATCTTTGTTTGAACATATAAGTTTTCTTCCGGGAAAACTTTAAGGGGGTAATAAATGTGGAAGAGCAATTAAGGCTAGACCTTCCTGCGGAGGGAATAGCAGCTGCGTCGGAAACAAAACTGGAAACCACTCAACATGATCCCGTTACTTGGAGAGATTTCGTTCAGCTAGCCAAACCGGGAATTATTTTTTCTAATTCCATTACGGCATTCGGCGGGTTCTGGGTTGCATCCGGATGGAATGTCAATTGGCTGCAATTGTTGTATACCATGATCGGAACCGCTTTGGTTATGGCTTCCGGTTGTGTGCTTAATAACTACTTGGACCGTGACATGGATGTTAAAATGGCTCGTACGCAGAAGCGTGCCCTTGCAACCGGCAAGTTATCTCCTCAAGTGGTACTGGCTTACGGCATCATCTTGGGAGTTATCGGCCTGGCAGGATTATTCTTTCTCGTCAATCCAATGTCTGCCTTGCTCGGCATGATCGGATTGTTCGTCTACGTATGGATTTACACCGCATGGTTCAAGCGCACCTCGGTTTGGAGCACCTTTGTCGGCAGCTTTTCCGGTGCAATGCCTCCGGTCATCGGCTACTGTGCCGTTCATCCGACCCTTGATGCCGGGGCGTTGATCTTGTTCGGTATTTTGTTCTTGTGGCAGCCGCCGCACTTCTGGGCACTCGGTATTCGTCGTATGGAGGAGTACCGTGCAGCGGGATTTCCGCTTCTGCCGGTTGTTAGAGGCACTTATGTGACCAAAATCAGTATGATGCGCTATATCGTGCTGCTGGTTCCGGTATCTCTGCTGCTTTACGTTTACGGCTACGTCAATGTGTTCTTTTTCATCGCAGCAGCGGTTATGGGCTTGTATTGGGCATTCCTCTCCATGAAAGGATTTAAAGCGGAGGATGAAGTGCTATGGGCGAAAAAAACGTTCATTTACTCCATCAATTATTTGACGCTGATGTTCATTATCATGGTCATTACAACAGTGAAGCAAGGATAATGTACCACCGGGAGTTTAGGTGATAGGCAAGTACTAATCCCATGGCAGCATGGGATATTTTTTTTGAGAAAAGAGGGAGTCCGAAGGTGAACGCCAAAGCCCAAAGCAATGCATTCAAAATTATCGTCATGGTTATACTTCTCGCCATGATCGGAACGTTCAGCTATATGCTGCTAAAAGGAAAGGAAGAAAAAATGGGCGTCATCAAAAAAGCGCCTGATTTCAAGCTCGAAAACATCGACGGCAAACAGGTCGGATTGACGGATCTTGAAGGCAAGTCGAAGCTTGTTTATTTCTTCTTCTCTACCTGCCCGGACGTGTGTCCTCCTACTACGTACTCGCTGTCCAAGGTACAAGATGAGCTCATCAAGAAAGGCGTCTTTGGGGATAAAACCGCCATCGTATCCATCTCATTCGATCCGACCAAGGACACGATCGCTCAGCTGAAGGAATTTTCGGGACGGTATCATGCCGATCCGAAGGGCTGGTATTTCCTGCGCGGAGATGAAGCGGCCACGATGGATCTGGCTAACAAGTTCGGCGTGATGGTTGTGAAGGATCAGCAGGGCAATTTTACTCATAATAATGTCATTCTTCTCGTAGACAAAAAAGGGGATCTAAGAACGTATTACAACGGCAACGACGCAGATCTTAATATCGACCGAATTGTTCAGGATATGATCACATTGAGCAAAGAGTAGAATGGCAGCAGGGAGTCAAGGCATGACATACTTTACACATATCTTAATGAACAACGTAATCCCGCTATCGGTCATGATCGCATTGGGAGCTATTTTATACCGGGCGTTCAAGCTGGACATCAAGACATTATCCAAGCTTAATTTTTATTTATTTTCTCCAGCACTTGTCTTTAAAATGTTATACGAATCGACGCTGACGTTTGGGCTTCTGGTCCAAACGCTTGCTTTTTTTGCTTTGTTTTTCATTGCCATGTTCATTCTGGTTGAAATCGTTATCCGTATGAGGGGCTATCAGGGCGGGATGGTACCGGCGATGCGTAACAGCGTTATTTTTTATAACAGCGCCAATTATGCTATTCCTCTTAACCAGCTGGTCTTTGTCGGAGATGCGTTCACGCTCTCGATCCAAATCATCATTATGATGATGCAAAATTTGCTGCCGAATACCTATGGTATCTACAGCGTCAATGCTCATAAAAAGGATACAAGACAGACGCTGAAGACCATCTTTTCTCTGCCGGTCATTTATATGATACCGATCGCCTTCATCATGCGCTGGCTTCATATTCCTGTGCCGGAACCGGTTTATGCGCCGATCAATTATGTATCCAACGCCTTCATAGCAACAGCGCTGATAACTCTTGGCGTTCAATTGGGCAGCATGAAATGGAAGCTCAAGCTGTCCGATGTGATGCTGTCTAACGTGCTCCGGCTCTTGGTTGGGCCTGCGGTCGGCTTTGCCATCGTCTGCTTGATGGGTATCCATGGGATTATGGCACAGGCATTGGTTCTATCCTGCTCTGTACCGACTTCCTTAAGCAGCGTGCTGATTGCCGTAGAGTATGATAATGAACCGGAATTTTCCTCTCAAGTCGTCTTTTCTTCTACTATCTTCAGTATTTTTACAGTGACTATGGTCATTTATCTGATGAAGTTCATTGCATAGGTATCTGGTTATATAATAAATGCGTTTATAACGTTGTCGGGTAATTCAGAGCCGGGTCTTGGGGCGGGTATATAATGTACTCCTCTAGACCGGCTTTTTCTAATTGCTGGATTAAATATTCATCCGGTGTGCCTTCCACTCCGGCATAGCCCCGTCTGGTATAAATTTGTTCCGCGTCGGGGAACGTATCTCTTAGAATCGCACGGATTTTTTTGCCTGAGGAATCATTGTCCGTGAACAGATAGACCTCGCTGGTGCCGACCTTTTTCTTTAAATCCTCCAGACGATCGGTATTTAAGGAGCCGAAGGTGCACAGAATCGTCACTTCTTCCAATAAGAGCCGCCGCAGTCTGCTCTTGTCGTTTTTGCCTTCTACAATGATCGCTATACTCATCGCCATCCTCCTGCTCTCCGAAATCGGCTTCTTCTGTAGTATATCCAGTTTTGTCACTGGTTCCAAGCGGGGCTTCATATAATTTCCCAGGAAATGTCGAAATTTGCACTTTCAGATCATGAAGGGTCGAGGGTTCGGCAAAGGGGTTGTGCCAGAGAAGGATTGACGAGAGAAGAGGTAACAATTATAATGTAATTAGCAACTATAAAATAGTAAGTTTATTACTTGATATGTTGTGGTTAGTCTGAATAGGAGGGGTTATTAATGAAGCTGACGATTTATCCACCGGCTAAGCAGGCAAAGGGAGCGTTTGACGGAGGGAAGATTACGGAGCTGAAGCCTATTGGGTTTCCGGGGGAAGGCTCGGCTGTAAAGCGAATCGGTCCGTTATTTTACTGGGCATGGGCGCATGCGCCGGAAGAAGGGTATATCCCGATGCACCCCCATCAGGCTTTTGAAATTATTACGTACATGGTTCATGGCCATGCTGAGCATTCCGACTCATTAGGTACACAGAGCCAAGTGGCAGCCGGAGGGGCTCAAGTTATGCAGACCGGGTCGGGGGTTTCCCATAGCGAACGGTTTATCGGTCCTGATTCGGAAGGGTTTCAGATCTGGTTCGAGCCTTATATTAAGGAAGCTTTGCTGCGTACGCCGACTTATCATCAATATGATCACGAGCATTTCCCGGCTGTCGTATCGGATGGGGTAACCGTCAAAAAGGTAATAGGTGAGGGGGCTCCTGTTCAGCTGGTTGCCGATGCGCGTATGTGGGACGTAGAGCTTGCCGCGGGTAAAGCCTACTCTCATACTCTCTCTGCAGGACGCACGCTGGCAGCGCTGGCGATTCGCGGCGAAGGAGAGTGGACTGGTGCCGGGGAACCGGCGGCATTTCACCATAGGGACTTTTCGGTGCTGGAAGCCGATTCCGGACATGCGTCCGAGGTTACGGTGAAGACAGAAGCAGGATTACGTCTGCTGCTGATTGAAGTGCCTGGCAATGTGGATTACCCGTTGTACCAAAAGAGATGAGCAGATGTATCAGAATGTAAACATTCCTCAGCGGAAATAAAAGGACGGCCTGACATTGTGTCAGGCCGTCTTATTTCATAGAGAAGAAATGGAGAGTGGAGAAAACTGGTGCCTAGTTAATGAAATTCGCTTTCGTCAGCAAGCGTTTCAGCATTGCAGCAGATTGTGCGCGAGTAGCTTGTTTCGTAGGAGCAATAGTCGTATCGGTCATGCCGTCTACGATGCCCGCCTCGATAGCTTCGGCCATTTCCTGCTGAGCCCAAACGATTTGGTTCGAGTCGCTGAATTTAGCGAGCAGCTGTGCTTGACGATCGGAGGATACGTCCGGTTTAGCGCCTGCATAAGCCAGTGCGCGTACTACCATAGCAGCCAGCTCTTCGCGGTTGATAGGCTGGTTCGGTCTGAAGGTGTTGTCTTCGTAGCCATCAATGATTTTAGCATTAACAGCTGTTGCAACGACACTGGAGAACCAGTCTGTGGAAGCTACGTCCTTGAAGGAGCTTGCTCCTGTGTTTTGGTCAAGACCCAATGCGCGAACGACCAATGCTGCGAATTCTGCGCGGGTGATGCTGCGTTCAGGCTCGAAAGACGTGTCAGTCACTCCGTCAATGACGAGCTTGTTAGCAAGTAAATCGATGTAGGATTGTGCCCAATGGCCTTTGCTATCTGCAAAGCTTTTATTCAATTCAATAACAGTATAAATGCTGTTGCTGTTGCGTTTGATTGTAGCTACGCTGCTGTCTTCCGAAGAAGAGAACAAAGCAGGCACGAAGCTGAGCTTTTTGCTGGTTGGATCGAATACAACGGCAGTTGCTTTGGAAGAATCAACTGCTTTTGCAAGTGGAATCGTACGGCTGATGTAGTTGCTGCCCAGGTCGATTGCTTGGGATTTATCATCTTGGCCGACGGCTTCCAGAGTAAAGTCGACGGAATCGCTTGCTACAGTAGCGCCTAATGCAGCTGCAGCCGCTTTAATGTCGCTTACGTTCGTGTCGCTTGCCGCTTTGATTCCCACTTTGATGAACATGTCGTCCGTCGTAATGGAAAGCTTGCTTGCAAGGTCACTCAAATTCAGTACATAAATAGGAAGTGTATAAGTTCCTTTGCTGCCGGTGATTTTCAGCGCTTTATTCTTGTCGCCTACAAAATCAACCAGAGCTTTGGCTGGAATGAGGGCAATGTCGCCGCTCAATACCAATTCAACAACGTCGTTGTTAGTCAGAGCGGTTTTCAACGTATTAGCGTCGATAGATCCATCGGAAGGAACGCTGATGCTCGGTCCGGATGGAATATATCCGCCGCCACCACCGCCGCCGTGGTTACCGCTGCCGCTTCCGCCGCTGCCGGTCGTGTTATACACCGTATGATAGACGGAATCCGTTACTTTTTCCAGCAGGTTCAAATATTGATAATAAGGAACGTTGGACAAAGAGAAATTGTAATTGTACACACCCTCATATACGCTATATGTAGCGGAGTTGGCAGTACCTACATAGTTTCCGTTCGGGTCATACAGGTACACCTGCGCATTCACGCTGTATACATCGGAATAGACCGAACCGGAAACGGTGCCGTTGCGGTAAGTCACGTCTTTAAAACCGGTTGCCGCAAAAGCTAGAACGGGCAGTAATGCCGAGATGAGCATCATCAATACGGTTACTTGCGCCGTCTTTTTAAAGACAGCTGGCTTCATGAATGGTTCACTCCTATCTTTACCTGAAAAATGGTTTGAATGGCCGGTAGGCTCCTGCATCGAATACTTTCACCTCCTCCTTGCGAATTCTCAATTACAAACGTTCGAAAGCATTTCTTCTTTTGGGGTGGTCCCCGTGTGGAAATTTAATCCATGTGGAATATTCCCTCCCCTTAAGCTGAAACCACATGCTCGATCCTAACCTTGCTTTACCCCGCTTAAATGACAATGAAACAAAAAAAAGAAAAAACCGTCCTTATCGGACGGTTGGTATGCCATGTTACTTAAAATTAATAAAAGCAGCCTCTCAGAACGATGACCAAAAGAATGAAAAGGACCAGGATTACAGCTGTGGAAGTCCAGATGCCTCCTACTTCACCGACTCCTCCCATTGAATTCACCCCCTCAATCTGAAAAGTACTCTCCTGACATGATTTATAGTATGTAGGAGAGGGGGGAAGGTCTGTGCGTTGACCCATTTACGGCAAATTATGTGGGTGCGTATTAGGCGGTAAATGTAGTGGAGGGATGATTATCAGGCCTCGACAGGTTTGAACGTCTTGAGGGGGAGCAGACAAAGAGCGAGCATCAGGCAGAGGAACGCCATAAAGAACGGGGAAGTATGGCTTCTCCAATGTCCGGCAACAATGGGTCCTATAAAAGCTCCGATAGAATAGGAAATCGATAAAAATGAAAAAATGCGGCCGTACCGCTTGGCGCTTGAAAGAGCAGCCAGCAAGGAAGCGATGGATGGATATATGACTCCTTTGGCCATGCCGATCATGAATAAGGAGACATGAAGGGGAATCGGCCAATTCACGGACATGCCGAAAAAGATAAAGGCCAATGCAAGGCTCCCCATGCTGGTTCGCAGAAAGGGCGAGATCCGGTTAATAAACAGCATGCTGAGCGTTACCAGCGCTCCAAGGCTGACTAGAGAAAACAAAATTCCCGAAGTCAGAATCGATTGGCTCGCTTCCTTCATAAGCGGAAGCTCGAAAAATAAAATCCCCTGCGAACAGGAGAGTGCGAGAGGAATGCCAAAAAACAGCCAAGGGACCCCTTGCTTCCCGATGTCCTGAACGGATGGGTCTGCGTTCTCCGTTGAGGCCGGCAGAGCTTCGTGTCCATGTATGGATGCGGCCATGGAAGTTTCCCGGTAGGCCGGTTCTTTAACGCCGAATATCGCCAATACCCCGGTAATAATAAGAAGCCACCCGAGAAGGTTGAACGATTGGACAAAGCCCAGCTTGGCTACCAGATAAGCGCCTGCAGCCGGACTCAGCACGGAGGCCATCGTATGAACGAAGCCGTTGCCTGCCATCAGCTTGCTCTGCTGCACCTTATCCTTCGCGATTTTGACGAGCATAGACAGGCAAGCAGGCGACAGGAAAGCCAATACGAAGCCGCTGACCGATCGAATGTAGAGCAGCTGCCACGGATCGGTAACACGGGATTGAACTAATAGCAGGATACCTGCTACAATCAGGCTAAACACAATAAACCGTTTGCTGCCATACTTATCGACACCATAGCCTGCCAGCAGGTTTCCGGGAAGATGAGTAATGGAATACACACCTAATATAAGTCCAATGAAGGATGGGACGGCACCGAGAGAAATAGCGAACGGCGACAAGATGGGGTATTGTGCATGGAGATCGAAAAAGGCGACAAACATAAACAAATACAGCCATATTGCGGTTTTCAACATCTTCACCTCGTATCTCATGTTTGTGAATCGGTTCAACGGAATGCCTTATCATTACTTGTACGTGACGAGCCTTAGGGTTAGTACCATTATTTTGCAACCCTTTGCGCCGGCGTACGTACAATTCATCGATACGCGTGTTTCGTGATCAAGAAAGGCGGCTTACAGTGGATCCGGTTATTCTTATGTTGCTAGCACTTATCGTCCTCATCGCTTTATTGCGATTGCGATCCACCTACCGCAAGGCAAGACGGGCGGACAAGTCGGAGCATATCCAACAAAGGCTTGCGGAGCTAAGGCGCCGTAGAGAAGAAGACAATCAGTAAGGGCAATCAGGGGAACAAAAAAAGGTTACGCTTAGAGGAGAGATGGAAGTTGGATTTTTTAATGTCGTTTTTGCAGGATCGTTGGTTTATTATTGTCGGCGCGATCATCGTTTTGTTTTTGGTTATTAAAATTGTAAAGACCGTCGTGAAATGGATTATCGTACTGGCCGTACTTGCGGGGCTGTTCTACTATGGAGCAGATTATAAGGATCAATTGATGGAGATGGGAACCGCAGTGACGGCGGAGGCGAAGAATCAAGCCTTGAAGGCGATTTCCGGGGAAATGAAGGACGCACAGTACAAGCAGAACCCGGACGGTACCTTTACCGTAACGACAAAAAGCTTGAAGCTCGAAGGCAATCCGGAATCCAATGAGGTTAAGGTTACCTTCATGAATCAGACCTTCACCATGAAAATGGATGATGTCATTAACGCGCTTATCGAACAAGCCAAGAAAAATACGAAGATTTAACCCTGCAGCTTGCAGCGGAATACAAGTGAGGTGAGAATGTGACGGATTGGATCGGCGTTATCGGATCGACCAACTGGATAACCCTGCTATTAGCGGCCACGTTACTAGTTTCCGTTATCCAAGGGATGTTTCGCGGAGCCTCCTCCTCTGCACGCCATTTGATGCTGATGGTAGCTGAGGCCGTCGCCGTCGTTGTTAGTGTGCTTCTTGCCTGGCGGATAGCTTCCTGGCTGTCGCCGGAGGTACAGGCATGGCTAATCTCGCTTCAGTTGGTCATTCCTGCAACGGATATAGGCTTCTTCCAGCAGCTGTATTATACATTTATGACAAGTGTGAGGGATTTTACGCTGCTGCGTTACGGCGTACTGTTCGTCCTTGGGTATATGCTGCTGAAGCAGCTGCTGTATCGGATCATCGATCCCGTCATGGACGGCTGGGTCGCCGAGACATTAAGACATGATGCGCGTCGCCGGGGCGGGGGGCCTACCTTGATCAGCAGCATTCTTGGCGGGGTTATCGGCTGCGTGACCGGGCTTGGCCGCTCGCTGCTCATTATAGCCGTGCTGTTCATCGCTGCCACATTATTTCCACAGACACCGGCGGCCAACTACATCCAGGCTTCGGACTTATATCAAAAAGGTGCCAACGAGATCATTCGTCCTGTAACCGGGGATTTTCTCGCAAGCCGGCTGCCTGTGTTTACCAGAGCGGTCGAACAGGAATTCGATAATATCCTGCAGCGCAAGTATGAAGTGCTGGACGCCAAAATTCCCAATAATATCGCTGAGGCTGCCAAAGAGATTACAGCCAAAGCCGGGACGGACGAGGAGAAGGCTCGTCTGCTGTACCGCTATGTAGGGACGCGGATTCAGTATGATTGGGATAAAGTCAACCTGTATGAGCAGCAGAGGATTTGGAAGGAGCAAACCCCGGAAGAAACCTTTGCGACGAAGAAAGGCGTATGTATCGATTTTTCCCGCTTGTATGCGGTATTGGCCCGTTCCGCCGGTCTTGATGTGAAGGTAGTGACGGGGCTTGGCTATGACGGGCGCGGCGGATATGGTCCTCATGCCTGGAATGAAGTCTATTTGTCGGAGAGCAACAAATGGGTGCCGCTGGACTCGACCTGGGTCGCCAGCGGAGGCAATTGGTTTAACCCGCCGAATTTTAATGAAACGCACATTCGTGAAGCTTAGCTTAAGAAGGCCGGACCTCTCCGATGCGTATGGGGGAGCGCCGGCTTTTTCTCTTTCGGGCAAAGTATGATAAACTAGAGAGGATTCGCATTTTTGGCGGAATATTGTCGAAAATAAGCGTTTTTATGGATGTTCTTGGGAGAAATACGGCAAAGGAGTACATTCGGATGTTACCAAAACCAATAGAAGCGTATAAAGCCGTCTTTTTTGACGTGGGGGATACGCTAATGACGATACCGGCTTCAAGAATAATTATGCAGCAATTTCTGGCAAGCCGTTCCCTTCATCGGGGGGAGGAGCAGGTGGGGGATCTGTTCACCGAAGCGTTCCGGCTGTTTTACTACGGGAAGCAGCTGGATCCTTTTGAAGCATGCACGCCGGAATCGGACCGGGCTTTCTGGATGAAGATTTATCACTACATATTGGAAAAGCTCGGCGTTCATGAGGAAGATTGGACCGAGGACCAAATTCATGAATGCTGCCATGGACTTTATGATTTGTTCACAGGACCCGAGCCATACCAATTGTTCGAGGATGTCCAGGAAAGCATTGCTGCGCTGAAGGATTGGGGATTCCGCCTGGGCATTATTTCCAACTTCGCCGCAACGCTGCCCGATATTCTGGAGCATAAAGGTATTTTACATCATTTTGACCCTGTTATTGTGTCCACATTGGTCGGCTTGGAGAAGCCGGACCCGGCCATATTCCACCTGGCACTGGAGCGTTCCGGCCTATCGGCGGCCGATGTGCTCTATGTAGGGGATCATGATTTGAACGATATTTGGGCGCCGAATCAGGCGGGTATCGATGCTGTCAAAATCAAACGTTACGATTATCACTCGGGCATTGGCATTCATTCATTACGTGAGCTGCTCGGGTAATAGTAAAGGAGCTGTCACATCATGAGAAAGTCCATGTCGACGGATGATCCGCAAAAGCATGAAACGAACAAGCGGCGTCATTTTACCGTTCGGATTAATTTATTGTTCTTCTGTACGTTCTTTTTGTTTTCCGTCCTTATTGTCAGACTCGCTATTCTTCAATTCGTAGAGGGCAAGCAGCTGAAGGCTGCAGAGGCCCAGACGACCAAGCGGGATACGCCGATCGCCCCGATACGCGGCAACATCTTCGATAGCAACGGGAATCCTCTGGCTTACACCAGCTCCACGCAGTCGCTCTATTTTCGGATGGAATCCGACCAGAAGAAGGATGAGGTTATTGCCTTGGCCAAAAGGCTGGAGGAATTGTTCAAGCAGTTCGGCGACCCTGCCAAGGCACCCTTGACGGCGGCGGATATTATTAAAGCAATGGACGTCGGGTATGATCTGGACAAAAATTCCACCACAGCCCCAAGCTACTCCTTCGTTCCGCGGCGGATTAAATCGGGCTTGACGGACAAGGAGATCGCTTTTTTGCTGGAGCATCGGGACGAGCTGAAATGGCTCGAGGTTATGGAGGAAAGTGTCCGGAATTATGATCCTTCGCAAATCGCGGTTCAGCTTGTCGGGTACATGAGGCCGTTTTCTCAGGCAAGAGAGCCTAAGAACGGACTTGATTTCTATAAAAATAAAAACAATACCGAGGGATACCTGGATACAGAGGATGTCGGGTATGACGGTATCGAGCTGATGTATCAGGAGGAATTGCGCGGGAAGAACGGGATGAAAACCTATCCTGTCAACGCGTCCCAAAAAATCATCGGGAAGGTTTCTATTGAACCGCCTAAGAAAGGCAACAATCTGATCTTGACGATTAATAAAGATATTCAGCAGGTTGCCCAGAAGGCCATTATGGATCAATTGGCTTACGCGAAGTCCGCTACAGCCCGCGCCTCGCATTACGGCTATGCGCCTAATGCCAGAGCCGGCTATGCCGTCGCTATGGAAGTCGATACGGGGCGGGTCGTGACCATGGCCAGCATGCCGGATTATTATCCCGGCGTATGGAGCGGAGGGCTGTCCTCGGAGGAATACCGCCGCATCCAGCCTTTTATTAACAACGGCACCATAACGACCGCTTATCCGGATTATCCGGAAAACGAATTGAAAAATCACCCGACCTCCATCGTTTATGTCGGTTCCATCATTAAGCCGCTGTCCGTGCTGATAGGGTTAAACGAAGGATTGTTCGGCGTGAATACGACTTATAACGATACAGGGGAGTTCACCTACGGTAAAGACAACAACGCCAAGCTGACCAACTCGGACCGTGCGGCTTACGGACCGATTAATGCAGCGGACGCCATCTGGCATTCGTCGAATACGTTCATGTCGGCAATGATCGGTAACCCGCTGTACATGCGCAGCGGCCAAAAGGCCGTCGACATTTGGGAGTCCTACTTGAACAAGTTCGGACTCGGCGTCCTGACGGGCAGCGGATTGCCGAGAGAATCGGCGGGGATCAGCGAATTCAAGACGAATACGAAGGAGACGCTGCAATCCCGGATGGTCTATGCATCCTGGGGCCAGAATGAGAAATACACGACGCTCCAGATGGCGCAGTACGCAGCAACGCTCGCCAACCGCGGCAAAAAAATGAAGCCGCTTCTGGTCGACAAAATCGAAACCTACGACTTCCAGCCGGTTAAGGAAATGAAGCCGGAGGTGCTGGAGGAAACGACGTTCCCTAATGCATACTGGGATTCGATTACCAGGGGGATGCTTAAGGTTAATGTGCAGGGCTTCGAGGGCTTCCCTTATTCGGTAGCCCGCAAAACGGGTACGTCCACCCAATCGGTCGGCGGCAAAATGATCGATAATGCGGTCTTTATAGCCTACGCGCCTGCCGAAAAGCCTAAGCTTGCCGTGGCAGTCGTCGTACCGGAGGGCGGCTTCGGGGCGTGGAATGCGGCTCCGATTGCGCGCAAAATTTTCGATGCTTACGATCAGGCTTACGGTCTGGACGGTGTGCCTAAAGGCAAGCAATCGGAAACTCCCAAGCCGTAAGCTCTCATCTAAAAAAGTGTTAGAAGTCGCACATACAACCAAGGGGTAGCGTAGTAATCTGTAAAGAACAGATCATTACTATCCTTGGAGGTGCGAAGAACCATGAATATGCACGACAAGCCGGAGGCTGCGTCGGTAACCGCTCATCCCAACGGGCTTTACGAGCTGGTGGACCGTTTGAAGCTGGAGCATGCCGAGTTAATGCAGGTGCTGCTGAAAATGAAGGAGCAGTCGATCCAAGCCGAGCAGGAAGCCGACAAGGGCAAGGCAAGGGGAACGCTGGTGCATTTGAGGCTGTGGGCGATGGCTTTTCAGGAGGAGCTGGACCGCCATTCCAAATGGGAGGAAGAGGTGCTCTACCCATTCTTGAATGTCTATTTCCATAAGCAGAACAAGCCGACGATCGTACCTTCCTTATGGATGCTGGAGAAAGACCATGAGCGGGCGATGGATCATTTGAGCTCGTTCTTCAGAGCCGTTCACGCGCTCAAGCCGGATTCGGACGCGATGCAGATCAAACGCGCCGGAGCTTATTTGACCCAGGCTTGTCGTATCCTTATCGATCATCTGGAGAAGGAAGAGGAGTTTGTTTTTCCTTTGACGGAGCGGGTACTCACCGATATTGATTATTTATTTTCATAACCCCTATAAAGTGAGGGGCGAATCTGAACCTGGCATTTTGCGGGTAAACCCAGAATGTATCCACTCTATATTATTAAAAAAAGGGGGCGCTTTTTTAGCGCCCCCGTGTTGTTTAGAAACCTGTTTTGCGAGAACTATGCTATATGGAGGTGGGGTATGCCTCGGAGGAGTTTACGTCCGCCTTTGAAACCCGTGAAAATACCGCTAAACAGAATCACCTTTCACGGGTTTCAACAGCGGCTGGAGGGGCATATCCCACTGGAGCAGATTGTCATAGTTTAATTTCTTCAGGTTTCTAAACAGACAAGGGGGGCGCTAGCAGCGCCCCCTTTTTCACTCGCTTCAAAATGCCCAATTCCCCTTACGGAACACAGGCTCCTCCTTGCCGTCTGCCGTGACACCGAAAATATCCATCTCACCGGAGCCGATCATGAAATCGACATGGGCCATGCTCGTGTTGAGTCCCCGTTCCTTCAACTGCTCTTGGGACAGGCCTTTGCCGCCTTCGAGACAAAACGCGTAGGCGCTGCCGATGGCCAGGTGATTCGAAGCATTCTCATCAAACAGCGTGTTGTAATACAGAATGTTCGATTGCGAGATCGGGGATTGATGAGGGACAAGCGCAACCTCGCCCAAATAATGCGAGCCCTCGTCCATCTCGATCAGCCCTTTCAGTGTGTCGAGGCCTTGCTCCGCCGTTGCGTCGACGATGCGGCCGTTCTCGAAAGTAAGGGTGAAGCCGTCGATGATATTGCCTCCGTAGCTAAGCGGCTTGGTGCTGGACACCTTGCCGTTTACTCCCGTGGCAAGCGGGGCAGTAAATACTTCCTCGGTAGGCAGGTTGGCGACGAAGGCATTCCCTTGCTCGTTAATGCTGTCTGCCGCTACCCAGATGTGGCCTTCCGGCAGCTCGATCGTCAGGTCGGTGCCTGGCGCCACGTAGTGCAGCTTTTTATATTTTTTCGCATTCAGGTAGTCGGATTTTTCGTTCAAGGTACGAATGTGGGTTTCCCATGCGGCTACAGGATCAGCCTGATCGACGCGAACGGTTTTGAAAATAGCCTCCCACAGCTTACCGAGCTGCTCGTCCTCCGGCACGTTCGGGAACACTTTGGCCGCCCAAGCCTTGGACGGAGCCGCAACGACGCACCAGCTGAATTTATCCGACTGCATGTATTGGCGGTATTTGGCCATGGCCTTACCGTACGTCTTCTGATGATTGACAATCCGTTCCTGAGGCACGCCCTTGAGCAGATCGGGATCGGATGAAACCACGCTGATGACCGCGAAGCCTTTCTCCGCAAGCTCCAGCATTTCCCCCGCATACCATTTGGGCTCCTCGAGGAAAGAAGCGTCCGGAGCCAAATCATACCGAAGACGGGCGACCGTATCGTCGGACCAGTTCACTTTGACCTGATAAGCGCCGGCTTCATAAGCCTTCTTGACAAGCAGGCGAACCAGCTCCGCCGCGTCGATAGCCGCGTTAATGGCCAAGATTTGCCCTTTTTGAATGTTGACGCCAATGTTTACAATGATGTCGGCATATTGATTCAACTGCTGTTCGAAATTTGCCATCAGAGGCCTCCTGTTAAAAAATGTTTTCTTTTTATCTTATCAAAAATAATGCAAGAACTCCAAGCTCCATGATAAAGACAGGGTTAACAAAAAAAGAAGGAAATTATTGCAAGAAAAATGTTGCACTGCGGAAACAATTTTGTATATAATAAATTAAAGTTGCATTAAGGAAACAAAAATAACAGAAGGAAACATTTGAGGCTTGGGCAAAAAAAGTGTCTTTAAACAAACATGCAGGGGAGTTGGGAAATGTGAGAACCAGAAGCATCGTGTCGTCATGGAAAAGATTTATTATGACCATCATGTTTTTATCCTTAGCTGGCGTACTAGCGGCATGCGTCGCTCAGGGGGAAGGGAAGAGCAAGAATGAGGCGGGAGGCAAGCTCCGAATTACGACAACGATTGGTATGATTTCCGATGTGGTGAGACAGGTCGGAGGAGAGCATGTGGAAGTGACGGGCTTGATGAAATCCGGTGTGGATCCGCATCTTTACAAGGCGTCCCAAGGCGATGTGAAGAAGCTGGAGCAGGCGCAGATGATTTTCTATAACGGGCTGCATCTTGAAGGGAAAATGGTGGACATTTTCGAGAAAATGGCGAAGGATAAGCCGACAGTCGCCGTATCCAGGAATATTCCCGAAGCGCAGCTGAGAGGATGGGAAGGGGGCGAGGCCTCCCATGACCCGCATATATGGTTCAATGTCAAGCACTGGATCTCAGCTGCGGAAGTGATCCGGGATGAACTGAGCAAATTCGATTCCGCCCATGCGGAGGCCTACAAAAGCAATGCAGACGCATATATCAAGCAGCTGAAGGAGCTGGATGAGTACGCAATGACGCAGATCGGTTCCATTCCCGAGGACCAGAGAGTGCTCGTTACGGCTCATGATGCTTTCGGTTATTTCGGGGATGCCTATCACATCAAGGTGATGGGACTGCAGGGGATCAGCACGGCGTCCGAATACGGCTCGAAGGATGTAAGCGATCTTCGTGAATTTCTGGTCAGCCGCAAGATTAAAGCGGTATTCGTGGAATCGAGCGTACCGAAGAAGTCGATCGAGGCCGTCATTGAAGGCGCCAAGAAGCAGGGACATGAGGTAACAATCGGGGGGGAATTGTTCTCCGATGCGATGGGAGAAGACGGGACGCCGGAAGGAACCTACATCGGGATGGTCCGCCACAATGTCGACACGATAGTGAAGGCGTTGAAATAACGAATGAGGACGGATAGGAGTGATGAGCAAATGAAGCATACCGAAACCCCATTGAGCATTGAACAGTTGACCGTTGCCTACCAGAAAAAGCCGGTCCTCCGCGAGATTTCCTTCGCCATACCGGAAGGTAAATTGATCGGAATTGTAGGACCGAACGGAGCGGGCAAATCCACGCTGATTAAAGCGGCGCTAGGCTTAATTCCGAAGGTTACCGGAGAGGTGACCATCTATGGGAAACGATATACGGAGCAGCGCAAGCTGGTGGGCTATGTGCCGCAGCGGGAATCGGTCGATTGGGATTTTCCGACAAGCGCTTTGGACGTGGTGATGATGGGACGCTACGGGCATTTGGGATGGTTCCGGCGGCCGGGCGCCAAAGAACGGCAAATTGCGATGGAATGCCTGGAGAAGGTCGGCATGGCCGATTTTGCAGGCAGGCAGATCAGCCAGCTGTCCGGCGGCCAGCAGCAGCGCATATTCCTGGCCCGGGCGCTCGCGCAGGATGCACGGCTGTATTTCATGGATGAGCCGTTCGTCGGTGTCGACGCAGCTACGGAGAAGGCTATCATCACCCTGCTGAACGAGCTCAAAAAGCAAGGGAAAACCGTGCTGGTCGTGCACCATGACCTTGCAACCGTGAAGGAATATTTTGATTGGGTCATGCTGCTTAATGTAAAGCTGATGGGCATCGGGCCGACCAAAGATATTTTTACCAAAGGGAATTTGCAGGAAACCTACGGCGGCCGGTTGGCGCTGCTAGAACGGGACGACGAGTCGCTTATCGTCAGTGCGAGGTGAGAAGAAATGGGCAGAAACTGGCTGGAGCTTTTATCCGATCCGAATACGCAGTGGATTTTGCTCGGTAGCATCCTGCTCGGCTTGAGCAGCGGGGTATTGGGCAGCTTCGCTTACCTGCGGAAGCAGAGTCTGATGGGGGATGCGCTGGCCCATGCGGCGCTGCCGGGTGTGTGCATTGCCTTCATGCTGACCGGCTCCAAATCGATCGTATTTTTCCTCATTGGAGCTGCAGTTTCCGGCTTGATCGCCACCTTTGGCGTCGGCTTCGTCACAAGAAATTCCCGTATCAAGCAGGACTCGGCACTGGGGATCGTTTTGTCGGTGTTCTTCGGGCTCGGTATTGTCCTGTTAACGCAAATCCAGCACGGCGGCAGCGGCAATCAGAGCGGACTGGATAAGTTTTTGTTCGGTCAGGCGGCTTCCATGATACACAAGGATGTCGTTATTATGACGGCAGTTGCGGGAGTGCTGGTGGCGGTATGCGCCTTGCTCTTCAAAGAGTTCAAGCTGCTCAGCTTCGATGCCGGGTTTGCCAAAGGGTTAGGCTATCCCGTCGCTTTTCTGGAGCAATTCATGATGTTTCTGATCGTTGTGGCGGTGGTTGTCGGCATCCAGTCCGTCGGTGTCGTGCTGATGTCGGCACTGCTGATCACGCCGGCGGTTACGGCACGGTATTGGACCGAGCGGCTTGGGGTGATGGTCGTGCTCTCCGGCTTCTTCGGGGCCGTCAGCGGGTTTGCCGGCACGCTCATCAGCTCGACGGCCAACAATATGCCGACAGGGCCTCTTAGCGTTCTGGCGGCCACTGCCCTTTTCGTTGTATCGGTATTAATAGCGCCGAAACGGGGGGTGCTTTCCAAGGTGCTCCAGCGGCTTTCGGTCCGAAGAGCGGTCTTGGAGGAGAAGGCCGTGGCTTCCGGAGGATTAGATAGGGCAGCGTTCGAGGCGGGAAAGGAGGGCAGAGGGGCATGAACGATTTTTGGATTATCGTTACAGCGGCTCTTGTGGCCTGCTCTTGCAGCTTATTGGGCTGCTTTCTGGTGCTAAGACGAATGGCGATGGTTGGCGATGCGATAAGTCATTCCGTACTGCCAGGTATCGTGATCGCATTTTTGATCAGCGGCTCACGCGATTCGTTATTCATGATGCTCGGCGCGTCCGTACTTGGGCTGATCACCGTGTTTCTCATTCAATTGTTTCAGCAGGGCGGGGTCCAGTCGGATGCGTCGATAGGCGTTGTATTCACAGCCCTGTTCTCAATTGGGGTTGTGCTGGTAAGCCTGTATACACGCCAGGTGGACCTGGATTTGGACTGCGTGCTGTACGGTGAAATCATTCGCGTTCCCTGGGATACGTTAACGGTTGCGGGTGTGGATATCGGACCTAAGGCCGTATGGGTGCTAAGTCTGGTGCTGCTGCTGAGCGGCGCTGTAATCGGGCTGTTGTATAAGCAATTTAAGCTATGCTCGTTCGATCCGGCGATGGCAGCGGCGGTAGGCATCCCGGTTGCGCTGTTCCATTATTTGCTAATGGGCCTTGTTTCGGTAACGACGGTCGCATCGTTCGAGAGTGTCGGAGCCATTCTGGTCGTCGGGATGCTCGTAGTTCCGGCGGCGACCGCTTACCTCCTGACCGAACGGCTCGGTGTCATGATCGTCTACAGCATGCTGGCAGGCATTATTAGCGCCGTTGCGGGCTATTATGTCTCCATGCTGCTGGATGCTTCCATCGCCGGCTGCATGATTACCGTAGCAGGAGCCATGTTCGTGCTGGCCCTGCTGTTCTCTCCGTCTCACGGAGTCGTATGGCGCAAGCTGAAGCAGCGGCGGAATAGGCTCGAGACCGCCGCGTGATCCCATAGTACATTACCTGCAGCTTCATCCTGGTTTGCTTCCGATATACATTGCGCACAGCTTACGAACGTGTGCAAGGTGCTATTGTGTCTTTTATTATCAGCAAAAAGCCTTCCGGTTGGAGGGCTTTTTATTTACTCCCTTCAGCCGATTCTTTTGTCCAATATCAAAAAAAAAGACGGATTTTTGGTTCCATTTCCTGAACTCGCTGCGAATATGGTATACTAGACTATCGAATTATTTCGAACCGTTACTGTACGGACGTTTGAGGAGGAAGCAATACGATGTGCGGGATTACCGGAGCTATGTATTTTGATGATAGAGAGCCGTCTCAGGCTATGCTGAAAGCGATGACCGACGTGATCATCCATCGCGGACCGAATGATGTCGGCTTCTGGAGCGAGAACCGGATTGGGTTAGGCTTTAGAAGGCTGTCCATCATAGACATCCGCGAAGGCCATCAACCGATGGCCAACGAAGACGACACGGTATGGATCGTGTTCAACGGAGAGATTTACAACTACAAATATTTACGGCACACCCTGCAGGAAAGAGGCCATCAGTTCAAGACCCATTCGGATACTGAGGTCATCGTACATATGTATGAAGAGTACGGAGAGGACTGCGTCAAGCAGCTGCGGGGGATGTTCGGCTTCGTAATCTGGGATCGCCGCAAAAAGCTGTTGTTCGGGGCGCGCGATCATTTCGGCATTAAGCCTTTTTATTATTACAAGGATCGCAAGCGGTTTTTGTTCGGATCGGAAATCAAGAGTCTGCTGGCGGCTGACGGGATGGATCGCACGATTCATACGGAGAGCCTGCTGAACTATTTGACATTCCAATACGTGCCTGAGCCGGATACGATGTTCAGAGGAATTCATAAGCTTCCTCCGGGTCATTCCGTCACCGTGAGCTACGATGGGGATATGAAAATCCAGCGTTACTGGGATCCGATGTTCGAGCCTGTGGAACGCCCGTTTGAGGAGTACGTGGAGCAGATCCGCGAAGGGCTGAAGGATTCGGTCATCCATCATATGCAGAGCGACGTGGAGCGCGGGTGCTTCTTGTCCAGCGGTATCGATTCCACGGCAATTGCTACCCATATGCGCAACATTGAACCGATCCGTACGTTCTCGGTAGGCTTTGAAGGGCCTAACAACGAGACCGAGATTGCCCGCCAAACCGCATCGGCGCTCGATACGGAGCATTATGCCAAAATCATTACACAAAAGGATTTCTTCGACACGCTGCCCAAGGCCGTATGGCATCAGGACGAGCCGGTAGCCGATCCGTCGGCCATTGCGCTCTACCATGTGGCCCAGCTTGCCCGCGAGCACGTAACAGTCGTACTGTCGGGTGAAGGAGCCGACGAGCTGTTCGGCGGCTATCGCATTTACCGGGAGCCTCAGGCGCTGCAGCCTGTCGAACGCCTGCCGCATGCTTTGAAGCGGATGCTGCATGCTTTGGCACGGCTTCTGCCTAACGGAACGTACGGCAAAAACTATATTTTACGCGGAACGACACCTTTGGAGGAGCGGTTTATCGGTAACGCCAAAATTTTCACGGAAGAGATGAAGGCGGAAGTCGTCAGAATCGACCGTGAGATGCTGGGCAGCTATACGAACCCGCTGCAAATCGCGAAGAAATTTTATGATAAGACCCGCCATCTGGATCCGGTTACGCGGATGCAGTACATCGACATGAATCTGTGGCTGCCGGGAGATATTTTGATGAAGGCGGATAAAATGACGATGGCTCATTCCCTGGAGCTGCGCGTACCGTTTCTGGACGTTGAGCTGTACGATGTGGCGCGCAAAATTCCGGCCCGTTACCGCATCGCTGAAGGAACAACGAAATATATATTCCGTAAGGCTATGGAAGGGATTATTCCGGACTTTATCCTGAACCGTCCGAAACTCGGCTTCCCGGTTCCGCTCCGTGATTGGGTGAAGGGCAATCAGGGCAAAGTGATGATGGAACAGATCGCAGCGAGCGGCATCGAGGATTACATCAACATGGATACCGTTCGTCAGATGCTCGTCAAGCATCAGAACGGCCAGGGAGATTATGCCCGCCGTCTATGGACCATCTATATGTTTGCCTTGTGGCATGTCACTTACATGGAAGAACTGCCTAGACCAACGCTTGCGGAAGCACTATAGAGAGGAGCAGCTTCATGAGTAATTACAAGCTGATTGCTTTGGATATGGACGGAACGTTCCTGATGGAGGATAAGACGGTGTCCGCCGAGAACCGCAAGGCCGTCAAAGCCGCATCCGAAGCGGGGGTTACGGTTATGTTCGCTACTGGCCGCGGAATTCCTAACGTACTTCCATACGTGGAGGATTTGAAGCTGCAGTCCCCAATCGTTGCCGTCAACGGCAGCGAGGTATGGTCTGCTCCCGGCAAGCTGCACAGCCGTAACATGTTCAACCCCGAGCTCATCATCCAAATGCGCGATATTGCTCTGAAATACGATACGTGGTACTGGGCTTATTCCGTTAACGGCCTATTTAACAAAGATCGCTGGACTGAGAAGGTGTGGGATGAGCAGTGGCTCAAATTCGGGTATTATTATGAGGATGAGCCTGTCTTGAACGCAATACGCGAGCAGATGATCGAGTGGGGAGAGATGGAGGTTACGAACTCCCACCCTTGCAACATCGAACTGAATCCCAAAGGAATCAGCAAGGCAAGCGGCCTGAGACAGGTATGCGGGATGCTCGGCATCGAAATGTCCCAGGTGATTGCGATGGGTGACAGCCTGAACGACATCTCCATGATTCGTGAAGCCGGTCTGGGAGTAGCCATGGGCAACGCCCAGGATGCAGTGAAGAGCGAAGCCGACGTCGTAACCGTATCGAATGAGGAGCACGGCGTAGCTCGGATTATAGAACAATATATTTTATCCTGACCTTGAACTAAGGGGGATATCGAGAGGTGTCGGCCATGGTTATAGCAGCCTGGATTATCGTCATTGCGTTGTTTGCCGTCGGGATGGCCGGTGCCGTTTATCCGGTGCTTCCGGGGGCACTGGCGATTTATGCGGCATTTTTCATCTACGGATGGATGGTGGACTTCGGTCCGTTTGGTTTTTGGTTCTGGCTTATCCAGACTACGATTGTCATCGTGCTGATGGTGGCCGATTATTTGGTCAGCGCGCTGGGGGTCAAAAAGTTCGGCGGCACGAGAGCGTCTGTTATCGGCAGTACGGTCGGGCTGCTGCTCGGCCCTTTCGTCATTCCGGTAGCTGGCCTGATTATCGGTCCTTTCCTGGGTGCATTTATCGGGGAGATGATTGTAGGGACCGAATGGAGGCAAGCGATCCGGGCAAGTATCGGAGCCTTGGTCGGCTTCTTCTCCGGCCTGGTCGTCAAAGTAATCCTGCAGCTGATAATGATCATCGTGTTCATCATTTGGGTTTTGAATTATTAGCAATCAGTTTTTTTGGGAAGAGGGAAGGTTTTGGCAAAGGATTCGCTAGTTAAAGGTACGTTGATATTGACATTAGCGGCGCTGGTCGCCCGCGCCTTGGGCGTGGTGCAGAGGATTCCGCTGATTTTACTGCTGGGCGATATCGGGATGGCGGCTTACGGAATCGCTTTTAACCTGTACTCGATGCTTCTTGTTGTCGCGACGGCCGGGATTCCGAGCGCGCTTAGCAAAATGATCTCGGAGCGTACGGCGCTAGGACTGCATGCGGAAGCGAACCGTGTATACCGTGCCGCATTGTGGTTTGCAGCGGCCGCAGGCGTCATTATGACCTTATTCCTGTATATTATTGCGCCTTATTATGCTGAAAGCATTATTAACCCGCAGGCGCTGCTCCCTATTCAGGCCCTGGCTCCGGCACTGCTCTTGTTTCCGCTGATAGCGATTATGAGAGGTTATTTTCAAGGCCGCAGGATGATGATGCCTAACGGGCTCTCGCAAATTATCGAGCAGATATTCCGCGTCGTCACCTCGGTCGTGCTGGCTTATATTTTGCTTGGTCATAGCGTGGAGTGGGCGGTGGCCGGAGCTTCGTTCGGCGGAGTGATCGGCAGCGTCGCGGCAGCGGCTGTCATGGTCTACTACGCCCTGCGCCTCCGCCGAAGCGATGCCGCTGAGCGGGTGGCTGCGACGGCGGCTGCGGATCAAACCAAGGAAGGCGTTACGCGCAGTACGCTTTCCTTCAAGACGATTTACAGCCAAATGTTCAAGCTTTCGATTCCTATCGTTATCTTTTCGATGACGGTGACACTCATTTACACGATCGATTCCTCGATAGTGACCCTCCTGCTCAAAGACCAGGTGGGAGAGGAGAGCGCGCGGGAAATTCTCGGGATTCTGGTCGGCAGAGCGCAGTCGTTAGCCGGTATTCCGATCATCCTGGCCGTTGCCCTCAGTCAATCGGTCGTACCTATCATTTCGTCGGCTTATTCGCAAAAGGATATGAACCAGGTATCCGATCAGACAGGGAAAGTGCTGCAGCTGTCCATCTTGAGTGGTCTTCCTATGGTGCTTGTCATCTGCTTGGCGGCAGCTCCGATCAATGCCTTTATTTTCGGCATTCCGAAGGACTCGGCAATCGTTGAAACCTATGCGGCTCCTATCATCATTGTGCTGACCGTCAGCGCCATTTTCCAGATCGTGATGCAAACCTCCGGCGCCGTGCTCATGGGCATGGGCAAGATGCGCGCGCTGATGCTGCACGTGGTTGCGGGCATCGCGGTGAAGCTGATTGCTAGCTTCGTTCTGGCGCCGTCCCTGGGCATCTACGGTATCATAGCCGCGACCTGTCTATGCTTTGTCATCATGACATGGCTCAACCTGCGTGTTCTTCGTAAGGAAGTGAACTTCCGGGTGCTGGGAGCCAAGCGCTGGGCCGGATTGAGCGTGACGACGGCTGTCATGGTCGTAGTCGGAATCGGTCTGGATTGGCTCGCGCAGAGCTATGTAGTTCCATTCGGAAATCCGCGGTGGAACGCCTGTATTCAAACCATCATTATTTGCGCCATAGTAGGGGGAGCTTATCCTCTATTGCTATTTGCGACCCGAACCGTCGGCTTGTCGGATCTGCAGCATATGCCGCGGCCGCTTCAGAAGCTGGTCGGGCGTGTTGCTCCCGGACTTCTTCAAAAGGCCAAGCAGCATGGATAATTGAATCTTAGAAGATTGCACGCTAGCAGCGTGCCCGTCTTGAATTACATCATAAGAATAACCGCCGGGACAAGCTGAGAAGACTGGGTACCGGCGGTTTTTTTTGCCGTTTGGGGGCTCCCGGCAAGGTACCTGAATCAGCTTCAAAGCTTAAGCCCCGCTGTGCGGTGTTATGTTGGATGCAATGTCCTTGAAGGCTTACTATGCCTTTCCAGAGGTTTCCGGCTATGCTTTGAAATATGCTATACTGATTAGAATGGCAATCATTCGCATCTTTTTTAAGGGGTTAGTTGTATGCTGAAAAACAGAAAATGGAACATCAGTTCTAAAATCGCCTTAGGCTATGTTTTAATTTTTTTGTGTATGGCCGCTTCGATTTTTTTCCTCATAAACCGGATTGATGATTTGCAAAAAGAAATTCATTTTATAGCCGACCATGATATTGAAGTCCATAATCTGGCGAATCAAATCGAAAAGAATGTACTGGATATGGAAACCGGGCAAAGGGGATACGTCATTACGGGGGACAGCAGCTACCTGGAGCCATACAACGATGGCAAAAGGAATTGGCAGCAGGGCTACAGCCAGCTGTACGAACGGATCTCGGACAATCCGGCGCAGCAAAAAAATCTGGAAGCCATCAAGAGCAACATTGAAGCATGGATGGCAGCCTCCGGTGACAGGCTGATTCCGCTGCGCAAGGATAACAATATGGAGGAGATCCTCCGGTATTACAGGGACGATAAAGGCAAGAGATATATGGACCAGATGCGCTCTCAATGGGAGCATTTCCGCAGTGTGGAGAAGCAGCTGACGGATGAGCGTGTCGCCGACCTGGAGTCCAGAAACCGGGAGCTGCAATACGAATTGTATATTCTGATGGCGCTGGCACTCCTTCTCTCGATTATTGGAACGTGGATGATTTCCCGCTCTGTCGTCCGAACGATTCGGCAGGTGGTTACAGCCATCAGGCAAATTGCTTCCTCGGATAAAAATTTGGGCGATCGGATCGAAGTCCGGACAAGAGATGAAATCCGCGAGCTTGCGGAAGCGACCAACTTGCTGCTCGATAACGTTCAGAAGCAGGACTGGCTGAAATCAAGCATTGCCGAAATCGCGGAAATGAGCCAGGGCATTAATCACATCGAGGAGCTGGCACGATCGTTCATGACCAAGCTGGCAGTCGTAACGAACGCTTCGCACGGGTCATTTTATATTCGCAGAGGGCAGGACGGACAGCAGCAGTTCGTTCGGATGGCTTCCTACGCGGGGGGCGGCTCATCGGCAGGAAAGTCTGTCATCCCGATGGGTGAAGGACTTGTGGGACAGGCAGCGGTCGAGAACCGGATTTTGCTGCTGCAGGATATTCCGGAATCCTATATTCAGATTACGTCCGGACTTGGCGGTGCCGCTCCGAGAAGCTTGCTGGTTACGCCGGTAGCTTATGAAGGCCGGGTTGAGGCCGTATTTGAGCTGGCTTCCTTCGAGCCGTTCAGCGAGCTTCATCTGGAGCTTCTGGAGCAGGTGCGCGCCTCCTTCGGAACGGTGGTCAACAGCGTGCTGGGGCGGATGGAAATTGCCCGCTTATTACTAGAATCCCAGGCGTTTGCAGAGGAGCTGCAGACGCAGTCCGAGGAGCTGCAAGCTCAATCGGAGGAGCTGCTGAGTCAGCAGGAGGAGATGAAGGCTTCCAATGAATCATTGAAGCGATCCGAAGAACGTTTGCAGAGGCAGCAGGATGAGCTGGAGAAGGTCAATGCGGAATTGTCCAAACGCACCTCTCAGCTGGAGGCGCAGGTCCGTTTCTCCGAAGAGGTCAACATGGAGATCGAACGGCAGAAGGAAGCCTTGCAGAAGCGGACGGAGGAATTGACGACGATGTCCAAATACAAGTCCGAATTTTTGGCTAACATGTCGCACGAGCTGCGAACTCCGCTGAACAGCATGCTGATTCTGTCCCAGTTCCTTGCGGAAAACAAGGAAGGCAATTTGAGCGACAAGCAGGTGGAATTTGCGCATACGATTCATGCATCCGGAAGCGACCTGCTGCGCTTGATTGATGAAATTCTCGACTTGTCCAAGGTAGAAGCCGGGAAGCTCGAGCTGAATGTCGACCTGACGGTAGTCGAAGATATAGCGGGCATGCTTCACCGTAATTTTCAGCCTCTTGCCATGAAGAGGGGACTGCGATTCCGGGTCGAGACAGATCCGCAGGTTCCGCCTTACTTCTATACGGACAGTCACCGGCTCATGCAGATTTTGAAAAACTTCTTGTCGAACGCCTTCAAGTTTACACCGCAGGGCGAGGTTTCCCTTCGCATTTACCCGACGGAATTTGCCTTCACCGAGGCTCCGGGAATTGTCGGCCAGAAGGCCGTTGCATTCGCGGTTACCGATAGCGGGATAGGGATTCCTAAGGACAAGCAGGAGCTGATCTTCGAAGCGTTTCAACAGGTAGACGGGACGACAAGCCGTAAATTCGGCGGGACCGGACTCGGTCTTACCATCAGTCGTGAGCTCGCGCAGCTGCTCGGCGGAGATATCCGCGTCGAAAGCGAAAGCGGGCAGGGCAGCACGTTTACGCTCTACATTCCGGCGAAGATGGAGCTGGAAGGCGCGCCATCCTTGAACGAATCGATGAGGGAAGCTGCAGCAGCGGCGGAAACAACGGCTTCAGAGCCGGCTAGACCTTCAGTGCCCCATATTAGCGATATCGTTATCCCTCAAGTGGCATTGTCGGATCCGGGGCTTCTCCTGCCGGATGAGGTAGAGGATGATAGGGAGGCCATCGAGACTGGCGATAAGGTCATGCTGATCATCGAGGATGATGTTCCGTTCGCCAAATGTATCCTGGATACGGCTCGATCCCGCGGCTTTAAGGGCTTGGTCGCAACACAGGGCGACAAAGGCTTGGCGCTGGCCAACAAATATAAGCCGCATATGATCATGCTCGATATTCATCTGCCGGTCATGGACGGCTGGACCGTCCTGGACCTCCTTAAGCAAAATCCGGAAACCCGCCATATTCCGGTTCATGTGCTGTCCGTAGTGGACGAGCCGCAGCAAAGCCTGGTATCCGGGGCGATGGCCTATATGAAAAAGCCGGTCAGCAAGGACATGCTGGAGCAGGCCTTCGACCATATGGAAGAGCAATTGAACCGGGTTCCGAAGCGCTTGCTTATCGTTGAGGACAATGTGCCGCTTCGCGACGGCCTGGTCGAGCTGATTGCCCATGACGATGTCGCCATTACAGCGGTAGGCTATGGGGAAGAGGCGCTGCGTGAGCTTCATGCCGGGCATTTTGACTGCATGGTGCTCGATCTGGAGCTGGCCGACATGTCCGGCTTCGAGCTGCTGGACCGGATTCGCCATATAGACCGGCTGCGCACGCTGCCGATTATTATTTTTACCGGCAAAGATTTGGACATGAAGCAGGAGCGGGAGCTGCGTAAATATGCGGAGAGCATTATTGTCAAAAATGTAAAGTCGCAGGAGCGGCTCTATGCGGAAACGGCGCTATACCTGCACAGGGTGGAATCCCAGCTTCCAGAGGAACGAAGAAAGCTTCTACATAAGCTCAACAATGCGGAGGATGTGTTCGCCGGCAAACATATTATGCTGGTGGAGGACGATATCCGCAACGTATTCGCACTCAGCAATGTCTTGGAGGAGCACAAGCTGAAGATAACCTATGCCGAGAACGGGCGGGAAGCGCTGAATCTGCTGGAGCAAAACCCGGACATCGATCTGGTGCTGATGGACATCATGATGCCGGAGATGGACGGTTACGAAGCCATGAAGCGTATCCGCAGCAATCCGAGGCACGAGCAGCTGCCGGTCATCGCCCTCACGGCCAAGGCCATGAAGGAGGACAGGCAAAAATGCATAGAAGCCGGAGCTTCCGATTATATCAGCAAGCCTATTAATACAGACAAGCTGCTTTCGATGCTGAAGGTGTGGTTATATAAGTAAGGAGGGGTGAAGACGTTGTCGGATTACATGGGCCATCTCCCGTCTTCGGAGGAGCCAGTTGATGATGAGAGGCAGAGGATCGAGATCGAGCTGCTGCTCGAAGGCATATACCGCATGTACGGCAATGATTTTCGGGATTATGCCTATGATTCCATTTGCCGGCGTATTACTCATTTCGTGAAGCAGCAAGGGCTGCCTTCGATTACGGCCCTATTGGAGCGGGTGCTGCACGATCCGAAGATGATCGAGCCCTTGCTGCGCAGCTTGACGATCAATGTGACCGAAATGTTTCGAACGCCCTCCTTGTTTCTTTATTTTCGCAATAAAGTCGTGCCTTTTCTCCATACGTATCCCTCTATTCGGATATGGCATGCCGGCTGCTCGACCGGAGAAGAAGTGCTGTCCATGGCCATCCTGCTGCGGGAGGAAGGACTGTACGAGAAGGCCCGCCTCTATGCGACCGATATCGATCAGGAAGCGCTGGAGCAGGCGCAGTCCGGCAAGGTGCTGCTCAGCAGCATGCAGCAGTATACGCACAATTATATCGCCTCCGGCGGCAAAGGCTCGTTCTCGGATTATTATACGGTTGATGCTCAAGATAAGGTGACGTTTAACAGATCTCTCTTAAAGCACGTCCTGTTCGCCAAGCATAATCTCGTGACCGATCAATCCTTTAACGAGTTTCACGTGATTTTTTGCCGGAATGTGATGATCTATTTCAACCGGAACCTGCAGAAGCGGGTACACCGTTTATTCTACGAAAGTCTGTCCCGGTTCGGCATGCTAGTTCTTGGTGAACGCGAGACGATCAGGTTCAGCGGCTTTGAAGCCTGTTATGATACCGTAAACTCCGAGGAAAAAGTTTATCAAAAGATCAAATAAGATTGCAGAAGCCTCCTTTTCTTCAAGCCTTCAAGCAGGGCGAAGCACGGGAGGTTTTTTGGCGTTTTCAGGAGCCTTTGTTTAGCCGGGATTCCGGCGGGTTAATGAGTGATAGAACCCAGATAACGGATGGAGGCGATCCTGATGCTGTTAGAGTGCTTATACCATGCGGCCCAAAGCAACTGGGCTTATGCGTACGATAACGAAACGATTCATCTTCGACTTAGAACGAAGCGGGATGATGTGGAAGAAGTGGTGGCGGAAACAGGAGATAAATATGATTGGGAACGTACCTATGCCGAGTATTCACTCGTCAAAATGGCAGCGGACGGGATGTTCGATTATTGGGAGGTCTCCGTGGTGCCGCCCTACCGGCGGGTGAGCTACTGCTTTCGGCTGAGAGCGGGCTCCGAAACCGTATGGATGACGGAAAAGGGCATTCAGCATGATAGGCCGGCGCCTACCGGCGATTATTATGACTTTCCATATATCCATCCGATTGATACGAATTCGGTCCCCGAATGGGCCAAATCGGCTGTGTTTTATCAAATCTTTCCCGACCGGTTTGCGAACGGGGATCCTTCCAATGATCCTGAGGGAGTCTCTCCATGGGGGGAGCAGCCGACCGGCGACAATCGGTTCGGGGGCGATCTGCAGGGGATTATTGACAAGCTGGATTACCTGACCGATCTCGGCATCAATGCGATCTATCTCACTCCAGTCTTTGAAGCGCCGTCGAACCATAAGTACGATACGACCAATTATAAAAAGGTCGACCCGTCGTTCGGCAGCAATGAGCTGCTCCGCAAGCTGGTGGATGCATGTCACGCCAGGGATATTCGAATCATTCTGGACGCCGTGTTCAATCATTGCGGCGAGCAATTCCCTCCATTTCAAGACGTATTGAAGCATGGAGAGCAGTCGGAGTATGCCGATTGGTTCCACGTCAACAGCTTTCCTCTGGAATGTAAGGATGGTATACCGTCCTACGATACATTCGGATTTTTCGGCAGCATGCCCAAGCTGAATACAGCCAATCCGAAGGTGAAGCATTATTTGCTGGATGTTGTAGAATATTGGACGAAGGAAGTAGGCGTCGACGGCTGGCGGCTCGATGTGGCCAACGAAGTAGACCATCACTTCTGGAGAGATTTCCGCAAGGTGGTGAAAGCTGCCAATCCGGAAGCTTACATAGTCGGGGAAGTATGGAGTGATTCCTTGAAATGGCTGATGGGTGATCAATTCGACTCCGTGATGAATTATCCGTTCTCTAATAAGCTGCTGGAATTTTTCTCGGCATCGTCTATGGACGGATTCACCTTCGCGAACCGTATGGGCGGATTGCTGATGCGGTACCCGCAGCAGACGAACGAGGTTGTCTTTAACATGCTGTGCAGCCATGATACGCCGAGGGCGTTGACCCGGGTTGGGGGCGATAAGCGGAGATTGAAGCTGTGCATTGTATTTTTGCTGACCTACATGGGGACGCCGTGTATCTTCTACGGAGACGAAATCGGTCTTACCGGCAAGGACGATCCGGACTGCCGCAAGTGTATGGAATGGGACCCGGACAAGCAGGACCGGGAGCTGTATGATTTCTACAAGCTTCTGATCGGCCTGCGCCGCAAGCGGGAGGCGCTTGTCAAAGGGAGCTTCCGGTTCCTGAAAGCGGATCGGGGTGACTCCAGGATTATTTATGAACGTCTGGGAGGAGGGGAGCATCTTACCGTCTGGATGAATAATACGGAGGAGAAGACGGTGCTCTCGCATCCGATGGATACAGCGGACTGGTCCGATGCGCTGACGGGGGAAGAGGTGCGTCCCGAAGACGGGATGATGCATCTGGAATTGGAGCCGCTGGGCTACCGCATATTGCGCCGCAGCCTGGAGTAGCTGGTATGTTCAGCCCATCCTAATCATGATAAGATAAGGAAACAAACATGGGATGGCAGGGGAGACATGAATACGATGACCAACAGAACGATACGGCAGGCTGAACAGAGAGACGTGAATCAGCTGATGACATTGATGAACCAGTACATCGATTTTTACGAAAGGCCTCGACCCGACGAGCAAGCGCTGCGCCAATTTATTAACCGCCTGCAGGAGAATCCTGCTTCGGGGGTCCAGTTCGTAGCCGAGCGGGAAGGAAGGCTGACCGGGTTTGCAACGCTGTACTTTACCTACAGCACGCTGCAGCTGAAGCCCGCCGCTATTATGAACGATCTGTTCGTTACAGCCGGCGAGCGGGGCTTAGGGACGGGCGAGGAGCTGTTCCAGGCTTGTCTCCGGCATGTGCGATCCAACGGATTTGCCTATATGACCTGGGAGACGGCTCAGGATAATCTGGCCGCGCAGTCCTTTTATAGCAAAATGGGCGGTCATCGTTCCAACTGGCTTGTCTACGAAATAAGCTGATAGTAAAGCCCCATAACCTCGGCGGCGCCTGCTCTGCAACAGGGAAGCTTGGATGCCGGGGCGGCTCTTAATGGATAGAATGGGAAGGAGAGCCCGGATGAGAACAAGGCTGCTGCAATATAGTTTTATCGGGATGGTCGTGATGCTGCTCGCGGCATGCAGCCAGACCTTTCCGGTGAAGACAGCGTCCGTTACAGCATTAAGCAAGGAGCTGCGGGAGCTGTCCCCGCAGGTATCATCGGTGCGCTGCTCGTTCACACGTCCTGAGCTTACTTGCAGAGTCAATGTGTCCACCGATCCGGATGAGCAGCTGCTAGACTCGATTCTCGAGAAGGTCAAGGCATTCTCCACGCTGGATCATATGGATGAGATTGCTCGCAAGGTTCACTGGAACGACCACATATGGGAAATCAGGCTGGTCATAGATCAAGACCGTCGTCCTGAACAATCGCAGCCATATGAATATTCGGCTTCCTATTACCGTTACAACATCAATCCTGCCGTGCAGGAGGTCGATGCCTACCAAACCTGGAGCCGCTCCAACTAAATTAATGCAGCAAATCTCCCGCCAGCACGGCAAGCTCTATTTTGTTCAAGCCGAAGCAGTATTCGTGAGTCATTTCGAAGGCGAACGGAGGCTCTACCGGGGTCAGATAGGCCAGAACGGCCTCCAATTCGGAAGGAGTGTACCAGTCCCCATCCTCAGCCGGGGAGAAGGGACGGTCCCGCCAAGCATCGGTCAAACGCGGACTGTACAAGGGGGAGGCGTCGGGACGAAGGCGGCATCCGTCCAGCCACTCCTTCAGCTGTCCTTTGGGCACAGGCGGCGATTGGCGAATCGGGGCGAACAGATGAGGCCAGTAATCGGCACGCGATCCGGTATGCTGAGTATCCAATGCAAAGGTTAGCGCACCTTTTTTTACGACCGGGATTCCGAACAGCACCGCATACAGCTTCTTTCCTACCTCAATCCTCTCCTTCAAGCTTCCGAAATTCTCCAAAATAAGGCCCGCCAATCGTACCTTGTCGGCATCGTTATAAGGAATCACGACCTGATTCAGCTGAAGCAGCGACTGGGCCTGGAACCATATCGTATCCAGCACCGTTTTGCGGTATACAGGATGCTGTACGACACGCTGCTCAATATAGCTCTGCTCGTTGATGATAAGCCCCATCGTGAGAAGAGCGGAATTCCGCGCCTCCCAGAACTGCTCCCATACCGGCTGCATAAAGTCCGAGACATGAAGTAGGCGAAGATACTGAAACAGCGGCTTGCCTGCGTTGAGGCTGGCTTCGTAAAGCAGAAGCTGCGGATAAGCGTCATGAAAAATAAGCGCATTGGCACGCTCCAGAAACGTAAACAGGTGCTCCCGTTGAGATTCGTCCAGCAGGTAGGGGAGGAGCTCTCCCTTCAAATCGGTCATGCTCCAGCCTCCGTTGCGTGAGACCAGATGGGCGAGCAAGGCCCAGTGCAGCTCCGGATGCTTCCGGTACATATGCAGGTAGGCATGGGTGCGAGTTACATTATTGCGGTTATGCCAGGCGGTCGTTGAACGGATTCGGTCGATCAGCGCCGCATGGTGGTGCTGATTTGGCCATGGAGTCGGAGGGGGCGCCGCGTTAAGCCGCGACCGCAGCCCATCCACCGCTTCCTTCGACAGGCCGATCCCGCCGATTTGATCGAGCTGGGCGGTTTCGTACAGGAAGGAGGAGGCCTTTCCTTTTGTCCACTGGACAATTTCCTGCGGCGTATCGGCCAGCTTGCTGAATAAATCCCAGCTGTTCCATCTGTATTTTCCACGCTTCATCATTGTTCCCGGCCTCCCTGCAAGCAGCCTTCTGCCTTTATTTCCAGCGTTAAAAAAGGAATTCGCTTCCTGCTGTCGAATTAGATATATGTGGGAAAACGAATCATTTTTCCACTTTGTGCGTATATACTTATGCTTGACTTAGCGCACTTATTTTCTATAAATGGAGGTACGGCATGAAAAACAAAAGATGGAACCGATGGCTGCCTATACTGCTGGTCGTCATGCTGGTGGTTCTGGCAGGCTGTCAGTCCGTAAGCGGAGTCGATCTGAACAAGGTGATGCAAAATTCTGTAAGCGTCAAGTCTTCTCAAGGCACTCAGACGATGACCCTGGAGCTCATACCTAACGCATCAGCCAAATTGACGGATGAGCAGCAGCGGATGATGGATTTGTTCAGCAAGGTGAAGCTGAGCATTACCGATATGAAGCAGCAGGATACTACGCACGTATCGATTAAAGGGGCATTTGAATATAACAAAGGAAAAATTCCATTCCTGATGGTATTGTCAGATCAAGACTACTACCTGACGGTGGAAGGCGCGAACAAACCGATCGTCCTACATAACAGCGTAGCAGCCATGGAGCAAGCACAGGATGTGCTGTCCCAGGAAATGAAGGAGCAAATAAAGCAGCTGTACAAAAAATCGGCTGAATTGACTCCAGTCTTCGCGGGGTATATCAGCGGCAACCTGCCTAATCCGAAGAACATTACGATTATGGATGCCAAGGAATATGTCAATAATGAAGGCTTGAACCTCAAACGGATTCATGCTGAGATTAAAGGCGGCGAGCTCGTTGATCTGGTCAAAGGCTTCTTAACGAACCTGTTGAAGGACGAAAAGGGAATGAAGGACATTCTCGGTCAATTGTACGATCTGATGCTTCCGATTGCACAGCAGGCTATCAAAGAAAGCAAGGCTCAAGGCGGCAGCCCGATGGATGAGATGATCGCTCCTTACTTGAACAACAAAACCTTGGCGGTCGAATTTGCTTTCACCTTCCTGCAAACGAAGCTGAAAGAGGTTGTAGACAATTATGATCAATCCGTACAATCGGCGCTCAGCTCGGCAGGTGGAGAAGACCTGAAGGTACTATTGAGCGATAAGCAGTATGCCACTTACGATCTGTATGTAGACAGCGACCTTATGCCACGCAAATCGGCGATGGAAATTCATATCACATTCCCTGAGAGCGCAGATCAACCGGTCAGCGGAATCAAAATTACATCGAGCACAGATGTCTGGAATATTAACAAGCCGGTTACGGCAGATACCATCAATACCAGCGGCGGTCTGCTGGAGATGAACTCGCTCAGCAAGCCGGGCAAGATCCTTGCGGCGCTGGATTCGAAATCTCAGCTGTACCAATTGCTCAAATACGATTTGCGCATTACCAAAAAAGAAATTAACCTGTTTATGGACGACAGCTATTATGATGAGTCCTCCAAGCCTTACATTAGCCATGATGTGACGATGGTGCCTGTACGTTTTGTTGTTGAACAGCTCGATTCGGATGTAGCATGGGATGCGGCTACGAAGCAGGTTACCATTACCGATCCGGTAAGCGGCGCCGTCATCAAGCTGAACGTCGGCAGCAAGCAGGCTTCCGTCAACGGAACGATCAAAGCGTTGGAGACAGAGGCTGAGCTTACTAACGGGACGACATTCGTACCGGTGCGCTTCATTGCAGAGAGCATGGGGGCCAAGGTAGAATGGAATCCTGACCTGAAAATGGTAACGATCACTCGCGATTAGTATTTCCCGTTCATAATGGAATCATCAATTGTTATTTTCGAAGAGAAGGCCGTTGAAAGACGACCTTCTCTTTTTTTCGTAACAGAATCTGTACATTTCCGAGGCTTCCCTCAAAGCACCTGCAGCAGTCTTCGAAGCCCATCCACTTTATAACGTTACTTCCTCGGGTAATTGATAGCCGACACTTCTACATCTGTGGCAAGCACAAAAAAAGCCTGATTCCGCCGGATCAGGCTTTTTTATATTCATGCTGAATGCCCTTAGTTGTCTTCTTCCGAATCCGTTGATTCCAGAGGAATACCGGGAGGCCGCGGGCCGGGAAGGCGTCCCGCACGTGAGGCTGCTTCGCGGAGCAAAAATTCGATATGCCCGTTCACGCTGCGAAATTCATCCTCGGCCCATCGTTCAAGAATCTGATACAGCTTAGGGTCTAGTCTAAGGGCAAAGTTTTTCTTGGGTGCCATAGGGCTAAGGCTTAATAGAGACTTCCGGTGTTAATAACAGGATTAGCGGAACGATCGGACACGATGGCTACCAGCAAATTATTGATCATAGCGGCTTTCCGCTCCTCGTCGAGCTCGATGACGCCTTCCTTCTGCAGCTGGGCAATAGCTAGCTGTACCATGCCTACCGCGCCTTCCACGATCTTAGAGCGTGCAGAGATGATCGCGGTTGCCTGCTGGCGCTGCAGCATGGCGCTTGCAATTTCCGTAGAGTAGGCCAGGTGAGTCAGACGGGCTTCGAGCACCTCAACCCCTGCAACAGACAACCGCTCCTGGAGCTCTTTGCTGAGCTCTTCCGCAATTTCCTCCGAATTACCGCGAAGCGAATATCCAGTGCTTTCGAATACATCGTAAGGATATTTGTTAGCGACATGACGCAAGGCGGTTTCGCTCTGGATTTCAACAAATTGCTCATAGCGATCCACATCGAACGTCGCTTTAGCCGAATCAACGACTCTGAATACGACAACCGCAGCGATCTCAATCGGATTTCCTTCAATATCATTCACTTTTAATTTCGCGCTGTTGAAGTTGCGAACGCGGAGCGATACTTTCTTGCGTAAGGACAAGGGTACGGTCAGCCAGATTCCGCTCTCGCGGATCGTTCCTACATAGCTGCCGAAAAAGGTAACGATATAGCCTTCATTCGGTTGAACGACCGTAAGTCCACTCGCAAGAAGAGCGCCAATAACGATAGCAACAACGCCGACAATTTCATTGACGTTAATCAGTAACAGCAAGCCTGCGGCGACAAAGATCAAGATCAATAGTACTCCGAGAAATCCGTTGAGAACCCACGCTTTTTTTTCTTTCATGGTCTGCACTCCTTCTTAAACAAGAATTTGTTATCAAATAAATATCTTTTTGATATTTTTATGATATCACTTTTTCTAATAATTGTAAAGTACCGCAAATTACCATAAGAGCCGAGTGCATTGACACAAGGGTTGAGGCATGCTATAACGTGTTGTAAGACAACTCGAAGGTGGTGTATATCTATGGAAAAAGTCCATTCCGAGCAAGTTTTTCAACAAAAAATAGAGGGTGCAAAGCCGACTATTGCTGTTTTTAAAGCAACCTGGTGCAAAGACTGCCACTTTATTGAACCGTTTATGCCAGAAGTGGTAGAAGCCTATAAAGACCGGTTAGATTTTATCGAGCTGGACCGGGATGAGGTGCCGGATCTTTGCGAGAAGCTGAACATTCTCGGCATTCCAAGCTTCATTGCATTCCGCGAAGGGCAGGAGCTGGTCCGTTTCGTCAGCAAATTGCGTAAAACTAGAGACGAGATCGAACAATTCCTGGATCGTGCAATAGAGGTTTCAGAGGCTTTGAAAAAATAATCAGGCATCATCATCAGCCGCCCGTTGCTCAGAGGAATCTGGCAATAGGGCGGCGGTTTGTTTTAATAAGGTAATGTACCGTTGCATTCGAGGAAGAATAAATGGGGCAAATGCGGCCCTGTTTCAGAGGGAGAGCATCGTTATCCCATTGCCATCAAAATGTCACTATTGCCCATCGCGCGGCCCGTCTGGGTTTACCGGGAATGCTATGAAAACCGGCTGTCTTGTTTCAAGGGTTTGTAACAATTCCGCATGGATTTGCTTTAGTTTTATGGCTATAATGAAACATGAGCGATTGACTTGACTCATCATGTCGAGACTTAAAAAAGTAGGTGAGTTCATCACATGAATAGGCAGAAATGGTTAAAATGGTCATCCTTTGCCAGTATGTATGGAATGCTCTTGATTCTGATTATGGGCGCTCTGGTAACCAAAACGGAGTCGGGCCGCGGCTGCGGAGATGATTGGCCGTTATGCAACGGCAAATTCGTTCCTGCTTATACCATCGAATCCATCATTGAATACAGTCACCGTTTCGTGACAGGCATTGTGGGTATGATTTTACTTGTTACTTTAATCCTGGTCCTTCGGTATAGCACAAGGAAAGATGCGAAATGGTTCGTCAGCTTGGCGATGGTCTTTACCGTTCTTCAGGCGATTTTAGGCGCTATGGCTGTAATGTGGCCCCAATCATCAGCAACTCTTGCACTGCACTTCGGTATCTCGCTGGTCGCCTTCGCATTAACTCTTTTGCTTGCTCTGGTCTACACCCGATTTGGGTCGATGCTGTCGGAAACCAAGCAATCTCTAAGTCCGGGAATCAAATGGGCCATATGGCTTATCACGATTTATTGTTATGGGGTTGTTTATCTGGGAGCTTTCGTCCGACATACGAACTCTGCAGGCGGCTGCATAGGCTGGCCGTTATGCAACGGACAAGTTATCCCAGAGCTGTCCGGAGCTACGCTTATCGTGTTTATTCACCGTTTGGGCGCGGTTTTGCTGCTGGTCCTTCTCCTTTGGTTCTATTTCACCGTGAAGAAACAAATGGGGGACAGCGACAATGTGGTTCAAGCGGGGAAATGGGCTTTGATCTTCGTTTTGCTGCAAATATTGAGCGGAGGCTATGTAACTTTGTCTATGGGGTATGACTGGTATTTGCTTGCCAGCATGCTGCATACGATTCTTATTTCTTGTTTGTTCGGAATCTTATGTTATTTATGTGTTCTAACCCTGCAGGGCAGGAAAGGAATCCGCTAATGACGGGCTTACGGAGCTTTCTTATGAGCTGCGTAAGCCTTTATTATTGCATAGGAAATCAGGCGAGACAGGCACCTTGCGGTGGCCGCGAAAACATAGTGGAACTGGACTCGCTATACATAACGTTAGGATAAAAGGAGAAGGTGACGAATGGTTTACACGAACTTACGTGCATTTGTGGAAGCGCTGCGCCAGGACAAGCAGCTGGTCGAGATCAGCGCGCCGGTCGATCCGAATCTGGAGCTGGCCGAAATTCATCGGAGAGTTATTGATGAGGAAGGTCCTGCCCTATTGTTTACGAATGTTAAGGGGAGCTCCTTTCCCGTCGTAACGAATCTGTTCGGGACGAGCCGAAGAGTGGATATGGCGTTCGGTCCGAAGCCGGAGCAGTTTATGAAGCAAATCATTAACGCGACTGACACGTTGATGCCTCCGACGCCCAAAGCGTTATGGAATGAGCGCGGCCTGATCATGGATTTGATGAAGGTAGGGACCAAAACCGTCCCTTCTTCGGCCGCGCCGGTTATGCAGCAGCTTCGCAAGGATGCGCCGCTTGCCGGTTTGCCCGTTCTGACCTGCTGGCAGGAGGATGGCGGCCCGTTCTTCACGCTGCCGCTGGTTTATACCGAGCATCCCGCTAACGGACATCATAACCTCGGCATGTACCGCATGCAGGTTTATGATGACCGGACGACAGGGATGCACTGGCAAATTCATAAAGGCGGGGGCTTCCATCACTACGAGGCTGAGCAGCGCGGAGTCGCGCTGCCCGTCACCGTGTTCCTGGGCGGCCCGCCTGCGCTTATTGCTTCTGCGATTGCGCCTGTGCCTGAGCATTTGCCCGAGCTGATGCTGACTTCGCTCATCATCGGACAAAAGCTGCCCATGGCGGAAAACCCGCATGGGGGCCACAGGCTCGTAGCCGAGGCCGAGTTCGCCTTCTGCGGCTCCGTACCGCCGCATGTCCGCAGGCCAGAGGGGCCGTTCGGCGACCACTTCGGCTATTACTCGTTAACACATGATTTCCCTGTTTTCAATATTGACCATGTATGGCACCGTAAGGATGCCATTTATCCGGCAACCATTGTCGGCAAGCCTAGACAAGAGGACTACTATCTAGGCGAGTTTCTCCAGCGTCTATTATCGCCGGCATTCCCGATGGTCATGCCTGGGGTCAAGGAGCTGTGGACCTACGCCGAGAGCGGCTTCCATTCTCTTGCTGCCGCGGTCGTGCGGGAAAGCTACAGCCGCGAGGCTTTGACCACCGGCTTTGCCATTCTGGGGCAGGGGCAGCTGACATTGACCAAGTTCCTCATGCTGACGGACCAGCCCATCTCGCTGGAGCATTTCACGCCGTTATTGGAAGCGGTGCTTGAACGGTTCGATCCTTACCGCGACTTATTCATCTTTAACAACACCTCTCATGATACGCTTGATTATACCGGCGGACGTCTGAACCACGGAAGCAAAGCGATCATGCTGGGCGTCGGCGAGCCGATCCGCAGCCTTCCGGCTGTCTATGATGGCGGGGAGATTCCGGAGATCGACAAGCTGTCCGTATACTGCCGGGGCTGCCTCGTCGTATCGGGAGCGGAGTATTCCCGTGAACCGGAGCTGGCGCAAAGGCTGGTAGAGAGATCCGGCGATCGGCTGAAGGAATGGCCTATGGTTATTCTCGTGGATGATGCCGATCAAGCGACGGCTAATCAAACCGCCTTCCTGTGGACGGTATTTACACGTTTTAATCCGGCCAGCGATATTTATGCACGAACCCACGTCAAAGGTCATCATCTGGCTTACGAGCTGCCTCTCGTTATCGACGCCCGGATGAAGCCGGGCTATCCTGATGAGCTGATTCCGCGTGAAGATATCGTGAAGCTTGTGGACAGCCGCTGGAAAGAGTACTTTAATAAGGTTTAAAGCAAGGAAGCTAGGTATGCTGCGCTGAAGCCGCGGCATACCTTTTATGCATTGGAACATTTCCGGGAGCCTCCCGCTAAGCAGGGCCTCGCTTAGTGGGGGGATTTTACCGGCAGCATTAGTAACCATCCGCTGGTTTGGGCATACTTACAATTATTTGCTTTTCATGGCGGGTCAGGAATACGTCTCAGGCTGAAAGTATCGATGTCCCGCCAATACAGCAAGGAGGCTGTCGCAATGCTAAGAATGCTGTTCAATGAACCCCGCCGCAAGGATGAGGGCGAGCTGCTTAAGGCTAATCAAGCTATTCACGGCTACATAGAGCTGATTCGTGACATTCCGGTACAGGAACGCAATCCGCAGGAGCGGCGGTATTATGTATGGTGCGGCAGCTTTGTCCGATCGCTCGATGAGCTGGAGCAGAGCCAATACGCTGCCGCCAGGTACGGCGAGAGGGTGCGTTCGGCTTATCTTGATGAAATGGACAACAATGAGCTTGACGACTACCATCGGCATCTTTATTTTTATAAAAATGCGATCATTCGTCTTTTTGCCATCCTGGACAAATTAGGTCAATTCATGAATGAACGGTTCCGGCTCAGAACCGAGGAGATCAAGGCTCGCTTCTCTTATTTCACCGTGCTTCGCAATATGCATACGAACGGTCTGTATACGGAGCTGGAGGAACAGCTATTCCGGCTGAAGGAACAGTACGAAGAGCCCGTTGAACGGCTTCGAATCGAGCGGAATCTGGAGATCCATACGATCAATGCGGATTTGCTGGACGATCTGTTGAGAGTGTCCGAGACTAACGACGGCAGCGAGCAGAGGATCCGAACGGAGAATATCCGGGAGCATATGCAGGATCTTGCTTCCGGCTGCGAGATGACGTATCACGCCGTCCGTTTAATTTTTGCCTATATTACCAAGCTGACAGAGTCTTCCGGCCGATATCCTCATGACCGGTCTAAAGCTTGAAAGCCAGGCATGGTTCCTCTATACTTTGAATAGAATGTACAAAAGGGTCCGTCCAAACCTTTGAATATGAGCATTTTTGAGAAGCCAAGAAACATATGAGGAGGACGTTCATGGACGAACAGCGAAAAGTTGCATTCATAACCGGGAGCGCCAAAGGCCTGGGTAAGATGGCAGCCTTACTGCTGGCTGAATCGGGCTGCGATATGGTTATTAATTACGTTCAAAGCGATAAAGAAGCTATAGAGCTGAGAGAACGCATACAGAGCATGGGGGTCCGGTGTCTTGCGCTTCAGGGCGATATCACACGCCAGGACCAAATGAAGAAGCTTGTTCATCACACGGTCGATGAGCTAGGCGGCATCGATATCTTGATCAATAACGCGGGCCCGTTTGTCCGGGAACGGCGTCTGTTCGCCGATTATGAGCCGGAGGAAATCGAATATTTGATGCAGGGCAATCTGCTAGGCGTCATGCAATTGGATCATCTGGTGCTTCCATATATGAGGCGAAGGCGTTGGGGGAGAATCATTCATTTCGGCTTTGGACATGCCGCTGAAGCCAGAGGCTGGCCTCATCGGGCAGTGTACGCCGCTGCCAAGGTCGGGCTCGTCTCCTTTACCAAAACCTTGGCCGTAGAAGAGGCTCCGCATGGAATCACGGTGAATATGATTTGTCCGGGCGATATTCGCGGTGCGAATAAAGAGAAGAGGATTCAGGAAGTAGAGCACGAGCAGGATGAGGAATCTCCGCGGGGGCGTCCTGGAGCAGGCGAGGATGTGGCGAGAGTTATCGGCTTTTTATGCGAGGAGCGCTCTGATTTTATTACAGGGAATATCATGGATGTGTCAGGCGGATTGGATCCTATTCGGGCGATGATCGGCTCTCAGAGAATGTCATAGACAGGAATCTTGCGAACCGGGAGAAAAAAGGGAAAGACCCTACGCGTCGAACGATCCTGATACAGGATGGTCGCATAGGGTCTTTTGCTGTTACTGCAAGAAGATGGAATTAGAACACTTGAACGACTTCTTGGACGCCTTCCACTTCTTCAAGAAGGGCGCGTTCAATACCGGCTTTCAGTGTAATGGTCGAGCTTGGGCAGCTGCCGCAAGCACCCATCAACTTCAATTTCACGATGCCGTCCTCGACATCAACAAGCTCAACGTCACCGCCGTCGCGCTGCAGGAACGGACGAAGCTTATCTAAAACCTCCAGTACTTCATCGTACATGGTGCTTTGTGCATTTTCACTCATTTGATTCACTCCTTTCTAAACATATTATATTACAATAGTATCAAAAATAAAATGGTTAACAAGGTGGCTGACATAGGAATGAGACCTATCATAGAATTTTGTACCAATAACATGCACCACGGAACCGAAGAGCTGATGAAAAAGCTTGAAGCCAATCCCGAATACGATGTCATTGAATATGGCTGCCTCGGCAATTGCGGAGAATGCTATTTGTTTCCCTATGCGCTCGTCAACGGGGAGATTGTAGCGGCGCCGGATGTGGACGAGCTCGAAGCGCTGATCATGAATAAAATAAAAGAGATCGAAGCCATGCTCGATCTCTTTGGTGATGAAGCTTAACCGAAATGCCGTTTGGACATCCAGAGCACCCCGCTCTTGATAGCCCGCGGCACCATGCCCGTCACAGGGCGTTTGCCCAATAACGCAAAGCCGGATTTTTTGCCGAGCGATCCCAAAACCCCTTTGAGCTTGATTTTACCAAGCCGAGGGGTTTCGTTTTTCCATACGGCCCGCATCACTTCCGCAACTTGACGGCCTTGTCCTTGAGCGGCTTGCGCGCTAGGACTAAACGGCAGGGACGCACAGTCGCCGATCACGTAGACTTCAGGATAATCCGGGAGCTGATGGTATTGGTTAATAACCAGTCTGCCCTGGCTGTCCTTAGGAAGCTGAAGCTGGCGAACGATTGGGCTCGGCTGAATGCCTGCTGTCCAGATCGTAGCATCGGTATAGATGAGCTCCTGCTGGTTATGCAGAATGCCACCCTCCAGACGGGTAAGGCAGATGTGGGATCTCATCTCGATATCATGCTCAAGCATCCATTCGCGAACGAAGGTTTGAAGCTTGCCCGGGAAGGCGGACAATACGCTCGCGCCTCTATCCAATACGCGGATATTCAGATCCGCCCGGCTCTCGCGCAGCTCGGCTGCCATCTCTACGCCGCTGAGTCCTCCGCCGACGATAGTCACCTGACCATAAGGTGCGATATCATTGACGGTTTGGAACGTTTTGCGGGTGGAGGATAACGTTTGAATGCTGTGTGAATACTGCTCTGCGCCTTCAAGGTTATGGTACTTGTCAACACAGCCTAGTCCGATGACAAGCCAGTCGTACGAAAGCGGTTCGTCATTTTCGAACAGAATCAGCTTTCTTTCCAAATCCACGCCGGTCACTTCACCGAACTTCAGTATAAGACGCGGATCTATAGGGAATTGAACACGAATATCGACGTCGGACACCGTTCCGGCTGCAAGAGCGTAATATTCGGTTTTCAGGCCTTGGTAAGGCATGCGGTCAACCATTACCAACACCGTATCCGTAGGCAAATCTTTTTCCAGCAGCTCGCTAGCTACGGTCATTCCGCCGTATCCGCCGCCTAATATAACCATTTTCTTCATTGAGTTAACCCTTTCTATGAGGAACATCCTTGCTGCTATTTCACCACATGAGGCGAAATCCAATTTTTACAATATAGACACATCATTACATGAACTTGATGAACAGCTGATTATTCGTATACTTTGATTTCGTTATAAAAGGTATCGCGTTCGACTGGAATACGTCCGGCCCCTTTAACAAGCCAAACCAGCTCGTCGCGTGTCAGACCTTCCGGAGACAATGCTCCTGCAGCATGGCTGATTCTTTCCTTTACAATCGTGCCGTGAACATCGGAAGCCCCGAATGAAAGTGCGATTTGCGCCAGCTGGGTGCCCAAATTGATAAAGTAAGCTTTAATATGAGGAATATTATCAACCATCAGCCGGCTGATGGCGATCGTCTTCAAATCGTCAAAAGCGGCTACGCGGCGCTTGATCCCTGCGTTGACATTGGCGGGCTGAACGGAATTCGGAATGAAGACCATAAATCCGTTCGTATCATCCTGCAATTCACGCAGCAATATCATATGCTGAATCCGCTCTTCCAACGTTTCGATCGAGCCGTACAGCATCGTTGCATGGGTTTTCAGGCCGAGGGAATGAGCGTCCCGCTGTACCTGCAGCCATTGATCGGTAGTTGCTTTTCCTACGCCCATTTTTTTACGGTAACGTTCGGACAAGATTTCTGCGCCGCCGCCGGTAAGAGTCGCGAGACCAGCATCCATCAGCGTTTGAAGAACCTCTTTATAGGTTAACCCACTGATGCGGGAAAAAAACTCAATTTCCGCTGCCGTATGAGCCTTGATAGTAACGTCCGGATAACGTTCCTTCAATGCGCGGATACAATTGACGTAATACTCGAAAGGAAGGTGAGGGTTATGTCCTTGCGCAATATGGAATTCGCGCATTCCCGGATGAATGTGCTGGTCGATGTATTCGAACATTTCCTCAGGGGTCAGCGTGTAGGCTCCTTCTTCGCCCTCATCGCGGCGGAAATGACAGAACGCACAGTGCGCCTCACAGACATTGGTGAAGTACAGGCTCATATTGTCTATGAAATAGACTTTTTTGCCGTTTTTTCTCAAGTTCACTTCGTTGGCTAATTGGCCAATCGTCAGCAAATCGTCGGATTGGTACAGAAACACACCGTCCTCCAGGGAAAGGCGCTCCCCATGCTTTACCTTCTCGGCGATTTCCGCCATCCTTTGATCGGGATTGCTAATTATAATGCTCATAAAGCCACCTCCGTAATAATAGGGTATAAAATATAAAAGAATACGTGTCCAGCACGCATAGAACCGGTAATGCAGCTTAGCATGCCAGAAAACCGCTCGACCCTCGGATCAACATCTAGCGGCTACAATTAGGACTGCGTCTGAAGCTGTGAAACCTTGCACAAACTTTTCCATAATAAAGAATGCTGAGTCCAAAACCAGTAAACAATACTCCCTATTATAAACCTCAGATTGTGGACGAGCAATACATAGTTCGACAAAAGGCCTTCCAAGCGTCCGGATGAATTTATAAAGGGCGAAGGGACGGAAGTCCTTGAGGAGAATCCTTATAAGGAGTATACTGTAATAGAAGAAGCTTTATGAAAGAAATAAAGCCAAGGAAGCTGAGCTTTGCTTGGGTTAACCTAAATCAGCAAGGAGGAAATCATCATGATTAAAATTAGCGATACAGCATGCGATAAAATTAAAGAGCTATTGGAGAACGAGGGAACGCCGGATTTGTTTTTGCGTCTGGGTGTAAAAGCGGGCGGCTGCAGCGGTTTTTCTTACGGCATGGGATTTGACGATAAGGAGCAGGAAGGCGATAAGAGCTTTGAAATCAACGGACTGAAAGTCGTTGTAGACGCCGACAGCTCCAAGTATTTGTACGGTATTGAGATCGACTTTAAGGATTCCGGCATGGGCGGCGGCTTCACCATCGACAATCCTAACGCGGTTGCAAGCTGCGGCTGCGGCTCTTCCTTCAAAGTGAAGGACGAAGAGGGCGCTCCGGAGAAATGCGACGATAAGGTCGAGGCTTAATAATAAACACGTCAATCCACAATCATTAAATTGAATGTACACAACCCTAGATATGACTTTTTAGGGTTGCGAATTACAACCTTCCAAGCCTGTGTATGGTGCAAATACACAAGCTGGGAGGTTTTTTATTATGCTTAGAAAGAGGGAGCGAAGAGTACCAAGCGGGTAGCGTTTTAGCTTAGGAAGTGAATCACATTTTATCAAAGTTAATTTACTTGTTGAGATAACCACACAATAATATAATTGTGTGAAAAAAGGATGTGAGTAAGATGCCTGTAAATTCATTTGAAAATTATCCGATGAGCTGGGAGCCTACCATAGATAGAACATTGAAACCGCTATATCTAACGTTAGCTAATCAACTTGAAGAAGACATTATAACTGGTTCTTTACTTCCAGGAACAAAATTACCGCCGCAAAGAGAACTAGCGGATTTTTTGGATATCAATGTGAGCACTGTATCGAAGGCTATCAAAGTATGTGAATTGAAAGGTTTATTAAGTGCAACAGTAGGCAGTGGCACGTTCGTTTCCTTTGATGCATTATCCAATTCTTATTTGCTTAGCACCGACAAGCAAAATAATGTCATTGAAATGGGGGCAACCCTTCCTGAGTCTAATTCTTATGAGCCGCTGATGTTACAACTTAAAAACATGGTGAATGAATCGGATTTTGCAAAATGGTTCAGTTATAGTAGATCGGATGACGTGCTGTGGCAGAAGGACGCAGCATTAAGATTTATGAGTAGGGGCGGTTATCATGCGGATGCCGACAGCATCTTGTTTGCTAATGGTGGGCAAAACGCTATAACAGCAGTTCTAGCCAGCCTTTGCAAACATGGTGATAAAATTGGTACGAATCCACATACTTACCCTGGTATAAAAACGACAGCCGCTATGTTAGGCATTCAATTAGTACCAATCAAAAACAAAGACGGGGAAATGAGTGAAGAAGCTCTTACTTATGCTTGTAAAAATGAGAATTTAAAAGGTATATATCTTATACCGGATTACCATAATCCAACTACCGACAGAATGTCGCTTGCTCGCAGGAAAGCTATCGCACAAGCAGCAAAAGAACATAATATTTTCATCATTGAGGATGCTACTTATCATCTATTGTGCAAGGAGTCTGTACAGGCAATTGCCACATTTGCCCCAGAACAAACAATATATATAGCCAGCTTGTCGAAAACCGTTGCACCGGGACTTAGAATTGCTTATGTTTCCGCTCCTGAACAATATAGAAAGTCGCTTTCCAACGCACTTTACAACTTGAATATTTCCGTTTCGCCGTTGTTAGCAGAACTTGCTGCCCGACTCATTGTTTCCAATAATCTCGATGCGATAATTGAAAACAACCGAAAAAACACAATGTATCGAAACCAATTAGTAAGTAAATTCTTATCAGACTATGTTTGTCATGGAGGTGGAACAGGTATTTTTCGCTGGTTACAGCTGCCAAGCAATATGACCGGAGCAGATTTTGAAGCTCTTGCCTTAGAGCATGGTGTCCAGGTATATGCTGCCGAGCGATTTACGGTTGGGAACAGCATTCCTGAAAAAGCAGTTCGTCTATCCATTTGTGCTCCAAAAACGGTTGAAGAATTAGAGAAAGGCTTAATGATATTACAGCAACTTTTAAGATCACTTCAATAAATTGTTCGCCACACAATTATTTTATTGTGTGGTTTTTTGATGGGTGATAAGATAATACCAATCGATTTTTAGGAGAATAGACGATGCAAATTCAATTTCTGGATAACGGAAAAATTGTAATCGGAGGTCATGCCGTAATTTGTATCGAAGGTACACTAAAATTATAGTGGACACTTAATTAAGACCATTAAGCTTGTAATAGGGGTATACTATTTTTCATTATCAAAATACTTTTAGGAGGATTTCTTTATGGATTTTTATATAGTTGATGTATTCGCAGAACAAAAATACGAAGGCAATCAATTGGCTGTCTTTATTCCTGATAAACCTTTATCAACAGAAGAAATGCAAAAGATCGCAAGAGAGATGAATTTTAGCGAAACAACATTTATTTTATCGGATAGGCACAGCAATGGAGGGTACGATGTACGGATATTTACTCCTGATATAGAAATCCCTTTTGCTGGTCATCCAACATTAGGAACAGCTTTTGTTATTCAAAAGCAATTAGAAAATAACGAAAGTAATCAAGTAATCTTAAACCTTCAAGTTGGACAAATACCAGTAAATTTCGAAGGTGAACAACTTATAATGAAGCAAAATCAACCCTCTTTAGGCAGGATTATCTCCGAGGTTGATAAAGTCGCTGACATTTTACAGATTTCGAAAGAGGATATTGATTCGCGCTTCCCCATTCAAATTGTTTCAACTGGATTACCAGCTGTAATCGTTCCTCTTCGTTCGTTGGATGCTGTAAACCGTTGTAAAATTAACCATACTCATTTTCAAAATTTCATAAATGACGTGATAAAGGCTAATCTTCTTGTTTTTGCACATGAAGCCATTCATAAAGAAAATGATTTGAATGTAAGGGTATTTATGAATGATACGGGGTTTTTAGAAGACCCTGCTACTGGTAGTGCTAATGGGAATTTGGCGGGCTACATAATTTCACATCATTTATTTGGAAGCAATAATATTAATTATCGAGTTGAGCAGGGGTTTCAAATGGGGCGCCCATCCATATTAACTGTTCAAGCAAAACAGCTTTTAGATTCCATCCAAATCAAAGTAGGCGGTAAAGTTTTCTTAATTGCTAAAGGAGAATGGTATTGAAACTGGAATGCTGCTTTATTCATGCATCCTCCTAAATAATGCTGGCAACACCTTATATTAGTTTAAACCATTCTGCTTCTTTTATTGATGGTGGGAATTTTTAATAGCAGGACCTAGGCGCTCCTAACGGTTTTGTTCGTTAAGGGTGCTTTTTTTCTATAAATGAGTTTGGATTTGCATTTAGAGCTAAACTTCTCTATAATATAGGAACAAATGTTCTTATTTAGAGGTGAAGTCATGGAAGCCAAGCATCTATCCCTCAAGCCCGTTGAGACTACATACATAAAGAAAACAGATACAAGACCGCGGCCAGAGAAAGACGAACAAGCTATGGAAGCGCTCATACGCACGCTCGCGGTTGCTATTTTTACGGAGAGGGAAACGATCATTACAGTATGGAGCAAGTATGAAGAGCAGTCGTTTCGCGGCATTATAACCGAGCTCGACAAAGTACATAGAACGATCCGTATCGAGAATAACGAGGAATACTCCTGGATTCCGTTGGAGGATGTGCTTGATATGGTGATTATCACCGATGATCTGGCACCGGCATTTCCCGATACGAATCGGGTTACTGGCATGCGGAAGGAGTCGCTTTTTCCCTTATGAACGAAGTTCCGGTCAAGCTTTGGAGCGATGCAGAAAACAATACAAAATTTTTAGTTTTTGACTTCAAATTTCGAGCACCTTTTTAGAAAAGATCCTTTATAATCCAACGTAACAGATATAAATACTATTGAAATCCATCAGGAATAGGGAGATGCGAATGACCCATATCAATCATATTAATCTAGCCAATACGACGGGAAACGTGTATTGCTGCCTGCGCAATAAAATTGTGAGATTGAATGAATCTCAGATTGCGGATTATTGCAGCGGCTGCAAGATGAATAGAGGGGCGGAGTCTGGGAAGAGCGTTCAATGCTACTGGAATGACGTACGGGATGTGACCGATCCTTATATTGTGGTTGACCCTCAATTGGAGTTTATTAGTATGCAAAATAGAAAGCTAATGATAGAGCTTCCTTGGGGTCATGCCGGAAATGCGCTAGCATAATGAATGATGCAGCATAGAAGAGGGCAGTCTTTCTGATAAGGAAAGACTGTTTTTTTTGTTTTTTAATTAATTTTTTTTATCAGGCCGAGGGCGGATAACCTGTGTATAACCTTGTCCACATTATTCACCCCATAAACATACAAAAAATTACACTTATTAACAGCGTACGCACAGGTTATGCACAAAAAGCTGTGGATAACAGAACGCTTGTTCTATTTTTCTGGGCATGTTACTATAATTTTACTTTAAGCGAAGTTAGGTGATCTAAATGAGATTGATGAGCAATGAGATTTTAATCGATTCGTACTTCAAGGCTTTGAACCTCAAGTTGGAGCAGGAATTTGTCGAATTGTTGTTAGAAGAGATCAGACGTCGTCAGCTTAATTTGGAATACTATTATAGCGAAGCCAAGGTCAATTGACCTTGGCTCTTTTTTTGATAAATTCCGAAGCTGGGCAAAGCATCTATTGGCGAAAGCTGCCGATGCTTTTCAACTCTTGAAAGGCATCCTGGTTCAACAACACATCCCCTGCGGCGCAAGTATCATTCAACTGGTCGAGGGTTCTGCAGCCGGATATCGGGAACACGGGAAAAGGGTGGGCAAGGAGATACCCTAGAGCCACTTGGCTCATAGACAGGTGCAGCCGTTCCGCTAGGGTCTCGACCGCTTTAAGCTTACGGAGATTGTCCTCGTTACACAGCTTCCATACTTTTCGGTTATCCGGGGTTGGCTCCTGCAGCTGATCCACCGTATAGCGGCCGCTGAAAAAGCCGTTCGCCTGCGCGTTATAAGGAATAACGGGCAGGCCTGTGCGTTCATAATAGGCAAGCTCTTTCTCATCCATCGAGACCATGGTGGGATTGTTGCCCTGCGGGTAGGACGCCAGGCTCCATTTGATTTGGCTGGCTGCGAAGCTCTGCAAGCCTTTGGCTTCGGCATACTGACGAGCGGCCTCAATGCGCTCCGACCTCCAGTTAGAGCAGCCGAAATACCGGATCTTCCCTTGGCTGACATACTCATTCAGCACGTCTATTATTTCTTCGACCGGCCGGCTCGGATCATCCCGGTGAAGCCAGTACAGATCGATATAATCGGTCTGCAAATTCAGCAGGCTTTGCTCCAGATCATGACGGATATCCTCCTCGGTCAAACGAGGGATATGCATAGTGTCCAGGTCAGGATGAGCGCCTTTGGTCGCCAGAATCACCTGACTGCGGCTGCCGCGCAGCTTCATCCATTGACCTATCGCCTTCTCGCTCCGGCTTCTTTCCCCGGGAACCCAGTCGCTGTATACCTTAGCCGTATCCAGAAAGCTGCCGCCATGGGAAAGGAAGCGGTCCATCAGGGCAAAGGATTCCTCAAGCGTAATCGATTCTCCAAAGCCGGACGTTCCCAAGCAAATGACGGAAGGAAACAATGCCGTTCCGGGTATCTGTCTAGTCTTCATAGGGATTGAGCCTCCAAATGGGAATGGTTATGTATAGGAAGATAATATCTACCCAAATTATAAGGAAACCGCTTTCGTAATGTAAGGGGTTACATGAACGTGGATTAGTATACGGAAGGTAAGGGGGGATCCCTGGGCTCGACAAAGTTACTGCTCCAGCCAGCCGAAACGGTTCCAGCAGAAAAAAAGACGCTTCTATATGTTGAAGTATCAACAAAGAAGCGTCTTGCATGCTTAATGATGCCGCGGGTTACATTTTCATGCTGCTGCTGTGGCCAGGGGACAATTTGGCTTTCGGATCAATGTATACCTTCGCATTGTTAATAGCCGTCGGGGCCTCGCCAAAGCCTACGGCAATGAGCTTGAGCTTCCCGGGGTAGGTCGTAATGTCGCCGGCTGCGAAAATCCCCGGAATGCTCGTCTCCATACGGGAATCAACGACGATAGAGCCGTTATCGATGTCGAAGCCCCAGTCGGCAATCGGCCCGAGAGAGGAAATAAAGCCGAAGCTCACGATCACCGCATCCACATCCACGTCGAACGTTTCCCCAGATTTGCAATCCTTAAGCGTAGCCTTCGTAATGGAATCTTCGCCGTGAAGAGCTGAAATTTCTTTGGGCGTGAGCACCTCAACCCTGGAGCTCATCAAATTCTCCACGCTGTGCTCATGGGCGCGGAACCTGTCCCGGCGGTGAATCAAGGTTACTTTCTCTGCAATCGGCTCCAGCATGAGCGCCCAGTCGACGGCGGAATCGCCGCCTCCGCTGATGAGCACCTTCCGGCCGGCGAACCTGCTGAGGTCGTTGACGAAGTAGTGGAGGTTCTTCTTCTCATACCTCCCGGCTTCAGGCAGCTCTAGACGCCTTGGCTCGAAGGCGCCGACGCCTCCGGTAATAATGACGGTTTTGGAATGATGAACGCCTTTGTCGGTGGTTACTTCAAACAAGCGCTCGTCCTTCTTCTCTACCTTCAGCACTTTTTCCTCCAATAAAATATCGACGGGAAAATGCTTCATTTGCTGCTCCAGATTATGGACCAGCTCCATGGCGGTCACTTTAGGAAATCCGGCCACGTCGTAGATATGCTTTTCCGGGTACAGAGCAGCCAGCTGGCCGCCCAATTGAGGCATGCTTTCAATAATTTTGACCGATGCCTGGCGCATGCCGCCGTAGAATGCGGCAAACATACCGGCCGGACCGCCGCCAACGATGAGAATATCGACAACTTCATTTGGCATTGCTCGTTAACACCTCCGGGACTTGATCACCAAGGATGGAATGATAGATGAAAAAAGACAACCGTTCCATCCATATCGGAAAAATACGGGTTGGCAAAAACGTAAGTTTGAGCATGTAAAACAAGCGGGTCAAAGGGGCAAACTCCTTGCACTGTCTCGATTTATTCCGGCGGGAGGAAGCAAAATAATACTTGCTATTTAGTCATATAAATTATATTATGTCATGAGAACTGATTATAAGCTGACTGCAAATAAAGAACAAAAATGTTTTTTATTTTTAAAGATTTCATTAAAATCGATGGGCTTGAATCCGATTTTTAAATAACTTTGTGTAATTTTTCACAAACATTTTTGTACTATCATACAATATAGAAAATAACGTGATGGAAGGGATTAAACCATGAGTCGAATACCAAGAATAGTCATTTTGGGAGCGGGATACGGCGGCATTGTAACGGCTATTCGTTTACAGAAGGAATTGAACTACAACGAAGCGGATGTTACGCTGGTGAACAAACATGACTACCATTACATTACGACCCACCTGCATATGCCGGCGGCAGGAACGGATAACCCGGAAAACGCGCGGGTCAATATACTTAAGCTGATTGATGAGTTCAAAATCGATTTCGTCAAATCGACCGTCGTACAAATCCGACCGCATGATAAGAAGGTTATTTTGGAAGAAGGAACGCTGTCTTATGATTACCTGGTTATCGGTCTGGGCGGAGAGCCGGAGACATTCGGTATCCCTGGATTGAAAGAATATGCGCTTAGCATTCGCAGCATTAACAGCGTTCGTTTTATCCGTGAACATATCGAATACCAGTTTGCGAAGTTCAAGCGGGAGCCTTCCCGTACGGACTACTTGACCTTTGTAGTCGGCGGCGCAGGGTTTACCGGCATCGAATTCGTAGGCGAGCTCGCAGACCGTCTTCCGAAGCTCTGCAAGGAGTTCGACGTGGACCCGGCTCTGGTCAAAATTTATAACATTGAGGCAGCGCCTACCGCGCTTCCGGGGTTTGATCCCGAGCTGGTAGAATATGCGATGAATGTGCTTGAGAACAAGGGAGTAACTTTCAAAATTGCCACAGCCATCAAAGAATGTACGCCAGAGGGAGTTCTGCTTGCTACCGGCGAAGAGATCAAATCGGCGACCGTAGTATGGACAGGAGGCGTTCGCGGCAATCACATGCTTGAGGAAGCCGGCTTTGAGACAATGCGGGGACGTATTAAGGTCGATGACTATCTCCGTGCTCCGGGCTACGACCATATCTATGTTTTAGGCGACTGTTCGATTGTGATGAATCCGGAAGGACGTCCTTATCCTCCTACGGCGCAAATTTCCATGCAGCAAGCGGACGTTTGCGCGCATAATCTGGTGGCTTCCATCCGGGGCGAGCAGCTCAAAAACTTTGTCTACCAAAGCAAAGGAACGGTTGCATCCTTGGGACGCGGCGAGGCTATCGGTATCGTAGGCTCGCGCAAAATTAAAGGCGGTACGGCAGCAGTAATGAAAAAGATCGTTGATTTGCGCTACCTGTATATTATTGGCGGCATTCCATTAGTATTGAAGAAAGGTCGATTCTAACTCATGAGACATTGCAGCGTACAAGTACGCGGTTTGCTGACTCGGGAAGAGCTGGACCGTTACAATGCTCTCATGGAAGTCGGTCATTTTCTTGAAACCCAGAACCGTTACGATCTGGTCTATACCGTGCAAAAAGAAATCGATACGTTAATTCTTCCCGCTATCGAGCGTCTGAAGGAGAAATCCCGCCAGCGCGACCGGGATACGGAGGCTTACTTGGCAAGCAAGACTGATGCAAGCCGGGATGCCCGATTCGAAGACGATAACGAAGATGAATAAATAGTTGTGCTGAATACCCTATGTTTCCGCTGATTTTGTCAGTGGCATAGGGTATTTTTATTGTGTTTACAGGAACGGTGGAGGTGAAAGGCTTCCTTCGAGGGGCCAGAAGAACAGGTAAAAACAGGATTGACACCAAAGGCATACTAGTGTACTATTTCGTTAGTACACTTTTGTGGATGATTTTACCTTTTTTAAAAGGAGGCTGCTCTTTGAAGGTTTGGTGGGTTTTGTTCAAAAAGGAATTGGCCTTCGGGGCAAAATGGTCCGGTCCATTATGGATTTATTTGCTGATCGTGCTGGTCCTTGGAGGGGCGTCCATTTTTTTGTCTTATCGTTTTCAGTCGGGCGCAATGAGCAGCTTATGGCTGATGATCATCTATCTTCATTTTTTTGCCCCGTCCTTATATATGCTCATGAGCTTGAAGAAGGAATGGGAGCTTAGACCTTTGTGGCTGCAGCTGCCCGTTCCGGGATGGAAGCTGCTTAGCGCCAAATATGCCGCAAGTGTACTGGAGTTTGCCATGGGGCTCTTGGTATCGGTCGGGATGTTCTGCTTTACCTATCGTTTGGAGGCTGGAGGGGAAAGCATTAGCGTCAGTCAGCCGTATCTGGCTGAAGAGTTCCATCGAATAACAGGGTTCTTGCAGGGGGCGCATCTTGCTGACCTACTGGAATTTCTCTCCAACTCCATTGGCCTGGCCATCCTGCTGGTGTTGATCTATTTGACTGCGGCCTCCTTAACCAGCCGGTTCGGTCCATGGAGATGGCCAATAGCGATCGGTCTGATTGGAGCTGTAATCGGTATAGAGGGGTTATTCGAGCAAACCTCCGTATTCCGGTTCATATTTCAGACAGGGCAAATTACGGTAGAATATGACGCTTCCCTGGGGAGCTATATCTGGATGTGGATCCATTTTGGAATCGGCTTGTTCGTGTCCGTCTGGCTGCTGGACCGTAAAGTGGAGGTGTAGCGGTGGTCGAATCATTTTCCAATACGCAGCCGATTTATTTGCAGCTGGTACACCGGATATGCAGGCAAATTGTTCGCCGGGAGGTATTACCGGGAGAGAAGATGCCTTCTGTTCGCGATCTCGCGGTGAAGTACGGCGTGAATCCGAATACGATGCAAAGAGTGAATATGGAGCTGGAGCGAATGGGTATAGTAGAGAGCCGAAGAGGCCAAGGAATGTATGTTACGGAGGATAGCTCGAGAATTGAGTTGATTCGGGATCAGCTGATGGAGGAGCTCATCACCCGGTTTGCGGAAGAGATGCAGGAGCTGGGCTGTACGGAGCAGGAAATCGTATCCTGCGTCAAGAGCTTTTTGAAGGCTTCTGATAAGACGGAAGCTTCCGAATCGGCAGTTCAAACGACAAAGGCGGATAAGGAGGAGTAACGGGATGGAGCTGCGGCAAGACCCCATTGTGGTGTTCGAGCAAGTACGGAAGCATTTTTATGGAAGTCCGGCGATCCAGGATATCAGCTTTACGATTCCGAGAGGACAAATTGTCGGGATCATGGGGACCAATGGCAGCGGTAAATCAACAATTCTCCGGCTGATGACCGGATTGCAGAGGCCCAGTTCAGGGCGTGTGCTTCTAAACGGGTCGGAGGCTAAGAGATTAAGCGCTCGGCAAGTCGCCTTCCTGCCGGATCGCGATGTGTTCTATCCTATGCATACCGTGGAGAAGTCGCTGCGCTTTTATAACGAGCTTTTCCCGGATTTTCGGCTTGCCAGGGCATTCTCCATGATTGAGACATTCGAATTGGAGCTCGGCAAGAAGCTGGTTCATTTGTCCAAGGGCAGCCTTGCCCGTCTGAAAATGGTGCTGGCCCTCTCGCGCCAAGTTCCGCTTGTAGTGATGGATGAACCGCTGTCGGGGCTTGACCCTCTGGTCCGGGAATCCATTATTCGAAGTGTCATTGCTTCTATCGACATGGGGGAGCAGACGATAGTGATGACGACACATGAGGTGGAGGAAGTGGAGCCGCTGCTTGACAAGGCGATGCTCATTAAGGAGGGACGCTTGCTAGGATATGAGGATGTGGAGCACATTCGTCAGAACTATGGCGTCGGCCTTGTAGAATGGATGAGACATTCCGCATTTCAGGGGCTGGAGTCCAGCACCATGTAAGAATACTAGAGACATAATCAAAGACGGGAGTAGAGAGAGATGGGGAGAAAAGGTTGGGCGTGGACGATCCTAGGCGTGTTGTTCGCCGCATTCATTGTCATTATGATCATCAAAGCCGATTCCGCGTTTCCGGATTCGGGATCGTCAGGGAAAAACAAATGGAATGAGGAGACTGTGCAGGGAAAGGGCAAGGAAAAGATTGTCCAGCTGACTGTCGATGGGGTCATTGCGGAGAAAAGCAGCGGGTTCTCGGGAGGTCTTAGCGCAGGCAGCTTCATCTCGCAGCTCGAGCAAATTCGCAAGGACGATAACGTGAAGGCGGTAGTCATCCGGGTTAACAGTCCGGGAGGCGAGGTCGTGGCTTCCGATGAGATTCATTCGAAGCTGGTCGAGCTTAAGAAGACCGGAAAGCCTATCATCGTCAGCATGGGCTCCATGGCGGCTTCAGGAGGATATTATATCTCGGCGCCGGCTGATTATATATTTGCCAATCCGGCTACGCTGACGGGCAGCCTGGGCGTTATTTTCTCCATACCGAATTATGAGAAGGCAGCGAACTGGCTCGGATATAAGGAAAATACCGTCAAGAGCGGCGAATTTAAGGATATTGGTTCCCCTCTTCGCGAGATGACGCCGAAGGAAAAGGAAATATTCGAGAAGCTGGTCGATGAAAGCTATCAACGGTTCGTAACCGTCATCGAGCAGGGACGCAAGCTCCCGCGTGAGAAGGTGCTGGAGATCGCGGACGGGCGGGTTTACTCCGGGCAGCAGGCTAAAGCGCTCGGATTGATTGATGATTTCGGCACGCTGGAAGATGCCGTCGCCTATGCGATCGACCGAACGGGTCTAACGGATCCCAAGATCGTACGCTATGTGAAAGAGCCATCCTTGTCGGAGCTGTTCGGAGGAGCCATGTTCAAGACTTCCTCTCCGGCAGCTCAAGTATTGAAGGAGATCCTGCCGGAAATCTCGGTTGGACCGAGGATGATGTATTTATTGGAAATGTGATGCTAGAAGGCTGTTGATCAAGTGAAGGGGGAAAAGGGATGGAATCGCCGACCAATTCGGATTGGACTTGGAACGAAGGGGATAACGCAGCTGCACGGCCTTTGGAAGGGAGGCAATATGCAGGCTTTTGGATTCGCTTTGCAGCTGTTATCATCGACGGGATTGCACTGCAAATTGTATTCAGCATCCTGAACGTCATGTTAGGCTACAGCGCGATGGAGCCTCCGCGTGCCGTATCCGCACTGGAATCTTTATTATCCTGCATCTATTATGTGGCCATGACAGTCGCTTGGGGGCAGACGCTGGGGAAAATGGCGGTAGGTATCGAGGTGGTCCGCGAGGACGGCCGGCCGAACGGCGTCGGCTGGATCATCCTAAGAGAGGTGATCGGCAAGTTCGTCTCCGGACTGATCCTGTGCATCGGGTTCATGATGGCAGGCTGGGACCGGGAGAAGCGTGCGCTGCACGATAGGATAGCAGGCACACGGGTCGTAAAGGCGGCCAAACGGTGAGATACACCATCGCTTGAGCCTCCGCAGAGTATAGAAAAACGGGCACCAGGAGCTAGCCTCCTGTGCCCGTTTTTCTCGTAACAATCATTATTCGGGGCTCCCTGCTGCGAAACTGAATGGGGTGCGAAGTGCGCGGTCGCTCCTCCTTGAAGGCCTCGAGAGAGGTCTTCTTACAGCTTCAGCATAGCTTCCATTTTGGAACGGTCCAGCAAATTGCCGACATAGAAGTCGCCGAATTCGCCGAAGCGGGCGCTGGTTTCGTCAAAGCGCATTTCATGCACGATTTTCTTGAATTGCAGCGCGTCGTCGGCGAACAGGGTAACGCCCCATTCCCAATCGTCTAAGCCGATGGAGCCGGAGATGATTTGCTTGATTTTGCCGGCGTAATTGCGTCCGATCATTCCGTGGGCGCGCATGAAGTTGCGGCGCTCCTCGGCGGACAGCATGTACCAGTTATCGTTGCCTTCACGGCGTTTGTCCATCGGATAGAAGCACACATGCTTTGCCTTAGGCAGGATAGGCTTCAGACGGGCCAAAATTTCCGGATCCTGCATCGGGTCTACGCCCGGCTTAGCCATGTAGCCGCCCAGCTCAACGATAGATACATAGGAATAGGTCGGTACCGTGACTTGAGCAAACAAGGATTTATTGAACTGCGTTTCCAGCTCGTTCAGCTCCTCCAGCGTTTCACGAAGGTGCATGAACATGAAATCGGCCTTTTGTCCGACGATGCTATAGAAGGCGGTGCTGCCGAGCTTCTGGTCTTCCGTGCTTTGATATTGTGCCAGCAGGCTGTACAATTCGTCCTCCGCACGGTTTCTCTCCTGGTTCGTCAAGCTTTTCCAGGCCGTCCAGTCAATGGCACGGAAATCGTGAAGCACGTACCAGCCTTCCAATGTGTTTACCAAATCGCTCATGGGGTTACACTCCTTTATATGGAAAATATTCGTTTACAACTTGTTTCATTGTATCGAAATCAAACCCAAAGGGCAAATGAATGCGGCCTTTTTGAGCAGATTGTGCGGGAAAAAAACGTTTCTCTCGTTCAAGAAGCGTTCACTTTACCGGACGAGCAAATTTATATAAAATAAACATAACTATATCTAATGTTTTCGATTAAAAGGAGTTGAACGGCTTGCTGCAGTTGATCATCGTAACGGTACTGTTGTTCGTGTTGTTTTTCGGACTCGGTTTCATATTGAACATGCTGATGAAGACAACCTGGTTCCCTATTTACGGATATATCGCTCTCGTAATCGGACTTGTCATTTATTGGGGCTGGGAGACAGGGTCGCTTGCATCCAATCTGTCCGAATATTCCTTTGCAGATTACATTCCGGCCATCGGAGGCCTGATCGGGGCTATCATGAGCGGGTCGACCATCAAGTCGCTGCGTCAAAAAGGCTTCAAAATGTTCTAGCCCATTTCATCTTGGAAAGGAAGTGCTGCTGATGAACGGTCAGCTTCGCAAAGACGTGACTCCAGGCATCAAGGTTCATATCGTTCAGAAGCAGGATCAGCGTACGGGTAAGCTCACACCAGGCATCGTGAAGGATATTTTGACGAATTCGCCAAGCCATCCTCACGGAATTAAGGTTCGCCTCACGGACGGGACCGTAGGCAGGGTGAAGGAAATTATAGCGGAGTAGGTTCAAGTGAAACATGGTGGCGGAGACATTCCGTTTACCATGTTTTTTTCTTGGGCGCCCCTCTACCAGCTGTCGATTTCTGTGGTAAAATGGAGGTTAATACGTTAGACCAAAGATGGGATTGAGTACATGCGGATTACGAATTTGCTGCATTTTTCGGAATATCATCGTTATTATGTGATACGCGATTTTTCATTAAGCAGTCTGGATCTGAAAATGCTGTCGACGATTTACCAGCCGATGATCGGCGCTTTTGCTATCAGTCTGTACCATACGCTGTTTCAGCAGCTGCCTGCGGATAAGGTCGGGTGCTCCTTGATGGAGCAGCAGCGCAAGCTGTTCCTCGCTTTGGAGCTGGAAGGCGGGGAAAGGGGACGCAAGTTTATTATCGAGCAGACCTCAAGGCTGGAGGCGATTGGACTGCTCAGAACGAACCGGAGGTTTGTGGAGTCATCGGACGATTATGTCTACGAGTACACGCTGTATCCTCCGCTTTCGCCGAACGAGTTTTTCAAGAACCAGCATCTGACGCTGCTGCTGCGTGACAAGGTCGGCAAATATATGGTCTTCTCCTTGAGAGATGAGCTGGTGCTGCCCGAGCTCGATGAGCTTGCGCAGGCCAATTCGGAAAATTTGTCGGTTCCATTCTATGAGCTGTTCCGCTTGAATACCCAGGTCGTCGATTACGAGCTGGAGCAGGCATTATTCGAATCGGCCGCATCCAAGCCTGCGGAGAGGCCGGAGGTCGTGATCAAGGGCTTCCAATACTCGGATATTATTATGCATTTTCCAAGAGAGTCCGTTAACCGCGCTTATGTGGAACGGCTTAAGTATGAGCCTGAGCAAATGGCCAAAATTAATTTTGTCGCCAAGAAATACGGCTTGTACTTGACCGATATGTGCCGCTTGCTCGATGAGGAGGGCGTTTTTGAACCGGATGGTGAAATTGCGCTGGAGGTGCTCCAGCACAAGGCGAATGCCGTGTTCCGTCAGGACAAGAAGCGCAGCGAGGAACGGACGCGCTATATGGCGCGAGTTGAGCAGGACAGGTCTACGGGGGCATCGGAGACGGCGGGAGCGGTTATCGAGTCTCAAGACAAGGCAGTGGAAATGGAGTATTATCTGGAGGTACCCGATATTTTCCAAGGGGAATGCAACCAGCATCAATATAACTACATTTTGCGCAATGAGCCTTATACGTTTCTTCTGGAAAAGATTTTTTCGAAGGGCACGGTACCGGACGGGCTGCTGGACACGCTGTCCAAAGTCGATTTGAACTATCGCCTGAGCGAAGAAGTCATCAATGTCCTTATTCATTATTTGTACGTGAACAAGCGTTCCTGGTCCAAGGCTTCGATAGAATTCAGCGTCACGGATATGCTGGCCAAGCAGGTCAGAACATACGAACAGGCCGTACAGTACATTCGGGAGCAGACGAAGTATAAGGATGCCAAGGCCTCGCGCGGGGGAAGCCGTACCCCGGCTGCCGCAGGGAGTCAGCGCGGCGGTACGCGAGGCAAGCAGAAGCCGCAGCTTCCGGTTGTGGGAGACAAGCCGGTCGCTTCCAGAGAACGTACGGCTGAGGAGCGGGAAGCGATGCGCCGCAGAGCGCAGATGCTCGACGGCAAGCTATAAGACGGGGAAGGAGAGCTGCATGCCATGGAATCACTCGGTGAAGTGCTGAAGTCTTTGCCTAATCAGAAATACCGGCAGCAGGCGGAGCAGAGGATGAAGCAGATTATGGCCGATCCGCTGGTGCTCAAGCTGAGAGCCAAATATCCGATGCTTGACGATTATACGATGAAGATCAATATGAACCGGCTGTATCAATACGTGACCGAGCATACGACATGCTCCAACTGCCCCGGATTGGATAAATGTCCGAACGATTTTCAAGGGCATTATACGATGCTGTCGGTAGAGGAGTCCGATAAAGGTCCGCGGCTGTATGACTACAAGGTGTCGTGCAAAAAGTTCGTCGCCCAGCAGACGCAGGAAGCGGTCCGCAGCCGGATCCGCAGCTTCTATGTGGATGAGCGGGCGCTGTCCCAGGGATATTCCTCTACCGAAATTTTCGATAAAGATCCGAACCGCGAGGAAGCGGTAGACCGGATCATCAGCTATATTCTGCAAACGAAGCAGGAGGGGCTTCAGAAGCAGGGCCTATATCTCGCAGGCAGCTTCGGCACAGGCAAAACGTTTCTTATGTGCTACATGCTTCATGAGCTGGCTAAGAGCGGGTATACGGGCGCTATCGTCTATATGCCTGATTTTGCCGAGGATTTAAAGGCCATGTTCCAGGATCCGATGAAGCTGAAGGAAACGATCGATGTGCTGAAGGAAACCGATCTGCTCGTGTTTGACGATATCGGCGCGGAGAATTTGAATCCGTGGCTGCGCGATCATGTGATGGGCTCCATTCTGAATTACCGGATGAACCGGAAGCCTACGTTCTTTACCTCTAACCATGATTTGGAGGCACTGGAGCAGCATTTCAGCTTCACGAGCAAGGATGGGGATGAGGAGTTCAAGGGAAGAAGAATCATGGATCGTATCCGTCCTTTTGTCGATGTCGTGCTGGTTAACGGATACAACAAGCGGGGCAGTTAATATCGAAATACGGGCAGGTCATGTCGGCGTAAGCTGCTGATTGGGTGCCCGGAGATAAATGAAGTTATGGATCAGATCTGTCGATCCTGCGCTAATATAAAAAAAGAAGTAGTTGCCCTAGGGCAGCTGCTTCTTTTTTTTAATAGTATAGAATTTTTATACCTGAATCAGCTTCGAGGCCAAGGCCCCACTTTGTGGGGTTATTTTATATTTGTCTACAACGGGTTTGGGTTAGGCGGCGATTGTAGACATAACCGTTTATCGGTTGTCAAGTACGATTTCCGCGGTGAGTTGGATATGAGCTTTAAAGATCTCGACGGCAAGATCGCTGTCGCGGTTAAGAACGGCATCTGTTAACGCCTTATGTTCGGCGCGGCCGTCACGAACGGACTGCTGCGGGACCGAACAATGCCGATAAAATTCGCTTAATTCCCAAAGGCGTTTGCAAATATCCAGGAGAACCGGATTTGGACATGCCGCGATAAGTTCGTAATGAAATTGACGGTGGAGATCAGACCATTCTTCGCTAACGGCAAGCTTTTGATTCACTTCCTTGTACTCTGGCGTTTGCGATAATTTGTGGTGAACGGCGATTACACCGGATTCCCATGTGAGATCGCCATGGGCGATAGACAGGCGTAATGCTGCGGATTCATTGATCAACCGCGCCTCTATGATGCTTTTCAGTTCTTCTTCTGACACCGTTTTCACTGAAAATCCGTGATTCGGGTTTTGCAGGACGAGGCCTTGGGTCGCCAACCGGGTTAGTGCTTCTCGAACGACTGCGACCGAGACAGCGAAGCCCTTGGCTAATTCTGAAACGGTTAATGGAGAGCCCGGTTCATATTGTCCGGTCAGAATATCGGACTGCAGCTTCTTCGTGACATTTTCGCTTAAAGTGGACGAACCGTTTCTTTTGGCCATTAAGCCGACACCATCCTTCATGCACATCGAGATTATACACGTTTAAATAATTTACACCGAAATCTATAAAAAAACAAGAGTGAAATTCGATAATTAAATAATTAATCGATTTGTGTTTACAGAATCGATTCTTATGAATATAATCGAATTGTATTCAAAAAAAGGAGGTAATTTACAGTGAGTAACAACCCATTTGCCAAATTTCCGGAAGTCGCCGTTTTTCAGGTGACGAGCAACGACATTGCGGAGGGCCTTCCTTTATCGCCTCAGCAATATTCGGCGATGTCAGGAGTGGAGGGCGGACAAGATCTTTCGCCCCATTTGAAATGGTCGGGTGCGCCCGAAGGGACGAAGAGTTTTGCCGTCACCGCGTATGACCCGGACGCACCGACCGGATCGGGCCTCTGGCACTGGGCCGTCATCAACATCCCTGCCAGCGTCACCGAACTGCCAACCGGCGCAGGCGACGAGCATGGCAGCGGCTTACCGCAAGGCGCTTTGCAGCTGCCGAACGATTTGCGGCTCGAACGGTTTATTGGTGCGGCGCCTCCAGCGGGACACGGTCCCCATCGGTATTATTTTGTCGTTCATGCGCTGGATGTTGAGAATGTCGGCGTCGACTCTAACTCCACGCCGGCTCTCTTAGGATTCACCATGCAGAGCCATACGCTGGGAAGAGCCGTTCTCGTGGCAACAGGGGAAGTCAAGTAACCCAAGATATTGGGTCATAGGAGACAATGACATGAATAAAAATTGGTTGTGGTATGCGTGCTTGTGTTGATGCCTACATACAGCAACGGGGCGGGAATCCCCAATGCTCGAAGCGAAACAACGTCAAGTACGGAGGAAGCAGTGAAACTGAACGATCCGATTCATCAAAGTGTGTGCCCCATGTGCCAGCAGCCAATTAAAATTTTGAAGCATACGATCATTTGCGGCTGTGGGAGCAAAATCAAAAACAAAATCAATTTCAAATTACCCTGAATAACCCGCCGGAACTTTGGAAGAATTTCTTTGCCGTTGCGGCAAAGAAATTCTTCCAGTTTCACAGCGTGATAAATTTGTCAATCAAAAGGGAATACAGAAGGGCTGCTTCAGCAGCGCTGTTTTGTCCTATAGAAAAGAGGCATTCCAATGCAAACCAATCATAGTATTCAAAAGAATGCAGGAGAGTTATTACTTGGTATTCTTGTCTTTACGCTCATTATCTCCGTCATGAATGCAACCATGTTTAATGTTGCACTTCCGATTATCAATAATCAGTTTCAGCTCTCGCCGTCACAAGGGAGCTGGATCATTACGGGCTATATGATTGTATATGCAATTGGCTCGGTAACTTACGGAAAATTGACAGACAGATACAGCTTGAAGAATTTGCTGACATTTGGTCTGCTATTTTTTGCTATGGGGTCTGTTGTAGGTCTCGTCGCTACTCAATATTGGATGGTCATTGTGGGACGAATTGTGCAGGCAGCGGGTGCAGCGGTCATTCCAGCGGTTACAATGATCGTGCCAGTCCGTTACTTTTCACCTGAAAGGCGCGGTCGTGCACTGGGTACCGTCGCAATCGGATACGCACTAGGTTTGGCACTCGGTCCAATCATTGCCGGGGTGGTGAGCAGTACGTGGAACTGGCGGGTTTTATTTGTGATTTCGCTTTTATCGCTGTTTACGCTGCCGATGTATCGGAAATATTTAGAGGATGAAAAGGGAGTCGCCAGCAAAATGGATTTTATTGGCGGATCACTTTTGGCGGGCACAGTAGCCCTTCTACTACTGGCATTAACTCAAGAAAATATTTGGCTTGCTGCAGCGGGTGCTATTTCTTTTATTCTTTTCTTATTACGTATACGCTTAGCCACAGCGCCGTTTATAGACCCGGCTATTTTTCGAAACAAACCGTTTTCATTCGGTCTGATTATTACTTTCGTCATGATTGGGATTAGCTTTGCTATTCCATTCGTCACACCTCAGCTGCTTTCTTCTGTAAACCATTTGTCACCGGTTTTCATTGGAATGGTTATGTTACCGTCAGCCATAATGGCAGCGATTTTGGGTCGGCGAGGCGGCAAGTTAGCTGATGAAAAGGGAAATCCGTTTCTTGTGTATACAGCAGCAGCACTTCTTATTATCGGTTTCGTTTGTTTGTCTTCCGTCGTAGGCATGTCGCCAGTCTTTATTGCGATCTTTCTCATTTTCGGTGTCCTTGGTCAATCGTTCATGCAAATTGCGATGTCGAACACCGTTTCACGAGCGCTGCCCAAAGAGCATATAGGAGTAGGAATGGGATTGTTCTCCATGATCACTTTTATTTCTTCGGCTGCATCTGCCGCTGCCATCGCCAAGGTACTGGATTTCGGCACTTCGACCGTTCACTTCAATCCGATACCTCAAAACAGCACTACATTCGTATATAGCGACATTTTTCTGGTACTGGCTATTCTGGTCGTTATGATGGTTGCATTGTATTATGTACAATTTGGGCGTGCAGCTAAAATGGCTAAGGACAGAGTAATGGACAGCAAATCCGTTACTTAGTGACTTTGGTGATATAAGGTTCGTCATTGATTTGCATTCGCCAGCCGTTCTTGCAAAATAAAAAAGCCTGCCCCGCTTGTGTCAGCTGGACAGACCTTTGATAACCTATTAGCGAGTCATAACCTGAACAACGGTTGCGACTACAGCAATCAGCAGAAGAACACCGAAGAATACGCCGAAGCCGATTGCAACGTCCAAAAAGTCGTTGGTTGGTTCTTCCATCACATGAAGTTCAGGATGCTTTGGATCGCTCATTATTGATTTCCTCCTTAAGAATTTCCGTAGGAAAGTCTTGTGCATAGTCCTAATTACGAATAGTATACCCAAATACGAAGATAATTGTAAAGCAGGGGAAAGTGACAATTATGCGACGTTTTTCAAAATGAGTACAGGGTAAAGCCGCTCATGGATGGCAACAGATGGACGAGTCGGGCGGCGGTTGAAAATAGGGGGTATTGTGGTATACTTTACTTGTTGACAACATTTTATTTTATCCGGTGGAAGGAGAAGACATACGATGGCTATCGTTAATGTTACGGACCAATCCTTCAAGAATGAAGTTGAAGGATCCGGTACGGTTCTTGTTGATTTCTGGGCGCCTTGGTGCGGACCTTGCAAAATGATCGCTCCTGTATTGGAAGAGCTTGATCAAGAATTGGGGGACAGCGTGAAAATCGCTAAAGTGAACGTGGATGACAATCCTGAGTCCGCATCCCGTTTTGGAGTTATGAGCATCCCTACATTGATCGTGTTCAAAGACGGACAACCGGTTGATAAAGTGGTAGGCTTCCAATCGAAGGACGCTTTGAAAAACGTTGTAACCCGCAATCAATAATGTTTTCTAACGAAAACTGTTAATGAGAAAAAGCTCTTTTTCTGCTATGCTGGAAAAGAGCTTTTTTGTTGCATAAGACTATGCCAAGCAGGCTTCCACCGCATCCTTGGAGGATTGCTTATGCCTAAGAAGGAAGCAACGTCATGTTCATGGGATGGTTGTGAGAAAGGAGATAGGTCGCGATGACGATGCACGAGGAGGAACAGGAGCGCAAGCGGCGAAACGAAGCGATCCGTAACAAGCTGGCTCTGCTGCCGGAGAAGCCAGGCTGTTACTTGATGAAGAATAAAGACGACAAGGTGATTTATGTCGGTAAGGCCAAGGTGCTGCGCAACCGGGTCCGCTCCTATTTTACAGGAAGCCACAGCGCCAAGACGCAGGCTCTGGTCAATGAGATCGCCGACTTTGAATATATAGTAACGGCCAGCAACGTAGAGGCATTAATACTTGAGTGTAACCTGATCAAGCAGTATTATCCCCGCTATAACGTGCTGCTTAAGGACGACAAGTCGTTCCCGTACATCAAGATAACGAATGAGAAGCATCCGCGGCTCGAGGTGACCCGCAAGGTGTATAAGGACAAGGGCAAATATTTCGGCCCTTACCCGAATGCCTTTGCTGCACAGCAGACGAAGAAGCTGTTAGACCGGCTGTATCCGCTCCGCAAATGCAAGACGCTGCCGGAGCGCGTCTGTCTGTATTACCATCTGGGGCAATGCGTTGCCCCGTGCGAGTATGAGGTCGCTCAGGAAGAATATGACCGGATGGTGCAGGAGATTACCCGGTTCTTGAACGGGGGGCACGATGAAATTAAGCAGGATTTGACCCGCAAAATGCATGAGGCGGCGGAGGAGCTTAATTTCGAACGGGCCAAGGAGCTGCGCGATCATATTGTTCATATCGACGCGGTCATGGAGAAGCAGAAGATCACAACCCACGATATTGTGGACCGGGATGTATTCGGCTACGCGGTGGATAAGGGCTGGATGTGCGTCCAAATCCTGTACATGCGCCAAGGGAAGCTGATCGAGCGGCGCGCCTCGATGTTCCCGTATTACGGCGAGGAATACGAGGATTTCATTTCCTTCGTCACGCAGTATTACAGCGATAACCCCGCCCTGCCGAGGGAGGTCTTCCTGCCTGCGGAGCCGGAGCAAGAGCAGGAAGCGAACGCAGCGGGCGCCGAAGCTCCGGAATCCGCCAGCGAAGAGGAACCTGCGGGGCTCGCCGAAGGAATGAAGACCGACGTCAAGGAAGCGCTGGAGAGCTGGCTTAAGGTGAAGGTCCATATCCCGCGACGCGGCTTGAAAAAAAATATGGTTCATATGGCGTGCGATAACGCCCGCGTCGGGCTGGAGGAGAAATTCCGGCTTATTGAGAGAGACGAGCAGCGTACGGTCAAAGCGGTGGAAAATTTGGGCGAATGGCTCGGTACCGGGATGATTCACCGTATCGAGGCCTTCGATAACTCCAACATTCAGGGCTCCGATCCCGTATCGGCCATGGTCGTGTTTACGGACGGCAAGCCGGACCGCAAGGAATACCGCAAATACAAGATTCGCACGGTGCAAGGGCCGGACGACTACGAAACGATGCGTGAGGTTATTCGCCGGAGATACGAACGGGTACTTAAAGAAAACCTGCCAATGCCGGATCTTATCGTCGTGGATGGCGGCAAAGGGCAGATTTCAGCGGCCGTCGATGTGCTTGAAAATGAGCTGGGGCTATATATCCCGGTCTGCGGCCTTGTTAAGGACGCCAAGCATAAAACGGCGGAGCTGATGACGGGAGATCCGCCCGAGGTCGTTCCGCTTCCCAGGGACAGCCAGGAATTTTATTTGCTCCAGCGGATTCAAGATGAGGTCCATCGCTTTGCGATCACCTTCCATCGGGAGACGCGCGCGAAGTCGATGGTCGTATCGACGCTGGATTCCATTCCAGGCATCGGGGAGAAGCGGCGCAAGGCGCTCTTGAAGCACTTCGGCTCTCTGAAAAAAATTAAAGAAGCCGGCATTGAGGATTTCCGGCCTCTTGGAATCGGGGAAAAGCTGGCTTCGCAAATTTTGCGCTCGCTGAACGGCGAAGCGGAGGAACCGCTGCAAGAAGAAGAAGAGAGCGGTGAAGAATATCAGCAGGAAGCCAACGCCATCGAATAGGTTGGCGGAAGCTTCCAGCTTTTTGACATTATAACCGGGAGGAATCTAATGACTCGTACGGAGAGTCGGAGGGTTCCTCTTTGCTTTGGCATGGAGCCAAGCGACGGCCAGGCCCACCAGCCCTGGGAAGAGGATATAAAAGATGCCGGTGATGAGAAACGGCGTGCCCTTCAAGTCCAGCAGCGACAAGCCCATCAGGATGCTGTCCATCGTTGCGTGAGCGAAGAGTACGGTCATCAAGCCGTATTTCAAAAAGGCATAGCCAAAAATGATTCCGATGATCGTTACCTCAATAAAACGCGTATAGACCGGGTAGATAGGGTACTGCGTATGACTGAGCGCCCAAATCATGCTTGGCAGCAGCACTGCAAGGAACCGGTTGCGTACGAGCTTCATGAAGAAGGCGATGCCGAACAGCCGGTAGATGGCTTCCTCGGATATCGCCGCTGCCCATGCCATTAGAGGAAAAGCCGCGGGCCAAGACATGTTCAGGACGGAATCGGCAGGGTCGTTCACGGACCAGACATCAAAGTATTCGCCCGCTATGAAAAATAGCGTTTGCTGCACGGCCAGGATGAAAATACAGAGCAGATACCCCCGAATCATTGAGCTGCGGATATGCCCCCCAAACGAATCGTCCCTCCAAACGGGCCAGGTAATCCAGCCCTGCCTCTGCCATAGCTGACGTCCCGCCTGAAACGAAAAATAGACGCTGACAGCCATGATAGCAGTAACGATATTAATAAACCAAAGGTTAAACATAGCGCCCCAATCGGAAGGCCCATTGGAATGCATGGTCCGGAATGCCGGAAGCATGTTGAAATTGTTGAAGATATAGATGGCAGCAAAAATGAAGGTTAAAAAGATCCCGCGCCGAAAGGTCCATTCTTTGCGGTATCGAATCATAAGGAATACAGCCGCAGCCGCCATGATGAGAGAAGCTCCGAGACTAATCCGGGTCATCAAGGAAGCATTGTCATTCTGCTGTTCCTTCCATTCGGCAAAGGACTCAGGTATGGAAAACGCCGTATGGAAGGCCGTGACCTTTCCGCCGTCTACCGACAAGCTTAACCTAAGCTTGGCTTCTCCTATTTGTTTGTCTTTACTCTCAAATAGGTAAGGCGTACCGCGACCGTTCGTTACAGGCGGTTCCGGCTCGGTTACCGGATGGATTCTCGTGAAATCGGATAGCGTGTAGCCCTGGTCCTTCAACGTTTGCTCCGCTATCGCCAATGAGTCTCCCAATGAGGCAACAGTCTGCTTTTTGCTCGAGGGAGCGTAGTACGCGTTCCAGCCCATTATATTTAAGTTGGTAAAGTTAACCTCTACGTAATAGGTAGCAAGGTTCGAATTGTCGTTAATTTCCACCTCAAAATAATCGATAGGATAGGCGGCAAAGCGCTTGACATATTCATCGAGCAGCTCCGCTTTTTGCAGATATCCGCTTCGATCGGAATGAGACTGAAACAAGGTGCCGGTACGATAATCGGCCGAGAGCCCGAAGCGCTCCTGAACGAACCGGACGGCCGCCTCTGCTGCCTGCTGCTTCGTAACCGTTGGGAGGGAGGCCTCCTGTACTTGCTCAACCGATTCATCCTGGAGCCAGGAAGAGATGGCGGCGATCGATACATACAAGATAATTCCAAAAAGTGCCAAAATGAGAAGAGGGAAGTCGGTTTGACGTTTTACCATGCCATGTCTCCTTACTTAGAATTAGAAGCTTACATTATGCTTATAAAATGGTGAGGATATGTCATTGTATTCATTAAACTTAGCACACATGCCCGGCCAAAATCCAATGAAATTCAGAGCAAGAAGGGGAAAATCGTTGAAAAGCGAAGCGCCGGCTCTATCAGCTTCATACTAAGTATTCTAATAATCCGATTATTACCCGTTTTCGAGTAAAAGCGACTTTGTGATTACAAGCAAAGCACATTATAATTCATATCAATTGAATAAAAAGCCGAATTTCTTTTTGAAAACGGGGGAACCATGAGTAATAAGGGGTGAATTCGATTCCATTTCGCGAGATGGAATTGATAGGGTACCTGTGCGTCCGAATCCGTCAGCTAACCTCGTAGGCTTTGTTGCAGGAACCTGTATAGGGCATTGGGTTTCCAGTGTCTTTTTTATTGCCTGAAAACCGAAATTGAGGTGAACGATGAAGCCCGTAACCAAAAAAATTCAACTCACACCGCCGCAAATATTAGTTATCGGCTTTGCATTGATTATTCTTGCAGGCGCCATGCTCCTGTCCCTCCCGGTCGCCTCGGCTACAGGCAAGCCCCTGCGCTTTCTGGATGCGTTGTTTACCGCGACATCGGCCACCTGTGTGACAGGGCTCGTCGTTGTGGATACGGGAACGTTTTTTTCGAAATTCGGGCAAATTGTCATCATCTTGCTGATCCAGGTCGGCGGTCTGGGCTTTATGACGATGGCGACCCTGTTTGCTTTTGCGCTAAAAAAGCGAATTTCCTTGAAAGAACGGTTAATCCTGCAGGAAGCGATGAACCAGGGAAGCATGGAAGGGATCGTACGGTTGATCCGCCGGGTCATTCGATACTCACTCACAATTGAACTCGCTGCGGCAGTGATTTTCTCGATTCGATGGTCGTTGGAGCTGGGCCCGGCCAAAGGGATTTATTTTGGCTTCTGGCATGCGATCTCCTTCTTCAACAATGCCGGCTTTGACCTGTTCGGATCGGTCTATGGTCCGTTCACGAGTCTTACCTCATATGTCAATGACCCCGTCGTCAATATCGTTTCAATGGGGCTTATCATTCTGGGAGGTCTTGGGTTTGTAGTCATGTCGGACGTTATGGACTACAGGAACCACCGGCGGCTGTCGCTGCATTCCAAGGTGGTCTTGAGCGCGACAAGCTTGCTTATTCTTATTGGCGCACTCGTCATCTTTATATTTGAATTTACGAATGCCAAAACCTTAGGCTCACTGACGTGGGGAGGCAAGATCTGGGCATCGTTCTTCCAATCGGTAACTCCGCGCACGGCGGGAGCCAATACGGTAGATTTGGGAAGCCTGCGCCAGGCGACGCAGTTTTTCATGATCATCCTGATGTTTATAGGCGCCTCTCCGGGCTCTACCGGGGGCGGGATCAAGACGACCACCTTCACGACGCTGATTGGCGCGATGATAGCTATGGTCCGGGGGAAGGAAGACATTGTCCTGTTTCATTACCGTTTGGGTAAGGACCGTATTTTGAAAGCTATTACGCTTACGATGATCGCCTTGTTTATGGTCATCTTCGTTGCGATGATTTTGTCCACGACGGAAAACCATCCATTCCTGATGATTTTGTTCGAGGTGACCTCCGCCTTCGGCACGGTTGGCTTGACGATGGGAATGACGACGGATTTGACCGATGTCGGCAAAATATTGATTTGCCTGATGATGTTTGCGGGCCGTCTCGGTCCTTTGACGCTGGCATATGCGCTTGGGCCAAAAACGGAAAAAGAATTATACAGATACCCGGAAGGGAAAATAACCATTGGATAGGGGAAAAGTTAAGACAATGAAACGTAGTCAGTATGCAGTGATTGGGCTGGGGAGATTCGGATCGAGTTTGGCCAGGGAGCTGGTGGATCTCGGATACGAGGTTTTGGGCATCGATAAGGATGAGGAAGCCGTAGAGGAGATGAGCGATGTCTTGACGCATGTCGTCGTCGCGGATTCTACGGATGAAGATGTGTTGAAGTCGCTAGGCATGCGTAATTTTGATTGTGCGGTCGTCTCCATCGGGGATGATATTCAGGCAAGCATTTTGACAGCGATCCTGCTCAAGGACCTTGGTGTCAAGATGGTGGTCACGAAGGCGCTCTCCGAGCTTCACGGGAAGGTGCTGAACAAGATCGGCGTTGACCGGGTGATCTTCCCGGAGAGGGATATGGGGATTCGCGTAGCGCATCAGCTGGTTTCACCGAACCTGCTCGATTATATCGAACTGTCCAAAGATTATACCATCGCAGAGCTGTCGGTACCTAAGCGCTTATCCGGCCGGACGCTCAAGGAGCTGGACCCTCGAGCCAAATACGGGTGCAGTGTCGTCGCTATCAATAAGAAGCACGGAGTCATTATTGCTCCGACCGCTGTAGATACGCTGGATGAACAGGACATTATGGTCATCATAGGAACGAACGAGCAGATTGATTTGTTCGAGAGCGAAGTAATCCGTTAGCAAATAATCAGCCGTCACAAGAAATAGAGACGCTGCACATCTGGGACAATGGAGTGACAAAAGAGCATGGCCAACGACGTTTCGGAAATAGTCCATCATATCTTGCTATTATTGGTGCTCATTCTTGGTCTGGGGATGATTTTCGGACGCTTGGCCGGCAAATTGAAGCTGCCTGATGTCGCTTTATTCCTGATCGCGGGCATGATTGTAGGGCAGGGACTGCACTGGGTCTCAGAGACCAGCAGCTCACTGACCAATCAATTCATCTTGACTATCGGCTCCGTGCTCATTTTGTTCGATGGAGGGCGCAACATCCGGCTGTCCGGCCTGAAGAAGGTATGGCTGTCCGTCGCGCTATTGAGCGTGCCGGGCGTGTTGATAACCTGCGGAGTCGTTGCTATGGCGGCTCATTGGCTGCTGGGCATTCCGCTTCTGTATGCCGTATTGCTCGGAGCCATCATTTCTTCCACGGACCCGGCTACGCTTATCCCCGTGTTCAAGCAGGTGACGATCCGTACGAAGGTCCGTGAGACCGTCGAGAGTGAATCGGCCTTCAACGATGCGACAGGCTCCATTCTCACCTTCACGGTGCTGGCTGTCGTCACTGGAAGCCATTCATTCTCTATTGCCGCGAGCATTAAGGAATTTGTGTTGACGGCTGCAGGTGGCATCCTGGTCGGGGGTGTCATTGGCATGGCGTTAGCCTTCGTGACGGCTCATTTGAAGCTGGGCTGGTTCCGCGATTATGCGACTATCGCTCTGGTCGTAACCGCTATAGGCTCCTACTGGATCGGGGATACGCTTCATGTCAGCGGATTTATGGCGACCTTTACGGCAGGACTTGTTTGGGGGAATACGGACGTATTCAAGCTCGACATGAACGACAAGCTTCATGAAATGGGGCATTTTAGCGATAATATGACGGTCATTATGCGGATGCTGATCTTTATCCTGCTCGGCAGCCAGGTCAATTTCCAGGTGATCTGGGCCCACTTGTGGCCAAGCCTGGGCGTCATTGCCGTATTCATGCTGATTGCCAGACCCCTTGCGGTGCTGATTTGTACGCTGCCCGACCGGAGGGCTCAATGGAGCTGGAACGAAATCTTCTTTATGTTCTGGGTCCGCGAAACGGGCGTCATACCGGCGGCGTTGTCAGGCATGGTTGCAGGGCTTGGGGTGCAGCATGCCGACGTCATTGCTTCCGTGACCTTTCTTGCGGTTCTTCTGACTATATTGCTGCAGGCAGGGACGACCGCCTATGTCGCCAAAAGGCTCGGTATCGAGGAGAAAAAGGAGACACCTGGGGACCGGCTGCAATCCAATCCTAAACCGGCTGTTTGAAAAACTCCTTGGCCTTCTCAATAAAGCGCTGCGCCGAAGGATGATGGACGACCTCTTCTGTAAACAACAGGGAGGTCGTTCTTGTCATTTGCTCCAAAGCGGGGATGAAACGCACGACCAGCTCATTATCCTTGACCAGATTGCTTCGCAGATACGATTCCGGCAGCAGCGTCGCTGTTTTGCAGGTGGAGACCAGGCGGATGATGGCCTCGAAGGAGTCGATCTCCATTTTGACGTCCGGCTGAATCGCGTAGCGATGGAACATTTCATCCATTAGGATGCGGTACCAGGTGCCCCGGGAGAATAAGATCATAGGCAGCTCATGCAGGTCGCCTATTTCAATAGAAGCTTTATCTACGAACGGATGCCCGAGCGGCAGGACTAGGCATAAATGATCGTCGAACAGCGGCACGCATTTGAGGCCCGGATGCTCGATTTTGGAAGCGACGAGACCGATGTCGACCTTCCTCTCCTTGACCATGGGAACGATCTCATGCGTTTTGCCGGTAACGGCTTTAATGTCGGTATTCGGGTAGTTCTTCGTATAGATGGTGATAAGGTCAGGCAAGGTAGACTGCAGTGTCGTCAGGCTTGCCCCTATAATGATGCTCGCGGGCTTGACGGTCGTCTTGAATTCCTCGATCGAGCGCATCAGCTTCCTTTCCAGATGACGCTGCTCAATGGCGTGCTCATAGACAATTTGGCCTGCACGGGTAATCTCAAGCCGCTTTCCTTTGCGGATAAAGAGGTCCACGCCCAGCTCCTCTTCAAGCCTCATGATTTTACGGGAAAGTGCGGGCTGAGAAATGTTGAGCACCTGAGATGCTTTATTCAAGCTTTCCAACTCCACGACCTTAGCAAAAATATCGATATTTTCCAGCAAAATAGTCCCTTCTTTCAAATAAAATGTCCCTTTTGTGATTAAGCTCATTGTATATGTCAAAACTGAATAAGAGTTTATAAAAAATCGGCACTTCCATTATAAGCGATAATGGAGTACTATGGTGTGTGTCACGTATTGTTCACATTTTTTCGGCTGGACTGCATAAAAATTTGTCGATACATGGAAAATAGGCGTAGCGATTCATGTTGACGCTTGTTTCCTGCGGGAGTACAATGAAAAATGGTTTGTCAAGATGTGAACAACTACATACTTTTGAGGGGGGAATGGATTTCAATGTTTCGTAATTCGTATTTTTCACGCAAGCTGCATTCCTTGCTAGGTGTTATCCCGGTCGGTTTCTTCCTGATCGAGCACCTGCTGACGAACTACTCCGCGACCCATGGTCCGGCGAAGTTCATGGAACATGTGAATTGGCTGCATGAATTACCTTTAGTACTGCTTTTGGAAATTGTAGGGATATGGCTTCCGCTGTTGTACCATGCGGTGTACGGCTTGTACGTCGCTTACACGGCGAAAAACAACGTATCCAACTACGGTTACTTCCGTAACCAAATGTTTTTCTTGCAGAGGGTTACCGGTGTTATTACCTTCTTGTTCGTAGCGTTCCACTTTTTCCAAACACGTTTCCAAATCACATTAGGCTTGCCGCAAGAAGAAATCGGAATTCAAATGCATAACATCGCATCGAACTCCGTGTTTTTCGTGCTGTACTGTATCGGGATTGTGTCCGCGGTATTCCACTTCAGCAACGGAATGTGGTCTTTCCTTGTTAGCTGGGGTATTACAATCGGCCCGCGTGCACAACGGGTATCCTCCGTTATCTGGATGGTAGTATTCGTAATTATGTCGATCTTGTTTATCATGTCTCTGAGCGCGTTTGTTAATCCGGAATTCCAAAGCGTGCCGCAGATGACTAAAGGTTAAGGGAGGAGTGAACAACAATGGCTAATCAAAAAGTTATCGTAGTCGGTGGAGGTTTGGCCGGGTTAATGGCTACCATTAAAGCCGCAGAAGCCGGGGTTCACGTAAGCCTGTTCTCTTTGGTTCCTGTGAAACGTTCCCACTCGGTATGTGCACAAGGCGGTATTAACGGAGCGGTGAATACGAAAGGTGAAGGCGACTCCACTTGGGAGCACTTTGACGATACCGTATACGGCGGCGACTTCCTCGCGAACCAACCGCCTGTAAAAGCGATGTGTGACGCTGCGCCGGGCATCATTCACTTGATGGACCGTATGGGCGTTATGTTTAACCGTACGCCGGAGGGCTTGCTTGACTTCCGCCGTTTCGGGGGAACCCAGTATCACCGTACAGCGTTTGCCGGAGCAACCACTGGCCAGCAGCTGCTGTACGCATTAGATGAGCAAGTGCGTCGTTGGGAGACGGCGGGTCTTGTTACGAAGTACGAGCATTTCGAATTCCTCGGCGCAGTGCTTGATGACGACGGCGTATGCCGCGGTGTAGCTGCTCAGGATCTTCGCAGCATGGAAGTGCTGACGTTCGGAGCCGATGCTGTTATTCTGGCAACCGGCGGCCCTGGCATCATCTTCGGTAAAACGACGAACTCCGTCATTAACACGGGGACGGCTGCAAGTGCGGTTTATCAGCAAGGCGTTCACTATGCTAACGGTGAGTTTATCCAAATCCACCCAACGGCGATTCCCGGAGATGACAAGCTTCGCTTGATGTCCGAGTCGGCCCGCGGTGAAGGCGGACGGATCTGGACCTATAAAGACGGTAAGCCTTGGTACTTCCTTGAGGAAAAATATCCTGCTTACGGAAACCTGGTGCCTCGTGATATCGCGACTCGTGAAATTTTCGCAGTCTGCGTAGACATGAAGCTGGGTATCAACGGCGAGAACATGGTTTACCTGGATCTCTCGCATAAGGATCCGCATGAGCTGGACGTTAAGCTGGGCGGTATTATCGAGATCTATGAGAAGTTCATGGGCGACGATCCTCGTAAAATCCCTATGAAAATTTTCCCTGCCGTTCACTATTCGATGGGCGGAATGTGGGTTGACTTTAATCAAATGACCAACATCCCTGGCTTGTTCGCCTGTGGTGAGTGCGAGTATCAATACCACGGCGCTAACCGTCTCGGTGCGAACTCGCTGTTGTCCGCTATCTACGGCGGTATGGTTACAGGCCCTAAAGCAATTGAATATATCAAAGGCTTGAACAAGCATGTAGACGATATCTCCTCTTCCATCTTTGATCGTGAGAAGAAGAAGCATACCGATAAGTATGAAAGCCTGCTGAAAATGGAAGGCAAAGAAAATGCTTATGTGCTTCACAAAGAGCTTGGCGAATGGATGACCAACAATATGACGGTTGTTCGCTACAATAAGAAGCTGGAAGAGACCATTGCCAAAATCAATGAATTGAAGGAGCGTTACCGCAATATCAGCATGACGGATACGGCTCGCTGGAACAACCAAGGACTAGCGTTCACACGTCAGCTGTGGAACATGCTGGAGTTGTCCCACGCGATGACTTTGGGTGCTTTGCTGCGTAACGAAAGCCGCGGTGCACACTACAAACCGGAATTCCCTGAACGTAATGACGAGGAATTCCTGAAAACAACGAAAGCTACATGGACTCCGGACGGCCCGACTATCAGCTGGGAGGATGTAGACACATCGTTGATCAAGCCGCGTAAACGCGACTACTCGACTGACAAGAAGGGAGGACATTAATCATGGCAGAAACGAATACGACCAACAAAAAGGTTAAATTGATCGTTACCCGTCAAGATTCGCCAGAAAGCAAGCCTTATACCGAGGAGTTTGAAGTTCCGTACCGCCCTAACATGAACGTTATCAGCGCTTTGATGGAAGTGCAGCGGAACCCTGTTAATGCGAACGGCGGCAAAACGACGCCGGTATGCTGGGAATCCAACTGCTTGGAGGAAGTATGTGGAGCATGCTCCATGGTCATTAATGGCAAGCCGCGCCAAGCTTGTTCCGCGCTTATCGATAAGCTGGAGCAGCCGGTACGTATCGCGCCAATGAGTACTTTCCCTGTCGTTCGTGACTTGGTTATTAACCGTGAGCGCATGTTCGCCGCATTGAAACGCGTGAAAGCCTGGATTCCTATCGACGGTACGTACGATTTGGGTCCGGGACCGCGGATGGCGGAATCCAAGCGTCAATGGGCATACGAGCTGTCCAAATGCATGACCTGTGGCGTATGTCTGGAATCTTGCCCTAACGTGAACGAGAAAACAACGTTTATCGGTCCGGCAGCGATCTCTCAGGTTCGTCTGTTCAACGCTCACCCAACAGGTGAAATGAATGCGGCTGAGCGTCTTCAAGCCTTGATGGAAGACGGCGGTATCGAAGGCTGCGGTAACTCGCAAAACTGCGTCCGCTCCTGCCCTAAAGGTATTCCGTTGACAACTTCGATTGCTGCAATGAACCTGGATACGACGAAGCAATTGTTCAAAAACTGGCTTGGTATGTAGTCTTATCGAATCATTCATCCAAAGTCCTCTTCGCAAGCTCTGTGCTTGCAAGAGGGCTTTTTTCTTGGGGAAAAGGAGGGAGTCAAAAAAAGAATTGACGAGCAGGCGATAATGAAATACAATTTATTTAAACGTTTTAATTGAAACGTTTAAATAACAATTAAAGGAAGTAAGGTATGAGCAAACACCGTTCCGTTACGATTGTAGACATAGCCGAGGCAGCCGGTGTCTCCATAGCCACTGTATCCAATGTATTGAACCGACGGAAGGTTCCCATGTCGGAGGAGACGATTCGCAAAGTGGAGAAAGCCGCTGAGGAGCTTGGGTACCGTCGCAATGTAATGGCGGCAAGCTTAAGCCGCAAGAAGTCCTATGAGCTTGGCTTAATCGTTCCCGGCTTCATTGGGTATTACGGGGTTTTCGCAGAGGAAATGGAACGTACGGCGCACCGCTTCGGCTATCATATGTCGGTCTTTTCCGCAGGGGGCTATGACCCCGATATGGAGAAGCGTCACTTGGATGTGCTTTTGCAGCGCAGGGTAGACGGCTTGTTCTGCCACGGTCTTGCCATGTCGACGGAGACGACGCGGCAGATCGTGAGCGACGGTACGCCGCTCGTATTGTTCAACGGCTGGAATTGGCCGGAGGACATTGCGGTCGGTGCGGTCAATCTCGACTTCGCCGATGGCTGCAGGAAAGCGGTCAAGCATTTGGTGGAGCAGGGCTGCCGTTCGTTATTTTATCTGGAAAGGGCAAGAGCTCATGAGACGAACAAGCAGAGGCTGCTGGGCTTCCATGACGGAGTTAAGCAGTGGGCACCGGATATCCCCTCCTTTGTCCTTGATGGCGATACCCGCCCTTTACAGGAGCTTGTTCGTATGACGAAGGAAATGAGCGGAGGCAAGGGGCCCGTCGGTATTCTGGCGTTCGATGATTTGGTGGCGCTTCGTTTCATGTCCGCCGTGCTCGAAGAGGGAATGAAGGTTCCGGAGGATTACAAAATACACGGGATCAACAACGACGTCATTTCTTCCTCCTGCTACCCGCAGCTGACGACCCTGGATATTCCCTACAGCCAGCAGGCTCAGCTGGCGATTCGCCTCATGCTTGCGGAGCTCGGGGAAGAAGAGAAGCTTGCTCGCGCATCGCAGCTGCCTCCGCTGCCGGCTCGTGAAGGGAATGAAATCCGAATTCCATTAACTCCTATGCTTCGAAAATCAACACAATAGTCCGAACTAGGATGTAGAGCAGCTTTTCCAATGATGATGAATATGAGGAGAGATCACGATGAGCATGTGGAAGCAAGCCATTGAAGACGCAGTACAAAAAACAAAAGCGAATATTGAGAAGTATAACGGTCAATTCCCTCATGTCAGCAAGGACGGTCATTACTTGCTCAATGACAATACGGACTGGACCGACGGCTTCTGGTCGGGCATTTTGTGGCTCTGCTATGAATATTCCGGAGATCCGGTATTTAAAGAAGCGGCAGAGACAACCGTTGCCAGCTTCCGCAAACGGATGGATGCCAAAAGCCATATCGATCATCACGATATCGGCTTCCTGTACTCCCTATCCTCGAAAGCGCAGTGGATTATTGAACGCGATGAAGCAGCCAAGCAGCTTACTCTCGAGGCGGCCGACTGGCTGATGACCCGGTGGAGAGAGAAGGGGCAGTATATTCAAGCCTGGGGACCCAAAGATGATCCGGAGAACGGCGGACGCATCATTATCGATTGCATGATGAATTTGCCGCTGCTGTATTGGGCTTATGAGCAGACCGGGGACGAGAAATATAAAGACGTAGCTATCAAGCATGCAGATAAATCCCGCAGGTTCTTAGTGCGCGGCGATGACTCCTCTTATCATACGTTTTACTTTAACCCGGAAAATGGCGAAGCGATTCGCGGCGGCACTCATCAAGGCTACCAGGACGGCTCGACATGGACGCGCGGACAAGCATGGGGAATTTACGGCTTTGCTTTGTCCTATCACTACACCAAGAACCCTCTGTACCTTGAAACCTCCAAAAGAATGGCGCGCTACTTCCTGGAAAGACTTCCGGAAGACGACGTGGTGTATTGGGACTTCAACGTTCCGGTACAAGAGGGAACATATCGGGACAGCTCTGCATCCGCCATTACGGCTGCCGGCTTGATTGAGCTCTTGTCTCATTTGGATGCGAACGATGCCGACCGCAAGTTCCTGGAGGAAGGATTGGAACGCTCCTTGAAGGGGCTAATTAAAGGGTATGCTACGATCGGTCAACCGGACGCCGAAGGGTTCCTGGAGCATGGATCGTACCATGTTCGCGGCGACAATGCGCCGGATGATTATATGATCTGGGGCGACTATTATTATCTGGAAGCTCTGGTTCGCCTGGAGAAGGGAATCAAGGGATACTGGTACGAAAGATAAAATAAGACGCTGCCATATCACCAATGCCTTTCATGGCTCGAGGTAAGAAAAAGCACCCTCACCTGTGTAAGAAGACTCTTCTCGCAGGTTGGAGGGTGCTTTTGCTTATCGGAGGAATGCACTATACGGTAACAAGCTTGGATTGTTCTTCTTCCTGATGCCGTAAAAATTCTTTGCCGTATTCTCCGTGCGGGTGAATATGGGCATTTTCCATTTGAATGGTCGAATGCTCGATCCCGTATTTTTCTTTTAAAGTTTCGTTAATCGCTAATATAATGCAGAAGGGCTGCACTTTATTATTGATGAAGACGTGAGCGGTCAAGGAATAATGATCGGACGAAATAGCCCAGAAATGCATTTCATGCACATCATCGACGCCTTCGACCTTTGCAATGTCGCTGCGGATTTCATCAAGGTTGAACCGTTCGGGAACGGATTCCATCAGAATCAGATACGATTCCTTGATAATTTTCCAGCCGCCGATAAAGATGATGCCGCCGATGACCATGCTGATCAAAGGGTCAAACCACTGCAAGCCGGTAAAATAAATCAGTGTGGCGGAGATGATAACGCCGACCGAGCTGAGTAAATCGCCGATAAAGTGCCATAGCGCGCTTTGAACGTTCAAATTCTCTTCTTCCTTCATGCTGCGGCTTAATACCAGGGTCAGGACCACGTTGACCACAAGTCCGATGGAAGAGATAATGAGCATAAGCTTAAAATCGATTGGCTCGGGATGCAGGAACCGGCGAACCCCTTCGACGAAAATTCCGACAGCGATAATAGCGAGAGCCAGTCCGTTCAAGAAGGATGCTATAATTTCAAAGCGTAAATAGCCGAAGGTAAACCGGGCGTTAGGAGGGCGAGTGGCCATATAAATAGCTACCATACTAAGCCCCAGCGCCAGAACGTCGGAAATCATATGGGCCGAATCGGATAAGAGAGCGAGCGAGTTGGACAAGATCCCCCCGATAATTTCTACAATCGTAAAAAACAAAGTCAACAGAAGGGTAACCCACAATGTTTTCTTCGATTTGGATTGCTCTTTCACATGATGTAGATGATGATAATCGTACTCTTTCATCTATGTTCACCTGCCTCGAATGAATATTTGCTATGTTCGGATTATACGTCAAGTCCGGAATTTTGGCAAATACTTTAATTGAGAGCGTTTATCGTTGATTTGAGACCTATTATCAATGATTTGAGAAGTTTTTTCATCGTTTTGATAGCTTTTCTCATTTGGAGATAAAATATGATGGTAAGCGTTTTCTTATTTGTTACATAACTGAAATATTTCTGTTATCGTTTTAACATGTTTCTTGTGTAATATAATAACCAAGACCCCCTTTTTAATATAAACACTTCAAGACCTGGCCCCGTTGGCCGGGTCTCTTTTTTTGTGCTTCATTCCTAATCCGGGCAAAAGATAATCATTTGTTCAGCATCTCCGTTAAATCCCCCATTTCATGATAAATATTCCATATATGTAACCTAATGATTATTCGGGATGTAGTAGCATTTAGTTGGAAAGTGACGTTGGCATGAATCATGCGCCAGGGAGGTGAGCGGGTGTCCGCTAAAAAAGTCCATCGAAGCGGAAGGACATGCTTGCAGCAACAGCAGGTAAGACAGCATCGCTCTGAAATCATTAATACTTTATGGGGGTAGAGGATGAAAGCTAAGCGATTATTAAGCGTAGTGTTAAGTGCTGCGATAGCTTTGAACGTATTGCAGTTTAGCTCCTTGGCGTTGATGAATCCTTCGTTTGCCGCGGACGGAGATTTTATAACGACGACAATCGTCAACGATGATTACGAAACGGGCTCGTCAATGTCGGCGATCTGGGCATCGTCGGAGGAGCGTATGAACGGAGCTCAAGCAGTCCCGGATGGGAGGCTGTCCAACATGCGGATGTCAATCAGGATGGGAACATTGACCTTGATGATATTATCTACCTAGTCCATATCATTCCATGAAAGGACTAACGAGGAAGGGCTTTGCGGCCCTTCTTTTTTTCGATTTAATTATAACGTTACAAACTAGGTTTCAATTAATTGCAAGTTTGTTTGATTGCTCCGGTTATCGTTAGTGAACAGTTTGGAAGACCGCAGGACTGCACCCTCAGGGGTAAAAGTCGCGTTAGGATCCCCTTGAATCCATAGGGATATATCCAGGTATTGCACCACTTTTCCATCATGAACAAAGACAAGAAGACTGCTGCTCTCGTCAGATAAACGTAATGAATTTTTTGTCCACTCGTATCCGAGGCGTTCGTTGATTTGGGTATGCGTGGTATAGGGACCGAACAGATACAACTTATCCCATTCAAAATCGGTCAATTCTCGTACATATAAAGGAGCGGCCTCCCCTTTGCTTTGAGCGGTAAGAGAGTATGCACGGAAATTTTCCTCAAGTGTTTTGTGTTGATGTGGATCGACAATATTCATCTGCTGGTCATATAGTTTGATTAATGACAAAGAGGCAGGAACTGCCAAAATGATAGAGAGAAAGATCCACAGCGGTTTAAGCCAAGGCCTAATCTCAAGTAGATAAGTAAGCATATAGGTGATGAGCAGGCCAACGACAAAAGGGAGCAGGCAGAGCGTGAGGTTCATCGGGCCAAACCCATTCTCATTAATATCTAAAACCATATTTACAATCCCATATACGGAAAAGTAAATGGCGGTTAGTCCAATCCATATAATCCCAATGATTAACTTCCTCACGTGCATAATCGCCTAACCTCGACTTTTGAATGTAATAATATATAACTATTATACTTGAAGGGAGGATATTTTTGCCAAAGGTTCTGGTAAAATGGAATAAATAGCATTAATAATGGGAGCTTGATCCTATGGGAATCAATGAAACAGGAGGCTGCAATGTTACTGAAGGATACAGATCAACTGGATGATCTAAAATATTTTTTAATCAACTGGTACGGAAGATACGACAGCTCCTACGGTGTACCGGCGGACGAAATTCCACCATATCTGCCAAAGGCGTTACAAGAACTATATGCATTTGCAGGACGCTGGAAAAATGGACCGGACGGTCACCTCGAGAACTCCCCGGAGATTTTTCAACAGCAGGATTGTCTTTACTCGGTGGAGCGTCTAAAGAAGGACCAGGATAAGGTTACTTTTCTTGAGGAGAATCAAGCCAACTGGACTTGCCAAGTGGAAGCGGGTCAGAAAAATTCGCCTGTCTACTGTGACGAGTGCTTGCTTTGGGATGACAATGCCGAGGGGCATATCGTAGTAAATGACTCTTTATATCATTTTCTGAAAAGCTTTTGTTTACAGGAGGTTGTATTTGGCTGCAAACATCTTTATACGATAGAGGGAAAAATAGATAATATACAAATGTTGTTAAATAAACCTATTGAAGATGTGTGGCTTAACGGGTACTATATTAGCCCCAAAGAAGAGGGGCCTACCCATACATTTTACCGGTGCGGGGACGTGCTGGTCATGGAGCGCTATGGTGACCTTTGGTTAGGATCTAACAGTGATTTGCATGCACACTTGAATGGTGATATCTTGTCCTCCATCAAACTGAGGAAGATTGAAACTGTTTGAAATAATCTAAGAGTCATAACAGATCTAGATTAAACCGTGATATTGAATTTGAAATAAGCAGTTTTTGGAAAAACCTTTGCATGGAAAGAAACTGAATTCGTTTCTACAACTCCAAAATGATGCAGCAGCCGGTCCGCTGCGACACGCCTATTTCCCCCCCAACTTGCTGCAGGCGCCTTAGAGGAGCAATGCTTGTAACATACTTTTCTAAGGCTGCTGAAGCCGCTGGCTAAGCCGATGATGATAACTAATCGAAGCCAATTACTCCACCTTCGCACCGTAAGACCTTAAAAACGCGATGGCCTGTCCCGCATCCATGCGGACTCCCTTGACATCGAACGACTTGAAATTCACTCCGTCCAGTACAGCCCCTCTTAAATCCGCCCCTTGCAGACGTACCTTGGCCAGCTGGGCTCTAGATAGATCAGCCTCCCGAAGATCGCATTTTTCCAGATTGCTCTCATACAAATCGGCTTCCACCAGCCGTATGCCTCGAAGGGATTGCTTGCTTAAATTGCAATGCTTCAGATTCGTATAAGACCAATCCCCTCCAAGGATTGTAATGCCATCCAGATTGCATTCAGAGAAGTCCGACCCGACCATCTTGCATTCCTCAAACTTGGCAACGAACAAGGAAGCTCCTTTGAACCGGCAGTTGGTAAAAGCGGAGCCTATATGCACCGAGGCATTAAGCAGGGCGCCGGTGAAATCGCACTCCGTAAATTGGCACCCGTAGCTCCACATTTCCTCTAATTGTGAGCTTCTAAATCGGCAGCGATCAAACGTACAGCTGCGGAGCTCGCCTTCCCGCAAATCTTTGTAGCTAAAGTCTACTTCCTTATAATGCTGGTCTATGTAGGAATACATCCTTTGTCCCCCGTTGGCACAGATTCTTCGTTCCTTATTCTGTTTGAATCCTGATCCTAACCTTTATTATGAATCCTGCATCATAAATTCCGCAAGTGTGAAGGAGCGGGCGGTGCCCTTTTCCATGCGTTAGGGCTTCCGAAGGAGGACAATAAGGCGGTTTATGCATATTTTGTACTATAGAGATATGCTGCTCATGCAGCTTGAGAGGAGAAGATACGCTATGGCCAAAGGTTTCGATTGCGCTACACCGCTGACGGACAGTACAGCCGCGGCCTTTAAAAGGGACGGTTATGTATTTGTGGCTCGCTATCTGGTTCCAAGCAGCTGGAAGGCATTATCGGTAAAAGAGGTTCAATCGATTTGCAACGCCGGACTGCAGATCGTTTCCGTATTTGAGACGACGGCGGATCGGGCACTTGGAGGGAGAAGCGCGGGCTTGAAGGATGGCGCTATTGCATTGGATCTGGCAGCGCAGATGGGCCAGCCGCCTGGAAGTACGATTTATTTTGCCGTAGATTTTGATGCAACGCCAGCCCAGATGTCATCGGTGATTGCCTATATTAAAGGGGCAAGCGAGGCTACACCGGGGTATAATACGGGGGTTTACGGGTCCTATGCTGTCGTCGAGGCGGTTTATGCCGCAGGAGCCTGTTCGCGCTTTTGGCAAACCTACGCCTGGAGCGGGGGCAAAAAATCATCTGTCGCCAACATTTATCAATATTTGAACGATATCGTCGTGAACGGAATTGGAATCGACTTGAACGAATCCTATGGACAAGAAGGCTGGTGGAGTACGATACCGGCTGATTATATGCTGAATCCAGAGGACGCCAATAAGCTGATTGGCTTCATGAAGGCGGGGTACGAGGCGGCCAATGATGCGGCGGGGAAGGAGGACTTCCACCGGCTGGCAAATGAATTACGCAAAGCGTCGGGGCAACCGGAACAGTGACGTTCAAATGTGCAAATAAAACCGTCCAGGCAGTTGGGAAGCCTAGTATTGGCAAATAGCAGTCTCCATAGGTTTCTCAGCAACCAGTTCATAAATTGTATAAATAAAAAAATCCCCGCGGTGCGAGGACTGCCGGGAAACGTCTGGATTACAGCGGGGGCTTCCGGAAACGGGCGCTTCCTTCGGTCCGCAATTGCTTTTTTGCCACAAACATCATAACCGTAACGGAAAACAGAATCAGGAAGCAGCTTTCAATAAAAGAAATATGGCCGTCGTTCGCCCATAATAAGGTCAAAAATAATAAGATCCACATGTTGACATAAATATACTCGTATAGCAATCTTGGCATAAAAATCCACCCTCTTTTCCTAGATTACTCTATTATCTGCTGACGAGTGGGTATAGTTTGTTCATCTTAATTTTATCGGAAACCGTCGTAAAATGAAAGTTTGAGTCATTATTTGTCATTCATTGTCTGACTGCACCCGTCAGAAACTTGATCACTTTATACTATGAAGCGATTTCACAGATGGGAACTACAGTCTAGACGGAGTCTGCACGGAAAACTCTTACGGGTTTACAGAAGCATATCCGGGTGTTACGATGAACTTTGTAAAGAAATGATTAACAAGGTCATCAACTGCGGAGGCTATTATGGTAACTTGGAAACGAAATTTATGGCTCCTGTGGGTAGGATGCTTTATTACGTCAGCAAGCTTTTCGATGGTCGTTCCTTTTTTGCCGCTGTTTCTGCTGCATATCGGCGTTAGCCAGCATATTGAATTATGGTCGGGGCTGTTATTCAGCTCCGCCTTTTTTGCAGGGGCGATTTCGGCACCCTATTGGGGTGCTCTTGGGGATAAATATGGGCGGAAGCCTATGATTATTCGCGCGGGCTTTGTCCTTTTTGTCATATACATCCTGACATCTCTGGTGACAAGCCCTTATCAGCTGCTGATTCTGCGTTTGCTGCAAGGGCTGCTGAGCGGTTTTATTCCCGGCTCTATCGCTCTGGTCGGTACCAATACGCCGGAGAAGCATGTAGGCTATGCGCTCTCCCTGATGTCGACGTCTACCGCTACCGGAAGCATTATGGGGCCGCTGCTTGGCGGGATCATTTCCAAAATTTTTGACAGCAGGGTCGCCTTTGCAAGTGCAGGGGTCTTTGTTTTGCTGAGCACGCTGCTTGTTCTGTTCTGGGTAACGGAGGAGAAATTCGTTCCGAGCAAGGACCGAACCTCTATATTGTCCTCCATGAAGCTCGCGGCTAGCAACCGGCCGTTCGTAACCGTGCTGCTTCTGACACTGCTTACGCAATTCTCGGTTATGACTATTGAACCGGTGTTGCCGCTGTACATCGTGCAGATCGGCGGATCGGCCAAAGACGCATCGCTCCTTGCGGGAATCGTATTCTCTCTTGTAGGGATCGCAAGTATCCTATTTGCTCCGCGCTGGGGCAAGCTGGCGGATAAAATCGGCTTTCATAAAATTTTGATTATCGGCTTGGTTGTCGGAGGACTCGGGAATTTGGCGCAGCTCTTGTTTCACGGCGTTTGGGGCTTCTCCATCGTGCGGTTTATATATGGAGCCTTCTTCTGTGCGGTGTTCCCGGCTCTGAACGGACTGGTGGTCCGGTCCACACCGGCGGATTTTCGCGGTCGGGCCTTTGGTCTTAACCAGACGGCGAATCAGCTCGGAGGCATGCTGGGACCGCTGGTCGGCGGTGCCATAAGCGGTGTATTCTCGATTCACAGTGTTTTCTGGGTGACGGGAATATTGCTATTGTGCTCCGGTGCTCTGGCTTATATGTCGGTGAATCACAAGCCTTCCGCTCAGCAGGGGTAGTATAAGATTGAGAGTTGAATATTGTCAAATGGACCGTTCGGATATCTGGACGGTTCTTTTTATTCGTAGGACTTAATCCTCAACTTTGTCATTATTTAAATGAAGTCGGCGTTTAAACAAGGATGGATTCCCTCGTAATACATTCGCCATGTTCAAGAAGATGAGGCTGTGCGAGAATGAAGTTAAAGATCATGGTGTAAGTTGTTTGGAAATGTTTACTTTATACAAGGAGTGAGTAACAAAATGGCATATCAAACGATAAATGGAGTAAGGGTATGGGGGACTCCAGAGGCGGGAGCATTAGCACAGGCCAAAACATGCGCTGAACATGGAAATGTTGTTCAGGCGCTATTGATGGCGGATCATCATAAAGGCTATAGTCAGCCTATCGGAGGCGTCATAGCGTATGACGGTCAAATATCGCCTTCCGGCGTCGGTTATGATATCGGCTGCGGTAACAAAGCGGTCAGAACGAATCTGATGGCTGCCGATATTCGTCCTCGGCTGAAATCGCTGATGGATGAGATTGCACGGAAAATATCTTTTGGCATGGGACGAATCAACAACGAAAGAGTCGATCACGAGCTGTTCGATGATCCGGATTGGTCCGTGTATTCCGCGGTTGGGCGTCAGGTGCATGATAAGCTGAAGGCATTAGCACGGGAACAGCTGGGGACGGTCGGCAGCGGTAATCATTACGTCGATTTGTTCGAGGATACGGTGACTGGCCAACTGTGGATCGGCAATCATTTTGGCAGCCGGGGCTTCGGACATAAAACAGCCAGCGGCTTTATGAATCTGTCGGCAGGGCGTGAATTTCTGGGCAAGGCACCTGGAGAATCGATGGACCAACCACCAATCCTGCTTGATATGAATAGCGAGCTGGGCGATATGTACTACCGTGCCATGAAGCTGGCAGGGCGGTATGCATATGCCGGGCGGGATTATGTGATCCATCAACTATTATCTATTGTGGGGGCCGAGGCGGAATTTGAGGTCCACAATCATCATAATTTTGCTTGGAAAGAACAGCATGAGGGGAAAGATACGATCGTCGTACGTAAAGGAGCAACGCCATCGGCTCCAGGACAGCTTGGGTTTATCGGGGGAAGCATGGGAGACATCTCTGTCATTGTTCGCGGCAAAGACACGCAGGAGAACAGGGAGTCTTTTTACAGCACAGTTCACGGAGCGGGAAGAATTATGAGCCGTACGCAAGCCGCAGGCAAAATGAATTGGAAAACGAAAAGCCGGACCGGGGGGCAAATTTCTGCTGCACAGATGCAGGAAGCTGTAAAGAGCTTTGGTGTCGAGCTGCGCGGCGCAGGGACAGATGAAAGTCCATTCGTGTATCGAAAGCTGCAGGATGTACTGGATGCGCACTCAGAAACGATTGATGTACTGCATGTGCTGAAGCCGATTGGCGTCTGCATGGCAGGAGCCGATGAATTCGATCCGTACAAGGATTGATTGGTATTATATATAATTTGTTCGGTGATCTATTGCTCCTCCAATATCCCTTTAAACGGAGAAAAGACGAATTTAAGAAAGGTAGAAGGACCTGGCGTATGGGGCAGGTCCAGCATGGAGAGAAGCCATCCGATGAGGAGCAGCGACAGGAACATGAGCCGGTCTTTTTTCGGCTTTGTCTTTACCTGGCGCCACTCGAACCCTAAAATGAACAATATGGCGATCGTTACGATCCAAAACAAACTCCATCTCATTTTTCCTTCACCTCTTCCAGGGGTAAACCTCCCGGCGCATTGAGATTTCCGGTTCTGGTTATATTGGTGTTCACTTCAACCTTAACTTTTACCTTAGGGAATATGTCATCCCAGCGGTCTTTTGACGCCTCCCATTGTTTGGGATATTTCCGGTGAAATTCTCTGGCAAAATGAAATACATCTGCTTTTAGATGATGCTGTACTTCATCCAATGCTCGTTGGATGCGCTTTGTAACGTCTTTTTGATATGCCAGGTTCATTTGGTCTAATAACTCGGGGTCCATCGGATTCAAAACGGTACCGTTCTGAATGATATCCCCTTCGGTAATAACCTTGATCGTCATGCTCCATTGCTTGCCTTGAATATTCGGAATTAGCTTAATGCCGGCCCGAATCGGTTTAAGGGATACATTACCGCTGTCCTCTTTCCCTGTCCGGCCAGCTCCTTTCATCTTGAAGGTTACCGTGTACTCGCGAATTTCATTATTTATCCATAACACGCCTCTTGTTAAATCCTCCGAAATAGTGCCAATCATTCTATCCTTTTTGAAAACGGCGGTGCCGAAAATATAAGGAATCGTTTGGTATGGATCTGCCGATTTCGTTGTTGGAAGAATGTAGAGCAGAGGCAGCGCAGCTGCCTTGGATTCCCCCTTCAGCATAATACTTAGCTGCTCCATCGTGACCTGCATGCCTATTTTAAGGTCGCTCAGCTTCCGAATCGCTTCAGCCGACGAACGTTCTATCGGAGGGAACAACTCGAGCGCATCCCCGGCCTTTCCTTTGCTTACAAACATTAGGCCTCTTTCCCTCGGCTGCGGGTGCCGTAACAGAAAATCCATTTGCTCCTGGATCCCGGATTTCGCCAAATCCTCGCCGAAAATAAATACTTTGCATTGTCCCCAAAATTGTTTTCGGGGAATTACCCGCTGAAGCTTGGACAACGCGTCGGCAGTATCGATTCCTTCAGCCCTGCGGATGGTTGTCCGTTTCATTGCCCCGCCTCCTCCGCCTCCGCCCCCACCTCCTGACGCAATACCCCCGCTCTGGTTTTGAGGAATAACGATTTGTACCGATACTAGAACGTTGTTGTTCTTGCCCTTATCAAGCGCAAATGCGGTAATCAGCCCCAGGTCGTTCAGCTCCGTCCGGTCCCAACAGCCTTCAAGCAGCAAAATCAAGGGCAAAGCACAGATGAGTTTCTTGAAAGGTTTCACGGACCTGAGCCTCCTTTACCGGCCGCGATTTTATTGCGGATCGTAGCGACAATAAGCAAAATCGAAGGGATGAACACAAACATAGTTATAAGATAAAAAGGGACAAGGACTCTTAAGAAATAGGCGAGTCCGGAAAAGTTGGGAATATCCCAAAAGCCAAAAATGACAGAAAGGATACCAATAGGAAAAATAACGGTCCGATAATCCGTCAATTTAAAAGTGAATGTGAAGGCAAGGGCCGCCGAATAGAAAAATAAGCTAATTTTAACGAAATTTCCGACTATCCACATGGCGAGAAGCAGCACTTCTAAATTCTCGAAAATTTCGCCAATCCGAATGTAACGGAAAACGATCAGTATGGGATATACTTTGTCGCTAATGTCGATCCCGAGAACAAATAAAGAGATCAGATTAACATAAGTCATGCTTACGATGATACAAATCAGTGTGAGCAGGGCCATTTTCTTTCCTTTGTCAGGGTTGCTCAGAATCGGGAGAAAAAACGTCATCATAAAAAATTCGCTCAGCCAAGCTTGCGGAGTGGCAGATCCTTTGAGGACAGGGACGAAGCCATGGCTCAGGACAGGAAATATATTCTTGGGGTCCAGCTCCGGGATCAGAAGCAGTAGAAAAAATAAAGGAATGATAAAGATCGGCGTAAAAATCACAGCACACCTCGCTATCATTTCCGCTCCTCCACGTGCGGCAAAAGCGGCAAGGAGCACAATGGAGGAAAGTACCAATAAGTTCGGAGTTTTAATTAGAAAGTTGCCGGTAACAAATTCGGCGTACTCTCTGCTGACGACGCCAACGAAGTGTACAAAAACAAGAAAGTAAATCACACCGATGATTTTCCCGGGAATGCTGCCGACGATCCGGACGCTGTATTCAACTACGGTTTGCTTGGGGTAAAGCTCATGCAGGCGTATGGACAAATAGATCGAAAGTAAGCCGGTAACCGCTGAGAGGATAACCGCTAGCCAAAGATCATTCTGTGCATAGATTGCCGTTATGACCGGCAGCGAAATAAATCCGGTAGCCAGTATACCCGGGTACATGATAAGGGCTAGCTGAAGGGCTGAAATTTTCCCTTGCTCCATCTTGAGATTCACCACGCTTTGTATTGATGATGTCGCAAAACAAGGTAATGAGCCCGATAGTAATCAGGCTCAGCATGACTGCAGCGAGCAATAAGCTCTAAGTTAGACAACATTATTTTTCGTCTCCGCGCTCAGGACCCGGTTTTTGATGGGGAGCCTGACGGTACTGATCGTACATTCCCGTAAAGTAAGGACGTTCATTTAGCATCCACCGAGGTGCTCGGATAAGGACATCCTTTAGCTGGCTCAAATTAGGATTCGAAACTCCGGATAAGTAAGGAATACCGAAAGAGCGCAGACTGCATAGATGGATGACGATGGCAATAACCCCCATCATAATGCCCAGCAGGCCCAGCGTCCCGGCAAGGAATATAAGCGGAAAGCGCAGCAGCCGGATCGTGATCCCCATAATGTAACGAGGAACCATGAAGGACGAGATGCCTGTAAGTGCAACGACGATAACCATCGGTGCGGAAACAAGCCCCGCTTGAACCGCGGATTGCCCGATAACCAGGGCTCCCACGATGCTGACAGCGGCACCGACTTGTTTGGGCAGCCGTATGCCCGCCTCGCGAAGCGCTTCAAAAGTAATTTCCATCAGCAACGCTTCGCCAAGAGCCGGAAAGGGAACCGCTTCCCGCGAGCTGGCCATACTGATCAGGAGGGAGCCCGGAACCATCTCTTGATGGAATGTAAGCACTGCCACATAAAGCGACGGAAACAAAAGGGAGATCAGCGTAAAGGAGTAACGCAGCCAGCGGGTGGCGGTTCCAATCCAGAATCGCTGGTAATAATCCTCAGCCGCTTGTAATAATGAAAAAAGAGTGATAGGAGCGACCATAACAAATGGAGTTCCCTCCACCAGAATGGCTGCTCGTCCTTCCAGCAGGCATCCGCACACCACATCAGGGCGCTCGGTGCTTAACAGCTGAGGGAAAGGGGAGTAGGGGTTATCCTCGATCATTTCCTCGATATATCCGCTCTCCAGGACTCCATCGATCTGGATCCGATTCAGCCGAGTTTTGATTTCCTCCACTAGCGTCATGTCGACGAGCCCGGCAACATAAGCGATAACAACATTTGTTTGAGTGTAGTTCCCTATTTTCATGGCTTCCATTTTCAGCTGCGGACTTTTAATAATTCGTCGTAATTGGGATGTGCTTGTTCGCAGCGTTTCGGTAAAGCCTTCACGGGGGCCGCGGATAAGCGATTCAGCCGCAGGCTCTTCAATGCTGCGCTTTTCCCATTTGGATAGACCCAGCGCCAAACCATTTGCTTCGTTATCACACAGCAGAACAGGATTACCGCTGGAAAGATATTCGATGCACTCTTGAATGGTACTAAATTCGTTCGCCTGAGAAACACTTATTTTTCTCTCGACAAACGGTTTGATGCCTGTAATGCCTCCCGTTGTCTCGTTCATCAGAGGAGCAATCACATAGTCTTCCAAACCCTGGGAGTCGGCCAACCCGTCAATATAAACTAACATGGCTTTTGTCCGGCCAGCGATTAAAAAAGAACGATAAATCACATCAGAGCAGTTGGCATAAATCGTGCGCAGCGTCTGATCATTTTGCTGCAAATGCAAAGACAGCTTTTGCTCCCCGGAATGACCGGCAGCATTCGGAATAAGACTGGCCGGGTTTATCCGATTCTTGGATGATTTAAATAATTTAAACAGTCTATTGAGCAAACGCTGGCCCCTCATATGGGATAAAGCCCCTTTGTAAAGATCATTTTCTATATTTTGGTTCATGCTTCCATTTATTATGCAAATCGTTGGCATGATTATCTCATTGTGCAGCTTTCTCAACGGACTTGGGGTACGGTCGGCAAAAGCCTCCTGCGGGAGGCCGGGGTACGCTTCATTGGACTAATCGGGCCGGGGAGTCAGGGTATGCTGCCCGCTGCTTCAGCAAAGATTCAAGATCATCTTAAGCTTGCACCTGCGGGAGCAAATCGGTATTGTGAAGGTAGAGGAGGGGATACGGCCTATGCAGGAGCCTAAGAAAATATACAATACATCGGTGGAAGTGACACTGGAAGTGATGGGGGGCAAATGGAAGCCGGTGATTTTGTTCCATCTGACATTTGGAGAAAAGCGTAACGGCGAGCTCATGAGCTTAATGCCTGCTATTACCCAAAAGGTTCTGACGGCGCAATTGCGCGAGCTGGAGAAGGATGGAGTCATTGAACGGATCTCCTATAACCAGGTGCCTCCCAAAGTCGAATATAAATTGACAGAGTATGGCTGGACCTTGAAGGATATCCTTCATTCCATGTGCCGGTGGGGGGATGTGCACCTGGAACGGGTCTATGGGGACAATAGCTCGATTCTGACAGCCGCTTCAAGCTCAGGAGAGATGGAATAATGAAATGAGCAGAACCGGTGACTGGAATCCAGTACCGGTTTTTTTGCAAGAAGTTGTGTCATGGGATTACTTTGCGGCGGCGCAATTCGTCAAAGATATTTATGAACATGGACTCCGTATCGATAAATTCGTGGAAGCCGAAACGGCGCGCCTTCGTACCGTCAGCAAAGAAATCATAGTCCCAGGAAAACACGAAATCGCCGAATCGCCAAGAAGAAACATCCTGATAAAGGTTGTTCACCAAGCCGTGCTTCTCGATCATGGAATTCCACAACGGTTCTTTATCCGCCATTACAACCTCTAGTGACATCTGCAGGGGAGGCGCGGTCTCCATACCGAAATAGGCGGCGATCTTCGGCCACATCTCATTCCATCGGAACAAATCCCCGTTCGTAATGTTGAATGCTTGATTTGCGCAGCGCTCATCGGTAGCTGCCCAGACGGTAGCTCGGGCTAATAGCCCGGCATCGGTCATCTCGAGCAGGCTGTGGTAAGCTCCGGGCTTGCCGGGAAAACGCAATGGCAGCCCCAGCTCCTTGGACATCGAAGCATAAACCGCTATGACCATAGCTAAATTCATGGGATTGCCAAGCGCAAATCCGCTCACAACAGACGGCCGCATTGCCGACCAAGTCCATTTGCGTCCGAGCTGGCGTTTCTCGAGAAATTGCTGCTGATCCACGTTAAATTCAGGAGGCATATGGTAAGCATCAGTCTCCCGCGCAGGCGTTTTGAAAGGACCCAGGTGAGCGCCATATACCTTGTATCCCTGCATGAGACTTATATGCTGCAGGCCAGGAGCTATCGGCTCAATTGCATTGACGACATTGACGAGCATAGCCAGGTTAGGCGCTACCAGCTCTGCCCAGGTCGTACGGTCCTGATAAGCGGCATAAAAGATATGGGTAACTTGGGACAGATCTCTTAGTTTATCACGAGTATCTGCTTCATCAAGCAGATCGACAGCCACATACCGCACCTTTCCCGAGGATTCACCTCCGCGTCTCGATAAACCGATGATGTCCCAGTCCGGGAGCTCCGTCAAATGGTCGATCAGATTTCTGCCTATGACGCCATTGGCGCCTACAACAAGTGCGGTTTTATGCTGCGCATTATGATTAAGCTTCATCGTTAATGTTCCCCTCTCCATTTGGATTACTTTGTCATTGTGCACCATAAAGAATCGGGTGAAAAGTACGCACTTTGAAGTCATATAGGCACTTTGAGGTTACGTTAGACAAGAACGGTCCGTTGCAAGGTTTCAACTTGTACTGTCTATATTACGGAGAAGTTTTCTCTCAGAGAAAAAGCAAAAAAATAAAAATCTAGTGAACCATTTCTAATTAGGGAGCCAATACATCGTGTATACAATTTCAGGGGGCCTCCAATGAATGAACAAAACTTAGAACACTGGTTAGACCGATTGATGACCGGAGATGATGAAGCTCTGGAAGTGATCTATGGTATGACCCGAAAAAAGGTCTATGGAACGGTCGGCATGCTTGTTCGCAATAAACAGGATGTCAACGATATTGTCAATGAGATCTACTATCAGCTGTGGCGGGCGTTACCTAGCTATGATCGCAGGCGCCCATTTCTTTTCTGGTTGAATGGCATAGTGATCCGGCAAGTGAACCATTGGCGAAGACAAATTTGGAGAAGATTCCGGTTGATAGAGAAGCATTCCCGTCTAGGTGAAGAGCCGCAAGTGGAACTGCCTGGTGAAGCCTTAATCGAAAGCGAATTCCAAAGAGAGCTGCAGGGGACGATCAATCAACTGCCTTACAAGCTTAGGATCGTGGTGATTTACCGCTTTTACTACGACTATACTTATGAGCAAATTGCAGAGCTGCTGCAGATTCCGACAGGCACAGCCAAATCGAGAGTCCATCTGGCCTTGAAGCAATTACGGAAACGGTTCGATACGGAACTGGACGGGGAGGAATATCAACATGTCTTTTTCAAAAAAAATTGAGCAGGCGTTAGAACGACAAATCGAAGAAACGGTGGTTCCCGATGAAGTCGATGAGCGTGTCAGACAATCGTTTAGGGAGTTTCACCGTAAGAAGGAGACAAAGAAAATGAAGAAAAAATGGATAGCATTCAGCATTGCGGCAGCCATTTTGATACCAACCAGCGTATTTGCTTCGTTGGGCGGAACCTCATATTTTTTCAACAGTGAAGCCAATATCAACGGTCTTGTCGATGATGAAGTAAAACGTGCTGTATCTAGTGGATTATCCATTACTATGAACCAAAAAATAACCGATCAAGGCATCACGGTTCATTTTAAAGAAATGGTGGTCAAGGATAAAAAAATTCTCGTTCATTACAGCATTACAAAGGCGGATGGAAGTCTGGTTCCCTATGAATTTGATACCAAAGGACGGAATGTCCTTAATGATGGGAAGAAAAATGGAATTCAAGTTGAAAATCCAACCTACCAGGAGCCCGGAGTCGAAGGCTTTAGCGTACTGAGCTTCATCGGCACGAGCAAACCGGATAGACTGCCTTTTTACTTAACGGATACTCAAGGGAAGGAACTGGATGTGGGTATCGCGGAAAAGGACCGGCCGGAAGGTGTGCTTGCCTTCGTCACAAGCGGCTCGAAGCTGCCTCCCTTCATGTATCTGAATGTGAGCATTGATCGAATCGGGACGACAAAGGGAAGCTGGAAGGGACAATTTCCGATTGATCAAAGTAACATGACTCAGGCAAAATGAGTCTTCTATAACATAAAAATGAAGAAGCCCTGACAGCGATTCTCTCTGCTTGCAGAAGAGGGAGGTCGACGGTCAGGGCTTTGTACTGCGGCTTCGGCTGTTAAAATTGCCGCGCCTGAAAATTATTGATATTTCCGGTAAGCGGAATGCATGGTAGGGCCGACAAAGGAGTTGATCGGGAAGCCATGCTTAATCGCGCTCATAATGAATGCTTTGGCTGTGGAGACGGCTTGCTTCACGTCGCTGCCTTTGGCGAGCTCAGCGGTAATTGCCGCGGAATAAGTGCATCCTGCTCCATGGGTATAGGTCGTTGCAATTTTTTCGGACTCGTACAGCTCGAATGTTTTTCCATCATACAGCAGATCGACAGCCGTCGGGTGATCGAGCTTCGCCCCGCCTTTGATGAGAACGTATTTGGCGCCGGAATCGTGGATAATTTGTGCGGCTTCCTTCATATCGTCCAATGTTTTGATAGGAGCGCGGTTCGCCAGCTGTGCGGCCTCGAACAGGTTCGGTGTGACCACATCCGCAACCGGAACCAGCAGCTCACGCAGCGCAACGGTAGTTTCAGGATGAAGCGCTTCGTCATTTCCTTTGCAGACCATAACCGGGTCGATGACGATGCGGCTTAAGCCTTGCTTCTTGATGGTGTCGGTAACCAGCTCGATAATCTCTACAGAACCGAGCATGCCGGTTTTCAGCGCGTCGACGCCGATGCCGCCGAGCACGGTTTGAAGCTGCGCTTCAATCGTAGGCAGCGCTACCGGATGAACACCGTGGTGCCAGTTGTTGGCCGGGTCCATCGTTACGATCGTCGTCAGTACGGTCATGCCGTACACGTCTCTTTCCTGGAAGGTCTTCAAATCGGCTTGAATCCCAGCGCCCCCGCTTGTATCCGAACCGGCAATCGTTAAAGCTTTGTTCATACTCATACTGCTTCTCTCCTTAGTTCTGTCTCAACATGAAAATGGCTGCAAGCGCTCCTCGGAGGCTCGCTTTATAATTGCTTGGTAATCTTTATCCTATCACTTTACGCGGAATTTTCAATGGAAAAAAGCGAATATTCATTTTATTGGATTCATCCTCAATGTTTCCTCTACCCTGATTCCTGAGGTAAAACCGGAAAAAGCGGCGATAGGCTAAGCCCGATTCATTCGTTATGATAGCGGAGAAAGGATGGGAGCAGGCCGGATCTGGATTTCTAAAGCCAAGCCGTACCGTTCTATAAAGAACCGAAAACAGGAGAGGGGAATTTGAAATGTCATCAGGTAAAAAAATCAAGTTTGCCATTATCGGGGCAGGAGTCATCGCACCGCTGCATGCCAGAGCGATCCAGCAGCATCCGGAGGCGGAGCTGGTCGCCGTTGTGGATAGTGTACCGGGCAAAGCGCAGCAGCTGGCAGAAGAATACGGTATTCCTCACGTATATGAACAGATCGGGCAGCTGCTGAAGCAGTGCGAGGTCGATGCCGTCTGCATCTGCCTGCCGAGCGGCATGCACAGCGCAGCGGCGATTGCGGCAGCCGAGGCCGGAAAGCACGTTCTGTGCGAGAAGCCGCTCGACATTACACTCGAGTCCATGGACGCGATGATTGCCGCATGCCGCAGCCATAACGTCAAGCTGGCTACGGTGTTTCAGAAGAGAACGACAGAGCTTGCGCTGATGACGCGCCGGGCCGTTCAGGAAGGCAAGCTAGGCAAGCTTGTGCTGGGCGACGCCTATTTGAAATATTACCGGAGCCCGGAATATTACCGGAGCGCCGATTGGCGCGGGACTTGGGAGGTAGACGGCGGAGGGGCGCTGATGAACCAGGGGGTTCACGGCGTGGACATTATCCGGTGGATCATGGGAGATGTAGATAGCGTATTCGCTTATGCGGCCCCGCTGGTTCGGGATATCGAAGTCGAGGATACGGCGGTTGCGGTCGTGAAGTATAAGAACGGCGCATTTGGCGTCATTCAGGGAGCGACCTCGGTCAATCCGGGTCAGGAGCCACGGTTTGAAATTCATGGCGAGCACGGCTCGATCATTTACGCGGACAGCGGCATTAAGCTGTGGAAGACGGTGGACGGGGAAGAGCCCCCGGTTTCTCTTTCCGAACGCAATGCGGAGGGGAGCGATAATCCGTTGGCGATTTCCGGGGACGGCCATTATATACTGATCGATGATCTGATCCATGCGATCCGGGAAGACCGGGAGCCGTTAATTTCCGGGGAAGAAGCGCGCAAATCGGTGGAGCTGATTCTAGCGATCTATGAATCGGCGAGGACGGGCAAGGAAGTTAAGCTTTAAGTGAGGATCTGGCCGAAGGAGAGAGGTTGATAGGGCAACCTTGGACACGAATACTACTAGAAAAAAATGAGAGAGGGGCTTCTATGAATACTGCAAAAACACTAAATATCGGGATGATCGGATTGGATACGAGTCATGCGCCTGCCTTTGCAGAGCTGCTTAACGATCCGAAGCATCCGTATCATATTCCCGGAGCTCAAGTAACCGTTGCATATCCAGGCGGATCGCCGGATTTCGAGCTGAGCTATTCCCGCGTGGAGGGGTTTACGGCCAAGCTGCGGGACAGCTTGGGCGTCGAGATCGTTGGGACGATTGAGGAGGTCGCCGATCGCTGCGACGCCATCCTGCTTCTATCGGTGGACGGGCGCGTCCATCTCGAGCAGTTCAAGAAGGCGGCGTCGTATGGCAAGCCGGTGTTCATCGACAAGCCGTTTGCCGTAAGCAGTGCGGATGCGGAAGCGATGGCGCGGATTGTGGAAGAGCGGGGCATTCCGCTGATGAGCTGCTCGTCCGTCCGTTACGCTCAGGGGCTGAGCGAAGCGATCGCAGACAAAGAGAAGGGCCGCATCATCGGGGTTGATTGCTACGGCCCCATGGAGCTGCAGCCGACACAGCCGGGACTGTTCTGGTACGGCATCCATACGGTCGATATGCTATATGCGGCTATGGGGCGAGGCTGCAAAGAGGTTACGGCGTTCACGAATGAAGATTACGATGAAGTCGTCGGCGTATGGGAAGACGGCAGAATAGGCACGATCCGCGGCAACCGCAAAGGCAACCGGACGTTCGGCGCGCTCGTCCATCGGGAGCAAGCGAGCCGGTTCGTTGATGTGTACGCACATCCGAAGCCTTATTATGCGAGCATGCTGGAGGCGGTACTGGAGATGTTCCGTACGGGATCGGCTCCTATCGACATGAAGGAAACACTGGAGGTCATCCGTTTCATTGAGGCGGCCAACGAGAGCAGGAGAACGGGCAGCGCCGTGCAGCTGTGAAGAGCTGCAGATAGCCAAACTATGCAGAAGGAGCTGAACCGATATGGAATTTCCGTTTCAGTTAGGCATTATTACCGATGAAGTGTCGCAGCGGATCGAAGACGCTATCGCATTGGCCAAGGAGTTCGGCCTTACGGCGCTGGAGCTTCGCTCCGTAGACGGCGTGCAGCTTCATCAGCTTACACAGCAGCGGCTGGAGGAGCTGCACAGCATCATCCGGGCAGCGGGGCTGCATGTATGTGCTCTCTCCGCTCCCGTATTCAAATGCGATCTCGATAATCCCGAAGAGATATCGCAAAGCAGGGAGATACTGGTCCGGGATTTGGAGATTGCGCAGCTGTTCGGAGCGCGAAAGCTCCGGGGCTTCAGCTTTTGGGCGAAGGAACCTTTCGATACGGCGTTCCCGGCGATAGTCCGGGAGCTTGGAAGCATTGTGCCGCTGCTGGAGCAAGCGGGCGTCACCTTCATGCTGGAATTCGACCCGGCAGTCTACGCGTCCAACGGGGCCAAAGTAGCCCGCCTGGTGGAGGCCGTGGGCTCTCCCTACATCAAGGCGCTGTATGATCCCGGCAATGACCTGTGGGATCCGGACGGCGAAATTCCGTATCCTGACGGTTATCATCTGCTCAAGGGCCATCTAGGCCACATTCATCTGAAGGACGCCGTTCGGAATGGAGATAAGATTGAGGGGGTTGCCATCGGCACGGGGCAGGTCGACTATAGAGGGCTGTTTACCCGGCTGCTGGAGGACGGATATGACGGCTATATGATGGTAGAGACTCATTACCGATTGCAGTCCGAGTTAACGGAGGAGCAGCTGAAGCGTCCTTCCGGCTACGCCTTCTCCGAGGGAGGGGAAGAAGCGTCCAGACAATGCCTGGAGCATTTGTTCAGGCTGCTTAAGGAAGTGCTTTCGGAGAGGTCGAGCAGCCTCACCTATAGAGGAGGAGATCGCGTATGAACAGCTTGCAGCTGCCGGAAAGCAGCTTTACTATCGATCAGTTGAAGGTGGAGGTGTACCGGAATCGCGACGAGCTTGGGGAAGCTGCCGCCGTCGCAGCGGCTGAAGCCATACGCGCAAGGCTGCGCAGCCAGCCGAGTGTCCGCATCGTGTTCGCAGCTGCACCGTCGCAGAACGAGTTTCTGGACCGGCTTTCCAAGGAACCGGAGATCGATTGGAGCCGGGTGACGGCGTTTCATATGGATGAATACATTGGACTTCCTTCCGGCGCTCCCGAACGCTTCTCTCACTATTTGAAGAAGCGCTTCTTCAGCAAGGTTGCCTTGGGACAAGTTCATTATATCGACGGGAGCAAGGGAGCCGAGGAGGAATGTGTTCGCTATTCGGCTCTGCTGAAGGAGGCACCGATCGATCTCGTATGTCTCGGGATCGGCGAGAACGGGCATATCGCCTTTAACGATCCGCCGGTGGCGGACTTCGAGGATCCGCTCACCGTCAAATGCGTGGAGCTGGACGAAGCATGCAGACAGCAGCAGGTGCATGACGGCTGCTTCCCCGATCTGGCATCCGTTCCGACCCATGCGCTGACCATGACGATCCCGGCCTTGCTCGCCGGAGCGCAGCTGTTCTGCATGGTCCCCGGTCCAACCAAGCGGGCGGCCGTACGGGCAGCGCTGACCGGGCCGATCTCAACGGCTTGCCCGGCATCTATTCTTCGCAGGCATCCAAGCTGCGTCCTGTATGTCGACAGCGACTCGTATGGAGGGTAAGCCGATGACGAAGCGGATAGAACGCCTGGAAGGTATTCATTACCGGACGGGAGAGCGAATCGCAGTAGAGATAAGCGAAGGCCGGATTACGGCGGTTACGCCAGCCGGAGCTGGCGGCGAAATGTCTCAGGAGCTCCCGTGGATCGCCCCGGGGCTCGTTGATTTGCAGGTCAACGGCTGGACCGGCTTCGACCTGAACACGCTGCCGCTGTCGGTGGAGATGGTCGCCCGGTTGACCGAAGCGCTGTGGCAGGTCGGGGTCACGGCGTATTACCCGACCCTTATTACGAACAGCGACGAAGCGATTGCGTCGTCGCTGCGCACGATTGCCTCAGCCTGCAGCGGCAGCGCCAGGCTGAACGCATCCATCCCGGGCCTGCATCTCGAAGGCCCGTTCATCTCGCCGCAGGACGGCTCCCGCGGCGCGCACGACCAGCGCTTCGTCAAAGCCCCGGATTGGGCTTTGTTCGAGCGCTGGCAGGATGCGGCAGCCGGCCGCATCAAGATCATTACCCTGTCGCCGGAATGGGACGGCGCCGCGGATTTCATCGCCCGCTGCGTGGACAGCGGCGTGAAGGTGTCCATCGGGCATACGTCGGCGACGCCCGAACAGATCCGCGATGCGGCGGCAGCGGGAGCGAGCCTGTCGACGCATCTGGGTAACGGCGCCCATCCGATGCTGCCGCGCCACCCGAACTACCTGTGGGAGCAGCTGGCCGACGACCGGCTGTGGGGCTGTGTCATCGCGGACGGCTTCCATCTGCCACCCTCCGTGCTGAAGGTGGCGCTTAGAGCGAAGGGCGCCAAGCTGCTGATGGTCAGCGACGCCGTAGCTTTGGGCGGGATGGCGCCGGGAGAGTACGAGACGCACATCGGAGGCAGAGTGACGCTGACTCCAGAGGGGCGGCTGCATCTGACCGGGCAGCCGAAGCTGCTGGCCGGCTCGGTGCTGCCGCTGACGGCGGGGATTCAGCATATGCAGGCTGAAGGCCTATGCAGCTTCGCCGAGGCTTGGGAGCTGGCCTCGCTCAGGCCCTCGGCCTGCATGGGGCTCCCAACGGAGGAGGGCCTTGCAGTCGGCGCTCCAGGCAATGTAGTCTTGTTCAGCCGCAGCGATGACGGGATTCGAATCGAGCGAACCTATCAATATGGCGAGCTGGTCTACGAATGCACACACAGTTCCGGCGATTATGCTGCCTCTGCTGTTGAAAGCAGCTGAGACAATCGCATGTTTATAAGTATGAAGAAATCCAGTTAAAGCGAAACTCCGTATCCCATCCAGCTGTTCCGGCTGTATGGGATACGGAGTTTTTAAATCGATCGCTCCATTTTCTGTACCATTCCTCGGCTATTCCACCGATAAACGCGAAGCATATTTCTTGCGGTATTCCCCCGGCGTAATCCCCGAATACCGTTTAAACATACGAATGAAGGAATTGGCATTCTGATAGCCGACATGGGCGGCGACATCCTGGATCTTGAGCTCCAGATTATCCAGCAGCAGCTTCGCCCTCTGGATGCGGAGATCGTTCAAATAATCGCTGAAGTTCATTCCGGTCTTTTCCTTGAAGTAGGTCGACAAATAACCTGACGTAATGTTCAGCTTATCCGCCATGAAGTCGAGAGTGATATCCTCATGCAAATGGGCGTCCAGGTAGTCGATAACGAAGCGGGTGATCGGGTCTTGATCCTCCGTATGCTCGCGGATCAGCTGCACGACCGGATGCAGCAGCGCCTCGAACCATTGCTGGAACTGCTCCGCACTGTAAAATCCGCTCAGCGCATGGAGGGAAGGCTTCATCAGGCCGCCGCTGCCGGACTGACTATGAAGATTCAGCTTTTGCAGCGTCTTATCCGTCTGCAGCGAGATTTCCTTGGCGAACTGCCAATACGTTTCCGCAGAAGCACCGCGCCGGACGAGCTGGTCCAAATGCTTGGCGATCCATTCGTCAACAGCCGCTGCTTTGCCGCTCATCAGCCTCGTATGAAGCTCCTCCTCCATCAGCACGGTGAAGGGATAGGCTTCGGGAGCGGGCTGCAAGCCGCGGATCACTTGAGTTTCGTTCAGCAGCTTCCGCTGCCTGATCGCCTGCGTCATTTCCTCATAGGCGGCCGTAAAGGCTGAGGCCGCGGGGTACAGCGGGCTGACGGCAATCGTGACCAAATACAGATCGTGCTCGATATCGAACATGTTCTTCAAATATTCGATCGGCTTATTCACGCCGTCCGGTCCGGTATCCGCCGTAAAAATAAGCGACAGCACCAGATTGCGCTCCATCTGAAACGTCACCGATTCCTCGTACGATCTAAGCAGCACGCTGTCGATGAATTCGCGAATGTAATAGGTCCCTTTTTCCCGGTCGATGCTCAGCTCTGTATATTTCTCCTTAAAATGAATTTCAAACAGAACCATCATGAACGGCGTGCCGGTATCGGCCATTTCCCGAAGCTCCGACAGGTTCATATGGATGTTCTTAAGCTTGTTGGTCAGCGCATATTTACGGAGAAGCGACGATTTTTGGGCTAAATCCTGTGTCATGCTTTGATTGGTCTGCATCATTTGATGAACCTTGTGGCTGATCAGATCGAATTCGCGAATCGGTCCATGCTTCGGCTGTGCTTCACCGGTATCCCATGCCTGCATGGAGTCAATGATTTTGCGCAGCGGCAATTGCAGGCTTCTGCTGAACAGGATGGAAGCGATGATGGTGATAAGAGCAACAGCTACCAGCAGCGTGATGAGGATCGTATTCAGCCGGATCAGCTGCAGGGAAATCGATTCGTTCGGCACCATGCTAACATAGGTGAAGCCGGTCTCCTGCCCTTTGCGGAAGAAGTAATAGTAGTTCCCCTTTACGAAAGGCTGCCCGGACGCGTTAAAGGCTGATAAAGGCTCGGTCTGCATATTCGGAGTTGAGGTATAAATAGGACGTCCGTCCGGGTCCAGGATGTAGAAATGCTGGTCGGACGAAATATTATGGGTTTGAAACAGCTTCTGCGCATCAAGCATCACGATCAAGTACATATCGTTGTACGGGAGCGGCTTTAGCAGCATTGGGAGCAGGAGTCCTTTGCCCGTCTCAATCCCGGCCGAGGTTTCGGTAAACCGGGAAGCGGGGAGCACACGTAAGCCGATCCGTTCGTCGAATTGCCGATTCCAGAACGCGAGCGGATAATCGGGACTGCGGTAAAATTTGCCGAACATGTCCTCGGCGCTGCTGGTGCCGTCTTTTTCCACGACATAGGCGTCGTTCTTAAAATAAATGATCACGTTTTCAAATTGCAGGAACGGGTTGGCGTAGAGCGTCTTCAGCTCAGCCTTGATATCCTCGATGCTGGCGTAGCCGTTATTCTCCTTGACCTTCCTTAAGATGTTCAAATTCGTGATCCAACGGTCGTTCTGATTTAAGCCGAGCACCATATTTTTCGATAAGCGAAAATGATTCTCATACCCTTCCACCGTATGGTTGATGCTCAGCTCGTTGTATTTCACGATCTCGTCGTGAATTTTATTTTTCAAATAAACGGAAGTGACGAAATTAAAGGCTACGAGAAGAACGATGACGGCCAGAAAGCCGGTCAATAGTTTGCTAAAGAGGGATTTCGGTTTGATCGATCGGGGAACAAATTCGGCCATCCTGCTTCCTACCCTTCGTCGCTGTAGTCACCTTATATATTAATGTAGTCTTCAGGTGCGAGTACCTCTATCATACGTTGTTTTTTCGGTTCTGAACAATATACACTTTTTCCACTTCATGCACAGGGCTCCATCTTATCAATAAAAAGCGGATCGGTTCAAGAACATGCAGATATCCATGCCGCCTGAGATTCGATTATGATAGCCCTACAAGCAGGATAGACTGCCAACGACGAAATGCCTAGGGGGTGTATGAATGCAGGCGGCGTCCTTATCCAAAACATGGCGCAAAAGCAAATATCTCTGGCTGCTGTTCCTGCCGTGTCTCGTGTATTTTATTGTGTTCCGGTATGTCCCGATGTTCGGGCTGGTCATTACGTTCAAAAACTACAATACGTTTAAGGGCATAATGGCGAGCGAATGGGTCGGGCTCAAGTATTACCGGATGTTTCTGGAGAACCCGGATTTTTTCCTGCTGATGCGCAATACGTTCCTGCTCGGGGCATACAAGCTGCTGTTCAGCTTTCCGGCTCCGATTGTGCTGGCGCTGCTGCTTAACGAAGTACGAACCGTGCTGTTCAAAAAATTCGTACAAACGGTCAGCTATTTGCCGCATTTCATCTCGAATGTGATCGTGGCGAGTATGGTGATTATGTTCCTGTCGCCTACCGGCGGACTGATCAATCAGATCATTAAGTCTCTCGGCTTTCAACCGGTCAATTTTATGATGGAGCCCGGCATGTTCCGCACAGTTTACGTGCTGTCGGAGATTTGGCAGCATATCGGCTGGGAGACGATCATTTATTTGGCGGCGCTGACCGCCGTCGATCCTCAGCTCTATGAGGCGGCCGGCATTGACGGAGCGAACCGCTGGCGCAAGCTGTGGCATGTGACCATTCCGGGCATTGCCCCGGCGATCGTGATTGTGTTTATTCTGAATGTGGGCAAGGTGCTCGAGATCGGGTTCGAGAAGGTGTTCCTTATGTACAATCCGGCTACCTACAGCACGGCGGACATTATCAGTACGTACGTGTACCGGGTAGGACTGGAGCAGGGCAATTTCAGCTACGCGGCGGCGATTGATCTGTTCATGGGGATCATCAGTCTGATTTTCATTTGGGCAGCCAATACTATTAGCCGCAAGGTGGGAGAAACGAGTCTGTGGTAAAGGAGGGAGTGAGATGAGAGAGAAAATCGGCTTGTTTACGATCGTCAATACAATCCTTTTGCTGGGCGTTATCGCCGTTACGTTGTATCCGTTCGTGTACATGCTGGCGGTTTCCCTGAGTCAGGACGTCTATGTTATGAAAGGGGAAGTGACGCTTTGGCCAAAAGGGTTTAATCTGAAGATGTATAAGCTTGTGTTCGATGATCCGAAAATATGGCTGGCTTATAAAAATACGATTGTCTACGTCGTCCTCGGGACGCTGATCTCGGTCGTCGTCACCTCTATGGGAGCCTATGCATTATCGCGCAAAGATATGGGGTATCATACGTTTTTTACTCTGTTTGTCGTGTTCACGATGTTTTTCAGCGGAGGGATGATCCCGACGTTCCTCGTTGTCCGTTCGCTCGGGCTGATGGATACGGTGTGGGGGATGGTGCTGCCGGGAGCGGTGAACACCTGGAACCTGATTTTGATGCGGACGTTCTTCAGCGGCATCCCGAAGGAGCTGGAGGATTCCGGACGTGTCGACGGCTTGACCGATATCGGCATCTTCTTTCGTATCGTCATTCCGCTGTCGCAGGCGGTGTTCGCCACGATCGCTTTATTCTATGCCGTCGCCATGTGGAACAACTTCATGCTTCCGCTCTTGTACCTGCGCAATCCGGATTTGTTCCCGCTGCAGGTGCTGCTGCGCAATTTGGTGCTGGCTGGCAGCGTCAGCTCCGGTGCGGTGACCGGTATTGGCGGAGATAATATGGTCGTCGAGGATTCTTTAAAGTTCGCCACGATCATGGTCTCGACGCTGCCGATATTGCTTGTATATCCGTTCGTGCAAAAATATTTCGTCAAAGGCGCGATGATCGGCGCCGTTAAAGGCTAGTCCGGTTTTGCTCAAAACCTATATGAAGGAGAGGGTCTTCATGAACAAAATGGCATCGCTATCGCTCGCTTCCGTCATGGCGCTATCGGTCGTGGCAGGATGCAGCGGGAATGAGGGGAAGGAAGCAGGAGGAGGGACCGCGCCGAACGCACCGGCCGGAACGCCGGCCAAGAAGACGTTCACGGCGCTGCTCGATAATAACGCGACGTTCCCGTACAGCAAGGATTGGCCGATCTGGAAATGGCTCGAGGAGAAGACGGGGGCTACGCTGCAGGTGCAGACGCCATCCGGCAAGCTGAACGATACGCTCAATTTGACCATTGCGTCGAATAATTTGCCTGATCTGATGAGCATGCCGAGCCGCAGCGATTCCGACCGGTTCGGCCAGCAGGGCGCTTTGGTCAATATTCTCGATTACCTCGGCCAAATGCCCAATCTGAAGAAGTGGATGGAGAAATATCCTGATGAAGCGAAGGCCATGATCTCGGCGGACGGCAAAATGTATATGTTTCCGAATCAGGGCTTCGGGGAAACGAACCGGATGATCTGGCTGTACCGCGAAGACATTTTCAAGAAGAATGGCCTGACGCCGCCCAAAACCTATGAAGAGCTGTACCAGACGATGAAAAAGCTGAAGCAGGCGTACCCGGACAGCTACCCTTTGTCGCTGCGCTTCGGGCAAATTCCGGATGAGATGTACACCAATCTGACGACCAACTTCGGAACCGGCGCGGATGCTTATTACGATTTTGATAAGAAGGAATGGCGGTACGGCCCGATTGAAGACAATTACAAGGCAATGGTAGAGATGTGGCACCGGTTCTATGCCGAAGGCCTCATTCCTCCCGATTTCCTGTCCATTCAGACGAAGCAGTGGCAGGACACGATGTCGACCGATAAGTCGTTCATAACGATCGATTATATCAGCCGGGTCGATTTCTTCAACAACGCGATGAAGAAGGACCGCCCTGAATACAACATGCAGTTCATGGCTCCTCCGGCGGGCCTGAATGGCGGGAAGCAGCTCAATCCGTACTTCCATTATTTGGACGGCGGCTTGACGGTGGCTTCTACTTCCAAAAACATCAAGGATGTCATGACCTTCATGGATTTCTTCTATACCGAAGAAGGGCGCACGCTGACGAGCTGGGGTAAAGAAGGCGAAACCTATGTCATGGAGAACGGTCAAAAGAAATTCAAGCCCGAGTTCACTGATGTGACGGAAATGCGCAAGAAGACCGGCCTGCAATCGAGCAGAGGCACCTATACATGGATCGATTATAACGCGCATCTGTCGCTGTTTTCCAAGGATTTGCAAAATGCCTACAAGGAAGCGGCCAAATATGATCCTCCGGCGATGCAGCCTAGACCGTCCTTTACGGAGAAGGAGAACGAGGTGCTGTCCGTCACCGGTCAGGCCCTGAAAAAGCATCGGGAGGAAAACTTCGCCAAGTTCGTGCTGGGAACCCGGAGTATGAGCGAGTGGAGCAAGTATGTAGAGGAAATGAACAATTTGGGCGTGCAGAAGCTGGTCGATACTTACAAGGCCGCCTACAAGCGGGTGGAGAGCACTCAGCTGAAGCCGTAGGAAGACGATCGGAAGCTGGAGATCTATTGGAATTGGAGTGCAGTAAGACAGAGAGCTGATAAGACAAAATGAGCATGTTCGGCAAGCGGAGTCGATGGAGTGTTGGAGCCATAACGAAACGGATAGAGAGCTATAGATGATAGAGAGCTGTAGAGAAGAGAAGCCTTATACAAGAAGCAGAGTGGCGGTTTTCCATGTTATCAGGAGGACCGTCCTCTCGCCATAGGAGGCTAATTAGATGCTAAGCAGAATAAGCGCCTGGAGGCGCTTCGTTATCACCGCATGTCTGTCGTTACTGGTAGTAGGTTCCTTCATGGTTGTCACGCCTCCTGCCGCCTTGGCCGCTTCGGCGGTTACGATCGATTCTCCGGCAACTGGCGGTAAGCTCACTTGGCCGAAAATGGTGCTGACCGGCACCTACACCGGCTTGTACGACATTAAGCTCAGCATCAATGGCGAGTCTCAAGTCAGCGTCACGATGGAGGATGCCGACTCCGATGATGCCGGGACATGGCGTTATGAGCTGGATACGCGGGACTACAACGGTGTCGTCCGGCTGCGCGCCAGCGGGTCGGATGTGCAGACGCGTTATAGCGTTTGGAGTTCGCCGATGGAGTTGAAGGCAGATTCCTCCCGGGGAGCGGCTCCGCATGTCGTGATTGTGAGCCCGCAGGAGGGAACTTCACTCAGCGGAACGGTACCAGTTACCGTTGCAGCGTATGGGGATATGCCGGTGGTAAGCGTTCAAGTACGCGTAAACGGCGGGTCCTGGCAGTACGCGATCCGTCATGGTAAGCAGTTTATTTACTCCTGGAATACTAAGGGGCTCGGAGACGTCACGAGCAGCATTGAGGCAAAAGCAACGGATGCAAAAGGCCGTACCGGCTATAGCGCCACTATTTATGCGACGGTGGGGCGAGGGACCCATGAGCAGGTAACGGTGAAGCCGCAGGATCGGGCGATGTGGATTTGGGAACCGGAAGCTTACCGGCTGCTGCTCAACCCGGGCTCCAGGACGGTGCTGGACGCCTTCGCCAAGGATACCGCGACCTTCGGCTCGGATCCGGTGACGACGCTGTATTTGGCCGTCGGCCCGATGGCGGATATGGATATTTTGGCGGATGATCCCGGTAAGCTGAGAAGCTTCATTGCTTGGGCTCATAGCCGGGGATATCAAGTGTACGCCTGTATCTCCGGAGGTACGACGCCCCCGTATATGGGCGCTTATGCTATCTACCACGACAAAGCGGTGCGGGAAATGGAACGGGTGCTGAATTATAATCTCGCTTCCTCCCGCAATGAACGGTTTGACGGGGTGAATGCCGACATCGAGCCGTATATTTCACCGGACTTCAAAGACCAGTACCCTTCCTTGCAGCTTCAATATTTGGATATGCTGCAAAAAATGATCGACCGCCGCAACGCGTCCGGCTTGAATCTCCCCTTCGGACCGGCAATTCCGAAATGGTTCGACTCGTCGGCGCAGGCGCAGAGCATCACCTGGAACGGAAGCACCAAGTGGCTGTCGCAGCATGTGCAGGACATGAGCGACTACATATCGATTATGGATTATCGCGATACGGCGGACGGTTCGGCAGGGATCATCGCCGGAGCGCAGGGCGAGATCGATTATGCGGATGCGATCGGCAAGCCGCATTCGGTAGTCATCGGGGTAGAGACCCTCGACATTGCGAACAGCGGCGACCCGGAGACGATTACGTTCCGCGAAGAAGGGCGTACCGTTATGGAGGCGGAGCTGGACAAGGTATATGCCGTTTATAACAACCGAGCTTCCTTCGGCGGGATTGCGATGCATCATTACGATTCGCTTCGCTTCCTGCCGTCCCACTGGGGGCCGGGCAGCGTGACCTGGCAGCCGCCTGCAGATACGGAGGCGCCATCCATCGTTCGCGGACTGCCGAAGGCCGAAGCGACGGATTATCAGAAGGTGGAGCTTTCGTACGGCATGGCCGGCGATAATACGGATATCGACCGCTATCTCATCTACCGCGGGACGACACCGTGGTTTACACCAGGCCCTGATCAAGTGGCGGGAGAGTCCCGCTCGCTTACTTTTCGTGATATCGGCCTGCTGCCGGATACTGTCTATTACTACAAAGTAGCAGCACGTGATGTGCAGGGGAACATTGGCCCGGCCTCGTTGCCGGCAATCGTCAAGACCAAGACGACAAACCTGAAGCCGATGGTGCTTCAAGGGATGAGCATCGTCATGAAAGGCTCCGCCGCCTCGGTGACAATGCAAGTGGTGGATAAGAATACCGGGCAGCCTCTGGCGAACGCCTTGGTTGAGGGCCGGTTCCAGTATGCTGGCGGCAAATACACTGGCGGCAGGACGGATGCCAACGGGAGGATCACCCTCACCTCGGAGACGATCCCGTCAGGCGGTCAGGTCGGCTTCGAGCCGCGGCGGGTGACATTCCCCGGCTATTACTGGGCTCAGGCTTATGATGAGCCGCATACCGCAAGCCTATATCCGCTTCAGTAATTCCACCGAAAGCCCGGGAAACCGGGTTTTCTTTTTTTCAAGGGCGTGCCCAGCTAAGCACGCATCTTCTATCCGGTGAAAGTCCGGTCGCGGGAGGGGCCAAGCCCCCGCGTAGCTTGGATTCTTATGTATGGCGA
>NZ_JADBDR010000009.1:0-317411 GCF_014873645.1 Paenibacillus sp. OAS669
ATAGTATGAGCACCTCCGATAAGGATGAGTAGGGTTTCTCAGGCCCCCGTACTTCATCTTACGGAAGTGCTCTGTGTTTTTCAAAAGCGAAATTACCGCATTACAGGAATTCTTTGTTCTCGGAAAATACCCGCTGTAAAGCGATATAATCAAAATTTTTCCGGGAACAACAGCGGCCGGAGGGGGATACCCCACCGGGGTACCGTTGCTATTTTTCAAGTTTTGTGGGTTTTTCAACAGTCTCGCCCCACTTTGTGGGGTTATTTTAAAAAATAAAACCCTTTATCCAAAAACGGAATAAAGGGTTATACATGCTGCTTTCTTATGGAAAATGTAAGAATCGCTGTTTTACAGCCAAGTGGTTTTATCGCTGTGCGGGGTTCTGGAAGTCGCCGGAGGCGTGTCGGCCGGATAGCCGATGAATATCGTTCCGATCACCTTCTTGTTTTCCGGCGAGCCGATAAACCGGTGCATCCGGTCGTCATGAACCAGGCCGATTCCGCGCGTGCGCCATACGAAGCCGAGCCCCATCTCCGTGGCTGCCAGCCACATCGAGTGAATGGCACAGGCAGCGGCATACTCGTTATCCTTGGAGGAGGCGGGATCGTCGGGAATGACATCCGCCGTAACGGCAATGACAAGCGGCGTAGCCGTCAAAACCTTTAATGATTCCTTCACCAGATTCGGCTTGGTCGGAAACCGCTCCTCCAAGTATTGAAGCGCTTCTGCTTCGTAACGCTGCTTCGCCTCTCCGCGAATCACGTAGAAATGCCAAGGCTCACGAAGCCTGTCATTCGGCGCCAAAGTAGCCGCAGCAAGCAAGGCATGAATTTTCTCATCCTCTACTTCTACAGGCTGTACATTGCGCACCGCTCTTCTCTGCTGCAGCAATTCCATAATAGACATGCAGGTTCTCCTTCCTATCCCTATTTATTTCAGCTGAAAGCCGGCACATCGCTCTACCCAGCGTTCTGCCAATTCAGGCGCCGATGCGAAATGGATATGGGTATATCCCGCAACCAGCGTTCCGCTCTCATTGATGTAGCCTTCCTGCTTCATGCCCCGCAGCCCTTTCGTTTCATAGGCGCTGGAGATGTCAGCCCCTTCATTCGGCTGAAAGGTCGAATAATGAAACTCGTGGCCTTTGGCACGGTCGGACGGCCCGAGCAGGAAGTTGCCTTCTCTCCCGGTAATGTCCCGGTAGCCTAATGCCGCAAGCTTCTTCTGCATCTTGACGCTGCCGGGGATAAGGCCGAGCATCGAATGCTTCCGGCCGTGCGTATGCTCGATGGACTCCGTTAAATACATGAAGCCGCCGCATTCGGCCAGCGTCGGAAGTCCTTGCTCTATCGCCTGGCGGATCGATTGCTTCACCGCCTCATTAGCCGACAGCACCTCGGCGAATTCTTCAGGGAAGCCTCCACCGAGATACAGGCCCTGGACGCCTTCGGGCAGCGTTTCCCCTGCCAATGGCGAGAAGAAGACGCACTCCGCTCCGTAAGCCTCCAGCAGCTCGAAATTTTCCTGATAATAAAAATTAAAGGCTGCATCCTTCGCTACCGCGATACGGATTGGGGGGCCGGACCGGACGGTCCGGCGGCGAAAAGCGGAAGCAGACTCGGCTTCCGCAGACAATGAAACCGCGGGAGACTGGGCCAGCTCCCATATGCGCTCTACATCAACCGTGGCCGAAACCAGCTCGGCAAGCTTATCGAAGAACGGCTGCAGCTCGCCCCGTTCAATGGAAGGCACCAAGCCGAGATGCCGCTCCGGCATTTCGATATGATCTTCCCGCTTCATGTAGCCGACGACGGGAATCCCGCATTCCTGCTCGATCGCTTCGCGCACGAGCTTGTAGTGGCCCTCGCTGCCGACCTTGTTCGCAATGACGCCGACTATGTTAACGCGGGGCTCCAGCAGCTGGAAGCCTCGCACAATGGCGGCAGCGCTGCGGGCCATGCTCTGGCAGTTCACCACGAGCAGCACGTGGGCCTCCAGCAGAAGGCTGATTTCAGCCGTACTGCCCTCGTTCGTCTTCGGGTTCTTGCCGTCGTAGAAGCCCATGACGCCCTCGATGACTGAGATGTCCGCCTCACGGCTCGCTCGCGCATATATTTCTTTGACTGTATCATGCGTCAGCATATAGCTGTCCAGATTGCGGGATGTGCGTCCCGTGACCGCCGTATGATACGTCGGATCAATATAGTCGGGGCCGCATTTGAAGCCCTGCACCTTGCGTCCGAGACGCTGCAAAGCGGCCATCAGGCCGATCGTCAGCGTTGTTTTCCCGACGCCGCTGCCGGTTCCGGCAATGACAATCTTACGGCTACCTTCCATCGGCTGCCTCGCTCCCTTCCTGCGGGAACGGAATGACGGCTACTGAAATCGTGACGTTGCCCGATTTCTTCTTCACCAGCGCCAGCTCCTTGGCGCCGGAGTACAGCTTCGCCGCCGGCTCGCTCACGCCGTAGGCGCCGGTGAACTGGAACACGGTGTCCGACGGGGCCTCCAGGGCCACCGTGTTCAGCTGCTCGGGCGCGTAGGTGACGAACGCCCAGCCGTGCTTCTGCACGACGGCGAGGAGCCCCTCCTCGTCCTTCTTCAGATCGATCGTGCAGACGGCCTTCACGCTCTTCATCGAGAACTGCAGCTCGGCCAGCGTCTCCGAAATTACCGATTCGATCTCTTCGGCGGATGTGCCGCGGTTGCAGCCGATGCCGAGCGCGATGACCTTCGGCCTGTACAGCACGCCGTTCTCGAGAATTGCCTCCTCGTCCATGCTTAATACGCGGTGCGTCACCACGAGTGCCGCCTGCGGCTTCACCGCCAACGCATCGGCAACGCTGCCATACGTGCGAATATTCGCCGGCAGCGGCGTATCATACAGCCACCAGCCGGGCTCGCCGGATTCTTGAACGACGGCAACCTGCTCCTCGTTCACGACGGAGGCGCTGACAGGCGTCAGCTTATCCGCCGACTCCCATTCCCAGCCGAAGCGGCGGCCGAACAAGTCCACCGCTATCGTCCCCTGCACGTCCGAGGCCGTCGTAATGATCGGCCTCGCTCCCATGGCCGCAGCTACCTCACGGGTCAGCTCGTTCGCGCCGCCCAAGTGACCCGACAGCACGCTGATCACATTCTCCCCTTTGTCGTCGATGACGACGATGCCGGGGTCTGTCTTTTTATCTACCAGCAGCGGTGCGATCATCCGGATTACAGCACCTAACGAAATAATAATAATGAGTCCTTTATACGCCGGGAATAAAGCCGGAAACAGCAGTCTGACACTGCCTTCGAACAGCTGAATGCCCCGCGCTGCTTCATCGCCCCGCTCGAATTTGGACATGTAGTACAAATCCGAATGGCGGAACGTTTCGTGCAGCTTGCGCGCCATCTCGACGCCATGCTTCGTGATGGCTACTATCGCATAATCGCCGTGCTGCTCAATCGAAGGAATCTCGCCCTCGCGCAATGCGATCATGATTTCACCCCTCTGCGGAACCGGTGCGTAAATTCTTTATCGTACAGCTTGGAGCGGTACTCGTCCTTGTTATGAATCTCCGGATCAAGCGCCCAGCCTGCAAGAATCATCGCGTGAGAACGAATTCCGTTGCTGCGCATATCCTGCTCGAGATTGGCAAGCGTCGTCCGGACAATAAGCTGATCCGGCCATGTCGCTCTTTGCACGACGGCTATCGGCGTGTCCTCACTCCAGCCCGCGCTTCGGAACTCTTCGACCACTTTTTTCGTCAAAGTGGCGCTTAAGAATAACGCAATCGTACTGTGGTGCGCTGCAAGATCCTTCAGCTTCTCCAGCTCCGGCACCGGAGTTCTGCCTTCGGCACGGGTCAGAATGAGCGTCTGGGTCAGCTCCGGAATCGTCAGCTCCGCACCAAGGGCGGCGGCAGACGCGAAGACTGAGCTTACGCCAGGGATGACCTCGTAGCCGATGCCTTCTTTTTTCAACAGAGCCACCTGCTCCATAATCGCGCCGAAGACCGCAGGATCCCCTGTATGAACCCGAGCCACCATCTTGCCCTGCTTGACGCGGTCGGCCATGATAGCGACCATTTCATCGAGATCCATGCCGGCGCTCTTCAGAATCTCCGCTTCCGGCTTTGCCTTGGCGATGAGCTCTTCGTTAACCAGGGAATCGGTGTAGAGCACGACGTCGGCCTCCTGCAGAATACGAAGTCCTTTGACTGTAATCAGATCGGGATCGCCCGGGCCTGCTCCGATAATATAAATTTTCATTATTTTCTCACCACCATTAGCGTTAAGTATTCCAAGCCTTTGCCTTGCAGCTCTCGAATGTTGCGCCAGATCATTTCCTCCGAGGAGGTAACCTTGGTCAGTACGGCCGCCTTGTCCGTCAATCCGAGATCGCCCAGCACATGGATCATCAGATCGATCACTTTGGCTACCTTGATGAATACGACGCAGTCGTGATTTTCAATAGCAGTACGCATCTTCTCATAATCGTCCGTTGCAGGAACGATGGCAATCTGCTCATCGCCGTCCGCAAGCGGAATACCCAGGCGTGACGCCGAAGCGTTGATTGAAGAAATCCCGGGAATGGAACGAACCTCCACCTCGGGATGGCGCTCCTTCATCAGCCGCATCAAGTGAATGAACGTGCTGTAAATCATCGGGTCGCCCTCGGTTACGAACGCCACGTCCTTCCCCTGCTCCAGATGCTCCCACACCGTGCTGACCGTCTTGCTCCACTGCATTTCCAGCGCTTCGCGATCCCTGGTCATCGGGAAGGTCAGCCCTATCATCGTCTTCTCTTCCGTATTAACATACAGCTCCGTAATCGTCAGAGCGTAGCTCTTAGCCCCCATCTTCTTGCGGGGATAAGCGATGACCGGCGATTCCTTCAATATGCGGAACGCTTTGACCGTGATCAGCTCCGGGTCCCCGGGTCCAACCCCCAATCCGTATAACACGCCTAACTTACTCACTTGCTGTCCCCTCCGTTTCCTCTGCTCCACCGGACTCCTTATGTTTAGCCGTTATGATATATATCGGGTTAAGACCTTCGAACCGGGTCAAATTCAAAATCGGCTTGCTCCGCGAAATCTGTGCAAGAGTAATGCTCGTTGCGAAGCCTTCATTCGCGAACGCCTTGTTCGCTTCATATAAGTTCTCGATTGTAGCGGCATTCAATACTATGCGTCCGCCCGGACGCAGACGGCTGCAGCACACGTGCAGCAGCTCCTCCATCTCGCCTCCGCTGCCTCCGATAAACACGGCATCCGGATCCGGGAACTGCTCCAGGCCTTGCGGCGCACGTCCTTGAATCGCTGTAATGTCCGTCCGGAAGCGGTGCATATTATCCAAACAGTTTTGCAAATCCGCTTCATTCTTCTCAATCGCGTATACTTCGCCATATCGAGCTATTCGAGCCGCTTCAATGGCGACAGACCCGGTGCACGTGCCGATATCCCAAACGATGCTGTCCGGTTGAAGAGCCAGCTGCGCCAAGCTCATGACGCGAATTTCCTTCTTGGTTATCAGCCCTTTATCCGGCTTACGCTGGATGAACATTTCATCGTCAATGCCCATCGGCCAACGTTTCCCGGCCAATGCGTCCCTCGAAGCAATCAGAATCATCACGTTCAGTGGAGAAAACTCGCGTTCTTCAAGCTCCTGCAGCTCGTACCAGCCCGTCCGTTCGTCCGAGCCACCCAAATTCTCCGCTATAAACGCCCGATATTCCGTCATGCCAAATGACAACAAATACTTCGCGATGGCATTAGGGCTATTCGTCTCGTCGGTCAGCAGCGCGATCTTCGCTTTCCCATCGATCCGCTGCGCCAGTCCTTTCATGCTTCGCCCATGGACACTGGTCACGTAAGCATCCTGCCAGCTCTGTCCCATCCGGGCGAAAGCCAGCTGCAGCGAGCTGACGTTCGGGTAGATTTCCACGTTCAGCTTGGAGGAGAGGTAGCCGCCGATCCCGTAAAACAGGGGGTCTCCCGATGCAAGCACGACGATCCTGCGCCCCTCCTCAGCCTTCGTTTGCAAGCGGGTTACAAGCTCGGACAAGCCGCCCTTGATCGCTATGGTCTCTCCGCTGTAGTCCGGGAAAAATTGCAGCTGCCGCTCACCCCCGACCAGCACTTCGCTCTCTGAGATCCATTGTATATATTGAGGCAGCAGGCTTCCTTGACCGTCATCCCCGATGCCGATCACCTTGAGCGCTGCCGTTTGATTCGTTGTTTGCTGTTGTATCAACCTGCATTCCCCCGATACCGATTGCTGTATGTAAAAAGCTTCGGCTGACTGCCGCAGCCGTGACCTTGCGACGCTACTCCTCCGACTTGGAGGCTTGGCCCAACAGGCTCCCCTTCATCGAAATGATGACGGTTTCTATCTCCATGCCGCCCTGTACTTCCTTGAGCCCGGCCGCACAGCAATAGGCGCATAGCCTCTCGAAAAAGGCGGAATGGCCCCATTCCAGCATCAAGTCGCCGACCAGCGCAGCCGTATTTGCGTCCAGAATGGTAGCAGCCTGCATCTGAGTCGCCCCTGCCTCCTCCGCTACTTGCGCCAGGAAGCCAAAATCGACCGGCGCACTCTTGGAGTGCACCATCATGACACCCTGGGCCACTTTGGAGAATTTGCCCATCATGCCGACGAGCGTTACTTTCTCGATTCCCTGCTTCTTGCACTGCGTCAGCGCAAAGCCGATAAAATCGCCCATCTCAACAAAGGCTTCCTCCGGTAAGTCCGGGTACATATCGATGCCGTACTTCTCCGTGCGTCCGCCAGTTGAAAGGACAATATGCTTACATCCGCATTTGACGGCGACCCGGATCGCCTGCGCTACGCTTGCTTTGTATGCAGCTGTGGAAAAAGGCACCACAATGCCCCGGGTGCCGAGAATCGAGATGCCGCCAACGATGCCAAGACGTCCGTTCAACGTCTTCTTGGCAATTTCTTCACCGTCAGGCACCGAGATAACCACTCTAACCCCGTGATGGATATCATATTCGTTCAGGACAGCTTCTACCGATTCGCGAATCATCTTACGCGGGACCGGGTTGATCGCCGCCTCCCCTACAGGGACAGGAAGGCCGGGCTTCGTAACCCGACCTACGCCGATGCCTCCATCCAGCTCGATTCCTTCCTCATCCCGCCACTGAACCTCGGCGATAATCCTTGCTCCATGCGTAGCGTCCGGGTCGTCGCCTCCGTCCTTGATGGTCTCGGCCTCCGCCCGCTCCGCCGTGAACTCGCAGCGAACGATGCTGAACGTCACATCCTGCCCGATAGGCAGCCGTATGGTCGATTCCGTTTGAAGCTGCTGTTCAATCAAGGCCGTCACCGCTGCCTTGGCTGTTGCCGCAGCGCAGGAGCCCGTCGTATATCCATGTCTAAGCGGCTTGGAATCCTTCGTATCTCCGCCTTTATCCATAGCCATCGCTCCAGTCTCCTTATCCGAGACGCTCCGCCATCAAGGAAATGGCGTTCACGGCTGCTACCGCTACCGGACTTCCGCCCTTCCGCCCGATATTCGTAATAAACGGAATATCCAGCTTCGCGAGCTCTTCCTTCGATTCCGCCGCCGACACGAAGCCTACCGGCACGCCGATGACCAGACCCGGCTTCGCCTCGCCTTCCTTCACAAGGCGGATCAGCTCCAGAAGCGCCGTCGGTGCGTTGCCGATGGCAAAGATGCCTCTGTCGGCCTCACGAATTGCCTTGCGGATCGAAATGATCGCCCGGGTCGTATTAAGACGCTTCGCCTCTTCCATGACGTCCGGATCGGATATATATACCTTTACGTCGCCGCCGAATTTGGCGATACGAGGTTTGCTGATACCAACCTGCACCATTTGTACGTCAGCCACAATCGTTTTGCCTGCACGTATAGCTTGAATTCCCGCCTGCACGGCATCTCTGTGAAACAGCATGCTGCGACCCAGCTCGAAATCCGCCGAAGCATGGATCACCCGCTGCACAACGGAATATTGTTCAGCCGTGAAAGGGTGGTCCCCCAGCTCTTCGGTAATCATCTGGAAGCTTCGCTCTTCAATTTCTTGCGGTTGTACCGTTAACGGTTTAAACTCCGTTTTAAAATCCATTTCGCTTACGCCTCCTGCAGCAATTCATTTAGTTTATGAATGACCCCGTCAAACTCGCTAAAATAAGTACCATAGTCAACCGAAGGTCGGCCGATTACAATCGTCTCGATTCCAAGCTCGAGCGCAGATTCCAGCTTCTCGTCCACCGCTCCGACCTTGCCGCTCTCCTTCGTGATCATCAAGGTAACGTTGTAGTGCGTATATAAAGCCTTGTTCAGCTCCTTGGAAAAGGGCCCCTGCATAGCAACAATATTCTTTTGCTCCAGCCCAAGCTCCTCGCATTTCTCCATGTTGTCTCTGCGAGGCAGCATCCGTGCCACCAAGGTGGTATTCGGAAGGCCAAGCAGCCGCTTCGCGAAAATATGCAGCGTCTTGCTGCCGGTCGTCAGCATAATGACGCCCTGGCGCTGTGCCGCCAGCTCCGCCGCCTGCTCGTAATCATCCGCGAACGTGATCAGCGGATTCTGATCGATGGCGATCCGTCCCCGCTCATAGCGGATATAGGGGACGCCGGCTTCCTGAGAAGCGGCAATCGCATTCTTCGACGCCTCCTCCGCGAACGGATGCGTGGCGTCGACAATCGTGCGGAACCCGCGTTCCCGTACCAAGGCTGCCAGCGCTTCTGCGGTTAGTCTTCCCGTCAGTACGGGGAGGCCGGCCTCCTCCATCGACTTGGCGGCGCTGTCCGTAACGACCGTAGTCAAGAGCGGGTACCCTGCCTCCCGAATCTGCAATGCAAGCTCACGCGCATCGCTTGTTCCTGCCATAACCAATATCATGATTTGTGCCTCCATCTGTTAAGATCATGCATTCCGTTTGAGCTGCCCGGAGAGCCCGGAGTAAGTTCTGCTCCTTAAGATTTGCTTTTCTCCAACGCAGGCGCTTTCGTATCGTCATGATCATGATGGTGGTGGTCGTGATCATGATCATGGTCATGATGATGGTCGTGCTTATGATCATGGTGGTCATGGTCGTGCCCGTGATGATGATCATGCCCATGGTGATGATGTCCATGGTCGTGATCGTGATCATGATGATGGTGATGATCGATATGCTCCATCGCCGCCAAGCGGTATTGGCACATATCGCAGTTCATTCTGGCCTCGCCCTCTACGGCCTCTAGCGCCCGCTCCCGCAAAATCAGCTGCAAATTCGGATGGAACCCGAAATAATCCGCCAATATAAATTCCTGCTCGGGGTATTTCTCCGAGAATTGAAGCAGCATTTGCTCCATCCGCTTCATCAATACGCCCGTGAACAAGAAATACGGCAGGATAACGACCTTGCGTGCGCCGAGCTTGATACAGCGCTCAATCCCTTCATCCACTAAAGGCGCCGTCACTCCGATAAACGCCGTCTCCACCCATTTGACCTTCAGCTTTTCCCAGAACAGCCGGGATATTTTGAACAAATCGCTGTTGGCGTCCGCATCGCTGCTGCCCCGTCCTACGACAAGCACCGCCGTCTGCTCCCGGTCGGCTTCCGTTGCAGCGCCTGCACCGGCCGCTTCCAACCGCGACGCAAGAATATCCAGCACCTGCTCATGAACCCCGATAGGCCGTCCATAGTTGAACCGAACGGACGGGTAACGCAGCCTCGCTTCGTCAATAGCAGCCGGAATATGTATTTTGGCATGCCCCGCCGAGAATAAAGTGATCGGCACTACCGCAATCTGCGTAGCTCCCTGTTGAACACACTGCTCGATACCCTGTGCGATGGTGGGCCGTTCAAATTCCAAAAAGCACGTCTCCACGATCGGCTGGTCCATCTTCGATGCAATAGAGCGGACGAACTCCCGTACCTCCTCATTGCCTTCCGCATCCTTACTGCCGTGGCCTACAAACAAAACCGCATTCATCCTGTTCCCTCCCTGTCTTTATTTCCGTATTAATCGCCGCATACCGCGTTTTCAATTTGGAAAACCGGCACCTCTTGGTGACGATAGCCTTCTACTTCCTTTACTCTTTTAAAATATTTATGGAATCGCTCATTCGGATGACCATCCGAAATATACCGCTGTACAATCCGTTCGATCATGTCTACCAGTTGATCCGGCTCAATCCCCTCGGCGACCGGCTGTCCCGGATGCGCATTGCGCCCGACTGTCTTGCCGCCCAGGAACAAATCGAATTTCTCCTTCCGGTATACGATGCCGATATCCTCGTGCACCGCCCCATAACAAGCCATTCCGCACCCGTTCAAGCCGATGCGCAGCTCCTTCGGCACGCTCAAGCCGCCGATCCGCTTCTGCAGCTCCTCGGCGTACGGAATCGCATCCGCCTTCTCCGCATTGCAAAAGTCGCAAGCTTTAAGCTGCGCTACATCGCCGATCGGCGCCAGCAGGAAGCCTTCCTGCCGCAGCTTCGTCGTAATGTCATCGGGATTCGATGTCGGAACCCGGATAATCATTTGGTGATGGGGCGTGTACTCCATCGTCCCCGTCTCGCCAACGACCTCAGCCAGCGCAAGCATCTGTCTGGCGGTAAAACGCTTCTCGGCGACGCCCGGACTTACCGCAAGCTCGAAGATCGCTTGCTGGCGGAACAATCCCGCCGAGGCAGGCGTGCTGCCCGGCTCCGTGACCACGCCTCGGCTGAGATCGGACAGGCGCAGCGCCTCCATCGCCAGCATTAGCGGCGAGTCGGTACCGGGGCCGCTGCTCCGCTCCTCGCGCTCAGCCACGCTGACCGCGCTGGCAGCCAGCACCGCTCCGCCCGTGCTTCCGCCGCCGGCGGAGCTTGCAGGAGCCGTCTCCCTTACGGTGCGGGCCACGGCTTCCAGGCCGCTTTCCACTTGGCCTTCGCCTTCCCAAGCCCAATCCTCGTCATCCGCATCGACCGCCACTGCCTCGTCCCACTGCCGCAGCGCCCAAGGCTCCGCCGCTTCCTGCAGCCGCTGGTGCGGCTTAAGCGGCTGTACATCGGCGCCGAGCGTATACTTGCGCTGATAACCGCGCGGGGTGATCATCAGACCGTCGTAGACCGTCGTCGACGCATTGCCGATAATGACCGTCGTCAGCATCCCGATCTCATGATCGAGCATATCGCGCAAAGTTGTCAGCACCACATGCTGACGGTCCCGGTAGGCACTCTTCACGATGCCGACCGGCGTCTCCGGCGAGCGGTATTTCAGCAATATGCGCTGCGTCTCCACAATTTGCCGGGTTCGTCTGCCGCTGCGGGGGTTGTACAGCGCAATGACGAAGTCCGCCTGGGCCGCCGCCTCGACGCGCCGGGCAATCAGCTCCCACGGCGTCAGATGATCGCTTAAGCTTATCGTGCAGGCATCGTGCATGACCGGGGCCCCAAGCAGCGAGGCGGAAGAGTTAATCGCCGATATGCCGGGGATTATCTCGACTTCCACGCCGCCGTCCCGCCTCCAGCCTTTTTCCATCAGCACCTCGTACACCAGTCCGGCCATCCCGTATACACCGGCATCGCCGCTCGAGATAACCGCTACCTTTTTCCCGGCCTCCGCTTGCCGAACGGCCTCCTGAGCCCGGCTCACTTCCTCCGTCATCCCCGTCCGTACAATCTCCTGATCGGTGAGAAGTCCACGGATAAGATCCACGTACGTGTTATAGCCGATGATAACTTCACTTTCTTCAATGGCCTCCCGCGCCCGTTTCGTAATATGCTCGAAGCTTCCCGGTCCGAAGCCGATGATAAGCAGTTTTCCCGCCATTCGCCGCACATCCTTTCCTTCCTATATAAATACATCATGATGGTTGCCTCTCGAACATGTCTTCCTTACTTTTATGCAGCACAAAAAAGAGCATTCCTACAGAAAGTGTTAGAAATGCTCTTGCAGCCCGCGTTCTCAAGAATTCCAATGACACTGTATCCGATATGCCATTACCATTCCATAAGTAAGCCGATCTCTAACACCTCCCTATCCTCGTAGGTCAACAGTGTTTTGAAATTAGGCAGGTCTCCTGACTTCGAGCTTCGTCATCCGATTCCCTTCCCAGACGCGCTCTATGGCGCTCCAGTGGCAACAACATCGGCATAACAAGCCTTTCTTATGGAAAGGCACTCTTCACAGTGGCGGGACCGTGCCGGCTTTGCACCGGGCTTCCCTTTTAAGCCAAATGAGGCATGATTTCATTCGGCACCTAATTCATCCGTATTTGATTGTCCAGAGTCATCATATCACCCGAAGCGAAGCTTTGTCTATAACTGCGCGCCCTCCCTCCGCTAACGACAAGCCGTTCGATGCCCCGGGAGGTATGGGCCGAAGTTCTTATTTTTTACAGCATACCCATTGAAACAAAACGATAGCTTACGAACAATATAGCCGACTATACAGAAGAGCTGGAATGAGGAAGGTCAGCCGATTTACAACAGCAAAGGTGGAAGGATGCTCTATGAAATACGGGCAGCGAATAGCCAAACTGCGGAGCAAAGGGTACATGACCCAGGAAGAGCTTGCCTATAAAGTAGGAATTACCCGTTCCGCCCTTTCTCATTATGAAAATAATAGAAGAGAGCCGGATTACGAAACCATTCAAAAAATTGCCGATATATTCGGCGTATCGATAGACTATTTGATGGGCCGCACGGATCATCCCGGAAGCTTTGCGGACGGCACGGAGGAATTTATCAGCTATCTTGAGCTTTCGGACGAAGCTATTCTGGACAAATTCATTCTGACTATTGACGGAAGAGAACTCACACTGGAGGAGTCCAAAAGCTTCATCGCTTTCATTCGGTCCGAGCGTTCTCTCCCTGCCGACAAAAATAAGCCATGATGAGGTACGGCTACTTGCTGTACTCCATCATGCCTAGTTCCTTGTACATATATGAAAATAACGGTTTATCGAGGCCTTTGTATTGAGGCTTGATCGGTTCTTTCACGGCTTCTTGAAGAGCCAGCCATTGATCGTACTTGTCTCTGGGGATACCGAGTTGATTCAGGACGGTGTCGATATCCACCGTTTTCTTGTTCTCTTCCATTTGCAACCCACACTCCATCTCGTCTCATAGACTTTCAATGTCTAGTATTATATCGGAGATGTTCAAAAAAAGGTGTCGCATACTGGGAGGGTTTTCGTTAAAAACACCGATCATTTTGTCGAATAAGCTATTCTAAATAAATCTTTATCAACGCGGTTTAACGGCTTATAAAGAGGAAGTTTTCAGCCTGCGGGCCGATTTCTTCACGGCCATACGGCGAATCAGCATACTGGCTGCCACAGGCTCGGGGGCCGTTTCCTGAACTCCATTGATTTTATCCATAAGCCTTTGGTACATAAAATCCCCCATAAGCTGGGTCAAGCCCTCCCGCAGCTGGATCCTGGGACTCCATCCCCAGCCCTTGGCCGCTTTGTCCCAGGAAACGCAGACATGCAGATGGTCCTCCGGACGCGCCGTTACGAATACGGGCTTTACTTTTTGATTCGTCATCTCATTCATCAGCTCGAACAATTCCAGAATGGACGTAGCCGTTCCCGTGCCTATGTTGTAGGTATCGCTGTTGGACAAGGACAGGGCTTGAACGTTGGCGGAAGCCACATCGGATACATAGACGAAATCCCGGGTCTGAAGGCCTTTCCCTTGAATGATGGCTTTCTCGCCGTTGACGAAGGTTTCCAGAAAGGCCGAGATTACGCCCCCGCTTCCATACCTTTTTTGCCGGCAGCCATACACGTTCGCATACCTTAAAATCGTGTAGTTAAGTCCATACAACGCGCCGTACAGCTTAATGTATTCCTCGGGAGCCAGCTTGGACATTCCTGTGCAGGAGACCGGAGCGCATGGAGCGGCTTCGTCAATCGGCTTAGGCTCGTAAGAACCGTAGACCTCAGCAGAGGATCCGTAGACCAGCTTCTTGATCGAAAATTCCTTGCACAGATCCAGCAAATAGATCAATCCGCGCAAATTGGGACTCAGCCCCCGAACGACCATCGCTTCGTTCAAATCGGTTTTCTCCGCCAGATGGATACAGTAATCCGGCTGCTCCAGCTCAAAAATATTTCTTAATTCCGTGCTGGCAACATCCATTCGATACAGCTTGCATGCCGGATGCAGATTCGCTTCCTTCCCTGTGCTCATATTGTCGACTACTACTACATCCAGCCCTGCCTGAATGGCACAGTCCACCGTATGGGACCCTATAAAGCCGGCTCCGCCTGTAATTAGTACTTTCATCCTTATCCCTCCACCGATTCGATATTGTGTTTAAGCGTTCGTTCGGGTGCTTTCCCAAAGTCCTATATCTTTAAGCGCATGATGCGCTTGACCCGTCGAATATTGATACATTTTGTATCAATATAAACAAAAAAAGGCCTCCAGTCAAGAGGTCCCAGAAAAGTTAAGCGAAATTAGGTGCCGCCGGCAATTTTAGTAGGAAAGACGGATTGTGCCATAATCCTCCGCTCCCGAGCAAAGAACAGGAGCTCACATCCCGGTTCTCCAAGGGACATCATGACTAGGTCCGATCAGAACACAAGCTCTTCTTGGGCGGCTTTTTATTCACTTGGAAGCTGATCTGTGCGGGAGGATAACGGGAGTTTTATGTAAACCAAAGAGGTAATTTTAGTCATCTACAGGGGCTTACTAGCAGGAAGAACCAGGAGTCGGGGGCAGCGTATCGGGTCCATGAGGACCGAACAATGCAAGCTTGCTCGCATCAATGTTCAACTGCGCCAAGATTCTCAACACATCTACATTCTTCTTCTCCTGCTGCTTGTTGCTGCTGCTCATTCTATTGCACTCCTTCTCTTATTCCGTATATTTACATGAATTTCTCTATCACAGTATGTGGTCTCTTTATTCACTGTATGATACGTAATGTATCTTGTCAAAGGAGATTGTGTCGAATTCCATAAAAAAATGTTTACTTTATTAAATTTTTGGATGACTTTTGTTCACCATCAGTGAAAGTGCACTAGCATGTACGACTTTTATTGGACATACACTTTTAATAAGATTTAGTGTACCATGAATCATATCGGCTCCAGAGGGGGAAAATCATTGTGCTGTATGCCGCTGCCTTCATCATCCTGCTCGCACTTGTGTATGCCTTATTCGTTTTGCCGACCCAGTGGCTAAAGGTAGAGCAAATCCGTAACCCTATCGGCCTTAATCTGTCCATACTTCAAATCAGCGACCTCCATGTGGAGCGGCTGCGCATTTCCCCATCGGTCTTATCGAAGCACATCACTCGGCTTAAGCCCGACTACATAGTCATTACAGGCGATTTCACCGAATTGGAATCTCACCTGCTTAAACTGGACAGCTATCTGCAGATGCTAGAGAAGCATCCTATTCCCACCTTCGCCGTCCTCGGTAATCACGATTACCAGCAGCGCAAGGTCATCCGTCTTATCCGTCTCCTCCGCTACCGGGGCATCCACTTGCTGCGCAATGAGTCGGTCCGTTTGCCCGGATTTCAGCTGATCGGCATCGATGATTATCACACCGGAAAAAGCAACATCCTCCAAGCGTTCCGCATGACCGATACTCAGGTACCGCGGGTCATCATCACACACGATCCCAATGTGGTTCTGAGCATCCGCGAAAGCTACGATTACTTAATGGCGGGACATCTTCACGGCAAACAATTCGCCATCCCCTGCTTCTATAAGCTGCGGCCAATGGGCGAGCTGCCTGCGCAGGGCATTTACAAGGGACTGCACAGGAATTCTTACGGGACTTACTATATTTCCAAAGGCATTGGCCAGACCGGCATCAACCTTCGCTTCCTGGTGCGAAGCGAGGTCACGATGCACTATTTATAGCTGTTCCTTGATGTCTATGATACATTGATACTAATTGTATCAAAACAGTCACACAAGAAGCATGTTTCTCACCCTATAGTACCAAAAAGATGTACAGACCTTAGGATAAACGGACAGGAGAATCGTTGCCGGACAAGCAGGACCTAGGTTTGAAAGTAATAGTTCGGGGTACAATGGTCGTAGGAGTAAAAGGAAGAGTAGCTCGCCAGGACTCTATTCGTGATAGAATGAGATTCCCCCAGGATGAGGTTAACGGACGAAATAAACAACGACCGCTCGGTCTCATCCAATTCATGCTTCACTTCATAATGATAATCCGGACCTATGTACTTCCGTTTTATTCCGCTTCCGCTAAAATGAATGACTCCATCGGATGAAACCAGCTGGAATGACAAAGTCATTTGCCTTGTGACAGGCAGCAGCAGCGAAGAGGTAAAGTGAATCTCGCGTGCGTCCAGGTTCGTTACCTGTACAAGCCCATAGTTCGTTTGGACCGGTTTGTTATCCAATTTGCTGATCCACATCCGGCATTCCATGGAACCTAGCACGTTCCTTAATCTATTTTGCTTGCTTCCAATTTGTTTTTCGTTCACATGGCATCTTCCCAACCTTCGTTTTTTTGGGTAAAATAAACGTATTGCGATACAATTTGTACTTTAAAGCGCACAAAGGGGCTGAACCACGGCCTTTTAGTGCAGCCTGGTCATATTAAGTCTGGTAAATGGAATATATTATCATTAACATACGATACATTTTGTATCAATGTCAATAGGACTGAAAGCTGTATAGCGGTCCGGTGACAACGCGCGTGAGACTGCATCAAAAATACCGAATCCATCAACTATGGTCGTATTAACTGGAGGTATATGATATGAAATACGGGGAGCGGATCGCATCACTTCGAGAAAAACATTCCCTGACGCAAGAGGGGCTTTCCAACAAGCTTGGCATTACGAGGGCTTCTCTATCGCATTATGAGAACAACCGGAGAGAGCCGGATTACGACACGATCGTAAGCATCGCCAATTTGTTTAATGTATCGATTGATTATTTAATAGGCAGAACGGACGACCCTCACCGGGTGCTGGATGAGGATGTTCGTGAATTTGTCGATGCTCTGGAGCTATCCAACGAGAAAATTATGGAGAAGTTCGCCCTGACCATAGACGGAAAGAAGCTGACACCCGAGGAGGCACGCCGGTTCATTGCGTTTGTAAGGGCTGAAAGATCCATTAACAACGGCTAGTTTTCCTCTATCTGCTGGTGCGGCGGCAGGCCGCAGATCAAATCCCCCCCCGTAAAGTGATGCCTTGGCTTCGAAGCGGAATCAGGCGCTTTGCGGGAGGCCCCCGAAATTTCTGTAAAGTCAAAAAAATCACCCTGTCTTATGCGGCAGAGTGATTTTTTTGTTACGTTATTTGTTTGTCAGGTCGACTTGTGGAGCGCCGTACTTGTCGAACCAGCCTTTGATCGTATCAAAATCCTTGGAGAAGGCCAGACTCACGAGCAGCATAATGCGTGCGTGCTGCGGGTTCAGGTTATCTCCGGCAATCACTCCCTTGCCTCCGGAATAAATGCTTCCGGAACCGGTACGTGTAGTCGTAACGAAGATGACGCCCTTCTCGTCAATCGCCTTTTGCCTCGCCTCGCTCATCGCCTTGGATATGCCGCCCGCTCCTGTTCCAGCTGTGACGATTCCTTCGGCTCCTCCTTCGACAAAGCCTTTGATCGCCTCTCCTCCTGCTCCCTGATACGATACGGCGATTTCTACCTTCGGCAAATCCTCCTTCTTGATTCTCTTTAGATCAAATGGCGTCGCCCATTCCTCCGTCGGTTTAAAGCTCCTTGCCGGTGCGCGGTAAATACGGATGTTGTTCTCGTCAATAAATCCGAACATGCCGAGCTGAGGTGACTCGAACGTATCGGTCCGGTAATCGTTGGTTTTCGTTACCTCCCTGGCTGCATGAATCGTGTCATTCAGCATAATCACCGTGCCGAAATATTTGGTTTTCCCGCTGCCTGCCAGCTTAATCGCATTGTACAGGTTAGCCTGCGCATCGCTTCCAATGACCGTCCACGGTCTCATGGAGCCGGTAACGATGACCGGTTTGGGGCTTTGTACCGTCAAGTCGAGGAAATAGGCGATTTCCTCCATCGTATCCGTCCCCGTCGTCACTACAACTCCATCCTGCTCCTTCAGCGCTTCGTCGACCTGCAAGGACAAGTCGAACAGGTCCTGCATGGAGTACGCGGAAGATCCGGAATTACCGAACTGAGAGGTCGTGACCTCCGCTATTTTCTCTTTATTCGGGAGCGCGTCGACCATATCCTGGATCAGCAAGCTCCCTGCTTTATAATTCTGAAAGCTCGTTTCATCCTGCGATTTGCCCGATATAGTCCCTCCCGTTCCGATGACCCTTACCTTCGGAAGCTTGACGGCTTGGGTTTGGGCATCACTCTCGGCAGCGAGCACCTTCGGGGACAACGGGACTACCGCAACGGCAGAGAGTAGAGACGACAACAACAATCCAGAAGATAAACAGACCTTGACCATCATAGAACCGGATTTGAGCATCATAAGCAAATTCCTCCCACAGCTGTTTTATGTAATAAAACATTACATATATGTAACGTTTATGAGAGTTATCTTAATTTAATGTTAGATAATATTACAAACACTGAACATATCCAATAAATCGCATACATTTTATGTTTACGGGCTTTGCAGCGCATTTTCACTGCTATGCTCATGTTTGCATTTTCATTAATGGAAGCTGAACATACCGCAAATAAAAGTGTATCTACGCCATGTCGTTTCCAAAGCCTTCCCTTATAATGGAATTGTAGGTCATGCAAGGAAGGGAGCGTGCCCCATTGGGACGCAAAATCAAGCTCGCAATCATATCCGGTTTCACTCTGGCCGCGGCAGTTCTACCAGGATGCACGATGCCTCCAGAGACTCCCCTTCGAGCAAAGCAGGCAAGCGAAGCTCCAAGCGGCAGCCCTGCCGCTTCCCTGCCCACAGCGAACCAAGGGGAAAATATGACTATAGCGAAGGAGGCCGCTGTGCCGGACACTCTTATTCTGAATGCTTCCGTGCTGCAAGATATTCGAAGCAAGGTGAAATCAAACCAAGCGGCGGACTTTCAGGCCGCACTCAACCAATTGCGCAAGGAAGCGGATCTCGCCCTGAAGACCGGGCCGTTCTCCGTTGTCCATAAGCAGAGCACGCCGCCGAGCGGGGACAAGCACGATTATATGAGTATGGCTCCTTACTGGTGGCCTGACCCCGGCAAGCCGGATGGCAGACCCTATATCCAGAAGGACGGCCAAACGAATCCCGAGCGGGCAACCAACCGATATGATGCAACCCGCCTTGGGAATATGGCTTCCGCCGTGGAAACGTTGGCGCTTGCTTATTATTTGACCGGCCATGAGCCTTACGGCGAAAAGGCAGCTATGCTGCTGCGAGTCTGGTTCCTGGACGAGGAGACGCGCATGAACCCGAATATGAACTTCGGGCAAAGCGTGCCTGGACGAACGGATGGACGCAAGGAGGGCGTGCTCGATTCACGGCATTTTCTGACGACCTCCGATGCCGCCGCCCTGCTGGCGGGCTCGCCGAATTGGCCTGACAAGGATATGGCCGCTTACAAAAGCTGGGTCAAGGAATATACAGGATGGCTTAAGGTGAACAAGCTGGCACTCGAGGAAAAAGCGGCCAAAAACAATCACGGGACGTGGTATGACGCGATTTATACGGGGCTTACGCTCTTTATCGGGGAAAAGGATGCTGCAGCTGCGTATTTACGTGAAACGGTGCCCAAACGAGTCGCCGCGCAAATACAGCCGGACGGCAGTATGCCTCTGGAAATGAGCAGAACCCGTTCCTTTCACTACCCTGTATTTAATCTGGAAGCCTTCTCTATGCTTGCCTTGTACGGGAGTAAAGTCGGGTTCGATGCATGGAATTACCAAACTGCGGATGGAAAAAGCATTCATCAGGCTTATCAATTCCTGGTACCTTATTTTAACGGAAAACCATGGGAGCGTGAACAAATCAAAGCGGAGAATGAATCCGAATTCGCTTCCTATTTGCGCGAAGCGGCGGTTGTATACAAGGATCCATCGTATGCGGACGCAGCGGATAAGACACTCGGAGCCTCCAGGAGCAGTTCACGGACGAACCTCATTGCCCCGAAGCCGGTGTTTAAGTAAGCCGGCGCATAACAGCGTGTCCAGACAGCGTCCTGCCCAAGCCCCTGCGCGGGCTTTTTTTTGTAATTCCTTGCAGGCTACTGCTTGGCTTTCATCATCTCGCAGACATGCTCGCAGGAGCACAGCGCCTTCTGAACGGAGCACCAGGACCTTTTGGCATAATAGATCGGAAGCTCCTGATCCTTCGCTTGCTGCTTAATGACCTTGGTCAGGTTATGGTTGATATAGTCGGTGAGCACCAGCACGGCATCGACTTTTTCGGGAATCCCTTTGCGAACCATCTGGCACTTGCGGCCGGACATATGCATTACATCATCAAAACCGATATTGGCAAGCTGCTCCGGCATATTGCCCAAATGATCGGCACCTACTACTAATATGGACGCCATTGGCTTGCCTCCTTTCCTTTGTATAGTACGTATATTGAGGAACTTATGTGATTCATGAATGGTATGAGCTCTAACGCTTCTCCGAACGGAAGCCGGTATACGAATACTCCCCGCGCATGCCCCAACAGTACATCCCGATAAGTATCAAAGACACAAGCAGCGCCGGCAGCAGCAGGCAAATAAATATCAGCACGAATGCATCTCCTCCTTACTCTTTTCTACAAGGAAAGATTACGTTGTGGCCGAACGAGGGCCGTTTAGAATATGTATGGCTTCTTAGGCTATTTTTTAACCAATGCCGGTGAGGCATTATGGCAGATGGTAGGATTGTATCAGTTGATAACTGTTCTCACTGCCTATATCACAATGATAATGGTTCTCATTATCATTGTCAACATCTACAGGGGGAAATTTCTCGACGATACAAAATCAGGGATTCCTGTAAGTCTGCTTTCCGGGCCTCTAGCCCCAATTATGAAATTCAATCTCTCCTGTGGTAAAATAAGAAGCAGCAACCGATCCATCGGAGCCCCCTTGCAGCGAGCAAGGGGACTTTTTATATCATTCACAGAAAGGGTTGTTCCGGCATGAATCCAACTATCGACCTTCTTCGCAACCATCGCTCCATCCGCAAATATAAAGAAGCAGCCCTGCCCGAGGCGCATACGGAAGCTATCATCTCCTCCGCCCAGATGGCCTCCACTTCCAGCAACGTGCAGGCTTACAGCATTATCGGGGTCACGGATTCCGCCCTGAAGAAGGAGCTTGCGCAGCTCGCCGGCAATCAGGCGTACGTCGAGCAGTGCGGACTTTTCCTCGTCTTTTGTGCCGACTTGCACAAGCTCAAGGGAGCGACTGAGCAGCACGGCCAAACGTTTCATCACAACACTGAGAGTTTTATCGTCGCAACCGTCGATGCCGCTCTGGCTGCACAGAACGCTGCCGTTGCCGCGGAATCGCTCGGCTACGGAATCTGCTACATCGGAGGCATCCGCAACAAGCCGCAGGAGGTGTGCGAGGCCCTTTCCCTGCCGGAGCTGGTCTATCCCGTGTTCGGCATGTGCGTAGGCGTTCCGGATCAGGAGCCTTCCTACCGTCCGCGTCTTCCGATGCAGGCCGTATATCACCAAAATGCTTATAACGCCGAACAAGTGGCGCAAGGCATTCAGCAGTACGACGATACCATGTACAAATACTACCAAGAGCGTACGAACGGCCAAACGCTGACGACCTGGTCCAAAGGGATTGCAGACAAATATGCGAAGCCAGGACGGGCGCATATTATGCCGTTCCTTAAAGCAAGGGGCTACCGCTTCGAATAAGAGCCTTATTGCAGCAAAAAGCAAGAGTCCGGAGGATTACTCCGCCTCTTGCTTTTTTAGTGCGGCATTAGCCGGCAACGAAGCCCATTCTCGACTCCGACTGCGTCGTATGCCAATGCTGGGTCTTCTCCTTGTTGAGCTCGGCCCTCATCCCCCGGATCAGCTCCTCGATCTTCACTTCCGGCTCATAATGCTTCTCCAGCGCGGCCGAAACGTACAGCTCGTTCAGCTGGGCGAAGGTAAAGCCGTCCGTCAGCCGCACGGCCTTTTCCGCCTCGTCTTCGCCAATCAGTGCCGATAGCTGCTTTTGCGCCAAATAACGCCTTCTCAGCGGCTCATCCGGCAGCTTGATTTCGTAAGCCCGGTCAAAGCGTCCCGCCCGGTTCATCAGGGCCGGATCGATGCGCTCGGGGTAATTGGTCGTTCCGATAAGAAAGATGCCTTCCTTGGAGGTAGCCCCATCCAATGTATTCAGGAAAAAGGACCTCGCATGCTCCGGCATGGAATCGATATCCTCAATGACGAGCACCATCGGCGCCATCTTCACGGCGGATTCGAACGCTTCCTGAATCGTATAGCTGCATGTATGCTCCGTAATCTGCCAGTAGGTTACGGGAGCATTGACGCTCCCCGCTATGGATTTGACCAGAGTCGTCTTGCCGTTGCCGGGCCTGCCGTACAATAAAATTCCCCGTTTATAAGGAATCCGGTACGTTTGGAAAAACTGCCGGTCCTGCGCAAAAAACTGATCGATCGACCTGTAAATATCCTGCTTCAGCGATTCGCTCATGATCACCTCGTCCCGGCTCACGCTCCTGGTAATAGGCTCCCGATGCTGGTCCAGGCCGTTGCGGCTGTCTGTAAATACCGTCACATGCTTGCGGTCATTCTCCCTCTGCCTTTCGCGCATATAGCCAAGAAACCGGCCTAAGCAGTCATCGTTTACGGCGAATACATACTCCTCGCTAAAGCTCCCGTTTGGGCGGAATACGGGGATGCGGACCAAAGCAACCCCATAGGACGGATAGACGAATAGATTGTTGCGCGAGGCCGGGAATATCCGGTAACCCGCGTTATCCCCAAGCTCTCCCTGGTAAGAGAACGCTTTGGATTCGACCCGGTCGTAAATGACAGCCGCATGCTCGACCTGCCCGCTTCCTTGACGAACGTCCTCGTCGAGCATATCCCATATCTCATTGCCGTAATCATCCTGAACATACATCTGAAAAGCAGCCCCATACCGGGACTCCAGCTCCTGCTGGATGCGCTCGATTACGACCGCCGTATCAAAATATTGCGGGATTTCCTGCGGCTCGCTCGCCCTGATAGGGATGATGTAACGTCCATGACTTTCGTTGACATGGGTACGGCGTCCAGCCTCCCGCAGCCGTTCCGAATAAAGGGCGGCCCCTTCAGGCCTGCTGCTTTTATTGCCTGGATTTATCATGGCTACACCCCTTTCACGGCGGCGAGCGGCTTGCATTTGGCGACAACTGAGGCCAATTCCGCCCCCACAACGCTGTCGATGATTTGGTCGACGTCCTTATAAGCTTGAGGCGACTCATCAATAATCGATTCCAGCATCCGCTGATTCACGACGATTTCATCATCGTGACCGACACGCAGCGAGGATTCGAACTGATCCAGTGTCACCAGCCGCTTCGTCGCGCTGCGGGAACGGATGCGGCCAGCGCCGTGGCAGATGGAGTAATAATTGCGCTTGCCTTCCGGCCTGCCGACCATAATATAAGAGGCCGTCCCCATGGACCCCGGGATGAGCGCAGGATGTCCCGTCTCCCGGTACGGAGCCGGATTGTCGGGATGCTCGGGCGGAAGCGCCCGGGTTGCGCCTTTGCGATGGACGAAAAGCGAACGGCCATCGTGCTTCTCCTCCCAGGCATAGTTATGCATTAAATCATACAGCGTACTCATTTCAAATTTCGGGCCGAACACTTCCTTGCCCGCCTCTCGTATTCCGTACGCAATCAAATGCCGGTTGACTACCGCATAATTCAAGGCGGAGTACATCAGGTGGACATAGGCCTGTGCACTTTCGCTCTCCAGCGGAGCAAACATCAGCTTCGGATCGGAAGTCCCGAGTCCGCTGCGGCGCATCGCTTTCAGCATTTCGCTGCTGCAGTATTGGTTGACGGCTCCGCCCCAAGCCCTGGACCCTGAATGGATCATGATGACCACCTGGCCGTCGGATAATCCCCACTGCTCCGCCACCTCGCGATGCTCCTCAGCGATCTCAATCGCCTGCACCTCGGCAAAATGGTTTCCGTTGCCCAGCGTTCCCAGCTGCCGGTGCGAGCGGTGCCATACCATCTCCGGCAGCCGCTCCAGATACGACTCGTCGAAGCCGAACTTGCCGCACTCGATCCGCTCAAGCGAGGTCGCCTTGCGCGGCGTGTAAGCGTCCGGCACGTATTTCTTCGGCAGGCCGAACAATCCCTTGCGGATGACGTGCTCAAGCCGAATATCGGAGAAATGCCCGCGCGACTGCTCTTCGACCGGCAGATGCCGTTCGATCGCTTTGACCAGCTTGCGGCGCAGCTTCACATCGCGAAGCTCGTCACGATGCAGGTTGGTCAAATGCAGGCGCATCCCGCAGCCGATATCGCTGCCGACAATCGACGGGGATATATACCCGTTCCTCGTATCCCAGATCGCCGTGGTTCCGATGCAGGTGCCAACGCCAACATGTACATCCGGCGTATAGCTCATATACATCGTGTTCGGAATTTGCAAATTGTTATTCGCCATATCGAATACCTTGTAATCCAGCTCGGCGAACAGCTGCTCCCCGGCATACACATGCAAATGGCCCGCAGGGAGCTGTACCTGCCTGTAAAATGAATCTGTTTGTTGATTGGTTCCCATGATTTATTTATCCTTTCTCTCTTTGCGTTCTTGAAAATGAAAATGATACAATCCTTTTTTTGATACAACAAAAAAACCGCAGGCTCCACCAATGCCCACGGTTCATTATTCATTCGCGCATATGCGGTTGTACCTTTGCCGAAGCCATCCGGTCACACTTCATGTGCCGGATTAGGCCGGAAATATCCGCTTGCAGCAGGCCCGTAGAGGCCAATGGAATCCATTGAATTATTCGGTTGTATGTGCAATCTCAGTCTGTTCAGTCGGATCATGATCATTGGCCTCCTTTCACATTCAAGATACGGTTATGATAAACGCCACAGGTAAACTTTGTCAACCTTTGAATAAAAAATATTTATTAGTTATATTAAAACTTTCTATTGATTTCTCGAATCGGTCCTTCGATGCATTAAATACGGATAGAGCAGAATAAGCCCCGCTATATACAAGGCAGCGGCGAAATAAGCAGGCAGCAGATGGATAAAATCGGTATATCCGATAGCCCAATGAACGCTGAAGCCAGCCAAAAATCCGGGAAACCCTCCTATCAAGAACGTCCACCACAGCCAACGGCGTCCTTGGCTCACTCCCCACAGCGCGGCAGCCAACAGCGCAATCGCGTCGGAGAACAAAGCTCCCCCGAAGCCTGCCCGGTCATGGGCGATCAAGGGGATCAAACGGTCGTTAATTTCATTCAGCATCGCCGGGGTCGCGCATAAATATTGCAAATCCTCGGGGACGAACACCCGGGTGATCCCTATCCAAGCTATTACTCCCCCTCCGATGGCCAACGAGAAGCCGAGCATGACCATCATGAGCTGTCCCCATTGCGCTCTCTTCCATAAGCGGTCGTTGTAAAGATTGGGCGGTTCAACGGAAGGGTTATCCGCTCTGCCTCTCATGGACAGAATGAACATGGGCAGCAGCACCGCCCCGGCCAGAGCATGCAGAGGATCGAAATAACCGTAACCCAAATAAAGGAAAAAGCTGCTGAACCCGACGATACAGGACGTCATGAGTGCCGTCTTGACCCAATGGAGCCCTTGACGCAGGCCGTAATAAGCAAACTGAAAATACAAGATGCCGATGGAGATCATCGTGCCTGCCAAGGTCACCCTGTCATGAGACATAAAGCGAAGCAGCAGCGGATTCATTTGCCGGATCGTCAGCGTGTCCATGCCCAAGAACTGGACGTCATAGGGCAGCATGACCGTGCTGGCCGCTATGAGCCAGGCCAAGATTCCCCCAACGATCATTCCGGCACCTAACAGGCACATCCAGCCCCAGTTATACCAGAAGGACGGTTCGGTGCTTTCCGTTAGATCCCCATGCTCCTTATCACAGAACCGTTCATAGATGACGGCCTCATTAATGCGTTTGGGGAGCCCTGGCCCGGCATATACAAGACCGCTATGAAGCTGTACATACTGGGCGCCGGCCTGCATCAAATCCAGAGCGTCCTGCGGCTCATGAACGCCGCCGCTCGCCACGATGGGGATCTCGTCGCCGCAAAGCTTCCGTATCAGAAGGATTTTATGGAGACCCGGCTCTTTTCCCGCCCGGCCTAAGACGGCGCCCTCTTCCGTCATTTGCCTTTCACCGATCACAAGGCCGGCCCAATGCTCCATTCGTACTCGCTTCAGCAGCTCAGCCAGCCGCTCCTGCGGATAATCGAGCGGAATATACAGCAGCATCGGTCTGGACCCGCTGCCGCCTCGCCCGCCACCTCCCGCTTCGGCTTGAGCCATCGCTTCAAGATGATGTACCGTTTCTTCTATCGTCCACCGCTCATCCAGAGAATCCACATAAAATGCGGCCGCATAGGGCCGCAGAGCGTCCATGAGCTGCCTCTGCTCCTGGAGCGCTTCCTTCCATTCCCGTCCCCTCCTGCTGCTCGTTCTGATCATAAGCGGCAGCGAATGCCCCTGCTTATGCTTCAGCCGCCGAACGGTTTCCTCCAGCCCGGCATTGACGGGATCAGGCGGGTAAATAATCGCTTCCTTCTCGATATCCCGCTCAATGGGCCGATCGCTCTCTACAGGCTCCAGTGTTACCGGACCTATCTCAATAAAGCCGATACCGAATTGAGCGATCGCTCTATGGGCGACACCACGAGGGTCCAAGCTGCCGGACAATCCGACAGGATACGTTATACGCACGCCTGCCAGCTTGCTTTCGAGCATAGGTGCTGGCTCCATATGACCCAGGGTGCGAATGACGAGACTGCCGCCGGGAAGACGGCTCAATGCTCCCATGGCATTCAGGGTAAAATCACGCGCGATCCGGGAAGGCAGACGGAACAGTGCGGGGCGGAATAATGTTTGATAGGACCAATCCGGCATCTAAAACACTCCAAACGATCATCATGACCTGTTATTATTCAGTACATATTCCACCATTTGCCGGAAGATTCCTCTTCAGACGTTCCGACTTTTCCCCGACCCTTGGTTTTTCTTATTGAGCTCATGCCGATATCTATCAGCTCACCCCGTTCCTATCCGCTGATAAAATGACCAGCCCTGCCCTCTTCGACCTCGTCCCTTCCCCTGCGCTTCAGCCAGCCGTTGGCAAAGATCAGCAGCACAGCATAGGCGAACAACAGCCCGGCAGCCCCCCAGGCCATATAGCCCAAGGTCCCGTTCCCCTGGTTGGCCGCGCCGATTGCGACTAACGCCCACACCGTAGCCAGCATATAAAATGGATCCTTGCGGAGAAATCCGATCAACAAACTGAGCAGTGAAACGATGAGAATCATCAGCACCGTCCAGAAGGTCTCCGGCCATCCGAAGCCGTCCCAGCCGTTTGCATAGAATACAACGGCCGTGTTCGCTATAGCGGCTGCAGTAACCCATCCGAAATAGAGACTGAAGGGAACTTGAACCCACCAGCGGACAGCCTGATCCTCCGACCAGCCGTGAGGGCGGGTATTAGCATAAATGACGGCCAGGGATAGGAGAAGCCCCAGCATAGCAAACAAGGAGGAAGTGATGTAAAGACTTTGCCACAGCAGAAGCCAGACAATGTTGAAAACACAGGTTACGCCGAACCACGGTCCGATGGAACGAAGCTCATGATGCCCCCGCTTTGACGGTAAAAATTGCACGATTACGAAGCCAAGCAGCAGCGCATAAATAAGCCCCCAAATAGCAAAAGCATACGGGGCTGGCGTGATTTGGACGGGAAACATAGCGGATATTTCCCCCGTCGTCATTCCTTTGACCGGCTCTGTTTCAGCAAACCGGTTCACTGCCAGCACCGCGAACAAAGCCGCCACATTGTACCAGCGAAGCAAGGTCTCGAACATCGAACATTTCCTCCTTATATGTTTCGGATTTTAACATTAGAAAGCGCTGTCAAATCTTGCTCTATAGGACTAGCTGCCTATTACCATGTGTATGAGGCTTTGTTGGAGAACATGCCAAAGGCCAAAAAACAACAAAGCCCCTGGCGACGAAGAAAAAATCTTCATGCCAGGGGCTTGCTCATTATGGCTTTCGCTTTATTAAGCGGGGCTTTCATTAGCTTAGCTGGACTCAGATAGCAACAAGGACATGCCGAACAAAGGCTCCTTTTTTCACCTCACAGCGGTCGATAATACGGAAGCCCGCTCGCTCCACAGGCTCGTCAATAACCTCCGTAGCAATAATCACCGCTCTGTCGGCCAGCCTGCGCGCGCTCTGTAGCATCTCCAACTGCTCCTCTGCCGGGAGAACCGAGCATAGGTTGTAAGGCAAATCGAGGACAAGCGCATCGTAGTGTCCCGGTACCGTTCGAATATTATCAATCGCCACCACATCCGGAAAACCGAAATGCGCCAAATTCAATCGGGCTCCTTTTACAGCAAGCGGGTTCAAATCCCGGCCGATCATATCTATCCCCATGGATAAAGCTTCAATTAGCACCGTACCAATTCCGCAGCAGGGGTCGATAGCCCGTATTCCTTCCGGATAAGGAATGGCAATATTAGCAATCGCGCGCGCTACACGCGTGCTTAAAGCGGTTGAATAGTTCTGCGGCTTTTGGTTGTGCCGGAGCCATAGTGCCTCATTCTTGGCGCTGGGGCCGAACACCCATCGGTCTCCGGTATAACCTATGCCGAAGATCCGTTCAGGCTTACGCATCTCGGCCCGGCCGTGAATATGAGAGCCGATCCGCCTTTCTACAGCCCGCCGGGCGTCATAATCCAGCGCATCTGCCGCTTCGACGAAGACCACCTTGAACGTCTCCCCGTTCAGTTGAATGGCTTCGACTCCTCGCGCAATTTCATCCAGGCTGCCGCCTTGGATACATATCTCCACGCGTTGCTTGATAAACGGGCTCCGGCTTGCATCAATGCCGCGGTCGCTTACTATAAATCTGTCGTGCTCCGGGTTGCTCCCGAATAATGCCCGAAGCTCCAGCAAGCACAGAGGCACCTCGTCCTCATGACAAACGTACGTATATAAGAACGATTTCAACTTCTGTTCCGTATTCTCCATAGCACTTAAGTCCCGCCCTTATTGATGAAAGTACCTAGATTGTCTCATGATCAACCGCCTCTGTCCAATGTAAAAAGAGGTGCCAACCAAAAGAAATAGCCGCATAGCCCAAGCTGGCTATACGGCAGAGGATTGAAAACGCTGTAGTATTGGGGAAATGAGGTAAATTGGAGTTGCCTTGCTTATTTTTTCGCCAAATATTTGCGGATATCGAAAGCGACGGCCGCAACAATGATCAACCCTTTAATAATCAGCTGCCAATACGGGCTGACGCCGATAAAAGTAAGGCCATAGTTGATAACCCCGAAGATCAATACGCCGACCAATACCCCGGGCACCGTACCGATCCCGCCCGCTGTCGATACTCCGCCGACCACGCAAGCCGCGATGGCATCGAGCTCATACATGTTACCGTAGTTATTCGTCGCGCCGCCGGTTCTTGCCGCTTCCAATACTCCGCCCAGACCGTAGAGAGCGCCGGCAAAAGCATAAATGTAGAGCAGGTTCCTCTTCACATTGATCCCTGATACTGTGGCAGCCTGAATGTTGCCGCCGATAGCGTACATATTTTTGCCGAGCCGCGTCTTGTTAAACACGACCCAGACGATTAAGGCCACGATAATGGCGATAATGACGATATAAGGAATGGAATAAGAGCCGCCTGAACCGAAAAAACCCGTCCCGATATTCGTAAAATCTTTGCGCAGACCGGCAATCGGCTGCGATTCGTTGGGCTTCAAATCAAAGTAGATCGAGTTAGCCCCGTACACGATGACCATCGTTCCCAGAGTGGCGATAAACGGTGGAACGCTAAGCCTGGAGACGATCCATCCGTTAAGCAGGCCGACTATAAGGCCGGCGAGAATCCCTATAACGATAGGAGCCCATAACGGCAAGTCCGGCATATCCGGAAAAAACCGGCGCGGATAATCCGACATTTGCAGCATGGAGGCGGACAGCACAGCCGTTAAGCCTACGACACGGCCAGCCGAAAGGTCGGTGCCTCCGGTAATCAGAATAAACGCCATGCCGAGAGCAATAATGGCTCTGGTTGAATTTTGCAGCAAAATATCGCGCAATATATCTATGGACAGGAACCTGGGGTCGGATATCGCAATCCCGATAACGAGAACGATCAGGACCATGTAGATCGCGTTCTGCGTTACAAAGTTGCTTATTTTGTTTGTGTTCATTGTTGATCCTCCTAAGAGTTTCGCGTTAGCGAAACTTTCTTCGTAAGCGTTGCTTAGTTTTCGTAAGAAAACTTACTTCGTAAGCGTTGCCGAGTTTTGCGCAAGCAAAACTTACTTCGTAAGCGTTGCTGAGTTTTCGTAAGAAAACTTATTTCGCAATCCTTACACCATATATTTAGTAGCCAGCCGCATAATCTCTTCTTCCGTAGCATCCTTGCCCTCGACAATTCCGGAGAGCCGGCCCTCGCACATGACCATAATGCGGTCGGACATACCGAGCAGCTCCGGCATTTCGGAAGAGATCATAATAATGCTTTTGCCCTGTTTGGCCAGGTCGGCGATTATCGAATAAATCTCGAATTTCGCCCCGACGTCGATGCCGCGGGTCGGTTCGTCGAGCAGCAAAATATCAGGCTCAGTCAACAGCCAGCGTGCCAGTAGAACCTTCTGCTGATTGCCTCCGGACAAGTTTTTGATCAAGGTTTTGATCGAAGGCGTTTTCACGCGCAGCTGCTCTACGCTTTTGCCGACCTCGTCCTTGATCCTCCGCTCGTTCAGCAGATGGAAGGGATTCAGGTACCGGTCCAAATTGGCTATCGCGGTATTTTCCTGAATAGAGAGCACCGGGAAAATGCCAGTAACCCGCCGTTCTTCCGTTAACAGCGCGATCTTATGCTTCTTGGCATCGAGCGGCGACTTGAATTTGACCGGCTTGCCGCGCAGCGTGATAGTTCCAGAGGACACGGCCCTTAGTCCGAACAAAGCCTCGATAAGCTCGGTTCGCTGCGCGCCGACCAGGCCGCCCAGGCCCAGCACCTCCCCCTTGCGAAGCTCGAAGGACACGTTGCTGAACGACTTGGCAACCGGAGAGGTGAGTCCCTCTACCTTGAGCAGCACATCGCCTGGAACATTCGTCCGTTCAGGGAATCGCTGGCTCAGATCCCGGCCAACCATCCTCGTAATGATCAGATCCGTTGTCAGCTCGCCCGCAGGCCAAGTGCCGATAAGCTTGCCGTCCCGCATAATCGTCACCTCATCCGAGATACGGAGAATCTCTTCCATTTTGTGCGAAATATAAATGATCGCGACACCGCGGCTTTTCAGCTGATCAATGATTTTAAACAGCGCCTCGACTTCATTCCCCGTCAAGGAGGATGTCGGCTCATCCATGATGATGACCTTCGACTGATACGAAACCGCTTTAGCAATTTCAAGCGATTGGAGCTTCGATACGGACATGGAGCCCGCAAGTGCAGCCGGATTGATATCCATTTCCAAATCCTTGAACAGCTGCTGCGTATCCTTGTACATCTTTTTATGATCCACCAATTGGAAAGGCCCCAGACCTTTTACGGGAAAACGCCCGAGCCATATATTCTCCATCACATTGCGCTGCGGAATAGGGTGAAGCTCCTGATGAATCATGGACACGCCATGGTCCAACGCATCCTTGGAGCTGTTCAATTCCACCTTATTGCCGTTCAAATAAATCTCGCCCCCATCGGGCTTATAGATGCCGAATAAGCATTTCATCAGCGTCGATTTTCCGGCGCCGTTTTCTCCCATTAATGCATGAACCGTGCCCGGACGTACTTTGAGCGTTACATTGTCCAGCGCCTTGACGCCGGGAAATTCCTTGGAAATACCGTTCATTTCAAGCAAAAATTCATGTTCCGTCATGGTAATGCCCCCTTCGAAAAAAGAGAAGGCAAGGGTACAACGAAAGCAGCCATTGCCCCTTGCCCAATACTACGTACCGGCTTCCTGCCGAGCCTTTCGTGTGCAAAACGCGGCATTCCGATAAGGTTTCCCCTCCGGCTGCTGTTACCGGTAATTCCTTGCCACCGCCTATCGGCACGAATCTGTCATCGCTCGATTTGCAAGCCTCTAAATCATTTATTTGGCGTCATTCATGTTTTCTTTCGTAATTTTTTTGTATGGAACCCATACGTATTTACCATCCGTAATTTCATAGCCTGTGTTCTCTTTATTAGGCGTTTGGCCCTGTGCGAGGACGTTGGCCAGATTGAAGGTCGCTTTGCCCTGGTTCTTGGCATCGTTCAGCACCGTTCCGAGAAGGGTACCTTCTTCAAGCGCTTTCAATGCAGGAGCCGTTGCATCCACGCCTACTACCGGCATGTATTTGTTGTCTTTGAAATAGCCTTTGGCCTTCAAGGCCTCGATGGCTCCCAGCGCCATGTCATCGTTGTTAGCGAACACGGCTTCGATCTTATCGCCATGGGAAGCCAGGAATGCGGCCATTTTCTCCTGCCCTTTCACGCGGTCCCACATCGCCGTATCCTCCGAGAGCTTCTCCACCTTGATTCCTGCGTCTTCAACAGCTTTGATAGAGAATTTGGTACGAAGCTCGGCGTCCTGATGGCCCGGCTCGCCTTTGAGCATGACGTATTGAAGCACGCCGTCTTTATTCTTGTCCGCCTCCGGATGGGCTTTGAAATAATCGACGACCAGCTGGCCTTCCATCGTACCGGATTGCTCCGCCTTGGCTCCGACGTAATACACCTTATCCCATTTCTTCATGTCGTCCGCCAAAGGCTCGCGGTTGAAGAATACGACCGGCGTATTGGCCGCCTTCGCTTTATCGATAATAACGCCCGCTCCCGTGCGGTCGACCGGATTGATGGCCAACGCGTTAACCTTCTTTGTAATAAATAAGTCCACTTTATCGTTTTGCGTAGGCTGGGAGTTTTGACTGTCCACAATATCGGTCTGAGCTTTACCTTCCGCGTTCGCGGAAATCGCATTGCGCACGCCGGTCATGAACGTATCATCGAATTTGTAAATCGCAACGCCGATGACCGGTTTCTTGGCGGCGCCGCCTGTCTCTGTCTTTGCGCCTCCGCCCGGTGCCGCCGTATTCCCCCCGCCTCCGCTCGCACAGCCGGCTGCTGTCGTCACTAATGCCGCTGCAAGCAGCGCTGACATAACCTTTTTCATATCCATGACCTCCGTTTGGTTAAAGATTTCATCTCACTTGCTTTCTCATTATCGTTTATGTTGAGTCAAATGCACATGCAAAATTCTCATCTGTTCTATTAAAATTCTCATGTGTTTTTTCGGTAGTTCGTTGTTCTGAACATGGAATAAGCCAAGTCAACCCGCTGCCGCGGTTAGCTGACTTGGCTTACTGCTTCTGATTTCTGCTGGTTAGAATGATTCTGGTGAAGGAGGTGTACTAGCTTTTCCCGATTTGAATACTTTGCCCATTCTTAGCTTGGTATTCTCAATCATTTCGTATACGACCGGCACAACGAGCAGGGTGAGCAGCGTTGAAGTGGTCAAGCCGCCGATCACGACTACAGCGAGGCCCTTGGAAATAATCGTTCCCTTGGACAGTCCCAGAGCCAGGGGCATTAATGCAATGATCGTGGCTCCTGCGGTCATAATAATCGGGCGAAGCCGAGTCTGCCCCGCTTCAAGCAGCGCATCGCGGACCGTATAGCCGGACTCACGGAGCTGCTGCACCCGGTCGATGAGAACAATCGCATTGGTAACTACAACCCCGATCAGCATCAGAAAGCCGATTAAGGAAGTAAGATTCAAGGATTCACCCGTGACCAGCAGGCCCAGCAAGCCTCCGATAGCCGCCAGCGGAAGCGAAAAGAGGATCGCGAACGGAGCGCTCGCATTGCCAAAAGCAAGAACCATGACCAGATAAACAATGAAGACAGACGCTCCCATCGCAACGAACATATTACTGAACTCTTTATCAATATCTTGAGCCGCTCCTGTCACTTCGGTATGAACCCCGTCCGGCAGCTTAAGAGTTTGCAGCTCCTGGGAAGCTCTGGCGCTGACACCGCCCTTGTCCTTGGAATCGATCTTGGCGGTCACTCTCACAAATTGCTCCTGCATATCGCGCGGAATGGAGGCAGGGCCATCGATTTGACGGATCTTTGCTACCTCGTTCAGCTTAATCGTTTGACCAGCCGGTGATTGGATCAAGAGGCTCCCGATTTTATCCACCGAATTTTTAAAGCTCGGGTCAACCATGATTTTGGTCGAGAATAGCGTATTATCGAACTTCAAGTCGCCGATTTTCTGCTCCGCTACCCATGGCTGCAGGGACTCAATAATTTGGGAGGAGGACAGGCCGTATAGACGGGCTTTATTCTGATCTACAGCAATCTCTACTTCCTTCTTCGTCTCGCTCAGGCTGTCTTCCACATCCCGGAATTCAGGAATTTCGTTCATCTTGGCCTTCACAAGCTCAGCGGCCTTAATGAGTGAATCCACATCATCCCCTCTAAGCACATAGGAGAAATCAATCCCGCTGCCGCCGCCGCCCCCTCCAATACTGACAACGCTGCCTCTCACCTCAGAACCCTTGGGAAGCATCTCCGTAATGTTCCTTTTCATATCGTCAACCAGCTTCTTGGCGTCCGTTCCCTTGGTTGCCGCTGCACTGAATTTACTTCTATAGGCCACGCGCTCGCTTCCGCCTCCTAATCCGACATACGATTGCACGTAGTCAAAGGCCGGATCGCCCGCAGCATTCTTGGTATCGCGCATCATAGCTTCGATTTCCTTCACTATTAAATCGTTAGAGTCCATGGAGGTATCCCGGGGCATCTCGATAGATATCGAGATCTGCTTATCCGAGTTGCTGCTCGGCATGAATTCAAAGGCCAGGAAGGGAACCGTTCCTGCTATCGCCACAGCAAACACAAGAAAGGCGAGCAGCATGCTCTTCTTGCGGTTGTTAAGCGACCATTTCAACACCTTCAAATAGCTTGCGGACACTTTGCCGGTTTGATGCTCATCATGATGCTTTATCCGTTTGGAACGCAGCACCATCAATTTCGCCAGCATAGGAATGACTGTAACAGCCACTAACAGGGAGGATAGCAGTGCTGCGGAAAGCGTAATAGCGAACGGACGGAACAAGTCTCCAAGCTCCCCGCCGACAAAGGCAATCGGAGCAAATACCCCCACCGTTGTAAGAGTGGATGACGTGATAGCGGAAGCCACCTGTGCCGTAGCTGTCTTGATGACCGATTCTCCCCGCTCCTGGCTTTTTACCAGCTCGCTGTAAATATTCTCTATGACAACGATGCTGTCATCCACCACGCGCCCGACGGCAATCGCCATTCCGCCTAGCGTCATAATATTGAGCGTAATGTTCAGAGGGGCCATAATAAGCAGAGTGATCAGGATCGATAACGGGATGGAAACCAGAACGATCAACGTCATACGAACGTTTTTGAGGAAAATAAGAATCATAATGGAGGCCAGAATTGCACCGAGCGCCCCTTCTTTAACCATTCCATGGATCGATTCCTTCACAATATCCGCATTTTTTTCGATCGATTTGAAGGCAACGCTAGGATAATCCTTCTCCCACTTAGCTATCAAAGCATCGGCATGATCGGAAAATTCCACGGAGTTGATCCCTCTGGTCTTGTAAAGGATCACTCCAATAGCCGGTTGATTGTTCAGCCGTGAGATGAACTTGGACTCCGTTATCGCCTCGACCTTGGCTATTTGCTTGAGGAGCAGCGTTCCTCCCGCCGGGGTGTTGATCTTTATATTTTCCAGGCTGTAAATGGTATTAATATCGCTTTTTACACGAACCATCTGGTTATCGCCGCCCATATCAATTTCCCCTATAGGGCTCGTACGTAGGGCCGATTGGATGCTTTGAGCCACTTCGGCAGGCATAAGCCCATAGCTCAGGATCGCGTTGCCGTCCAGCTTAAGCTTTAATACAGCCTCCTGATTACCGATAGAATCGATATGGTCGACCCCTTTGATCGTATTAAAGCCGGGCAGAAAAACATCCTTGTACAGTTTATCCAGCTCCTGCTGGTTCATATTGCCCACTCCATATACCGCCAAAGAATATTCCGGAATGGAGGCCATACCGTAGGTCATCACCTTCGGCTTCTCCGCTCCCTGGGGAAGCTTCACGTTCGCTATCAGCGCTTCGACATCCACCTTGGCTTTATCGGTATCCTGCCCGTGCTCCAATTGAATTTCTACGGATGAGAAGTTATCGCTGGAATTGGATTGCAAGCTCTTGATCCCTTTCAGGCCTGCGACCGCCTTCTCCAGCGGCTTCGTTATTTGTTCCACAATATCCTTGGGAGGCGCTTGATACTGAGTCTGAATAACTACGTAGGGAATCGATACCTCCGGAAAAAGCTCTGCCTTCAATTGGGTAGCGGCATAGGTCCCCACGCCAAACAGCAGCACGATAATGATGATGACTGCCGATATATTTTTCATAGAAAACCGGGTTAATGCGTTCATCTCTCTACTCCTTCATCCTTGGTTACAGACTTAGACGATAACTTCCCGGAAACACCTTCAAAATCGTGGTATTTTTTGTAAAAAAGAATCATCTTCAGAGCTATGAAACACCTCCGAGCAAAGCGGGGCCCATTAATCTATTCTATAACGCCTCTATAAAGCCAAAAAAAAGGAGCCTCCTCACGGCTCCCCCAGGCAAATCGTATTTACCATTCATATCATTTTACAAAAGGAAACAAGAGCTTCTGGTTATCCGACCAAAACATATTTTCCTGGTCGATCACCTTCGTGCCGGTATCCTTGAATTCGGGTATTTTTTTGCCGTCCAACGCATCCACGGCGTATTTTACACCAAGATAGCCCATGCTGAACGGGTTTTGAATGATCGTCGCCTGAATGACCCCCTCCTGCAAATACTCGATATCCTCCGGGGTACTGTCGAAGGTCACTATCTTTACTTTCCCTGCCAGGCCGGTTCTGTCCGTCTCCGCGGCTACGCGGATCGATGCGGCGGCATCCAGCGCAACAATACCGTCAATGGAGCCGGGTTCGCTTAACAGGCGGGCAGTCAGCTCATCGCACCGCTTTACGTCCATGGAGCAGTCCAGCTTTGTATTCGTCTGGATTCCCGGATACCGGGCGATGGCCGCAAGCAGCCCCTGCTCTCTCTGCACGGCATTTCTTCCGCCCTGTCCAAAGCTGATGACCGCAATCCGTCCGCTCTCCCCCGTCAGCTGAATCAGCTTCTTGCCCGCCTGCTGTCCGGCATCATAGTTCTTTATTCCGATAAAGCTGCGCACCTTGGTGGAATTGACCTCGGAATCTATCGCGATCACAGGGATTCTTGCACCCGCGACCCGGTCTACGGTCTCTCCCAGTGCATCATAGTCGTTGGCCGCCAGCACCAGCGCATCCATGCCTTCCTTGACAGCCTGATCGATCAGCGCAATCTGGCCGTTCACATCGCCTTCGAATTCCGGACCCGTTACCTTCAAATTAACGCTGAATTCCTTGGCGGCAGCCTCCGCCCCCATTTTGACTGTGTTCCAATAATCGCCGGACTTCTTCTTCATTACCAGCGTGACATTCCTTGCCGTCCCGGTCGTTCCCGTATCCCTTGTATCTGTACAGGAGCTCATCAAAGGCAGCAGGCACAACAGGAGCGCCAGCCACGCGTAACGGAATCGGATCATAGCTCCTTGTCGCCCCCTTCCTGCCGCAGCAGCGGCAGCCAGACCTGGACGGTCGTCCCTTCCTCCAGCACGCTTTCCACATGAAGCCCGTACTCATCCCCGAACGTCAGCTTGATCCGCTGCTGTACATTACGAACTCCCACACCGGAGCCCTCCTCCGACCGGACCTGGCCTTGCAGCAGCGGCTCCAGCTTCTCCGGCGGGATCCCCAGCCCATTGTCACGAACCTCGAACAGCAGCTTTCCTTCCCTAATCGAAGCCGATATGTGTATATGTCCCTCATCGACCATATACTCGATTCCGTGATAGATGGCGTTCTCGACCAGCGGCTGAAGCAGCAGCTTCAGGGTTTGGCAGGCCAGCGCCTGCTCCTCAGCCGTAATTTCAAAATCAAATTTATTTTTGTAGCGGATTTTTTGGATAATCAGGTAATTGCGGATATGCTCCAGCTCTTCCTGAACGGTAATAATGGTTTTCCCCCGGCTAAGACTGATCCGGAAAAACTTCGATAACGAAGTAATCATCGTTATGACGTCCTCGCTCTTGCCGCTGCCCGCCATCCGTACGACGGAATTCAGCGTATTGTATAAAAAGTGGGGATTGATCTGCGACTGCAGCACCTCAAGCTCGCTCTTACGCTTCGATTCCTGCTCCCGAATGTTCTGATCCATCAGCTGGCGAATTTGCGTCACCATCAGATTGAACCTCCGTGACAGCCTCCCGACCTCATCGTTGCCTGTGATGGGAATATGGATGTTGAAGTCCCCCTGCTCCACCCTGCGCATCGATTTGTCCAGCCGCTTGATCGGCTGCGAAATTTTGGCCGACATGAAGGCCGAGATCAGCACGACGAACAAAATGACAAAGAGCAGCAGCCAGAAGATAAAGGTGCCGATCTCCTTTTTGGTAGCGACAATCTCATCCATATAGGAAACGCCGATGATTTTCCAGCCGATATTGTTCACGGTCTTGATCGTAATGAGCCGCTTCTCCCCGTTCGACTCGTCCAGATAGCTGCCGTAGGTATACTTGAGAGCCTGCTCCACGTTCTCATACTTCAAGCCTATGAAGATAAGCTGCTGCTGCGGATGGTAAATGATATTGCCTGCGGACTCGTCGATTATGTAGACATAGCCCTTCTTGCCCAGGTTCACTCTGCGGAACAGCTCATCCATCGTTTTAAAATTGACGTCGATCAGCAGCACGGCATTGACCGGCGCATTATTGCGCGTAATTGTGATCCCTTTGCTCATGGACACCACCCATTTGTACTGCCCTTTGTACAGATTTTGGATGTGGGGCAGCGAGAAGGAAAGGTGATTCGGGCTTTCCAATGCGGACAGGAACCAGCTCTGCTCGGTCAGCTTCGTATTCTTCCTCATCTCCGCCGCCGGCAGCCCGGTTATCAGCTCCCCCGACTCCGTAAATAAGGCCATCGATACGATATCCTCACGGGTTTCAAAAATGGTCGTCATCTGCTCCAGCAGCGGGCCGTTCGGAATCGCCGGGCTAGTCCGTATTTTTTGATCGACGAGCTCGAACACTTCCGTCATCCCTTTCAGGTAAACATCCAGGTTGTAATTGATCTGCTCGACGATTTGCTGGTTGCTGAGAAACGTATTTTGCTCCGCGGTGCGCGCAAATTTGTTGTATACAAGGACGCTTACAATAATCATGACCGTGATGGTGATTAACGTAAAAGAGGCGGTGATAATAAACTGGATGCTTCGCGTCCTCCACATATCCGCCAATGCGCGGTACCGCTTCCGAATCGGCTTCATAGCGGGAACACCCCCGATCTATATCTCTCTGGAGCTGCTTTTGTATTCTTTCGGAGAAACACCGACATGCTTTCGAAAGGAGAAGCTGAAGTAGTTAGGCTCGGCGTAGCCTACCCTCTCGGCGATTTCAAACGTTTTCAAATCGGTTGTGCGCAGCAGCTCCTTGGCCGCTTCCATCCGAATATGCATCAGATAATTGACGAAGGTCATTTTCGTTTCTTTTTTGAAAATCCCGCTAAAATAGCCTGCGCTGATATGCAGATGACTGCACACCTTATGAATCGAAATATCGCTGTCCTGATAATGCGCCAGTGTATATTCCTTGGCCTTATCGACCAGAGACTTGTAGGAGGACTGCCTTTCGCTGACGATGCTCGTCATGATTCGTGTGCATAATCCCAGAATCCACTGCTTCGCCTCCTGCGGGTTCGTCATTTTATGAATATCGGCAAAAGGGTTAAAGGCGCTCCCGAGGATCGAATCCAGATCGGCGTTCGAATCCTTCGCCGCCTTCAATATGGCCGTCAGCAGTTCAAGCAAATAGATCTGGTAATCCTGAAACGAGACCGGCGTATCAGCAATGCCATAAAACAGCTCGTCCACAAGCTCCTTCATCTCCTGCTGGGTGCCTACCTTGATGCAGCGGATCAGCGAATGCTCCTTCAGCTCATCGAACCGCAGCTTCTCTACCTGCCTAGTCTCGACATCATCAATGCATATGATCCGGTTATTGCCGAGAACTACCCGGTAATCCAGAGCTAGAACCGCATCGCTGTAGGAATAGCTGACATCCGTAATATCGGACACAACGGTGCCTACTCCGATAGTGACGGTCAGCTTCAAATATTTTTCGATGCTTTGGCGTATTTCTTCCAGGGCGGGGAGAGTCCGCTTCATGACGGCTTCTTTATCCGTCTCCTCCTTGGACGTGCTCAGCAGCACCAGATTGCCGTTGTGGAGGAATACGATGCCTGCCTGATGCTTCGACACTATTTCCTCGGAAATATTTAATATGGCAAACAATTTGAGCTCGTTATCCTTGGAATACTTCAATGATTGGGAGGCCGCTCTTGCTTCGTCTCCCTGCATCTCCGGATTATCCATGCTGAGGACGGATACCAGGAATACGTCCCCCTGCAGAGCGACATGGTAGTTTAACGCCTTCTCTTCGATTTCCCCCTTGGGCAGCTTGCGGTGAATGAGCGAGCCAAGGAACACTTCCCTGAGGACCGGCAGACTTTGCCGGTAATGCTCCTGCAGAGTCTGTACATTTTTCTTGCGGGCGGTTTCTTCGTCGATGAGCTGCCTTATTTTGACCAGCGCCTGGATAAGCTCCTGGGCCGAAAACGGCTTAAGCACGTATTCGTCAATATGCATTTTGACCGCTTTTTGCGCATATTCGAATTCATCGTAACCGGTCAGAATAATAATTTTCGTCGTCGGATATTTGCTGCGGATCCATTCGGAGAGCTGCATGCCGTCCATGAAGGGCATACGGATATCCGTGACGACGACATCCGGCGTCCATCTCTCAATCTGCTCCATGGCTTCTTTGCCGTTTTCCGCCGTATCCGCCACTTCAAAGCCGTACCGGGCCCAGTCAATTTCCCGAACAATACTTTCCCTGACTTCCTGTTCATCCTCCGCCAATATCAGCTTGTACATATATGCTTTCTCTCGCCTCCGGGTGGCTTATTGCAATCCTTTGCAATTTCGTTAGAAGTTGGTGATAATAATGTAACAGAGTTTGATTTCGTTTGAAAGTCTCTGCAGGCCGCATCGGCAGCCTATAGGCCGCGGCTTACAGCATTCTTCATTTCAAAAGGAGGTCCGCCGAAACTGTGGCTCCAGCAATGAAACAAGGACGGCTCATTGCCGCTATTGTCTTCCTCGGTTTGTTCGCGGTATCGTTAGGAGCTTATCTCTATCTGCAGCGCGGTACACCCGCCAGTCCCCAGGCTTTGATGGTTCAGCAGGTTCATATGGATGATGGAAAGCTTCAGCTTACCGGAACTACCAGCCACAGCGCGGCAGGGTTCAGCGGCTATTCCTATAAGAGATCCGGCAGTGATATGTATGTGAAGCTTCGCTATAGTATACTGAGCTCTTCCGGTGACTTTTCCATTACGATCCCTGCCGGTCAGGAGGCTGTCCGCAATGTCTACTTGCAAGGGAGCTCTCCCGACGATTTGCGCTTACTATGGAGTCAATGAGAAGGAGCCCGGGAGCTTATACACTCTACTAGGGTAAAAAAAACGGGGTGCGGAAGAAGCAAATTCTTCTCTCGCATCCCGTTTCGTGTTCTTATGATCAGGATCAGCGGCCCGAACCGGTTGTATCCTTGGCTGCGGTGACATTTTTCAATACGTTAATCATGAAAATAACGACTCCGATAGAGGTCAGGGTTCCTCCGACTGCGATGACGGGCTCCGTATTGGCCGCTCCGCTAACCAGCACGAAAAGGCCGATCATCATGATGGGGAGGCCGATATTATGAAGCCAAAAATGAATTTTGCCAAGCGCCGATTCCGCGCTTTTCGGAAATACGTGGTACACAAAGCCGGACAAAGCTAGCGACACCCAGCCAAGCAAATTAATGTGGGCATGCACGGATCCAAAATCAAACCTGTGCGATATAGACATGTACATCCCCAAGATAATCCCCACAACAAAATAAATCGAAGCGATCTTAATGAGCTTTACTCCCACGCTTCATTCCCCTCTCCATCATCGGATACTTTATCCTTATAAGGAGAGGAGACGTTTTATGACCGCCGCACTTTCATTTTTTCTTAAGCGCGTCCGCTTTTTTCATAACTGCGTCTATTTCCTTCTGAGCCTTCTCCAGATCCTTGAACATCTTCTGCATTTTCTTGTTCTCCATCATAAACTTCAGGCCCTGCTTGAATGTGTTATTCATGGCTGCACACCCTCTCCTTGTATTCGTCCCTTTATCTTATGGACAAACAACAAGAAAGGCTTCCGCATGCGCCGAGCGGATCAGCAATTTTCAAATTGCTTGAAGGCCGCTGCCTGCCCGGCATAGCGTCCCGACGCGTCCCTCAGGTTCCATACAACCGCTTCTTTAATATAAAATCTGCGTCCCGTGCTGGAAATCCGGATCCCGGTGTAGTTGTCTATGTACCCCTTCTCGGCCACCGCTTGGAGAAACCGGTCGCGCTCCGACCGTTCCATGGCCTCCGCCGTATAACGGGATGGCGTCCGGGTGAACGTCTCCCAGTCCATCTCCCACAGCGTTAAAGCGGCTCGGTTGCCAAAATTCAGCACGGGATCGGCTTCCGTCCCATGGGATAAAATGACGGTTGGCGAATCAAACAGCTGCTCCGCCAAGCTCAGACTGTCGTTCGTTTCGATTAAATCTTTGCCCAGCAGCTGACGATAGCTGTTCAGAATAAGAGACGCATGCTCCTCTCCCGCTCCAATACCCCGTGTAGGTCTTTGAATGTGATTCATAGGGTCCTCCTGATTTATTAATAATGGCTGAGCTTCTTACTAAGAATCGGCTGTTTTTAGACGCAGCACGTAAGCGCCGACTTCAAGCGCTCCGGCTGGATCTGCAATGGCTTGCGAGGGCCTGCCTTCCTTACAATTCCTTCCATGGACAGCTCGTTTAGCAGCTGCGTCACCGTCTCACGTATGCTGCCCATCATGCTTGCTAATTCCTGATGCGTCAACGATACGTCCAGCTGCATCCAGCCATGCTGCCTATCCGGGTCCTCCGGTTCGATTCCAAACTTATGCAGCAGCTTATCGAGCAAATAAAGCAGCCTTTTGCGAACGCTGCCGTAAGCCATCTGCTCCAACAGCTCCTCCACTTCTTTCAGGCGCTCGGATACGATTTCAATAAATCGAAGAGCGAGCTGGGGCCTCTCTCTTACGACTTGATTGAATTGCTCTTTATCCATAGTACAGATGACGGAATCGTCCAAGGTCTGCGCGAACAGATGGGGCGAGCCAGTCGTAAAGGCCCCGGCTTCTCCGAATAGATGTCCGGTTCCCAGGATATCCATCGTAAGCTCTTTGCCGCTGTCCGATAGCCTATAGAGCCTGACGGTCCCCGATTTAATGAGGAACAGCCTCTTCTGCTCCATGAGCGGAGATAGGATGACGGTTCCCTTCTTTATCTTATTTAATGGTGCCGCAGGCTCCAGAAGCTCCAGCTCTTCCCTATCCAAGCCGCTCAGCCAGTGAATTCTCGATAAATATTTCACCTTGTCCAGTCCTGTTCCCTCCCTTTTCGGCTTTACTGTAGTCTGGACTACTGATTATTAGCATTGTACAAATTATGATTTTATGCAAGAGCTTTAGGACCAAATTAGCCCCGTATTGTGGGCCATGTAGTGTGATAAAAAAGGAGAGTGAGCCCTGTGCACCAGATTGCCGTCATGATTCAATTCGTTTTGGCAAGTATGTTTGTACTATCCTCCGTCATAAAATTCGTCCGAACCGCCTCCATGGTCAGACATTGGCGCGAATACCGTTATCCCATGTGGCTGATGAGCGTCATCGGCATGGCGGAGCTGCTGGGAGCAGTGAGCATGCTCGCTGCTCTATGGATTCCGGGCATCGCCAAGTATGCTGCCATCCTGTTCATCATCTTGATGCTTGGCGCAGTTCATGCTCATCTGATACGGGCAAAGCATAAACCGATCATGGCACTGAACGCACTGCTGATGCTGGCGCTATCGGTTGTCCTGCTAGGAATCGGGTAGATTGCGGTGCCGTTTTATGCTTTTGTTCCATTCGCCGATAATCCTTCTCTCACCAATCGCCACCACCTGTCCGAAAAATAATTTTAAACAATCCGCCAGATAAGGTATACTTCTACTATAGCCAATTTTGTCATGGGGGTAGAAGAAATGAGTCAACAAGAAAATATCGGCGGATTGGGCCGTCATTACTTGCAAGCGGAATCATACGGCGTCGCCGCGTTTTGTTTTTACCGTGCCATTCTGGAGGACCGGGCGAACGGTAATGCTTGGAATGGCCTGATCCTGGCTCTGAGCCTCATGCGAAAGGAACACGACGCGCAAACGATGCTGGCGCGCTACGCGCTGCATCATGAAATTCTGGAATTCGACCGCGATTTGATTACATTCGCGATGATGTTATGGCAGCAAAATCCGGGAGCCATGGGTGAATGGATCCTGCTGATCTCCCAAATGAAGGGTGTCAGCCCGTCAGATCAAGAGCTGTTCACCCAAATGGGCGAGGACTTGAAGAAGGCGCATGAAGAGCTGGTAAGCAAGCATGGTCTGGAAACGCTTCAAGAGCAAGGCATGCTGAACCTTGGAGAATATGCCGCACGCCGGATCGAGCTCGACTGGATTCTTGAGGAGTCGATCGATAAGATCTATGAGCATATCCAAACCTGGCTTGATGACCCGGAAGCGGTTCTGACAGGGGTGAGGCTGCTCTGTATGCTGCCGGATCCGCGAAGCGAGAAGCTGCTCCGCAGGGTATGCCGCAACGAGGAAATCGACGGCAAGGTAAGAACCCACGCCCTGCTTGCCCTTCGCTGGCTCGGAGTGCGCGGCAATGCCAAATTAAACAAATTTGACGAATCGTTCGTCATCAATCTGGACAACCCGGAGCCGGAATTAACGGTCTCCGTGCCTGCGGCGTTCAAGCCTGCACTCAATCGGATGAAGCTGTGGATGGCCAAGGAGCAGGGCGTCATTACCGAATTCGAGTACGAAAGCCATGCATCGAATGATGAGGCGGAGCTGCCGGAGTTGCTGGCGGCCAAGCTGGAGAAGGCCGACATCCCGAGCGTCCTTCAGGAAGTCGCGCATGCGCTGATTCGTGCGGCCTATGACAAATACTACCCTCTCGTTCCGGGAGTTAAAGGCGCACGCCAATGGAGCGCCGCGCTGTTGATGCTCATCAAGGAATATGTGGAGGCAAACGGGGAAACTTGGCCATACGGCGAGCCGGAGCAGGATGAAACCGCTATTCGCCACCGCAACTGGCTTATCAGCGGAAGCCCGAACTACGTCGATACGATGAAAATCTAGGATATGCAAAAGAGGACAGCCTTGCCGGCTGTCCTCAGGTTTTTGAGAAATCCTACCGTAATGAAAAATGCGAAGGTGATAGGTGGGGTATCCCCTGGAGGAGCGATAGCGTCCGCCTTTGTTCTCGGAAAATAACCGTCGTAAGCGAATATAATCAAATTTTTCCGAGAACAACAGCGGCCGGAGGGGGATGCCCCACCGGGGTATCATAGCCGTTTTTCAGATTTTCGGGTTTCTCGACAACCTAAGAAGGGCAGCCAAATCGGCTGTCCTCTTTTGCAATCACGGCAAAACCACAACCCCCGGCGACATCTCGGCTCCGGCATCCGGCCAGTCTCCCAGCCAGTACAAGCTCCCATCCTTGGCTGCAAAGAAATGGTAAAAATAGGATCTCCCTTCGATGAAGTGGTGGTACAAGGAAGTTGACGCACGAAGCTGAACGCCCGGCGGCAGATGAGTGTCTATCGGCACATGGCTCCCCTGCTCATAGATTCGTCCGTCCTGGCCCAGCTCGGCACCACCGGTTAAGCCGGAAGCTTGCCGGCCTGTCAGGCGGAGCGAGACCTCTGCCGTCTGCCCCTGCTCGTCGAAGCGGTGATTCAGCTTGATCTCCACCTCAATCACTTGATTCGCTGCATCCAGCAGCTTGCCTCTGAATCCGATACCCTCCGAATAATCGTAATGAATCGGCGACCATTCCTTAACCGGCGACGGCGTATCCACTAGCTCCAGCATCATGGTCCCGTTCTCGGTCCGCTGAAAGGAATACAGCTCCCCTTGATCCGTCAAAACAAACGGGACGGGTTCGCCGAACACACGAACCGCTTTTCCTTTCGGCTTCGGATGCAAGCTGAGCTCCCTCCCTGGGCTCAGCTCACGCGTATTGCCCTCCAGATGAACCAGATGGCCGTCCGTCATCGCTAACAGAATCCCATTGGCCGCGGCGGCTGCATCCATAATAGATCCGTTCACCTGCAGCAGCCGGCAAGGCTTGGTTTCCTCCGGGTCAGCGACGAGCAGCCTCCCGTCTTCGGTCAAAGCCGCAAAATGCCCCAGTGCCGCAAAGGCCTTATGGACCTTTTGACCAAGTACGACCGGCTGGGCTGTTCTATTATAGGATAAAGCCCATAGATCCCCGCCGATGACGGCCATCAGCCTGTTTTCAAAGGCGAACAGGGCTTCTGCTCCGGGCCAGGAGCCGAGCGGCTGCGGATCAGCGGCATAGATAGGCAGCCTGCCAAGCTGGCCGTACATATTGGAGCCCATCGTCAGCACGTAGCCGTCGCCCGTCAATGCCAGCAAATGATCTGTACCTGCCGCGATTGCCCGGATATTGGTCAATCCTGCGATCGGCCGCGGTTGATCAGGCCCCACCCGTTTCGTATCTGTCGGAAACAGATTCGAGCTTTCCCCCCAAGCCCAGACCGTACCGTCTTCTTTCATTGCTAACACCGTTTTTTGTGAGGCGGTCATTCGCACTGTTTCTTGCGTTCCGGGTACGGCCTCCAGCTTTCCTTCGGCACTCACGAGGAACCAATTCCCTTGGTCCGATAATACGAAGCCGGGGTAGTCACTTGACATCGCTGCTTCGAGCCGCACAGCTCTCGCTCCATCCGGCAGCTCTAGCTGCCGGGAGGCTGGATCATTCTGGTAGCTCCCGAAGGGGCTCTGAAGCAGCAGCAGCTTCCCGTCCGCATCCAGCGCCAATGTCATAAACGGACTTGCCTTAATAGAACGGATGGCATCCAGTCCGCTTACCTGTTTAATGGCCGGAATACTTTCCGGCCCGAACAGAGAATAGAGCTGAAGGCTTCCGTCCCGGCCAACAATGTAAACCGAAGAATCCTCCGCCTGCGCTATAGATGCGGCTTTCGGCAAATGTTCAATTTGCTTCGCCCCGTTCTCGGCATTTAAGTCATAGACATCGCCGCTCTGCAATAAAGCAAAGCGCCCTTCCAATTGCATCACGGAATCAGAACCAGGCAGGCCGTTTACCTTCTGCGGAAAAGCACTTGGCCTGCTTTGGCGGCTCCAGTCCGTCACGCCCCAGCGGTATACCGTTCCGTCCTCCTTCAACGCATACGAGACCCCGTATTCGCTGCCGTAACCGGCCCCATCGAAGACATGGCCGACCGATATTTGCTTGATACTCTCCAGCCTTTGGCGGGCGGGCTGCTCTGCAGGAGTGAAGCCGGACGCCGCGAAAGCCTGCGGGAACCATGTGAGTTCCGGCGGACAGGAGGCAAACATAGAGGACAAGCGGGCATTGCCGCCAGGAGGCTGTGCATCGAGAGGGTTATCCGATGGCATAGCAAGGCCAAAATCTCCCGAAGCGGATTGACTTGAAACGGGAAGCGATGCCGGATCTTGAGCTGTCGAAACCTCTGGCAAGTCCGGCTCCGATCGGCTTATTCCCGTGAAAATAAATACAAGGATCCCGATGATTACGATAAAAGCCAAGGCATATGGATAACGAGCTATCCGAGCTAAAGCCCTGCGAAGCATAAAACCACCTTCTCCATATGGTAATTACTGGATAACTACTCATACGCAAGGAGCATCCCGAATGTTGCGCTGCGGACTAGCCTGCTGGAAGGTTTTTTCTGTCCATATCATACAGCAAGGTGCCGAACGCATGAAGCGACGGCACCTTGTAAAGAACGAACGATTCTATGAAATGTTATATTCCTATCTGTCAAAGCATTATTCCGCCTTATCGAAGCAGCGTTCTCCGTTCAGGTAGTAGCTATCCTCCCGATAGGTCGTAAACGCTATTTCCACCTCAGGAATCCCGAGCGCTCTGACATGATCGGCAACCGCCTTGGCAAAGCGGTCTCTTACCTGAAGTCCCCGTTCGAACCAGGCGACCTCGATAAACGGATAGGTGTCTACAAGACTTCCATTATAGACGGATGTGGTATGAAGACAGTCGATCGTAAAGTTATCCGTTCCGCATTCGCAGACGGCAGCTAGCTCCTCCACCAAAGATGTACTGATTTTACACATTTGCTCGGCTGTAATACCTCTAACGATAAGCTGCGGCATATCCATACTCCCTTGTTTTAGTTGTAGTGTACCGCGTTCCAAGCCCTGATGCAAACGCATCGGCCGGGCAGTCTGCATACAACTGCAAGGTTCATGGACTTTCCGTCTCGTTATGTCTTATTTCGCGTTACCGGTTAGCTAAGCATGAGCCCTCGAGGAGCGAAGCTCCTTCAAACGATCAGGGAAGTCGGTAATGATGCCGGAAACGCCCAAATCCATCAGCGCTCGAAGATCCTTCTCATCGTTGGCCGTATAAGGATAAACCTGAATGCCTGCCCGATCCGCCTTCTCAACATCCTCTTTGTCCACGATCCGGTAGTCCGGATGAAGGGAATACACATCGACTCCCAGCGTTTTGGCATAGGCTGCAGCGTCAGCCAATCTCAGCTGATACAGCAGGCCGATTTTAACCTTAGGCTCCAAACGTTTGATTGCGCACAAGCATTTATGATCGAAGGAAGATACGACCACACGGTCGAACAAGCTGCGCTCCCGTAGAAACTCGACAAGCTTGCGGTCCATCCTTCCGTCGTAGCTGTTTTTGACTTCCACGTTAATCATAATCGAATCGGGAACAAGATCGAATACTTCACCTAACGTAGGAACCTTCTCCCCCCGGTATGCCTCGGAGTGCCAGGAGCCAGCATCCAATGCCTGAATCTCTGCCAATGTCTTGTCAATGATCTTCCCTGTCCCGTTCGTCGTACGGTTGAGCGTTTCATCGTGACATACGATGATTTCTCCATCAGCGGACAAGTGGACATCGAGCTCGATGGCTTCACAGCCCTGCTCCACTCCCAGCCGGAATGCACCAAGCGTATTTTCGGGTGCGTGCCCTTTGGCCCCGCGATGAGCAATAATAATCGGTTTCTCGTTAAGCATAAGTTTGATTCCTTTCCCGTCTTTGTAGACGTCAGAATTGGGGGTTAACGCAAAAAAACACATAAACTGCTTAATCCTATCCATTAAGCAATCCATGTGTATGTCTCCGTGTCTCCTACACAATTATCATCTTGTCGTCACTATACTACTTCTAAATGATTGCAATTGTCAACCGTTATTTCTTAAGGAAGCCGTAGCGTACCGGTCTAACGTCACCCGCCGGAAACGCTCCTTCCAATAAGGCGGACCCGGCATCGCTTCAAACAGCTGCTCCGCCTTATCATAGTACAAGGCTTGTATGATTTTTGCATACTCCAGACAGCCCGAATCGGCGATTGCTTGAAGACAAGCCTGCTTGTGCTGCCGGATAAAGTCCTCCGCCCCCAGCCTTCCGTCATAGTATTGAGCCAGCTCGGGGAAGCCGTCTTGTTCTTGCGAGAGCATGTACAAGATGGGCAGCGTTCTTTTTTTCTGCAATATATCGTTGCCGGGTCCGAGCTGCTCCAAATTTCTCACATCGTTTTCGATTTGAGCTACGACTCCCAGGCAGGCGGCAAGCTCGTCGATCTGTCCGGTAAGCCCGGCGGATGAGGACTCGGCCAAGGAGTAGCCCAGATAACAAGCCAGCTGGATCAGCGACCCGGACTTAAGCTGTACCATCTTGAAATAGTCCGCCTCATCGGCGATATGGGCATGCGGATTCAAGTCCTTCTGCTGTCCGTTGACCGCCGAGAGAACCCATTGGCTGATCTCAGGAAGAAACGGCGTCATCGTACGGCCTGTTTGCCATTGAAGCTGCCCGGCTTCGCCCATAAACATCATGAGAAAAGCAAGCACCGCATTCAAGGTGTAAGCCTCCGGGCAGGTCATCCATATCCGATGCCCTTTATCCCGATCCTGCAGATCATCCACGATATCCAGCGTCAGCATCACAAGCTCTGTCAAGGCGGCTGCCTTGATGATATGAGGCGATCGACCTCCCAGCATTCCATGGGTGCTCTCCGTCAACTCGGACCAGATGCTGTCCCCCTCGGCTCTTGCTGCTATAAACGATTTCATCCATCCGTTCAAATCCTCGGCATGAATGGCGCGATCAACCATGGCTTCCATCTCGTCTTGTATTTCCCGATTCAAGCTACTCCCCCCTGTTCGAATCCGTATAATATTTGCTCTGCACGAACTGCTCCAATGCTTGAACCTTGGACTTGACTCCCAGCTTGCCGTAAATTTTTTTCAAATAATTGTCTACCGATCGTTTGCTCACATAGATTTCACCCGCAATCTGCTCGTGCGTCGCTCCTTTGACCAGCATGGACATGATTTGCACTTCGTCCTCCGTCAGTACGACCTCCTGCGCAGGCAGTCCCGTCATCAGCCTCATATTGTGGTACAGCGATAACGGCAAAACCGTGTAATGATCCATAACGCATCTCACCATATGCTGAACGACGCACTCGCTGGATTCCTTGGAAATAATGCCGCTAACCCCGATTTCAAGCAAATGATTATACATATCCGCCACATCAATTCCGGTAAAAATGATGATATGCGTCTCCGGATAACGGCCCTTGATCTCCTTCGCGACAATGCTGCCGAACTTATCGGGTAAATGGTAATCGAGCAGCACGATGTCGGGGCGATGCGTATCTACAAAGTCCAGGCATGCGGCCCCGCTGCCTGCCGTTCCAATAACTTCAATCCCGTCGATTCGCTCGAGAATTCCTTTGGTTGCATTTGCCATTACCGGATGATCATCAACAACAAGTGCTCTCATTGAGCCGTTCATGCGGTCAGCACCTCCTTTAATGGTACGGAAATCCATATTTGCAGCCCTTTCCCCCTGCCTGTCCTGAAGTCCATCTGCCCATCCAAATACAGCACGCGGCTCTTCATTTGCTCCATGCCCGTGCCGGATGCTCCAATCTCCAGCTCCGCCTCATTTACCTTATATACAGTAAAGCCGACGCCGTCATCTTCATACGTCAACAGAATGCGGTCGTTCTCCTGTGTTATCGCTATGCTGACCCGGGATGCCTGCGAATGCTTCTTCGCATTGTTCAGCAGCTCCTGAATGATGCGGAAAAAATGGCGCTTCGAATCCATATCCCACGCTTCAATCTGCTCGGCGCCCTTGGCGATAAATTCCAGCCGGAACGGACAGAGAGAGCTTTCATTGTCAATCACCTTTTGTATCGTTCGAATCAGTCCGATTTCATACAGCAGATGCGGATGCAGCTCGAAGCAGCTTTGGCGGAGATTCGTATTAATGATTTCCACATAGTCGATGATGTTCCTCATCCGCTCCATGTCTTCCTTGGAAAAATTAAGCTTGTCCACTATCGAGCTGAACCGTTTCTTGAGGAAGAACAAATCCTGCAGCGTCGTGTCGTGCAGATCGGTTGCAATGCGCTTGCGCTCGGCCTCCTGAAGCTCGAACATCAGCTTCCGGAACCAGATGAAATCCTGTGAGGCATCCTCGTTAGGGATTTGTGCGGCCAACCGCTGAAGCCTCATATGCAGCTTGCTGATCAAATGCATATTTTCCAGGCTCACGGCCAGATACGAGATGATCAGATTCAGCCACTGGATCTCTTCCATGCCGAGAAACGTATTGGTCCTTTTCCTGGCGATAATCAAATAGCTGGTATATTCCTCATGGCGGTTGATTTCAAAGCGCCGAAGGAACGGGTGCTCCATTTCCGATGAGGTCAGCCATTCCACCTCAGAAAGCTCGATATCCCCCTCCAGAACCGTCTCCATCCGGTCCTTATATTTGAACACGATGGCGGCTCCAAACACCTGCAGCGTATTCACGATATCTACCAGAATGATATCTTTCAGCTCGCGGAAGCTGGAGATCGATTGCAGATTGACAGCGATTTTTTTGAGCGCGTTTTGCAGGTGGTATTTCCTGGGGAACATCACCGCCTCCAGCTTTGTAGCGAAATATTCAAGTGAATACATGACGAAGGAGAGCAGCATTAAGATAAAAATAAAGCTGAGCAGCAGGTGCTGCACCGTTACCGCCTGCCGAAAAATGACGGCTGTCAGCAATACAATGGCACAGGCCGGGACTATGGAAATGACCGTCGTAAAGACGAAGCGGCGCAGGACCAGATCAATATCGTATAGTTGCTTGGACATTATCAAGTACGAGAAGGCTATAGGGAAGAACAGTACGAACCATGAGGTATAGAGCGAGCTGATCCCGTCTTCTCCCATTAGCTGAGGGACGAACGACAAGAAGGCAAACGGAAAGAAGGAGATGGCAAGCGCCCACCAAACCGTTCGGATAATCGTAGATAAGTAGGAGACCTCGTTGCGAAATTTGACAGACACATAGGCAAGAAAAAAGAAGTTAAGCAGCAAGCCGAACAAAAAGAACGTGATAACGAACTGAATGCTGTATTGATAGAACAGGAATGATCTCGGTGTGCTGAAGGTCAATACAGGCAGCAGCAAGATTGCGAAAGTACCGTACAAATATCGCAGAAATCGGAAAGGAAATTGGATTTCTCCCTTCTCCTTTAGAAATACGAACAAAAAATGCAAAAAAACGACGGGAAGCAGCATCATAAGCGAGCTCATGGCTACTTTACCCAGCGTATCTCCTCTTTGCGATGCACCGAGACTGGCAAAGATGAAGCCGATATTTAGAAACACAATCGACAGGAATCGTGCCGACCGGGAATGCCTCGTCTTCCAGTAGAGCATACCAGCCAAGGAGAGACAAAGAAGCTCGACCAGAATCGGCAATATAATCGGGGGATTGGCAGCATTCCCCTTGCTGAGCTCAACGGTCAAGGGCTCCCCTTTCCGTTCCAGCTCCAGCGTCCTCGCCTGCTCCACCGATCTCCATTTTTTGACCGTAGGATGCTCGTATGCGGGTCTTCCATCGATTCGATTGACGACATCTCCAACCTGTATATTCATTTCCAGACTGGCGCTTTCCGTTTCCAGCTTAGCGACGACCCATTCTCCATGCATGCCCTTCTTTAAGGTAATCCCCAAATACGGGTACTGAAAGGTGATATAGACAAACCATAAATGAATGAGAAGAAACAAAACAACGACCAATCGAAAAAAAAATTTATAAATCACCAAAATTCCCCTTGATTTGTAATTTTTTGTGATATAATAAACCTGTAATAATTGTAAATAATTGTCGGAAGCGAGGTGATCAGCATGCAAGCAGTAACTTACTCTCCTGGATTGCATCAAGTTGTACGCTCGTTGAAACAGATGGACACCCAAGACGTCTTGAACCTGTTTAAGGATGCCAATTGGTTCGAAGCGAAGTCTCTGTCCGCTGCAGAAGGACAAGCCGTCATGAAATTATTTACTCAATCAGCCAGCGACTACATAAGAAAAATCGGTGCTTACGGCCCTTGGATTTAATTCGCGCTATTTTTCATTATTTTACCAAATCGTAAAGAGATTGTATATTATGGACCCTTCCAGGTATGCAGTCTCTTTTCCTATTAGAACCGTTTTTTTGACGAAAATGCAAAAAAGAATGTATACTCGTGCAAACATTTTGCGCTGATCTGATGACCTTATTATACTATAATTGAAAGTATAAAAATGGTAATTGTGGGGATTTCATGAATAATTTTTTCGAAGTTCATCGACCTGTTTCCAGTGCCGCTTTCCATGACGAGGAGTGCCTGACTCTTGCCATCCAGACGGTGCTGTTTAATAACAAGGAGCAAATCCAGTCGATTCTGGATTCCTTGTCCAACGAGCAGCTCCTTCAGGAAATGTCGAGAGAAATTATGCGGAGAGCCTACAAATTCAAGCATATTGCCGATTCCGTACACAGCGAAATCCATTTGCAGGCCTATGATGTAAAAGGAGAAGCATCGCAATGTATCCAACGCTTAGAGACAAGGAGTTAATTTTTTGCTATTTGGAAGCCGTCCGGCTTCAGCTTGACGAAGAATTTCTTGTACTGCTCCGCGCCGAGATCAAAAACAGGGACTTGCCGATTACGCTTGATGCGCTGTCGGAAGAGCCCTGTACATCCCGGGCGCAGCAGTCCATCGTCCGCAGTTAAGGGCGGTACGCCCCGTCCTATCCCCTTTTTTTGCGTCTTTTCACGCTTATTTATGAAAGCTATGCCCCAAAGGAGTTATGATTCCGTCCATGCTGGCGGCATTTTTTTGTTGGCGATAAGCGATAAGTCCCTGTTCCCCCTTTTGCTCCGCCCACTTTTTCAGCGTTTCGCGCTCCCCTGTATAATCGAAGAACGGCACGCTGAAGCCGCAGGAGGTTTTGACTGCGTGAAGCTCCGCATGGATGATTTGCCGTGCGCCCGGCAGCGGGTCGAAGCGCTCCATCAATGGATCCCACTCCGGCGTGTCAGGCAAAATTACCCTTCCGCGGCCATACAGACGCAGGATCATAGGCGCCCCTTCAAAGGCAACGAACATCAAGGTTATTCTGCCGTTATCGAGCAGGTGAGCGCTGGTTTCATTCCCGCTGCCCGTCAAATCCAGATAGGCAACCTCCGTAGGAGACAATATCCGCAGCACATCATGCCCTTTGGGGGAAATATTAACATGGCCGTCAGCGTTTAACGGAGCGGAGCCGACAAAGAAAATATGCTGCTTTTTAATAAACGCCTCATGCTCGGGGAGAAGAGAAGCATACATGGTTCCCACAGGTCATCGCCTCATTTCAATAAAATGGAAATCAACCTTTACTCTATAGTATGAAGGGGTTAGCTTAGTTTGTAAAATAGATAAATCAGATTTTCTTTATAGGTACAAGCTATAAATAGCAAAAAAGACCGCCCAAGACTTAAACGGGGCAGTCTGTATTGGAAGCAGGATCTAGTGCGTAAGCTCCGATAAAATGCCCTCGCAAGCTTCGACCAAATCGGTTCCCTTTATGAACATTTGCAGCCCGCGGCGCCCTGCGCTGATGCTTACCGGATCTTTCGACACGACAGACCGATCGATATACAAAGGATATTTCTTCTTGACCCCCAAAGGGGAAACCCCGCCGCGAATGTAACCGGTCAGCGTCATGATATCTTTGACAGGCACCATCTCGACCTTTTTGTTCCCGCTTGCGGAGGCCAGCGCCTTCAAATCGAGCTCCTTGTCTCCCGGAATGCAAGCCATTACCACGCCTGTCTTATCACCGCGCAGCACCAGGGTCTTGTACAGCTGCTCGCAGGGGAGGCCCACCTTCTTCGCAACTGTCGACGCGGCGAGATCGTCCTCGTCCCATTCGTATTCATGCAGCGTGTAGGCGAGCCCGAGCTTATCCAGGATACGGCTCGCGTTCGTTTTGGCAGCCATCGTGCGTTTCACCTCTTACTTATTTAGTACAAAAACCCTTGCTGAACAAGGGTCTGGTTGTTGAGAAGCCTATAGAGCTTGAACTATGCCGATATACTCCGGTGGGTTATGCCCCTCCAGCCAGGCTTCCGAAGCAGGCTTTGCTACACAAAGCCCATAGCTGTTGAAACCCGTGAAATGTGATTAGATTTAGCGGTATTTTCACGGGTTTCAAAGGCGGACGTAAACTCCTCCGAGGCATACCCCACCTCCGTATGTAGCAAAGTTCACGCAAAACTCGGTTTCTCAACAACTCCCTAGATAAACAAGGGTTTTTGTGCAGCTTACAACGCCCAGTTGCCTTTTCTGAATACAGGCTCTACCGTACCGTCGGCAAGCTCCCCGTCAATCTCCAGCTCCGCACAGCCGATCATAAAATCGACATGCGTCAGGCTGACGTTAGCCCCGCGTTGCAGCAATTCTTCTTTGGACAGCTTCGTGCCGTTTTCCAGGGTGAACGGATAGGCGCTTCCTAGCGCAAAATGACAGGAGGCGTTCTCATCGACACCTGTATTGTAAAAGATTCGGTTCAAATTGGAGATCGGAGAGTCAAAAGGAACGAGCGCAACCTCGCCCAAGTAGTTGGCCCCTTCATCGGTACCAAGCAAATCCTTGAGATATTCCAAACCAACCTCCGCGGTATAGTCAACGACTCTGCCGTTCTCAAAACGGAATGAAAACCGGTCGACCAATCTGCCGTTCAAATTCAGCGGCTTCGTGCTGCTCACCGTACCGTTAACTCCATCCCGCTTCGGCAGCGTGTACACTTCCTCCGTCGGCATGTTCGCTACGAAGGCAACCCCTTGATCGTTGAGGCTCTCGCCGCCGAACCACAGGTGGCCTTCGGGCAGCTCTACCGATAGATCGGTTCCCGGGGCTTTATAGTGAAGCCGCTTGTACTTCTTGTTATTCAAGCGCTCTCTCATGCGTTTGAGCTTCTCGATATGCTCGCGCCAAGCCGCTACAGGATCCTCCTGATCTACCCGGTTGATCTTGAACAGGGTCTCCCACATAGCGTTCACCTGCTCGTCTTCCGGAAGGTCGGAGAATACCTTGGCCGCCCATGCTTGGGTCGGTGCCTTGACCAGGCACCAGCTGAACGCTTTGTTCCGAACGTAGCTCTGGAATTTTTGCCGTGCAACGGAAGCCGCTTTCGTAGCGGTCGATACTTTGTGCGAATCGATGCCCTTGTACAAATCCGGATTCGGTACTTTAATATTCAACAGCGCCCCGCCGCTTTCGGCCAGCTGCTCCATCATTTTCGCCGCCCATTCCGGGTAGAAGCCGAACGATTCCTCCGGCGCATATTCGAAGCGAGTGCGTGTCACCGCTTCATCGTCCCAATTGACTTGAACGTACTTGGCTCCGGCCTCGTATGCTTTTTTGACGATATAACGGGTTAACGGTGCGACCTCAAGCGGAGATTCAATCATCAACACTTGTCCCGGTTGAATATTGACCCCGATTTTGACTAGAAGATCCGCGTATTTTTCTAAATTTGTGTCCAATGAGTTCATGTGGCAATGCCCCTTTGATCATTTTTATCCATTGGTTAATTATCCGGCTTTTCAGAGAAAACATCAAGTTTAATCTTACCATGTCTTCCTATTGGATCAAAGCCCGCCTCCCCCTAGAGACCAAAAAACAGCCTGGCCGTCTGCGTCGTCGCCTGAGCCACTTCCTCCGGGCTTCGCCCGATGCAATCCGATACCGCCTTCACCACATGCGGAAGAAATGCCGGCTCGTTGCGCCCGTTTGCCGGCTTAGGCTCCATATCCCTTGGGGTAAGGAAAGGGGCGTCCGTCTCAAGCATCAAGCGATCAAGAGGAATGGATTTGACCAGCTCGCGCAGATGCTTGCCCCGCCGTTCATCGCAGATCCAACCGGTAATACCGATGTGGAACCCCATATTCAAGTAGGTCCGAAGCTCGTAGGAGCTGCCGGTAAAACAGTGCACCACCGCCTTGCCCAGCCGGCCGCGGAATTGCTTAAGTATCGCTGCAAAATCGTGATGAGCCTCCCGCTCATGCAGAAACAGCGGCATCTGCAGCTCACAAGCCAGAGCAGCCTGCTCCTCGAACCAGCGCTTCTGTACATCGCGCGGGGAGAAATCCCGGTTGTAGTCCAGACCGCACTCCCCAATGGCCACAACATGCGGCAGCGCCGCAAGCTTCTTCAAATCACGAAGGGTCGATTCGCTGCAGCTTTTGGCATCATGAGGGTGGACGCCCGCCGTAGTGTACAGTTGTCCCGGAAACCGTACGGCATAGCTTGCAGCCTGCTGGCTGCTGCGGAGGCTCGTGCCGGTAATAATCAACGGCGACACCCCGGCCTGTGCGGCCCGCTCAACCACCTGCTCCCGATCCTCTTGGAAGGAACGGTGCAGCAGATTGACACCTATATCAATCATGTTCTCATTCATGTCTATCCCTCCCTATCCTTGCCGTCGAGAACCGTACAGCATGAAGCCGGCACAGCTTCCGCAAGCCATACTTCATTGCCGGCATAATAAAATGCGACACCCTCAGACTCCGCCTTGCCCGTATCTATCGTCAGCATGACAAGCTCCCCTCGGCGGCTACCGGCCATAGCCGCAAAATGGGTTCCCTCCGACAAATGAACATACTTCCGGTTCATCGGACGGAGTCCTTCACGCAGAATGGAAGGCAAGGCTTCCGTATTCGTTCCGTGATATAGTACAGCAGGTGGTGTGCCGGGAGTATATTGAACCTTATCGTGACTGTGGCCGTATCTGGCTCTGATCCGGTCGCCGCGGATTTCGAACCGCTGTTTATCCGAATTGGCTACTACCGTTCTTATGTCCTCTGCCGTTACCCGTCTCCAGCGGGGCTCTGCTTGAATGACCGCAACCAGTTGATCGAACGGACACGAGCCGTCCTCCGGATCCAGCGTCAGGCCATGGCTCTCCGGCGTATGCCGAAGCAGCCTCGTCATAAATTTGCTCAGGCTGATTTCCGACTTTTGCTGATGCATTTACTTCACTTCCTTACATAACTTAACCTTGAATTTGTCTTGACAAATCTGATGATTCTTATTATACCGATTCCAATCGAAAAGAAATGGTAAAATTTAAGTATAACGATCTAACTCGCGCCCGCTCCGCTTCATCCTATGCCCTTGGAAAACTTATAACGCTATGAGGGCAAAAAAGCTGCGCAAGGAGATATCCCTCACGCAGCTCATAAACCCTTACTTAGACCATTCTGCTCTCAATGCTTCCACATAGCTCGTCAGATCCTGTTTAGCGGGCACGGAAATATGCCCTGCCAGTGCTTTACTGTCCATATGCTTCAGCATCTCTTCCAGAAACTTGACAGCCTGCTTCGCCGATCCCTTATCCTTGTGATGCTGCGCCTGCTTCAAAGCGTTCCGCAGCTGCCCCGCCAGGGGATTCTCCAGCTCCGCTGAAGCCTCATACCGCTCCAGCTTCGCCGTTAATGTCGACAAGGTCGGTGCAAGCCTGAACGTTACGGCATCCTCCCGGCGATTTCCTGCCAAGTCCTCGACACGGACCTTAACGCTTTGCTCACCCCATAACCCGGCGAAATCGATAACCCCCTGCGATTCATAGGTTACACCGGTTACCGTGAAGGACTGCTTCGCCAAGCCGGATAAGGCGTCCTGAACCTGCAGCTTCAGCGTCAATACCGGCTGGTCGTCGGGAAACGACGCCGTACTCGGTACAGGCGTACCGTTGACTGAGAGCTGATAGACCGGTGCTGACTTATCTATAGGGATAGCCAAAGATTTGACCGGCTCTTCATTGCCGGCGGCATCGACGGAACGGTAATACAGCGTATGCTTCCCTTCCTCCTTCAGGACTATGGGAGTCGTATAGGGCGCCCAGTCTGCCTGAGAGTCGATGCGGTACATAGTCGACACAGCACCATAATCGGCATCCGGGACATTTAACGCCACCGTAACGTCGGTCGTATACCAGCCGTTCGTTCCTCTTCCCTCTGCGTGAGCGATTGTCATAGCATAGGGACCTACGTCGGCCGGAGTGAGTGCTTTGCGTACAACCGGCGCGGCGGAATACTCATCGGCTCCCACGTCATAAGCTTCCCGGGGCTGCCCGTCAAAGTCGTCCGTGACGAACGGATAGCCGCCTGCGGCTGCCCCTATCGCCGGGCTGGAGGAAGAGAGCTTCCACAGCCCGTCCGCTTCCGTGAGCGCCGGATCGATATTCAGAATCTCGTTCGGCGTGTGAGGTTCATTGCTTAGGACGGCTCCGAAGCCGATATTGCCTTCAAACACCGTGTTGGATTTCAATCTTTCGTTGTACAGCGTGCCCTTCGAATTTCTTACGATATTATTGGCAACCCGGCTGTCCACGGGAGGCTTGTCCTTATCGTATTTTCTTCCGATCGTAATGCCGTTGGCGCTGTCCACGATGGTATTGTTAACTACGAGTGCACGGTACACCCGCCAATGCTTGGACAAATCTCCGCTCGTATAGCTGCTTCCATCCGGCCCGGCGTCGAAATCGCCGGAATCGATATCGATAGGAAAATGGGTCAAATTCTGCATGTAGTTGTTATAAATTTTATGGTCATTGCCATAAATCCGAAACCCTCCTACTCCGGCCTTAACCCCATCCCCACGAAAATAGTTGCCGTAGAAGCTGTTATTCATTCCATGACGCGAGGTCACCTGCCCCTTGCTGTTCAGAAATGTGTTGTATCGAACCGTGTTGCCGGAGCTTTTCACCGAAACAATTTCATCGTCGCTGTCGACATTATCGAATACATTGTACTGTATCGTAGCGAAGCCCTCCGTCATGGATAAGCCGGACAGGCCTGCACGAATCGTCTCGCCCCCGTTCACAGGCTGAGCCAGCGAATCGTGGAAATAGTTGTATTCGATGACATCATACTTGGACATGACGCTGCCTTGAAAGGCGATCATCTGACCCAGATCGGACCGGGGTCCGAATTCATTATGATCGATGCGGTTATGATGGCTGCTCGCCCCTTCCAGCGAAACCCACTTGTATCCGTTCTTGTTATACGGCTGAGTCAAGGCGAAAGTATTCCGCGTCAGACGAATATGATCGGAATTCGTCAGTCTGACGGCGGCGGGAATCGTTGTGGCGTCTTGAATAAACTTTAATCCTTGAATCGTTACATAAGAAGACTTGTCTACATTAAAGTAACTGCTGCCCGCTATGACAGCTTGTCCTTGGTGGGCCGCCCGGATCACGATAGGCTTCGATTCGCTTCCGCTTTTCCCCGCAATGGGAAAAGCCGTATCCGCGTACGTTCCGTCCGCAAGAACGATCACCGTTCCTTCTACAGCACCGGCGATAGCGGCGTTAAGCTCCGACGGGGTGGCAACGTATACGGCTTGGACCTCGCCGGCCGAACTCGCAGTCTCAGCATGAGCCGACAGGGCCGGTACCATTCCAACGGGAAAAGCCAGCATACACGCGCAAACGAATGGCAATACAAACTTCTTTTTAGGCACAATATCCATCCCTTCTTTGATCAAATGGGCAAGCGGGTTATCGCTAAAAGCCGCACTCCTCTTCACTATATTTGTATGCGCTTTCAATCGCAATGTCGTAAATTCACATTTATATGTAGAATATTCACCTTCCGTGAGCAGAAAGGGAAGAGTCACCCGTCACTTTGGCGCTATGGCCCCATTAGCGGATGATCCTCTTCCCATCCTTTCGTAATATCCCTTCAGCCGCTATGCTCCTGCCCGGCGACTCCCCAAACTTCCTTCAAAGCGGCCCGGAACAGGTCATCCAGCTGCTGATCCCTTTCTGCCGCCGCATCGCTCATCTCTCTAGCCGATTGCTCAAAATGCCCGATCTGCTGCTCCAAAAACGAGTTGATCGGACCGATTCTCGGCTCCAGATCCAGCTCCTCTCCGGATGTCTTGCGCTCGACCAATGTCTCAATCGCTCTATCCAGCTCGCTGCCCCCCGGTATCAGCTCTCTCACCAAGGAACCGAATTCCATCGGAGGCATCGTCCCTGCCCGCTCAATCCATTGACAAGCTAGAATCGGGCGAAGCACGTAAAAATATTTTTTGAGCTTCACCTGCTCTCCCTGCAAATAGTCACGGTAATTCCGCTTCGCCATATGGAGGTAATGGTACAGGCAGGACTTAGGTGAAAATGTGAGCGGCGAAAGGCCGCGGATTTGCTCGGCTATCGTATAGCTCTCGTAATAAATGATTGGGGATTGAAGCCATTCAAGCAAGGGTGGATTCGATTTGCGGAACAGGTTCAATGCCTTCTTGATATCCCAACCGTTGATGTCGAGCATGCTGCTGATGGGCCGCTCGATTACATCTCTTTTATCAAATATAGATAAATACCAGTCGACAGGCCGGATATAGAGAAACCGGACGTCATAATCGCTATCCCTGGACGGAAAGCCCCACGCGCGGCTGCCGGATTCACAAGCGAACAGAATGCGTACCTGCTCCTTCTGTTCGATGAGCTTAAGCTCATCCTGGATTTGCTGTCTTATAGAGGACTCGATCATCCTGTAGTCCCTCCCATCCGATATAAAAAGTATGGAAGACCAGGACGCCTCGTTCGAACGCCTCTTTTAAGGTCCCGGTCTTTTTCTTGTTCCTAGTATCGCTCATTCGGCGGTCAATGAACACGGCGGAAGTATGGCGATCGGATTTTTTCCATTTTCACCCTCCTCTTCCCCTGTTACAATGATAGAATAGCCTGACATCAACGGAGGATCCCTCATGGCCAAAGAAAGCTTCGATAAAGAAATCCAGTTTCTGCGCATGCTTGTGCTGACGAGTGGCGCCTACAACCGGCAGCAATTCGCCGAACGTCTCGGCATTTCCGTTCATACCTATGATAAAACGATACGGCGCCTTAAGGCCATTGTCCAAACCATGTATCAACAGCTTCCGCAGGAGCAAAGCAAGGAGTTTGCCCAGGCACTGCGCTTCAATTATTACGAATCGGCAGATCCTATGCTGCTGTTCCTGTATAGAGCCAAGTCGCTGAAGGACTCGGAGACGTACCGGCTTTCCCTGCTCCTTACGGCGATGCAGCAGGAGCCGATGACGGCCATGGCGCTGCTGGACCTGTGCACCGAACAAATGCCGGCGGACCTGCCGCTGCCCGACGAAAAGACGCTCCGCTCCGATCTCAAGTATCTGGAGGAAGTCGGGGTCATACGCAGAGAGGCGGGGGGACGCCCCTACCGCTACCGTCTCCAGGATGATTTGCTGAAGGAGCTCACTTACGACGAGCTTGTCGATTTATACGACTTTGCGGATGTGATGTCCAACACCCAGGTGCCCTCAGTTCAAGGATATTTGCTGAGGGACGTGCTGAAGAAAGCGCTGCTGCAGGCGGATAACGCTGTTCCTTTTGTCATGCCCTTTTTATATAAATATCATTACCCTTCACGCATTCTGGATGAGGCGCATTTTCATACCCTGCTTCAAGCGATACGGGAGCGGCGGCTTGTCAGCTTCATTTATTTTTCTCCCAAATCGCATAAAAGCTACGCCTCCAAGAATACGAATCCTTTGTTCGAGCGGGAGACGGCAGGCAAACAAGAGCTGGTTCTGCCGATCAAGATCGTCTACGACCACCAATACGGACGATGGTATCTGCTGGGCAGTACCGTCAAACACACCTTGAAAAAATACCGGATGGAGGGAATCACTCAGATCGAGGAGGGAGAATCGGTGTCGGAGGAGCTGTTCGCTCTTAAGCAAAAAGGCCTGGAGGAGCAAATCCGTTACAGCTGGCTCATCGATACCGGACGCCGAGTGACGGTCAAAGCCCGGTTCTATCACCCGGAGAACTCGAAGAGCAATTTTGTGAAGGAACGGGTGCTTCTGCAGGGCCAGTGGGGACGGATAACGGAAGAAGACGATACGTCGTTCCTCTATGAGATCGAGGTGAACGGGACAACCGAAATCAAGCCTTGGCTGCGCAGCTTCGGGTCCAGCTGCGAAGTGCTGGAGCCGCTCTATTTCCGTAACGAAATGATTGAGGAATGGAAGGAGATCCTAAGCTACTATGAATCTGTTTGAGAAAATGTTCAATTACCAAATCATCTCCCGCCTCGAGGATTCCGGCACCTTCACCGTTACGGCCCAGGAGAGGGCATGGCTGAAAAACATGCTGGAGCACCCCGGCGCATCCGACGCCTTCATGCCGTCAACCAGGGAAAAGCTCGGGCGTATGCTGGAGCAAGAGCCTGAGCTGGACTTTGCCGGCGCTTTGATAGAGAAGGCCAAAAATGTGGAAAAGCAGGTCTACCATCCGATGCTCCGGCTTCTTCGAAGGGTTATCATGAACAGGAACGCTCTTTCTATCACGTTTCAGGTTAAAGACGGGCGTTCCTTTCATGAGCAGCTCGGCTTTCCCTTTAAGCTGGAATATTCGATGGTCAAACGGGAATGGTATCTTCTCTGGCATCATCTGAACAAGCGGGCCTTCATGTCCACGAAGCTTCAGCACATCCTGTCGGCTGTCGAAGTGCCCTTCCCGGACGAGGATGCGGAGAGGCTGACCGAGCGGATATCCGCCCTTCTCGAATCGCGCAGGGAAACGGCCCTGATCGAGGTGGTGCAGGCGTATAACAAGGAGCTTTCGCGAATTCTTTACGCCTTTTCCTGCTTTGACAAGGAAGTCGCTTACGACGCAGAATCCGATACTTATCGTATCACCCTTACATTTCCTAGTGATGAGAGTGAGACGATCCTTTCCAAAATCCGTTTTCTCGGGAAAAGAGTACGCGTTGTTGAGAGCGGCAAGCTGCAGCGGCGCATGCTGGAAACAGCGACGAAGGCATTGGACCGGTACCGGCCTTTGGAAGAGCCGCGGTCCGACGATCTTCAATAACTGCGAGACTGCAATCCGGATGGTGCCGCGGAGAAGAAGCGCGTTAGGAAACCATTCGGGGAGGAATGGATAGGAATGATAACAAATGATGGTGGAGGAGGCGGCTTATGCTTACTAAAAGCTGCCTTTTTTCCAGTTTCTCCGAAAATGCTCGTACACCTCGTAGTTGTACCAGCCAAGCTTTTGCTTAAGCGCCGCACAGAAGGCGATGATCAGCTCCGAGCCCTCGGATTGCTCGAACTGTACGCCCCTCTCAACAAGATATTCAGCCATGGCTTGAAACGGCTCATCCTCATACCGAATGCGATCCCGAAGCGCTAGAATCTCGTCCAGCAGGGATTGGATATGAAGCTCCCCGGCTTGCTCGGAATGCTCTCCGGGAGGATTATAGATGCTGGTGAATAAGGCATCGATACGTTCGTTATCGATCTCCGCCCTTACCGTGCCTTCGCTCCGCCCGCTTCCGAACAATGCCTCAATCTCTTGCTCCAGCAGCGTAAGCAGAGGGAAGCCGGACTCATAGCCGAGGCTTTCGATCAGTTGACGATAGTACCAGGTTTGCTGCTCCTTGCCCCTTTTGAACCGTTTCCAGACGGATTCTCCCTCCGCCTCCATCGCTCTTATCGTGCTGCGGACATTATGCAGCTTATCCGCACAAGCGACCATACGGATCGGCCTTGGCGCTGTTTTCAAATATTGGATCGTATGCTCCTTGCGTTCCTCCCAGGAAAGCGACTTATCCGGCTCCGAGCACCCCAGCACAATATCCGCCACCTGAGCTCCGAATAGACGGTGCAGATCTTCGTAAGTGGTCTCGGTATCCTCCAAGGTGTCGTGCAGAATGCCTGCCGCTATGACCTCGGGCTTGCATCGAGCCTCCTGCAAAATCATTCCTACCGCAAAAGGATGTGAAACATAGGGAATATCGGTCCCTTTACGTACCTGCCCCCGGTGGGCTCTTGCCGCGAACTCGATTGCTCTGTCTATGATAGATGACAATGCATTCCTGCCTCCTCTGCGAATAAGATCCATCAGGGACTCCAACGGCTGAACAAGGTTTGCCCGCTTCCGCGTCATCCCGATTCCTTACATTGTACCTCTTTAAACGGTGAAAACCAAGGACAAGCCGGCCGTTAAGCTGCTATCGTGAGAATAAATCCTTAACGATACCAGCCCCCCTGATAGTTTGATCAAATTCCCTCCACAAGCTCCGTCAAGACCTTCCCAATGCTGTCATGTATCAAGTAATCGGCACGACGGTCGTAGGCCGTTTCCGAACGGTTGATCAGCGCAAGATGATTACCGCCGTAGTATCGGATGAGTCCAGCCGCCGGATTGACCGTCAATGACGTGCCGCCAACGATCAGAATATCCGCATGGGCTATGTAGTCGGCCGCCTGCTCCACCACTTCATGATCAAGCGGTTCCTCGTACAGCACGACGTCCGGCTTCACCGTGCCGCCGCATCCCTCGCACTTGGGCACGGAATCGCCACAACTAACCATATGTTGCAATGGATAAAATGTGCCGCATTTCATGCAATAATTTCGATGGACGGAGCCATGAAGCTCCAGCACCTTTTGGCTGCCTGCCGCCTGGTGAAGCCCATCAATGTTTTGCGTAATAACCGCCCGAAGCTTCCCTGCCTGCTCTAGCTGTGCCAAAGCCTTATGAGTGGCGTTGGGCTCTGCATCCTGATAAATCATCCGGGATCTGTAAAAGTCGAAGAACAGTTCCGTATGCTCCATAAAAAAGCTGCGGCTCAGCATCGTCTCCGGAGGGTAAGGGAAGCGTTCCTTCTCCTGATACAGTCCGGATGCCGAGCGAAAATCCGGAATGCTGCTCTCCGTCGACACGCCCGCTCCGCCGAAAAATACAATATTATCGCTTTCCGCTATAACGCTTTTTAATTGATGAAGGTCCATTTCATCCACTCCACTTAATGATCGTTTTGCATTCCTTGCAAGTCAAAAAAGCCATATTCCTATTCTATACGCAATCTTGCCAAATAAGATTCATAGCAGCTTCGATCCACCCGTTCAGAGGATCATTGGTCATACAGCCGGAAGAGTACTATAATGAGATATAGAGGCTTTCATGGACAAAGAAATCAAAGGAGATTCACCTTATGAGTACAGATTACAGCAAGGAAGCGGCGGAATCGGCCGGTACAGGTGCAGGATCGCTTACCGGCAGCCGCCGGATCCTTATCATGACCGCGGTCGATGCGGAAAGGGACGCCGTGGTAAGGGGGCTTCGCGGGAATCCCCGCTTTGACGTCAGGTCCGCAGGTGTCGGGCCTGTAGAAGCCGCCGTGACAACGGCGACCTTATTGGCAGCAGCGAGTGAAGCCTACGATCTCGTAGTCTGTGCGGGAATCGCAGGCGGCTTTAAAGGACAAGCCGAAATCGGCTCTTTGGTCGTGGCAAGCGAGATTGTCGCAGCCGACCTTGGCGCACAGACGCCGGACGGCTTTCTCAGCCTGGACGAGCTGGGCTTCGGAAGCTCCCGCATTGCGGTGGCGGCGGAGCTCGTCGAGCCGGTTACCGGCGCATTGCGCAACGCGGGTCTGCAGGCCGTCTCCGCTCCTGTGCTTACCCTATCGACCGTAACAGGCACTGCGGAATCGGCTGAAGAGCTGGCTTCGCGCATACCCGGCGCCGCCGCAGAGGGCATGGAGGGCTTCGGCATAGCAGCGGCCGCGCGCAAATTCGGAGTTCCCGTCCTCGAAATCCGTTCTATTTCCAACGCTGTAGGCCCGCGGGATAAAGCCGCTTGGAGAATCGGAGACGCGCTCCAATCATTGGAAGCAGCAAGTACAGTCTTAATGGAGGTATTATGATGAAAATCGCATTTTCACCGTGTCCTAACGACACCTTTGTATTCCACGCCTGGGTTCACGGGCTGGTCCCCGGTGCGCCTAAGCTGGAGGTTACCTACGCCGACATCGATATTACGAATGGTCTGGCCGCAAGCGGCAGCGGACCGGAAGTACTCAAGGTGTCATACGCTGCCCTGCCCTGGGTCATGTCGGAATACGCTTTGCTCCCATGCGGGGGAGCCCTTGGAAGAGGCTGCGGCCCCTTGGTGCTGACCCGAAATAACGTATCGGCTGCCCAGGACCCGGCCGTATTGTCGGGCAAAAAAGTTGCCGTACCGAGCGAGCGGTCAACCGCTTATCTGCTGTTCCGGCTATGGGCCGCACAAAACGTACCCGGCGGCGTCGGGGAAATCATCGTGATGCCGTTCCACGAAATTATGCCGGCCGTACGTGACGGCCATATTGATGCCGGCCTTGTGATTCATGAGGCAAGATTCACCTACCCATCCTACGGGTTAAGCCTTCTGACTGATTTGGGCAGCTGGTGGGAATCGGACACCAAGCTTCCGATTCCGCTTGGGGCGATCATCGCCCGCCGTTCGCTGGACCTGGCGTCAATCGCTGCATGGACAAGAGCATCCGTCGAATACGCATGGGCGCATCCGGACGTTTCCAAGGAGTATATCTTAAGCCACGCACAGGAGATGGACCCGGACGTAGCTCAAGCCCACATCAACCTGTATGTCAATGAATTCACAGCCAATTTGGGTGAGGACGGTTATGGAGCGGTCTATGCCTTGTTAAGCCGCGCTGCTCAAGAAGGACTGGTTCCCGAGTTCGATCTCGCCTCCCTCCGTTTGTAACTTCGCAGGAGCCCTGATCGTATTGTAAGGTTAACCGCCGACAGGCGTTGAAGCTGTTGGGAATTTCTTGGCGGCTTGAACGCCTCCAGGCGGTTTTTTCCTTCCTCATTGATACGATGTGTATATTTTTTTATATTTAAGGATTGATTTCACTGGTAAAACGTGTAATAATACATCCATAGATACAATTTGTATCAAACGAGCGATGGAGGGGTTACCTGTGAATGGGAGTATTGTAAACCTGATGAATATGGAAGAACTGGATCGAGAGTGGACCGACCTTATCAGGACGGCTCGCAAGCAGGGACTCAGTGCCGAGGCCATTCGGACTTTCTTGAGAAACCCGGGTCACTTCGAGCTATCCTTGCATCCGTCAATGAAAAGCTACGCTCCGGTCGAAGCGCACGAGTACCTCGAAGCCAAATAAGCATACAGCAAAAAAACGAATGTTCACTTCCGATGATCTCGGAATCCTATACATACGGTTGTGGTCATTAAGCCCCGCTTCGGGGCTTTTGCCGTTTTTCATCCCCTTGTCACGGCTGGCCTTGACCAACAGAGCTGCTGGAGCCGGCAATGCCTTCATAGATCAGGGGATACTCCTGAGGCACAGGCGCCCTGTGCGGTAGCAAGGATAGGTGCTGCTCGACGAGCGAAGCCGCAAGCACAGTGCCCGGTTATGTGCAGCCGATGCAAGGCCTGCTGATAGTCCGGCATAGCGCAAAACCCGGCATGCCAAAGACTATGCCCGGTGCAGGCGTATTCACTGCATAGGCATTGTACTCTGTCAGGCCGGTCATACGCTGGATAGGCACCCTGGCGTACCCGCCGGTAAACATTTATATGGTGGTGAACTAAAAGATGGCGGTCAATAAGGCAGCTAACCCGATCCACCTGAACCAACCCCTACTGGTTAAACTTGGTTTTCTCGTTGTGCCATTTCATAAATTCAATCACAATTTTGTACTCGTGTATTTGCTCTTTTTCGATACCCGAATTTTTCAAGTCACTAATGAAATCAAGCCACTCTTTGTCAGGATGCTGTTTAATCTCCGCGTCCGTCGCTATTTTGAGCAGGGTCTTGAGATCGACCTTTAGTACGGAAGCTATTTTCTCCATGACATGTATAGAAGGATTTTGCTTCAGATTACGTTCAATATTGCTTAAATACGATTTGGAAATACCGGTCCGCTCCGAAAGCTCGGATAAAGTAAAACCCCTTTGTTTTCGTATGGAGGATATATTATTACCGATCATGGTCTCTATCACTCCATAACGCTGCACATAAGCTTTCCTGCTGTTCCCGCATCACACCCTCAATGCTCATCATCCAACATTAACCCCCCATGTTATGACCTTCCGCTCCTTACTCCACATAGTCCTTTTAAACCTGGTAAAATTCTTGCAAGAGCGATGACAGGAGTCCTTGGTTTCACTTTTCGGACTTTCCTCTACCTTCCCCGCTGCAGAATCTTTCCTCCACAAACTATCCGTTTTCGGATTAAAGCGCTTACTATTCTTATCCTGATCCGTCTTCATACGTGCTGCCAACCGGCTTGTACCGTCGTTGACGATTCACCTCCCCCAATAACTTCCCTTCAATGAACCTGCAGCCCTCCAACCATTCCCGCCAGAAGCTGAATACATCGGCATGAACCTACATAAATTTTTATAAAAGGGGGTCGTGCGTTATGTATTCGCTGCTAACGGGAACATGGAAAAAGGCACAATATGTTTACCATCAAGTGATGCATGCTTACCATTGCACTCTCTATAAGGATTGTCTCGACATGCAATTGAAAGCGCATTATTACCGGATGGCGAGGCATCATGAACTCAAACTTAAGTCGTCCGGCTGTTAGCTGCTTGCCGCTTTCTCCAGTACAGCGGTCCTGGCAGCCGACGCTATAGCCTTCTTGATACATTCGATCACTCTTTGCTGCTCTTCCGCGGTCATTCTGGAACCGGACGGAAGACATAAGCCTGAAGCGAACAGCTGCTCGGAGACACTCTCTTGCTCTCCGTGCCTATAGTACTTACATCCCTCAAACAACGGCTGCATATGGAGCGGCTTCCATACGGGCCGGGCTTCGATGTTCTCTTCCGTCAGCGCCGTCAGCAGCTGGTTGACTGTTACCCCAGCTTCGTCCGGGTCCAGCGTTAATACGGTCAGCCAGCGGTTCGAACGGGTTTGGTCCATCTCCGGCATGAACCGGATACCGGGCAAATGGGACAGCTCCAAATAATATCGCTCGAAGATCGCTCTTCTTGCCTCGACCCGGTCGCTCAAAACCTCCAGCTGCGCTCTTCCGATGCCGGCCAGCACATTGCTCATGCGGTAGTTGTAGCCCATCTGGCTATGCTGGTAATGCGCTGCCTGATCTCTTGCTTGCGTAGCCAGGAAACGGGCGTGCTGCAGCGCCTCGATATCGTTGGAAACCAGCATTCCTCCGCCGGAGGTAGTAATAATCTTATTGCCGTTAAAAGAATAGACACCGTACTTACCGAAGGTTCCGCTGGCTCTGCCCTTGTATGTCGAACCGAGCGATTCCGCCGCATCCTCAATGACCGGGATGCTGTAGCGATTGCAGAGCGCGACGATTTCATCCATCTTGGCGCTTTGCCCGTACAAGTTGACGACAATGACGGCTTTGGGCAGGCTGCCTTCCTTCGCCGCATCCTCAAGAGCCCGTTCGAGCGCTTGAGGAGACATGTTCCACGTTTCCGGCTCGGAATCAATAAATACCGGAACGGCCCCCAGATACACAATCGGATTGGCGCTGGCTACGAAGGTGAGACTGGAGCAGAATACCGTGTCTCCTTCCTTGATGCCGATCAATCGCAAGGCCAAATGGATGGCCGCTGTTCCCGAAATGACGGCTGCGGCATCTCTGACGCCGACATAGGCGGCAAGCTCCTTCTCGAACGCATCGACATGCGGTCCTAATGGAGCGATCCAATTTGTATCGAAAGCATCCTGGATATATTTAATTTCGTTCTCGCTCATATGGGGAGCGGACAAATAAATTCTTGGTTTATCCTTACTCATTGTGGAGGATCACGTCCTTTCTCGGGAATATGTCGCTTATTTCATTGCAGCGTATTACTCTTGCAGGACTTCCCACCGCCGTACTGAACGCGGGAATGTCACTGATCACCGTCGAACCAGCACCTACAATGGACCATTCGCCTATCCATTTGCCCGGAATTATAGATGCCCCCGCTCCAATCAGCGTCCCTTCCCGTACGGTCACTGCCCCCGTCAACGTGGCACGCGGTGCGATATGCGCATAATCCGATACCCGGCTGTCATGCTCTACTATAGCCCCAGTATTGATAATCGAATGATTACCGACGACGGCGTCCGCGTTGATTGTGCATTGAGCCATAACAACCGTACCGCAGCCTATCTTCGCGCTGGGACTAACCACCGCGGAAGGGTGAATCAGCGAAGCGAAGCGATCCTCCGAAAAATCAAGCGAAGCGGCAATCGTTTTTCTGACCTGATTGCTCCCTATAGCGATAATAAATTTCAAATGGTCGTTTTGGCTCAGCAATTCAGGTGCCGAAGCTACAGGCCCTCTGAACATACCGTCTTCAAAGCATGCAAGCTGCTCGTATTTATCGTCCAGAATCGCCCTCACCTTACCATTATGACTTCGAATGATGTCCATAATGACTTTACTATGTCCACCCTCGCCGATGACGGCAAGCTCCATGCTTCAACACGCCCGTTTCATGAAAATTTGGAACCTGTGAACCGTTCCATCGTGACATGGCTTCCATGGCTGATGCCTTCGGGCTTCAGCACTTTTTTTACAGTCAGCAGCAATATTTTGAGATCCAGAAGGAAGCTTTGATGCTCCACATACCACAGGTCCAACTGAAACTTCTCTTCCCAGGAAATCGCATTGCGTCCATTAACCTGGGCCCATCCGGTTATTCCCGGTCTGACTTCATGTCTGCGGGCCTGTTCTTCCGTATACAATGGCAAATAGTCCATCAGCAGCGGGCGGGGGCCGACCAGGCTTATATCCCCTTTGACCACATTGACCAGCTGCAGCATCTCATCCAGACTGTACTTCCTTAAGAATTGACCGAATGGCGTCAATCTCACCGCATCGGACAACAAATTTCCTTCAGCATCCGCCGCATCCGTCATCGTCCGGAACTTATACAAGTAAAACGGCTTGCCGTGCAGCCCCGGACGCTGCTGCGCGAAGACAACGGGCGAACCCAATTTCCATCTCACCAGAACCGCTACGACTCCAATGACCGGGCTAAATACCAGCAGCAGCGAGATTGAAACCAGCAAGTCAAACGATCGTTTCATCGATTATCATGCTCCTACCCTTTCAACTGAAATATATGGCTGGATTCGTTCCAGCCTCTATACGATATAATTCCGCTTAACAGCGATGACCATCTACGGCAACCAGCCATTGGCAGTCCTTCAATGATGTGATGCAATGCAGCAAATCATTTTCCCCTTACGGCGGATAAAATTTGCTCTTTGATTTCCTCGATGAATTCCTTCACACCCAAATGTTCCGCTTCATTGCCCCTGTGATAAGCCCTAAGCATAATTTCCTTCATTTGCTGCTGAGTCAGTTCGGAAAGCTTCATATTACAAAACCTCTTTTACCAGATGTGCGGAAGCATCATTCCATGCGCCATGATGAAGCAGCTGCGGATCGCCGTTGGCACCGATCCCGGTCAGAACACCCTCATGTCCGGCGTAGCCGTTAGGATTGTTGACCTGCCAGCGCCATGCGTCCCGGCACATGTCCTCCAGGCCCAGCTTGGCGACCCAGCCCAGCTCGCGCTCGGCCTTGCGCGGATCGGCATAGCAAAGTCCGATATCTCCGGGACGCCGTGCCGTAATCCGATAAGGAATACTCCTGCCGGTCACCTTCTCGAAGGCGGCCACCATCTCCAGCACACTGTAACCACGGCCGGTTCCAAGATTATAGGCGTCTACACCGGTGGTCGCGTTTACTCTATCCAGCGCCTTCAAATGCCCTTGCGCCAGATCCACCGCGTGAATGTAATCTCTGACCCCTGTTCCGTCCGGCGTCGGGTAGTCGTTCCCGTAGACCTGCAGCTCTTTGAGCCTGCCTACCGCCACCTGGGTAATGTACGGCATCAGATTGTTCGGGACCCCGTTCGGGTCCTCCCCGATCCGGCCGCTTTTATGGGCTCCTACCGGATTGAAATAGCGAAGCAGCGCTATGCTCCACTTGGAATCCGAATGGTACAAGTCCCGTAAAATTTCCTCAATCATCAGCTTCGTTCGCCCGTACGGATTCGTGGCGCTAAGCGGCAGCTCCTCGGAGATCGGCACCCGCTCCTGCAATCCGTAGACGGTAGCGGAGGAGCTGAACACCAACCGCTTCACCCCGTAGCTTTCCATCACCTTGCACAGCGCCAGGGTCCCGGTTATGTTATTGTCGTAGTAACGAAGGGGCAGCCGAACCGACTCCCCGACGGCCTTAAGTCCGGCGAAGTGGATGACCGCTTCGATCTCATTTTGCGCAAATACCCGGTCCAGCCTTTCCTGATCCATCAAATCGATTTGATAAAATTTGAAATCCTTGCCGGTAATAGACCTCACCCGTTGGAGTGATTCCATATGGCTGTTCGCCAGGTTATCCACCACGATAATTTCATATCCGGCATTCAATAATTCCACACAAGTATGGCTACCGATGTAGCCGGAACCGCCTGTAATAAGTACAGCCAACTGCTCCGCCCTCCTAAAAACTGATATAATCGCTTCGATACAAAAGATTCAGGACTACAACATTTTCGTAGTAGAAATAAATGAAGTAACAGAGGATGATTGCGTAATAAATGATCCGTTGACTCTCTTTAGTAAACACCTTGACAATCCAGGACATCAGGATGACATTGTACAAGCCGAAATAGATGATAAAGCGGGCAAAGATCCAGTTCTGTGTAGCAATAATCATGAATACGAGGCCCAGCAGCGACATATTGACGACATAATCGCTTTCCGGAAATATTTGTCTCAGCTTCTCCCTGCCCATATAAGCAAGAAGAATAGGGACCCCTTGAACCGCAACCCTGAGAAAGTTGGCGCCCCCTTCATTGAAATCCTTATAATTGCCGTATTGGGTCTCCTCAATGGCCGAGAAGATGGCATCGGACAATTGGTTGTAGCCGAGCACCAACAGGATGGCCACAGCCAGCATGGTAAAGGTCGTCGTCGTCCAAGCCTTTCTTCTAACGATGAAATAAATCGGTATCAGGATTAGCGCGCTTTGATGAATGGTGGAAGCGAATAAAATGACCAGCATATACTTCAGCCAGCTTCCGTTAAACAAATATTTGGTAGCGGCAAAGATGATCGCGCCGGCCAAAAATTGACGTATCCCATTCATCGATACGACGTACAAGCCCGAAGTGATATAAATATAGATGCTCAGCTCGAACAACCGGGAATACTTATACATCACCATGACAATAAGCGCGTTGGTTATTAAAGCCGTAATAAAAACAAGGGCCTGGGGATTCGACGTATACATTTTTAAAATCATCTGGAAAATCCCGAAGCCGATGTCCTTTTTGGAAATGACGTAATCCCATGTGTAGGGGTCGACGACATACGAATGCATGTAATAGAAGGTATCGCCAATGTTATTACGAAGACCCGAGATCATCACAAAAATGACAATGACGACAAAGGCCATCAGCTTATTAGGCTTTATGTACACCGGCCCTATAGGAGACGGCTTGGCTATTGCTCTCGAAAACAGGGAGACGGCGTAGACGGAAAATAAATTGATCCAAAGTATGGCCATGAGCTGCCTTCCCTTCGTACGGTTAGGAGGTTCTTGTTTTTCTCAATACGTAGCAATAAAGCAGGAAGCCGAACGGAATCGCCGCTAATGTCAGCAGCTTGCAGGGGGTCTCGCTAATAAACCTCCGGTTTCTGGAAAGAAAGCTGCTCGATACATAATGTATCGACTGTTTGAACTTAAAGAGCCTGCCGGCGAAAGGCAGCTTCATCAGCTCTTTGCGGTAAAAAGCGAAGCCCTGCGGGTTCCTGCGGTACTGTCTCAGCATGTTCCTCGAGGACCCGTCCGGCAAATATTCGATGCAGCAGAGCACCTCATTCATAAGCAGCATCTCATACTGCTGATCCAGCATGTAATATTTGTAGGCAAGCCCTACGTAGTTCTCATTCTTGAACAAAGGGTACGGGTATTGCCTTGTTAATTCGGTCCGGTAGACCAGCTTCTTATCGCCTGTCACCCCATGCTTGTTGTACAGCTCGAACAGGGAGGAGAGCCTCAGCTGCTCCGGTAACCGGGACCCGACAATCCGGCCGTCGGTATAAGCATCAAGCCCGATGATTCCGCTGACTTTATCGCTGCCGTAACGGTCCCAGAAGGTAATGATCTTCTCTACCGCATCGTCCGGCATATAATCATCCGAATCGATACACACGTTAAGCTCGGTATCAATCAGTTCATAGGCGGTGTTATGCGCCCCGTGCATGCCCTGATTTTCCTGCCAGTGATACCGGATTTCGATTTCATTCTCATCTATCCAGCCCTGGACCAAATCCCGAGTCCCATCGCTGGATCCGTCGTCTATGATAAGCCATACAAAATCCTTCGACGTTTGCCGCTTCAAGCTCTCGTAGCAAACGGGAAGACAGTACGCACGGTTATAGGTGGGCGTAAACACCGTCAGTGCCTTCAATCCCATCACCTCGCTATCGAGAAGTAATATTGTTCCGCCCATCGGGCCGTCGTCCGGATATCATATCCGTGCTCCGTTAACGAATGCTGCGGGATCCGGCGGGATACAGGCTTCGCCATGCGGTCCTCGAGGGCTTGAACCCATACCTTCAACGGCTGGTTAAGGGACACATAGTCCACCAAGGACAACCCCATATCCACTTCCCGGGTAATCACGTCGGAGATGACGCAAGGCAGTCCAGCTCCCTGTGCCTCGACAAGCGTAACCGGCAGCCCTTCGTGCAAGGAGGGAAATACAAAGATATCGAAGCCCTGCAGCAATCTGGCGATATCGCTTCTTACTCCAAGAAACTTTACTCTCCGCTCCAGCCCCAGCTCTTTTACTTTCTCCTCGATCCCGGTCCTTAACGGACCGTCGCCTGCCAGCACAAGAACCGAATTCGGACGCTCCTGATGGAATCGGGCGAAGATTTCAACCAGAAACGAATGATTCTTCGGTGCGGAGAAGCGGCCTACATGTCCGATAACAAAATCGTCCGCCTGGAGCCGAAGCTCCTCCCTTACTTCCGACCGAACCTCCGTAGAAAAGGCAAAGCGTTCGGACTCTATGCCGTTCTTCAGAATTGCTACCTGCCGGTCCTTATTCGGAAATAACCATGCGGCAGCCTTGCCCGAGCAGGCAAGCAGATGGGTCGCACAAGGGCGAATCAGCTGACCCGAAGCCCATTTATAGGCTCTGGCGGCAATCCCGCCCTCACTCCTTGTGCTATGGCTATGGGCGATGCGTGCCGGTATACCGGCCCTCTTCGCCGACCGAAGAACGAAGCCGCTCATCTTGTCCATGTGGGAATGGACGATTCGGTACTCGGGATGGGAGGCAAAGAATTGATCCAACGCCTTGATGTACCCGGAGTGGCCTACCTCAGTCAAGTAAGGGATCCGATGCACCCTGCCGCCCAAGGCTTCTATTTCCGGGTCAAAAACCCCTTCTCTGCAGGTTAGAAAATCAAACTGGACCTTCGTTCGGTCTATATTCCGGTACATATTCATGAGCAGCGTTTCGGCCCCGCCGCGATTCATATTGACGACTACGTGCAAAATTCTTAGGGGATCGCCCACAATATCTCCCCCTTTTCATTCATAAATGAAGTGTAAATCCTGCGTTTCTCATCGAGCACCCTGTGGATGGAGTAGCTCGCCACGATCGTTTCGCGGCCGGCCGTACCGAGCCTATGCTGCAGCGGTTTGCTCAAGGCCAAAGCCGTCATTCGTTCCGCCATGGCCCTGTAATCGTGCGGATCTACAATCCACCCGTTTACATCGTTATGTACCAGCTCTCTGTGGCCCCTATTATCCGTCGCTATGACGGGGAGTCCGCAGGCCATCGCCTCCATAATATTAACCGGCAGGCCTTCACGGGCACTTGATGCGACGGCAATATCACAGAGGGGGAGAAGCTTATCGATATCCGTCCGATATCCGAGAAAATGCACCTTGTCAGCAATCCCGAGACGAGACGCCAGCTCCCGGCACGTTTCCTTCAAAGCGCCTTCGCCTGCCAGCAGCAGCCGTGTTCCGGGGGCTTGCTCCTGAATCAAGGCCAGCGCCTGAATAAGATACTGCTGATTCTTGTTCTTATTGAACTCTGCTGCGTAAAACATCAGCGTGTCTTCCGGATCATACCCCATAGCCTTTCGGGCATCGTGCTTGGCAGGTTCGGCCAAAGGCTGAAAGCGCTCGGTATTGACCCCCACTCCATGGACGTGATCAATCCGGTTGGCCTTGAAACGATGACTCGTCGCTAAGCGGTAGTCCTCCTCATTAATGGTGATCAAGCAGTCCGTGTAATGGGATAACCATTTCTCAATCGGGTAATACAGCAGCCAATGAAGCAGCGGCCCTCCCTTGCAAAAGTGAAAGCCGTGAGCCGTATACAGCACCTTCGTTCCCTGCCTGCGCACCCTCCGGGCCGCCAGCCGGGCAAGAACGCCTCCCATCGGGGTGTGGCAGTGGATGATATCGTATTGGTGCTCCTCAATTATCGTTCTCAATTGGTGAAAGACCTTTCGGTTGCCCGCCTTAAAGGGGGAGCGTTCGAAAGGGATATCGAACTTTTTATCTACATATGGCAGCTCCAGCTGCCCGTTGGCAGCGACATGGACCTCCCAGCCCTGTTCCTTGAACCAGCTCATATAAGGCAAATGAAAAGCCTTAAAGTGATAGTCCACCGTGGCGCAAAATAACACTTTTCGGGTCATGTCGGTCACCTATTTAATCAGCTCTTTCTCCAGCACGCGGGACAAATAGTTCAGCAGATCATAGCGCAAATCATCCCGCTGGAGAGCAAATTCAATGGTCGTTTGGATAAAGCCCATTTTTTCCCCTACATCATGCCTTGTTCCGTGGAACTCGTAGGCATAAACCGCCTCCTGCCGGTTCAGCTCCGCAATGCCGTCTGTAAGCTGAATCTCCGATCCGGCTCCCGGTTCCTGGCTGCTTAGAATCTCGAAGATGCGCGGGCTTAATATATACCGCCCCATAATGGCCAGGTTCGACGGTGCGAATTCCTTCTTCGGCTTCTCGACCAGATGCTTCACTTTATAAAAGCGTTCATCCATCTGATTGCCGTCAACAATGCCGTAACGGGATACCTCGTCATCGGATACATGCTTGACCCCTATGATCGAGGCCCGGTAATGATCGTAGAGCTCCATCATTTGCTTCAGGCAAGGCTTATCCGCACGGACAATATCGTCCCCGAGCAGAACCGCGAACGGTTCGTCGCCAACAAACTTGCGGGCGCACCATATCGCATGCCCCAAGCCTTTCGGCTCCTTCTGCCGAATGTAGTGGATGTCGACGTTCGCCGACTTCTGCACTTCGTTCAGCAGGTCGAACTTTTGCTTCTCCAGCAGGTTCTGCTCCAGCTCGAAGGAGCTGTCGAAATGATCCTCAATCGCCCGTTTGCCTTTGCCGGTTACGATAATGATGTCCTCTATGCCGGACTCTATAGCTTCTTCCACAATGTATTGAATCGTCGGTTTATCCACTATGGGCAGCATTTCCTTGGGCATCGCCTTGGTTGCCGGGAGAAACCGGGTGCCGAGGCCGGCCGCCGGAATAATCGCTTTTCTTACCTTCATCCGTTTATCCGCTCCTTCTTAGCCTATCGAAATTAATTTCTTGGTAGGTGCCGGCATCACTCTGCCGTTAGCCAGATTCAGCAGCTGCTCCCGGAGCGCAGTTCCCTCCAGCGTCGTATAGCTTGCAATGACCTTCCGTATTTCTTCTATGTACAAATCCGATGTTTTGCCGATATAAATTTTGGGGTAGACCTGCCGCTCCTCGACCTCGTTAGCCTGCAGCAGCTCCTCGAATAGCTTCTCGCCGGGTCTTATTCCTGTAAAGACGATTTCGATGTCGTCGGTGGAATGACCTGAGAGCTTGATCAAATTTCTCGCCAGGTCGACGATCTTAACCGGCTCTCCCATATCGAGAACGAAGATTTCGCCTCCCTTGGCCAACGCCCCCGCTTGAATAACAAGACGTGAAGCCTCCGGTATGGTCATAAAGTATCGGATCATATCAGGGTGGGTTACCGATACCGGCCCGCCCTTTTCAATCTGCTGCTTAAACCGCGGAATGACGCTGCCACGGCTGCCCAGCACATTGCCGAACCGAACGGCGACGAACTTGGTCTCGCTGCTCATATCCATGTGCTGGATGATCATTTCCGCCAGCCGCTTCGTAGCTCCCATGACGCTGGTAGGATTCACGGCCTTATCCGTTGAAATCATGACAAACGTACCGACACCGAATTTGCTGGCCGCTTTGGCCACGTTCAAGGTCCCGATGACGTTGTTTTTGACCGCTTCCTCCGGATTCCGTTCCATTAACGGCACATGTTTATGGGCGGCGGCATGATAGACCACCTGGGGTCGGTATTTGTTCATAATGCTCATCATTTTGACGGCATCCTGAATATCCGCTATTTCCGTCACGAACTTAATGTCCGTGTTGCCGCACAGATCGCGAAGCTCCATCTCGATCGAGTAAATACTGTTCTCTCCATGGCCCAGAAGAATCAATTGGCTTGGATGAAAGCGGGTGATTTGACGGCAAATTTCCGATCCGATCGAACCTCCCGCTCCGGTGACCAGCACTCTCTTTTGGGTAATGTATCCCGAGATGCTGTCGATATCGAGCTCAATCGGTTCTCTGCCGAGCAGATCCTCGACCTGAACATCGCGGAACTGGCTCACCGATAACTTACCGGTTACGATATCTTCAAGCATCGGCAGGATTTGCGTCTTGGCCGACGTCTTCGCACATTCCCTGAAGATGTTGTTAAGCCCCTTTTTGCCAAGGGAAGGGATGGCGATGACAATGTTGTCGATATGAAGCTCTTCCACCGCTTTTTCGATTTGGTCGATGCCTCCGACAACGGGAATGCCCAGAATGTCCAAATGCTGAAGGTTCGGATTGTCGTCGATGAAGGCTACCGGCAAAAGCTCCACGTCGTGATTTTTAATCAGCTGTCTGACAACCATCATGCCTGCCGACCCGGCTCCGATGATGAGCGTACGCTTCTTGTTCACATCGTTTTTAATATAAATGCCCCGGATCAGCCGCCAGCAAAAACGCGAGCCTCCGATTAATAAGATGTGAACCATCCACGTGACCGCAAGCAGCCGGACATAAATATCCTGCACGATCATCTCCTGGATGAAGGCTGTGGTAATAATCGATAATGTCACCGCCTTGACGATACATACCAATTCCCCGACGCTCGCATACTCCCAGGCTTTTTTATACATTTTATAAATCATGGAAAACACATGATGACTGAGCAGAAGTGTGATAGAACTGACGACCAGCGGAAGCGTAACGACATGAAGATCGGCTTCCAGCAAAAAACGACTGAAGAATATAGCCGTCAATACGATGGCCGAATCAACCATAATTAATAACGACAGCCTTTGATGGTATGACAACAACTTCACCCTCCCAATAAAGTACTTAAGTATAAGGTCCTTGAAGAAAGACCTTATATTTAAACCCTCTAATGTCGGACTGGAACGTGCGCCGCGTTCGATATCATCGAGGGATTCCGTCCCGCAAAGAGATTGTTCTTTATAAAGAACATAACTTCAAAAAAAAAGAATTTCTCATGAAATATGACACTGCTAAGTCTTCATGCTGCATATTTTGTCGAAATGATTATAGTTCTTATGAAGCAGGTAAAAAGGAGGAGAATTTTATGAATTACAATCATTTCGTTCTTGAACAAGAATAATTTTGTTTGTAAATTCTTTATAAAGAACAATCGAGGCAAAAAAAAGGAGCGAACTTTTTCCACTAAGTTAGTGCTCAGTACCTTCATTCTAGTTCTTTATAAAGAATTTGTCAATACAATTTGCGCCATTTTCCCCAATCTGTCACAGGCATCTTTCGCTAGCTTTCGGAAGGCAGACTCGGGCTTGGAGTACGCTTGACCTTCCCCAGAACCTTGCCTAGCAGCTGCCGGACAATACCCAGTACGTATTTCATTTCCTCCGTTTTGTAAAAGAGCGCAGCGTACACCATATTGGGCACGATCATGCAAATGATCATCTTGATGATCAGCATCCCTGCCGTATCCGCAGCGAACCAATGGCATAACCAGCTCGTAAGCAGGCAGGTCCCCAGCGCTATGGCAGCATAATAAGCGTAAGTAGCGTAGTAGTGGGTTAAAGGCCTTTGAAACACCTTCTTATAAACAAAATACGGCGTCGTCCAGAATGGTACGAGCAGTGCGCTGATTAACGCTCCGATGAATACTCCGGACAATCCGATGGCTTGAACCAGCCATATAGAGATGCCCAAATTGATCGCTGCCTGGCATAGGGGAGCATAGCGGTCCTCGTGGAAAATTCCGGCTGTTGTTTTTACCGTGCTGATCGAGTTTCTCATGCCTCTTTCGTAAAAGGTCACCATGAGTACAATTAGGACCATTTTCTCCATAATAAACTGCTTGCCAATCCACAAGGTTATGAACGGCTCAATAATGACGTACATGAAGATGGCGCAAAATGAATACAGCCAGAAATTCATCAGCATGGTGACTTTATATACGCTGTAGATCTTTTCCTTGCTTTCCTTGGCCACCAGATTGCCGACACTATGATAGATATTGTTGAATACCTGGTTAATGAACGTGCGGCATATTTCTATCAGCATATTATAGTTAGAGTACAGCCCTACAGCGGCAATGCTGACAAAGGTCGAGATCATAATATTGCTTGTTCCGAAAATGAAATAGGTCCCTACGTTTTGGAGTATGATGGCCTTCACATTCTTGATAATACCGCTCTTCGTGGCGGCATCCAGCTTGGCTGTCACCTTTTCCTTCAGGAAAGGATACATCCGGTTAACGATCACGAACAGGAGCAGTGAATTGATGAGTATGATCAGGCAATCAATAATAAGGTAATAAACGTAATTTTGCGTCCAATACAGAATTCCGATTTTGAGTAAGGTGGATGCGATGGACAGACCCGAGAATATGGCCGTTGTAATGTAACTTTTTTGGTACACGTTTAATAAATTGGTTTTGTAGGAGAAGAAGTACGGTATGACAGTGTTGGCCAGGAACAAAAGGTAAATGATCTGTATATTTTGAAGGCTGTGGTCTTTAATGAAATAAGGCAGAAACGGCATGATGGCGAGACCAAGCAGCAGAACAACGAAGGCTATTATGGTATATGCCCTTTTGTATAATTTCATGAGCACATTAATTTTCTCATAATCGTTTTCCGCGACAGGCTTGTAAAGACTGTAAATGATGCTCGACCCTATCCCTGCCTCAGCCAGGGAAAGCATGGCCAGCACATTCGTAAACAAGCCGTTCAGCCCTAAATATTCAACGCCGAGAGTTTGGATAAATACGGTTCTTGAGAAGAAGCTCAAGAACGTAATGATGAGCTGATTTCCTATGCCGACCGATATATTAATGATAGAATTATTCACTCTCATAAGGATCTCCGCATTCCTGACTCTAATTTATTCATCATAGCCGAAGTCATGGTCAAGCTCTCTTTTGATTTGCTCAATCTGTTCCTGGGTCTTATACGGCCAATACGTGTCATATACCGGCTTAACCTTCAGCAGCTCCCTGTGCTTTTCCAAATAATCGGAGGTTTTGCCGATAACCCTTGCCGGATTGCCCGCTACAATGCTGTTGTCCGGTATGGATTTGGTTACGATAGAGCCCGCCGCCACGATAACATCATTGCCAATGGTAACGTTGCACAGAATGACACTGTTATACCCGATAAAGACCCTGTCTCCGATCTTGACCTTGCCTATCTTGGATTTCCCGAAATAATATTTGGTGCTGGCATCATGGGCCAGAATGGTGCTGTTGGTTATCGTTACATCGTCGCCGATCTCAACAAGCCAGCAATGGCCGTAATCGATAACGCTGTTAAAAAAATTAAAATTTTTCCCGTAGGTTAAACCTCTCTCCTTCAGCCGCTGCAGCTCTGTCTTGGGATTCAGCTTATTTTGTATCCTCGCTTTCAACGAAGATAGGATCCTTGCAATCATTGGGCCACCCGCTTACTCTAATAATTTATACGACAAACCCGATCTCCTGAATAAGCTCCTCGTACATCTTGAGCCTATCCTCCGGGGATATGTTCCCGCCTAGCGTGAAGCGTTCCCCATAGGTTTTCCTGCTCTTCATCAGCGCGTTTGTCTTCTCGATATATTCCTCCACGGTCAATAGGACCTTCGCCGGATTGCCCGCGACGACAACCCCCTCGGGCACCGACTTGGTCACGATGCTGCCGGCGGCTACGATGGAATTTTTGCCGACGGTCACACCGGGCATAATCAAGGCTCTGGCGCCTATGAACACATTGTCCTCAATGGTGACGCTGCCCACCTTCGTATATTGGCTGAGCTGCTTGGTGCTGGCGTCGTGGGCGAGCAAATAGGCTTGCGGCGCTATCGTGACATTGTTGCCGATCTTGATCAGCCAGCAGTGGGAATAATCGAAGACGACCCCGGGCTGAATGGAACAGTTATCGCCTATTCTTAAGCCCATCTTGATATAGTCCTCGAGCCACAGCTCCTCCAATATATATTTCCTCGCCCTGGCTCTAATGAAATGAATGCATTTTTTGATCATTGGCTCACCCGACCCTGGAATAAGAATGGGAATTCATCATTCGGATACAAAAGCCCTGCGTGAACGGAAGCACGTTAAACAGCATCGAGTACACTCCGATATCCTTGGTGTCCCCTTGGGAGAAATCGACCGCTCCGTTCCTGCGGGTAGCCTGCATTAAATAACGAACGGCCTTATCGGCGCTATCCTTGCACAACTCGGAAATCTCTTCAATTTGCGAAGCCTGCAGCATAAACCAGCCCAACGTGGCTGTGGTGGATGAATCGGGCCTGCATTCCCTGCGGGTAACCGTCCAGCTCCAGTTGCCGGAAGACTGCTGAAACGAGCTGGCCGCTCTCGCAAACCGTTTCACGCTATCCTCCAGCACGGATTTATAGGGGTGCCCCTCCGGAAGCTCCGTCCATGCATCGATAAGCCCGATGGCAAACCATCCCAAGCCTCTTCCCCAGCCATACAGCCCGAGCGGAACTTTATTCTCCACTTGATACGCATGACTTGGAATATAATGGGGATCCAGCATGCCGTTCTCTTCATAGGCCTGAATCTGCCTGACTGCCAAATCTACGCATTCCTGCTTTCCGTACCGGACCCCGTATGCAACGAGGAAGGGACAAATGAATCCGATCGTATCCACATACCGGTAATTTTGCATAAACTTCCGGTAAGCTACTGTTCCATCCTGCCCTATGTGATCCTGAATCATTTCCCAAACGGCATCGAACGCGGCTTTGTAACGGTCTGTATCCATACCGTCAAGCTTCATGACCGCATAAGCTAATATGGCGGCATCCACCTGCTTGGGCTGCTCCACCCATTGCCCCCGGCTGTCAAACTTGGAATTCAGAAACTTCGTCATTTCCTGTCTGACCTGAAGGTCGTCGTTACGCTTCAAATACTCGGCCAAGCCCATAACCAGCGCGGCTTCCTGCCAATGCTGGATCGCGCTCTTCGTGTAATTTCCTCTCAGCATATCAATCGCAACGAATCTCGTATTATCCGTCACCTTGATTTTTGGGGTATGGTTCAGCCAGCGGGTTCCTATCGTTGTTATAGACTTGTTCCATAGCTGCTTATCCTGGTAACGCCCGATATGAATCCGGCTAAGCCAATCCCGGCATATAGGAATCACGTCTATCAAAATGACGATCGCTATGAGACCTAACAACAGTACGCCTATCGTTTGAAACAGCATGAAATCGGTCCTTTCCTGTTACGCGAATAATTCATATAATTTACGAATTTCTGCTTCGGTACCGAGCTTCTCCTTCGACAGGTTCAGCGACAATCGGCTTCTTAGAACCTCATCGTCGATTAGGGTCCGGATGGCGGCAGCGATGGAGGAAGGGGTCATCTCGGCGATCAACCCGTTTTCCTTGTGGCGAATCTGATCCTTGGCCGTGCTGAAGTTGGTAACCACGATAGGCTTATTCAATATTTTCGCTTCATCCACCGCAATGGACTTCCCTTCGAACCGGGACGGCTGCACATAAATATCCGCTTCTTTGATGAACGGATACGGGTTCTCCTGCAATCCCATCAGGACAAACACCTCCTGCAGGCCATTAGCCGCAATCATCTGCTCCAATCTGCCCCGCTCCTCACCCTCGCCGATGAGATACCATTTGACCGGATAGCCGCCCTGCACCAGCTCTTTGCACGCCTCAACGGCCATCTCAAAGCCCTTCTGATGATTCAGCCTCCCTACGGAAACCAGCTTGATATGCTGTTCGCTCCAGCCGGACGGCTTCAAGGAGAGCTTATGGATTGCGGATGGAGATACGATATTATGCACCACATGGATCTTGCGCTCATACAGCGGAAATCGCTGCTTCAACACCCTGCCGCACTCATCGGAGACCGTAACCAGATGATCCAGCTTCTCAAAGTACGCCGCATCCAGATCGGGATCCATCCCCAGCTTGTCGTAATCGTTATGGATGAATCCGATTTTTTTATGGGCCCTGACTTTATCTATGCAAAAATAAATCGGGTTTTTCTCCAGATACCCTACGGCAATATCATAGGTCTGATCTATACTCGTCAACGACTTCGATATATATTTCCACACTCTCTGCTCACATCGAACCCTGTTCTTTTCACTTTTGAAAATCATGCCGGCGAGCCCTCTCCACAGGGCGATATGCCATTGCCCCTTCTGCATGCAATCCATGATCGCAGCTCTAACCGACATATCGAAATATTGAAATTGCGGCGGCTCCTCCAGCAGCCGGACGGCTTGCGGGATTTGGCTCATGAACAATCCGTCGTGCTGAAACAGAAATAAATCGACTTCATAGGCTGAATAATCTATCGTTTCCAATAACGAGATCAATGCCTTTTCGGCCCCGCCGCACCGCATATTGTTCATGACAAACAAAACCTTTTTCTTCAAAGCAACGACCACCCGCGTTATAAAATTTCGTACAGCTTCCGAATTTCGCCTTCCGTACCCAGCTTCTCGGAGGCCAGATTTCCGGCCAGCCTCTGCTGCAAAGCCTTATCCTCCAGTAATCGCTCGATCCCTGCGCCGATCGCCTCCGCCGACATATCTACGATAAAGCCGTTGACTCCATGCCGGATTTGATCCTTCGCGGTTTCAAAGCTTGTTACCACGATAGGCTTATGAAGAATTTTGGCCTCGTCGATCGCTATCGATTTGCCCTCATAGCGTGAAGGCTGAACATAGAGGTCCGCCTTATTCATATAGGGATACGGATTTTCCTTAACGCCCAGCAGCTGGAAATGGGAGCCTAACTGGTGCTTCTCAATCAAAGCCTTCAAGCTTTCCCTGTCCTGCCCGTCCCCCAGCACGTACCACCGGATCAGGTGCCCTTTGTCTACCAACAGCCTGCAAGCCTCGATGGCCATATCGATTCCTTTTTCATGGCTCAGCCTCGCCAGCGTCACGATATTCGTATAGCCGGGGTCGAATACGGTGCCTTCCTCGATCTCCTTTTGGGCTAACTGATGGATCGTTTTGGGCGATACAATGTTATAGATTACCTTGATTTTTTGATCCAGATGGCGGAAATAATCGTGCAGCGATCGGGCGCATTCCTCGGACACCGTAACCAGATGGTCCAATTGGTCGAAGTAGGGATGATCATAATGATGGCTCATGCCCGAATTCGCATAGTTCGTATGGATCCAGCCGATTTTTTTGACGGCCTTAACCTTGTCGACTACAAAGTAGATGGAGGACTTCTCCAGGTAGCCTATGGCTGCATCGTATACCTTATCCAGGGTGTCGAGCGCTTTTCTGTGATACTTCCAGGTATACTGCTCGGAATAGGCGTTGTTTTTGATCGCGCGATTCATCACAGTGAACATCAATCTGGAATAGGCCAAGGTCACCTGACCTTTAGCCAGAAATTCCCGGACTGATTTCTTCAAGCCCTTGGTATAGATGTTGTAGGTATACGGGAAGCTCACAATATTGACTTCTCTCGGCAATAAGTTCATGAATACTCCGGTTTGACTGAACAGAAACAGGTCTACATTATAGGACTTGTAGTCAATTTGGGATAACAGATTCACCAGACTTTTCTCACCGCCGCCGGCTGTCAGGCTTGGCATCACAAAAAGCAAGTTTTTTTTCATCCTGCCGCCCTCTTTTTTATTGAACTAGCTTATCCAGATACTCGACGGCCTTATAGGACATGTCCTTAATGCGGGGGATCGAAGCCTGAAGCTGCCGCTTAATCGGCTCCTCCTCCTTGACCATCTCATCGAACTTGGCCTTCAGCATAAAGCTGTTCGAAATTTGATCAATGCTCAGCACCAGCTTCTCCTCTCCGAAGATATCCTTCGAGATGCCTTTGGACTTGACGCTGTACCCGAGCACCATCGTTGGAACATAATTGGAGTAAGCCGCAATAGTGGCATGAGTTCTTGCCCCGATAAAAAATCTCATTCTGGCTATGTAGCCCTTATATTGGATTGCCGTCAGATTACTTGGCAGCAGGAGCACCCGTCCGGTGCTCTTGAATTCTTCCTCATACTGCTGAAGAACCTCGTAATCATTGTTTCCGCCTTCCATAACATGGGGAGTCAACGCAATCGTCATGTCGGTCGTATCCAGAATATGCCGGATAAGCTCTCTGACGGCCGTCCGGGACTCCTTATTTTTCTTCCATACCAGCGGACTGAAGTTCAGCCCTACCGTGTTGCCCTCCTGCCATCCGGCCGGCAGCTCCAGCTCTTCCTTCTCCATAGTAAATGCGGCATCGGCGCACAGCTTGACATTGGTCAGCCCTCGGGATACAAGCATGTCGTAAGTCAAGGTTTCGCGGGCCAGAATCAGATCGAACAGCCGAAGATCCTGCAGCTTTCTATCGGACATATCCTCTTCGCCTATGGAGCAGCCCCATAGTACAAGCTTCTTGCCGTTAGCCTTGACCCTCCGGTTAATTTCGTACCACCCCGGCTGCTCGCCGTAACAGTAGTTATCCCCGCCGATGGATAAGCAGACATCCATATAAGGAATATGCTTCACAATATTCCGGTGAATTTTACCCAGTGCATAGGTTTCATCCTTAAAGAGCTTCATCCTGGCTGCCGAGAGGAACCAGTCGTAGGAATACCTTTTGATTCCGCGGGCGGACCCGTCGTAAATGCCGTCCAGCTTCGAAATGATCTTATCGGTCTCCGGCTTCCCGGATGCTAGATATACTTTGGCTCCCTGGATTTTTTCCTTAATGATCTGGGTGGACGAGCGTACTATCGCCTCACATCCTCTGTTTAGACTCCCGTCATGCGCAAACATCATAATTTTCATTGTCCTGGCTCCTCCTATAGTTCCTGGCGGTGTCCCGCTAAGCTTTGTTCCTTAACCGGCTGTATGTGGCGGCGGCAAATAATCCGAGCGTGAACCTTTTGTTGATCATATCGGCAATAAATTTCTCATAGGTTCCCAACGACGGGTACATCTCGCTATAAAAATAGGGCAAGGCTTCCCTCACGTACGGGTCATTGATCATGTTCCTTACGTACTTGAACCGTTCCCCAAGGCTAATCTCTGTGGAGGCTTTAAAGTACACGTAAATATAGGACATGACGCTGTTGATAAGCTTGACGGATCTCAGCTGCTGAATCCTCATCTTATCCATCGTTGTCAAATACATATCCGGAATGTCGAGGGTGTACACCTCCAGCGCCCGCTTGAAATAGTCTTTCTCCAAGATGTTCCGCGTAGCGCTGCCTATGACCTCGCGATAATGGTAGCCGGTGTAATCGATATAACGAATGCGATCCGCATGCCTGAAAAATTGCATATTAAACAGTCCGTCTTCCCCAAGCGCCACCTTATCGGGAAATTTCACCTGATAGTCCCGGATCTGCTTATGCTTATACAATTTGCTGCAGACCGTGTTCAATTGATCCGATTTGAGAAAATAAGTTAAAACCTCTTGCTCGATATAATCCTTTTTCAAAACGGTACCGTGCGGAAACGGATAGGTTGTAATTACTTTATGGCCTTCAATCTCGCTTTCAAAATTGGAGATCACCACGTCATAATCGCCCTGCACGGCCGTGCTGTAGAGCACCTCGTACATATCCTTATCCACGTAATCGTCCGCGTCGACAAAGCCTACGAAGGCACCGGCCGCTGCCTGAAGCCCTGCATTCCTCGCTGCGCTTACTCCCTGATTCGTCTGTTGGATCAGCTTGATTCTGGAGTCCTTCTTCCGGTATTCCTCAATGACCTGCCCGCTTTGGTCCTTGGAGCCGTCATTGACGAAGATGAATTCACATTCCTGAAGCGTCTGATTCAGCAAGGATTCGATGCAAGAAGCCACATACTTCTCCGCGTTATACACCGGCACAATCACGCTTACCTTGATACTCATGTCCCCAATCACTCCGCCACTGAGAATCTCTCTACATCCTGCATTTCCTATACAATCAGCCTGTACAGCTTATTCAGCTCATCTGCATTGCCATAATCCCTGCTCCTGGTGTTGGCCGCTAGCCGCTCTCTCAGCTCCTGCTTCTTATACAGCCTCTCAATCCCCTCGGCAATGCCTTCCACATTCAAATCGCATATCATGCCGTCGATTCCGTCCTGAACCTGGCTCTTGGCCGTAGGATAGTTGGTGATCAAGATCGGCTTGCCCAGTATTTGGGCCTCCGTTACCGTGACGGCTTTCCCTTCATACCGGGACGGCTGCACATAGAGGTCGGCCGCCTGCATATACGGATAAGGATTCGTCTTCTTGCCTAACAAAACAAACCGGTTCTCGAGCCCGCATTCGGCAATCAGCTGATGGATCATAGCCTCATCGCCGCCGTAACCGACAACATACCAGGCGATATCCTCATAGCCTCTATCCTTAAGAAGCTTCAGGGCTCTAACGGCATTATCGATTCCTTTGGCATGAGACAACCGGGCTACGGAAATAATCGTAAATCGGCTGTCGTTCTTGATCGGATCCGCCGTGTCCTGATTAGCCATCGTTCTTATGAATTCCGGAGACGTAATGTTCTCGATAACAACGACCTTGGATTCTAACGAGGGATATTTCCCAAGAAATGACGTCCTGCAGGCATCCGATACGGCGATAATGCGGTCAAACCGGTTCCACATCCTTAGATCCAGCGATATGTCTGTATCGACATTGGAATAGTCGGTATGAATCCAGGCTATTTTGGCTCGGGCTTCGATTTTGTCCGCAACGAAATAATGAGGCCATAAGTAGCTTATAGCCACATCATAGGTTTTCTCCACCTTTGGTAAAAAAGGCAGCGCATACTTCCACATCAGCTGCATCTGGAAATAACCAGGTTCCGAGATTTTGCGCATTTTTCCCAGCAGCTCCGCATTGACCTTCGATGCGATTCTCGACAATCCGATCCGGTAATACCGTTCCTTTAACGTTTCGGCGATCGACTTGCGGAACGTCGTGTACTCCGGAACCTCTTCCAGCAGCCGTGCCTTTGGGGACAACAAGCTCATAAAATCCCCCTTGTGCCGGTAGAGCATCAGATCCACGGCATACCGTTCGTAATCGAAATGCTCCAGCATACTGGCCAGGCTTCGCTCCACTCCCCCGACCTCCATGTCGTAGGAAGCAATTAATAGGCTTTTCATCTATACCTCCTAAGTTCTCGAAACCAGCTTTCTCAGTCTTGCGATATTGTCCCCGCCAATCCATTGAGCTGCTATCGTTTTCACTTTGCTCTTCAGCCTTGCTTTGGGAGAGAGCCAGCTTTTATGGAAATGGTGCATGGCGTAGGTATGCTCCGTCATGAACTTCCGGCAATTGATATAATCGTAGGGAGAAAAATACGTCTGCGGATAGAAGACACCTATGCCCTCCAATTCCTGATACTGGCCGTCTTGCTGCAGCCCAAGCTCCACCAGCATTCGGGTCACGATGGCCACATTGGTCAGATCGTCGAAGGTTCCGTCCTCTCTGACGAAGCTCTTGCTCTCGTAAGATTCCAGAAACCGCTGAATCAGCTTATTGCCTTTGGCTGCGCCGATCGTGCTTGTCGCTATGTAATTCTCCTGCTCGAAGCCCCAGAAAGAGGCATGATGCAGCAGGTCATCAAAGGATTTGAAGACCTCGACGTCCGTATCCATATAGATACCGCCATAGTGATACAAAGCATGGACCCGGACATAGTCGCTGACAAAAGCGAATTTTCCCGCTTCATAGGCTTGTCGAATATAGGTGTTGCTCTTAATGTCGAAGCTGTCTTCATTCCATTCAAAGATTTCGTATCCCTGCAGATGCAGCTCCCAGCTTTGAATACAGCGTTTTACGATATCGGGCTTCTCTTTGCCCCCAAACCAGCAGTAATGAATGACTCTGGGAATTTGGCGGACTTGGTGGTTCACATTCACTTCGTGTGCCCCCTTATGTCAGATGAATAATTCTCTATAAAGAACGTCAAAACAAAAAAATGAAGGTGTCACCACCGATTTAAATCCCGTACAGTACTGATACTGCTTCTTCTTTCATGGTAATTCTTTATAACGAACATGTCAATACAAAATTTTACTTTTGAGAGATCATTGTCGAATCCTGGAGCTGGTTTCCAAGCAAATGAGCGAATACTCTCCCTCTTTCCTTGGCCAGCTGTTGAAAGCCTCCCCGTTGTACGATGGCGCCTTCATCCAATACAAGGACCTGATCCGCATTGCGAATGGTTGACAGCCGGTGGGCAATCACGATAATCGTCATCGTCCCCTTCAGACTCTCCAGGGCCTCCTGGATCTTGCCCTCATTCTCCGAATCCAGGGCGCTTGTCGCCTCATCCAATACGAGGATAGACGGCCGTCTCAGAATCGCTCTGGCCAATACGAGACGCTGGCGTTCTCCGCCCGATAACCGGACTCCCCTGTCACCGATAAGCGTATCCAAACCATGAGGCAGCCGGTTCACGAATTCCCCTGCGGCAAATTGAAGTGCCTCCCGCATCTCTTCCTCCGTCGAATCCGGATTCATCAGCAGCAGATTCTCTCTGATCGTTCCGTTAAAGAGGAAAGGGTCCTGCGGGACATAGCTGATCGACTTTCTCAGGCTCAGCAGATTATCCTTCGTTAGCGGTACGCCGTCGACCAGCACTTCGCCCTGTTCCGGAATCAACAGCCCCATCACGATATCGATCAGGGTGCTCTTCCCGGCGCCGGATCGGCCTATGATCGCCGTCATCTGGTTTGAGGCAATACGCAGATTAATATTGCGGAGCGCGTAGCCCGTTCCATTCTGATTGTACCTGAAGTGAATATCACGGCATTCGATGCCTTCCTGAACGCGAAGCGGCTTCACCTGGGTATAATCCTGCGTGTCTATGCTGACTTCCCTGCTTTCTCTGCATTCCTTTTGCAGCTCCGTTAAAGAAGTAAACGCAGGAATGGCCGCAGCAATCTGCTCCAGGTTCGATTGGATGCCGGTGAACCTCGGCCATAATCTGGAGAAGATCATGATGATCAGCAGCAGCTGCTCCCCTTGGGTCTGAAACAAAATAGCAGCCCCATAAATAAAAGCGGCGATAATCAGGGTAGAAGCCACCTTGTAAAACAGCTGCGATTTGGAGCCGAGCTTGGCGTGCTCGTATCTCTCCCGGGTGACAGCCTCACTCCAGTTCTGAAGCCAGCGGTAACGCGCAGGCTCGAGCATGTTGCTCTTGATGTCCTTGATGCCGTTAAAATGATCGGTCATTCCTCCTATGTAATTCCGGGCCACGTCAGAAGTCTGGGTTCCCAGCATTCGCGATCTCCGGATAAAGGAACGGGAGAACAGCGCCATCATGCCGCCGCAGGCCAAAACAAACAGCGTCATTTTTACGGACAGCCACAGCGCAATGCCGATCTGAATCACGGTAAAGATGATGGATGCCATCAGCTGCAAAAAGACGTAAGTTCCATTCGTCACCCGGCCCAGCTCATTCGTCATCGCGTTGATCAGATCCGACTTTCTTTTTCTCATAAAAAAGCTCCAGTTAGCTTGCAGCAAAGCCTGGTACGTCTCCATCCTCAGATGGTTGACAAAGCCGGTATGGATTCGGGTATCCCGAAGACTGAGATTCCGCTGTATGACGGCCTGACCGATAACCAGCAAAAGGTAGGCTCCCAGGATAACTCCTAGAGCAACCGGTTGAGATAGCTCCTTTAGAGCATCCAGATATCCCAATCCAGGAATGGCGCTGACCTGCAGATTCAGGATGCCGCTTACACTGAGCAAAGGAATCAACAGAAAAATGCCCAGACCGTCCAATAGGCTGATACAGGTCATTCCCAGCAAATTCAAATACAAAATGCTGCCGGCATAGGAATGTAGTTTACGGGTGTAATACAGAACATGCTCCATTCCGTTCCTCCTCATGAAAAGGCTAGCCTTTTGGTTTTTCTCCATACCCATAAGAAGGGACGCAGAGGGAAATAAAGAAAATGCAGTGACTTAGGCAGCGTCAAGGTGTTGGCGTCCTCAGGATACGGATAAAAGAAGGTCAGGATAAAGAGCACCTTGCGCGTACTGGACATCAAGGAGAACAAATGCCTCCTGTGGTATTCCGATACCTCGAGGGGCAGCGGCTCCGAATGTAAATTGACCATCTGCCGGATATAGAACAATGCATCCTGCGCCAACGCTTCGGCGCGCTTCGCCTGCGTCAATGCTCTCAATTCATCCGATAAAGGGGTGTTCAGCAGCTGTGACGTCAACAGCAAGGCTTGCGCACCGATATGCAGATGCCCGTATTGCTGCAGCAGCCGCCGAAGCTTCGGCACATCCAGGTTCTGTGCTGCCATGCGGTCGATATCCATCAGCCAGCGCAGCCGGGACCATCCGTGCCTCGCCCCGTGGGACACCAGAAATAAAAATAAATCCTCTCTCCCCAAATAATAGACAGGATGCCGGGTAACAGCGCTTATCCTTCTTCTCTTCCACAAAGCATCAAAGCCGGGCTCTTTGCCGGGACCCGGGCCCAGCCTCCAATGTACCTCCACCTTAATTCCTTTGTGGCGGTGAAAGAAGGTGACATGGTGATGTCTCCACTTCCAGTCATTCAGCACGGTTTGAATATATTCGTCCTTCACATAGCCGTGTCCGGCCAGCAGCTTCTCCGCCAGCTCCAGCTTGTCAATGGGGACGAGGATGTCCAGGTCGCCCGAGGTCCTTAATGAAATATCTCCATACAGATCCACCGCAAGCACCGGCCCCTTCAGGACGAGGGCTCGTATTTGAGCATCGGAGAACAGCTTGCATACCGCATCCATTTCCGCGCTTAAATGAAGCATTTGAAACGTGTTCTGCTTATAATCGTTTTTTAAAGCCTGAAGCACCGAAGGAGGAACCGTTTCCTGTGTATCCTTGAGCTTCCTATATAATGCGGGGAATACCCGATGATGGACCGCAAGCTCCAGGAAAGCATTCCAATCGATAGGATCAAGCTCCCCGCTGCTGCCAGAGCACACGCTGCCGCATTTTCCTTCTTCCGACTTTAGCAGAGAAAGCAAAAGCACCAGTTCCTTGGGAAATTGCGAAAGGTCCAAAGACAACCCAGCTTCCATTTCTACTCACCTTCAATTTCCTTTATGACTAATCCGTTTGGCGAACATGCCGATGACCTGGAACCGGGCCATCTCCTCCGCCCCTGTAATATAGAACGGGCCGCTGCGCAGCCAGGCGTGCGCAATCATTTTGCGCTGCTCGTCTCTTGCCGTCCCCAGGTAGAGCGTGCTTTCGATCCCGCGTCTTTCGAGCATTTTTAGCGCTGCAATGGCTCTGACCAGACATTTGCTTTCCCAGAACGTATGCCTGCTCATCACGCGAATGATACTGTTCACCTTGATCAACTCATCAACATCGCTGTCTGTTTCAAGATGTGTCGTTTCCTCCATGGAGGCTCCCAGCGAAGGCGCCACCCTTGCGAAGGGCATCGCCACAAGCACCCGGGCCCAGCCCAAATAGAACAAGGCTTCGGTTGCCAGCAGCATCGTGGCCAGGTCCAGCCGGAGAAATTTTCTGACGTTACCTGCTAAGCCCACTGAATTAGCCCTTCCTCCAGCAAATGCTCCAAAAAGGCTACGACCTGCTGCTCGCACTCGCTTTGATCAACCTCATACTGCGACATCAGCTCGGCGACAATTTGTTCTCCGGATGCGGCGGCTACCGTGCCCAAATAGCTCCAGATTTCACCCCCGACTTCCCCCAAGTTGTAATACTTGCTGTTCGTTATGCTGAGCATCACCTTCTCGCCGCCCATATCGCTAACAATGTTGCCTTTAACTTGGGTAAAGTAATCCTGTAAGCCTACTTTATGATTTTGGACCATCTCGCTTAATCCTCCCTGGACAAAGTATCTAATATCAGGTTTGCTAATTGCGGAGCCGTGAACCGGGTTTCCGGCCTTCTCAACTGGTACATGGAAAGGTGATTGGCTATCGCGGACGTCGTTTGGAAATGCCACTCCATCAGTCCCAAGCGGGGGATGAGAAAAGGACGAAACGTATGGCAGAATAAGGTCTGCAGCTTATCCAGCTTCCCTATGGGGGCCAAGTGCAGCTCATTCTCCGTTTTGACCAGCTCAATCACTCCAGCAAGCGGCAGGGGTGACGTGACATAATGAGAAGCGACAGGAACGCAAAATTTGGTTTCCCGCCCATAGATGGATCTGTATTCTCCTGCTGCCATCCCCAGGTGATTCAAGCTATCCTGCCACAGCTTCTGCTGGGGGTAGGACGGGGTCACTACGGGCTGCTTATCCTCCCCGGACAACGTGACGGCTATCAAATCATCACTGACCAGCGAATACCCTTGGCTTAGGAAGGTAGAGGCTAACGTCGACTTGCCTGCTCCCGATTCTCCGACAATGGCATATACCTTTCCGTTAATCGCAACGGCACTGCCATGGAGCGGAAGTATGCCTCTTTGCATCAACAAAGCACCCATACAGGTTCCAAGAATATACAGGCGAATTAAATCCTCGTCAGCTCCGATAACCGGAGAAACCGTGATAAGACGTCCATCCCGTATGGAATAATAAGCAGTATCCGGCACATAAAAGAATACTTCTCCCTCTTCAACCACATGCATGAAAGGAGACTCATGCAGCTTGTCGGCAAGCTTCCCTTTACCGCCCTTGCGAATCTCAATATCAGCTTCCGAGCCATCGATCCTTCGAGTCTCACACGGTAATTCCGGTAGCGGAATTTCGCTTGCAATGCGGAATCCGAAAGCTTCATAGATGACCTCGTGTTTCGTCTGTAACATACCTTCCACTCCATTTGCTGCCGTTTTTGCATTAAAAGCCTTTATACGTTGATCTGTATAAAGGCTTTTAACATATGTAATGCCGAAAATGTTAAAACATACTTGAATGCCTATTAGCTGTTGAAACGTTTCCAGGTGCTAGGATTGTTCGGATCAACAGGTTTTCCTGGTACATAAGCTTCGTCAGTGAAATCACCATAGACCGTGGAGGCCATAGTTTGGTTCACGTCAAGCACTTCAAGCACAGGCTTTTGCCATGTTTTTTTCATCTTTCTCACCTCCTCTCAAGTCCATTGTTTAAGAAACCGGTACACAATCAGCCCGCGCATCAAAAACTTCAGCTCGGCATTCGTGGCGTCTTCAGGACGCAAACCGGCTTTCACCTTGTCTATGCCCTTCCTGATCAAAGAGCCGTTCAGAAGCTCCGATATCGCGCTATCCCTGCTCATTTCGTCCAGCTCCCTGATGAGTGAGGAATGATGCGGAAGGATGCGATGGACCCAATCCGCTCCTTGGACTCCCCGCAGGGTCTGGTTCAGCCTTACGTTATCCGGCAGCAAGTTCTTCGTCGCTCTTCGGATCAGCGCTCTGTCCAGGCCGTTCTGCACGTACTGGCCTTCCGGGAGAGAGAGGCAGAATTGAATGACCCGAAGATCATTGGTAGGGTCCCTCTTCCATACCGAGTATCGCAGTGACAGCTTGGTAGCCAGCGTATTGCTTGCATTCCAGTGGAACAGCTCCTCAAAGTGGCTTTTCCTTTGTTCGAATATATTAGGGGAGGCAAACCATCCGGATTGGTCCATGCCATGCTGCTTCAGCTTGTTGAACACGTCGGTTTTGCGGGCAAAGTCCGGATTGATCAGCATGGGGTAGTTGTAAGACTCGGCCGTTGGAAATAAACGGTCCATGATAGGAAAAGCAGTCCGGGCCACGGCAGGCAGCCTGCGCAGGCGGGCCCCTCCAACATTTTTGCTGTAAAGGTGCAGCTCTTGAGCCAGCCGGATCCATTGCAGTCGTTTCAGCAAGACCCCGTAATAATCCATCGCCGATCCCCAGGAAATGCTCAAATTGCCTCTGCCGCCGTTTAGCAGCACTCCCACATTCTGTTCCTGCGCCTTCTCGAACATCCCCTTCAACCAGAAGGAATTCTCAAAAAATTTGTACGGCATTTCCATCGAGCCCAGGAAGCTGTCGATTTCCGTATAAGGATCGCTTCCGTCAAAATCGTGGTACGCAGCGTTAATCCCTCCGACATGCTGCACGATGGATTGGATGAAGGGCCGTTCATCCGTCAAAATATAATCCGGCGTGAAATCCTCGAAACTCCCCGGAGGAATGTAGCTGAAGGTATGCAGCGGTTTGCCGCTCTTACGCAGCTCCTGAACGGCGAAGCCGGCAATGGACCCCGAATCCAGGCCCCCGCTTAACTGAGCCCCAACCTGCCGGTTCGTGCGCAGTCTGGATGCGACGGCCTCCCGGAAAACCTCTTGAAAGGCCTCTACATAGTCGTCATCGGACTTCAGCTTTAAGCGCTCTTTCACGGATAAAGTACAGTATCGCTTCAGCGTCACTTGATTCCCTTCGATGGAGATGCTGTGGGCAGGCGGCACTTGGGCGATATCCTTGTAAACCGTAGATGAAGCATCTACCACATCGGCCATCCCTATGATGGCCAGGTATTCGGCTAACCACTGCTCATTGAGTGTCTTCCTGGTGTATGGCAAGGATAAGAGGGGTTGGATAAGCGTACAGAAAGCAAAGCGCAGATGATCCTGGTAGTAATACAATGTCCGCCCGCCGGAGAAGTCTCTCGCCCCGAACAGCCGCTGCTTTCCCGCATCCCAGATCATGAAGGCAAAATCACCCGCCAAATACTGCGGCGCCTCTTCTGCCCATTTGGCATAAGCAAGCAGGATCAATTCGCTGTCCGTTATCTCGGCTCTCCTGCCGTGATCAATCTGCAATGCGTTGAATAGCGCGAGACGGTTGTCGATGATGGCATCAGCAGTTATGACCAGCTGCCGCTCCGAATCATAATAGGGCAGCCGCTCCCGAAGGGATTCCGGCGTAATATGCTGCGCATGGCATCCGAGAAATATGTGCCCGCTTGACCAGGTATGGACAGCGTCCGAAGGAAAGTGCTGAAGTCCGGACATCAATGTCCGCCCATCTTCCGCAGGTACCGGTGCTTGCTCGAACTGATAAATTCCTGTTATGGCACTCATGCTTTCCTCTTTCCTCCGTAACGCTTTGTGATAATAAACTTTCTCGTTCTCAATAACGAATCACATTTGCTAAAGAAAGTGACTCCACAAGAAAATGCGGAATGTATGCTGCTTTTGTTATCTATAACGATCAGTTTTTGTTCTTTATTAAGAACAATCTCAGAATAGCATCTTGCGATTATTGTGTCAACAGTTTTATTGCAGCGTTGCAATTAATCGTTCCGCTTGGCCATACGGCGTATCGACGGTCTCATAAATACGAAGGGAATTGGAAAATTCGTAAAGAACCGAATCCATGTTCATCGTTTGCGTTCCTGTCCCCACATGATTTTCCCCGTTAAATGAAAGCGTCTTGGAGCCAATCACCTTCCCTTTGTCATCGACAAGCTCAACCTTCATTTTCGGGAAGCTTTGATCGACCACAACCTGCTCCTGAAGATTGACCTCCATATCGATGCTCAGCTTATAGGAATACGGGAAGCTTTCCCGGGCAGCGCCATAGAACACCTCGGCCTTCCAGCTGTTAATCTTTATTTGGAACGGATAGAACGAGAGAGAGGCATCCTCCGACTTTTCCGGCTTCACCATGGTCTTGAAGGTTGCAATCGGAATGCTGTACGGGGCCACGGTTTCACTGTCCAAAATCTCCATGACAAGCTGATCGCCCTTCTCAGTGCTTGGCAGCACAAAAGAATAGTACATGACATAGCTGACATTCGGAGTCAGAGTCTCCACCACGGCATTCTGGCGGGTACCCGTATACTTCGTTCCATCGACTCCCATCAGCTGAGCCTGGAACTTAGGGACAGGCATAGGCCGGTCACTGCGATTGGTCAGCTTGAATTTGGCCACCGCCGCTTTAAAGCCCCCTCCGACGCTTTCATTCATTTGGAGGGATACCATGGAAACCGAAATTTCAGGCTGAATGACGCGATTCAGCGGATCAAACTCAATCGGACTGTTCCATACATAAATCTTGGGCTGATCCCCCGCGTTGGCTTCAGCTTCATTCGGCAAAGAGAGATCGAACTGGCCTATGGCGTATTCGATTTTGGTTTTGTCATCGGTGGCAAAGCTTTCCGGCGTCAACACTGTCAATCCGGACAGCTCATCCTTCTTCCCGGCGGGAATAGCGTAGTGGATATACTGCTGCTCCCCGGGACCGAGCATGATCGGATCTTTCTCCAGCCTTACACCGGCGAACACCTTCTTATCGGATTTTCCGTTAATGCGAAAGTCCGGTATCGCTTTTTTCTTATCGCTATGGTTCGTCGCCAGCAGCCCGAGGATCGTTCTAGGCCCTTGAGGTGTATTTTGCTCGCTCAGGTTAACCGGCTTATACTCCAGCGAGGTAGATAGAACCGGGATCGTAAAGCTTTCCCCCCAAGGCCGCTTGGCGAGCGAGTCTGAGAAGACGGCAGTGTCCCCTCTCCATTCTATAGAAGAGATAGGGATAGACACGATCGTTTGCTCCGATCTTGGGGACACGAACTCATCTACGTCAACCCAAGAAATCTCGGCCAGCGAGAATGCATCCTCACGGTCAATAACGATCATATAGCTGAGTTCTACCGTTTCCTTCGGCTGAATGGCAATCACATTATCGGCACTGGGACGCAGCGTATAGAGCACTCCGTCCTCCGTTTTGACTCTGACATCATAATCAGGCACACGGGTTAATCGGTTCCCGTCATTCGTCAGGCGGACAACCGCCCCGATTCGGGTCCCTTCCGCCACCTGCTCATTAAGAATACTTTTCACAGCTGCCTTGACTGATGAATTAAGCGAATATTCCTTCGTTATCGGCAGCCCCTCTTCCGCTATGGCCAAATACGATGCGGAGGGAAGGAGCAAGGAGAATAGGGTAATGACCATTAGTAACGTCTGTTTCCATTTTGTTCTCAATACGGTTCACTCCAATTGTATTTTTGCTATTCTGCGACGGTATACTGCACCCGTTCCTTATCCTTTAGTTGGCCCGGGTTAGTTACTACGATCAGCTCCCCTTCCTTCACGCCGGAGAGAATCTCCTGAGTCGTGTCGTTGAGCCGGCCCAGCTGAACCGGGCGCTTCTCGACAATATCACCGGATAGGACATAAACGTAAGAATCTTGCCCCTCCTTAATTACGCTATACGTGGGAACACCCAGGACGATTTGATCCTTCTCATCCGTCAGCTGAAGCCATACCTTCATCCCCGGCTTTAGAGCCATGTCTTTATTAGGGACATCCAGATTGATCTCATAGGCCTTGGTCTCCGGACTTGCTACCTTGGACAGGAAGCTGATCTTGGCCTTGGATTTCGGCGCTTCTCCCTGCAAGTAGTAGGCCATCTCCGTCTTGCCGTCGGCATATTTCCACTCTGCTTCCGACAGCTGCGCTTTAAGCTTGATTGGGTCCAGCTTCTGAACCAGCCCCAGCTTGGTTCCGGCCGAAATACTCATGCCCACCTCAAAAGGAAGCTCGGTTAATATGCCGCTGACCGGGGATTTCACTTCCAGATAAGTCAGCGACTGCTCGACCTGCAGCTGCGCCATTTGCGCGTTTTTCAGCTGTGTCTCCAGCTCCGAGGTTGCATCGACAGGCTCCAACCGGGCAAGCTTTTCCTTAAGCATCTCCAGATCGGTCCGGCTGTTTCTCAGCTGAACCTCCATCTGATAAACCTGCGTTTTGTTCGCCAGCCCGACCTCGTAGTCATTTTTTGTCTTATTATAATTGCGGGTCAAATCATTCAGCGCCTGCTCTTGCTTCTTGATGGAGTCGTTAAGCTCCCGCTTCTGATTCTCCATCTCTTTTCTTGCTCTCTCCTTCGCCTTGGCGATCGCGTCCTGGATCGTCTGAACGGCGAAGGCCGCCTTCTCTTTCTCGAACTTGGCTTCGGTGGAGTTCAAGCGGACGATGACATCGCCCTCCTGAACGACGTCGCCGCGGGCTTTTAAAATAGCCTCAATATCTCCTGCCGCTTTGGCGGTAATGTCGAATTGGACAGAGGACTGCACATCGGCGGCATGAACCATCGGCTCGCCGATTTTTTGCTTGGTGACCTTGGATACCTTAACGCTCTTCAGCCCCTGCGCCTGAACGGCAGCGGCATTTCCATCCGAGCTTATCGGTATCGTCTCCGAGCAGCCCGCAATAATGACAAAGCTCAACGCCAAAATGCAGATCGTTCTTACGTTTCGGCGATGCGGTCCTAACCGTTTTCTTCTCATCGGCGTTCTTACCCTCTCTTCTCGGAACAATGATCTATCTATCGGCACTTCTTTGTTTGAATTCCATTAATATAGAAGCAGCTCAGAGTTCTTGGGATGAATTTTATTGAAAACAACCCCCAACAGCCGCGCCTTGGCAAGCTCAAGCTCCTCCTTCACCTTCTTGGCCGCTTGTTTTTTTAGCTTGCCGTGTTCAGCCACCAGAAGCACGCCGTCACACTGGGCAGCCACAATTTTGGCATCGGTTAACGACAATACGGAGGAGCTGTCGATGAAAATCATATCGAACCGGCACTTCATCTCTTCAAGAAGCTGCTTCATGGCTTGGGAGGCCAGCAGCTCCGCAGGATAATTGGGAATGGACCCGGAAGGAATGACAGAGAGATTGCGGATGGAGGTTTCCATAATGTAATCATCTATGGCATGGATCTCCGGATTCATCAGATAGCCGCTCAAGCCTTTGCTGTTGTCTCCGCCAAATAGGCGGTGAAGCGAAGGATTGCGCAAATCCCCATCTATGAGCAGCACTTTTTTTTCAATCTTGGCATAAGCGATGGCTGCATTGACGGCTGTCGTCGTCTTCCCTTCTCCTCTTCCTGCCGAGGTCATTGATACTGTTTGTATCCCTCGATCCATAACGAATGCTTCCATATTAAATCTTAGGGCGCGATAGGATTCCGAAGCCAGGGAGGCAGGGTTGTTCTCCATAATCAGTTCCGGTTTAGCGGATGGTATTGACATGCTGCATCTCTCCTACTTTCCTTCTTGTCTTTCTTCCCGAGCTGGTCTGTACGTCCGCTCCCTTCATTACGGGGACGAACGCCAAGGTGGATGCTGCAAGCAGCTGGCGTACATCTTCTTCTGTTTTGACCGTATCGTCCATTGCATCCAGCAACAGCGCAATACCGATAGCCACAACGAGTGAAGCGGCAAAGCTCAGTACGATATATTGATTCGACTTTTTATTCACGGGAACCGGGTAGTCCTGCATCTTGGCTCTATTCAAAATCGTAATGTTATCGACCTTCATAATCTTGGGGATTTCCGATTGAAACACCTCGGAGACTGCGTTGACTATTTTGACGGCTTTCTCATAGGAGGCATTGGTTGTAACGATGGTCATGACCTGCGTGTCGTGCAAGCCGGCCACATTGGTCATGGCAATGAGCTGTTCGGCAGTGAGGTTCAGATCGGGATAACGTTGAACGACCTTATCCATGATGGCGGGGGTTTTGATGATTTCCTTATATGTATTGATCAGTCCGATATTCACGCCGATCGCCCCAAAGTCTATCTGCTCTCTTCCCATTTGATCCTTTTCGCTGGTCTTGTTAACTATCAGCTTGGTGGAAGCCGTATACATCGGCTGATAATTCAGGTTGCTATAGACGGCCGTGAGTGCGGTACACAGAAGTACAAATAGGGCAATCATCCAGATCCGCCTCTTTATGATCAGAAAATACTCTCTTAAATTGATTTCCATAATTCTCCCCCAGCGAAAAATAGTTGCTTGCCATGGCACCCTAAGTTCCAATGATACTCTTTGTATCATTGCCTATAGTCAATACTTTATGACACTTTTTGTATCGTGTCAACTGCGTATTTTCAGCCATTCGCTCCGTTTTGTATCAAATTTCACAGAATCTAAATAAAAATTTCTTTACATCTTTCGTCAGGCAGACAGGAACCCAGCTTGCACCACTTTTGTTCTCTTTAGAATACGCTCTGAGGCTCTATTCACAATTCACCATTCGAACTATGAAAACATAGTATAAATAAAAGATTATAAAGGGGTGAGTATAGTGGCAGATTCAGACAGCAATCTTAAGGATACGATTGTTTATTATGATGACTGGTCCAGTCTGGAACCCGTCCGTGTCATTAATACAGTGCCTCCGGATAATGTATCGAACTTGACAGCCTCTGACGTACAAGCCATGCAAACGACACTATCGTGGACTGCAAGTTCCTCGGATCATATAACCGAATATAGAGTATACAACGGATCGGACTACGTGGGGAGTACAACATCAACCACCTATAGTGTGACCGGATTGGAGCAGCAAACCTCTTACACTTTTACAGTGAAAGCGGTAAACCGTGAAGGGCTGATAAGCAGCGGCAGCAGCATAACCGTAACGACCCCCGTTCTGACCTTCGCTCTGGCCATGAATGGGACAACGGATTATGTCCAGACCCCAACCCTTTCATTTGACACGGTCATTATGGATATTTTGGCAGAACCAAAAAGCATGGGGTTTAGCTCCTATCTCGACGCGACCCGAGGAATTCCGCAATCCGCCTTTGGAAGGAACAGCGCAGGGATCGATTACCTGCAAGCGGCCTGGAAATCGGTCTATGTCAATGGCGAGGATAAAACCGCTTCTGCCAACAAAGCCGCCATCGTTCCTTCCCAACAACGAATTACCGTGAAGCTCGTGCTTAAATCCCCCGGCAAGTCGATTTTGGTCATTTTCGCCAACCAGCTTGGGAGCATTCCTATGAAAGGAATCCTATACAGCGTTAAGATCATGTCCGGCAATATCGTAACCGCTTTATATGATTTTACGGAGCCTTTCACAGGAACCGCAGTTCCTGACAAGAGCGGGAACAATCAGACGGCCCGATTGCAAGGGGGTACTTGGATCAACGGATAATGTCAGCTGTTGCTGCTGATGATAAGGAATCCAAATCCAACGAGGGGGTGCAGTTATGGATGGGAAGTTGAAGAAGTTGAAAAATGCCCAGAATGAATATATGTATCCAATAACCGTTTCAGAAGCCGTCTATGTCGATCCCGATACCAGCTTGAAAACATTGCTTGCGGAGATGGGCTCCAAAATCGGTTCACCTAATTCCTACGTCATAGAATTGGACCGATGGAATATTCACAATGACGGTACCGGTGCGGCCGCTACGACACAAGGAATCAACGACGCTTTAATCTGGGCGAAGTCCAGCGGGTATAATCACGTGCTGCTGCCCGAGGGCACGTATAACCTAGTGATTGATACCAATGGGGTTGCCATAAATATGCTTAGCGGTATCCATTTCGAAATGAAAAGCGGCTGTGTATTGCAGCTGGAGGGGAATTCCTCCCCCAACTACCGCATCATTCAGATGCAGCAAATAAGCCATGCCAAGGTAACGGGCGGACAAATTGTCGGAGATAAAGCCACGCACCAATATGAGCTCTCTATCGGCTTTGTCAGGGGAGGGGTCAACGCCGACGGCTCATTGAACGACAACCCTAACTTTATCCGCAGCGAGGTTATCGACCGGTATGCCCATGCCGGGCTGCTCGCCAATTTCAGGCTGTGGTCCATAGCCGGCATCTCCGCCGGCAATTACAGCTTTTATCAATACAAGGACACCGTATCCAAGGACACACTGGTGAATTTCCGCACCAACGGGGAATTCGCTCCGGCCGCCCCTACAGGCAGAGGCTGGTTCGATACAATCGATAAAGCGAACAAAATGATCTTTGTCATCGACATTTCCTCGTCTCCGCTAACCGATGCCCAGATTGCGCAAATTCGCGCAAAGGTCGACAGCTCCTACTATACTCATGAGGGCGGATACGGGGTAGCCGTAGTGAGCTCGAATCATATTGAAGTCGGCGGCATCGAGATATCCCATTGTACCGGAGACGGCGTATTTACCGGGATTGGCGTCCGCTACGAGGATCCTTCCCGATATACCCAGGAAGAGATAGGACAGCACATCTATATACACGATTGCCACATTCATCATTGCAGAAGGCAGGGCATATCGTTATGCGGTCCCAATGACGTGTTTGTCGTCAATAATACAATTCATCACATCGGTTATGCAGACGATGGAGTCACCACCGACTTTCGCAACGGGACTGCACCCATGTTCGGCATTGACGTGGAATCGATGGTCGGGGAAAGCAACATTCCCTTCAAAAGCATTTATTTAAACCAGGACGGGCTCGAGACCAATTATCGCATCTATATTTACAATAACTATATTCATCATAATGCCAAAGGACACTTCGTTAACGTCGACGGAACCCATATTACGCTGCAAAACAATACGTTCGAGGGCTACAACATCGGGGGAATCAGCTCCTATCCTACCCAGTGGCACATCAAATACCTTAATAATACGTTCATACAATGCACCTTGGTCGTAAAAGGAAATAACGTGGTCAACGGTGCCGTGTTCCAGAAAGCGAATTTGAATTTGCTGGATGTTCAAGGCGCGATGATCGACAATTGCCAAATCAAAGACGGATTGTTCTATGGCTCAAGCATTTACGGTTATTTGGGAAGCCCATCCGCTATTGATACTGCGACGGGAACGTTTACCTACAAAGCTCCTCATGGGATGGGCAACGGGGCCCAGGTCTGCTTCGAGCAATGGTTCGGCAGGGTGCCGGCGGGGATTAGCGTGGATAAAGTATACTATACGGTCAATGTGACAGCGACAAGCTTTCAAGTATCCGAGATAAGGGGCGGAAGTCCGGTCGTACTAACGGACGGCGGCGTGACGGGCTTTAACCTTTCACGCTACAATTACGGCAGATGCTACATTTCCAATATAACGGTCGAAACCGATTGGAGCGATACGACAGGTAACATCGGGTTCATGCCGCTCATCGCCGGGGCTGTCCTTACCAATATTAAAGTGAAAAACGGTTCGGTATCGATTAAAGCACCGGACAACTATGTAGGCAGACCTAATATCGTGACAGGTCTTACCTTGCTGGAAAGCGGCGGTATACTGCAAGCGAGCGACATAAGCAATATGAAAGTGCTGAAGGTAAGATCGAAAGCCATGGGTGGCGACGTGACCTTAGGCTCCTTAACTCCTTATTCCAGAGTCAATATCGACAGCGCGCTGTTTCAAGGAGTTCAAGTCAATCTGGAGGAAGCCTATCTTACCAACGGCACGTTCATTAACAATATTCTTTATAAGCAGGACCGCACTAACAAATCCGTTATCATGAGCAGTTACATGGAAAATACGTCTCTCTCCTTACACTGGATAACGAATGAAAATTCGATCACCATAACCAAGTGCTTGTTCAATAATGTGTCTATCGATGCGAGTGCCTCCGTAAAATTTATTGACAATTACAATATCAATACCGGCTTGCCTGATAACCGCATGAGCGCGCCCCCTTCCGGAGGCAGGTACGTCCTCGGGCAAATCATCTATAACTCCGCGCCTAAGCCCGGCGGATATGTAGGCTGGATTTGCACAACAGAAGGCTATGTGGCCAATCAAGCATGGGCGGCATCGAAAGCCTTTGCACAGGGGGCCCGAATTCAGGCCGGCGGTCACGTATACGAGGCTGTGACGGCAGGCACTTCCGGAACCGTTCCTCCGGTATTCCCGACAGCAACTGGCGGTACTGTCACCGATAATACGCTGATATGGAAGGAAATCGGCCCGCTGGCCGTATTTAACACTTTTGCTCCGATAAGCGCCAATTAACCCTTAGGCTGCCGTTAGTACGGCGCCTTTTTTTATTATTTAGTGCAAACAATTAGTTGGTCTAAATATTCAAATCGAGCAAGCCATTAGTATATTGCCATCAAGGTCCTTAAAATTAATAACATCTTGATCCTTACTAACTATTTCAGCTCCAAGTTCAGTTAGGAATTGTATCGTTGCTTCATTATCAGGTGTAGTTAAACTAAAAATAGGCTCAGATGATGGGTTTACATCATCTCTTTTTTTCAAAAAAATATTTGAACAATGGCTGTCACTTAAATCGAAAATATGAATATCTTCTCTAGTTTTTTCGGGCATGGGTAAACCCAGCACTTTACAGTACCATTCAACTGATTTCTTTACATCTGTTACATAAACGAATACAGCAGGAACAATTGGCTTAATAGGTGTTGCTTGAAGATATTCTCCCATAAAAAGTGCCCCCGTAGTGTTGGAATATATTACCTACCCAATAGTAACTCATTACATTGCGGATGTATACATTAACAATCGCTCATTCCTGCCAGTTAGTTCTAGGAAATCAACAACAAGGCCTACATCTTAAAAACGGATAGTTCTCAAATCAATCCATTTGATGTATGATTCTTAATAACGAACATTTCTTTACATTTTATTTACAAGAGGAGGGTTGGCAATTATGCGGCATATCCAGAGGCTCCTTTGTATCACACTGCTCACCATCGCCTTCGTACTGCCTACAACCGCTTTCGCTTCAACCGGATCGGAAAATCTGAGAGGCATAACGAATCAGAAGCTTTCCAGCCATTCAAGCTGGGAGCAATTCTTCTCGTCCCTGTTCTCCCACAAAAAAGATAAAGACGATGATTGGAAGCATGCAATGGATAAGGACAAAGACTTCAAGAACTGGTATGACAAGCACAAGGACGATTGTCCTGAAGGCGAATCCGACGATATTTGGAGAAAATGGTTTTGTTATTAGCAGCTGCCCTCCTTCTTGTATGGATGAAATAACCCCACAAAGCAGGGCTTAGTCTTCGAGGCAGGCCCATTCAATTATTGTGCGGGGAGCAAAGAAGGGTTATCCAGTACAAGTCGTCAGACTTGGCAGGATAACCCTTTCCTGTTTGATAATCAAAATTTATTTGTTCATAAATTCCACATATTGAAGAAGACGTTTGAGCATAACGGCCGCTTCCGCGCGCGTTGCTTTATTGCCAGGAGCAAAGGCTTTGTCGGTTACACCGTTGACAATACCCGCATGTACCGCCCCGGCTACGGCCTCCTTAGCCCAGCTTGAAATATCCTTGCTATCGGCGAATGCTGAGAGGTTGCCGATATTCGAATCGCTTGTTTTGCCCATGAGCTTGATCGCGCGTACGATCATGGCCGCCATCTGCTCACGGGTAATGGTAGCGTTCGGCTGGAAGGTGCCGTCTTCAAACCCTTCGACAAGTCCTGCTTTCGATGCCGCTCCCACATACCCTGCATACCATTCCGATTGGACATCGGAGAATTGGGCCGTCGACTCGGTTGGAAGAGCCGCAGCGCGTACGAGCAGCGCCGCGAATTCAGCGCGTGTAATCGAAGCGTCAGGTGCAAAAGACGTATCCGAGATCCCGTTTACGACCCCTTTGGAAGCGAGCAGCTCCGTATCGCTCTTCGCCCAGTGTCCCTGTAAATCTGCAAAGGTTTTGGATGCCTTCACAATAGCATACATGCTGTTGCCGGAGCGTTTTACAGCCGCTTCCGTCGTTCCGTTAACCGTAGTGAATACAGCTGGAACGAAGCTTAATTCGTTGCTGTCCGGATTGTATAATACCGCTGTCAATTCGGAGAATGGAGCCGTTTGGGCAAGAGTCATTGTTCTTGTCACATAAGTGCCTCCGAAGTCGGTGACCGTAACGGACTTGCCGTTCCCCTCCGCTTTAAGGACGAAATCGATAGGACCGGCCAGGACCGTCATTCCCGATTCCTTCGCTTTGGCTGACATTTGGGCAGCCGTCGTACCCGATACTTTCTCGATCGTCAGGCTGATGGTAACCTGGTCGGACGCAGTGCCAAGCGACTTAGCCAATTCCGCGATGCGGAGCACTTTGACCGGCAGATCATAAGCTGCTAGACCTGTTTTGATCGACAGCACCGCATTAGGAGCCGCTTGTGCCCCGGCTGCCAGTACGCTTGCAGGCAATTCCACTTTGACGATGGACTCCGAGCTGGTTACTTCCATCGTAATTCTCTGATCGGCCTTGCCCTTCAACGCCTCAAATGCTTTGGCCAATGCATCTGCTGCTACAGCCCATTTGGCTGTTTTCTTGCCATTCTCGGTCACCACAGCAGCTTCGCCTGTCAATCTGGTGCCGTCCTGTGTCGTGCCGGTGCTGCTGCCGCTGCCGCCCGTTGACGAAGAACCGCTTGAGCCGCTGCTGCCTTTTCCCGGGCTGCTGCTGCCATACGTTCTCGCACTCGCTTGAGCGGAATAGGAGCTTTCCCCTGCGGCATTTGATGCTGTGACGACGTAGAAGTATTCCGTGAAAGGAAGCAGTCCGTCGAAGGAATAAGTTGCGCCGGTTACATTGGAAGCCACTTTCGTATAAGGCCCGTTGTTGATCGTGCTTTGGTAGATCGTATAGCTCGATGCTCCCGCTGCCTGCGTCCATTTCAGTGCCACCGCACGATATCCGCCCTCAGCCGTCAAGCCGACGGGTGCTGCCGGTACTTGAGGTTGTACCACGGCTGCTGTCGGAGTAGCGCTAGCTGTATTCGAATAACCGCTCTCTCCGTTCGTATTGCCGGCCGTTACTTTATAGTAATACGTTGTGCCGTTGACCAGGCCCGTGTTAGTATACACGGCGTCGGTCACATTTGCTGCAATTTTTGCATAAGTTCCGTTTTCTGAGGCGCTGCGATAGACATTGTAGTAGGTTGCGCCTGTAACAGTTGCCCACGACAGTGTTACTTGGGTGTCACCTGCTGCTGCCGCCAAGTCGGCTGGTGCTGCCGGAGCGGTTCCTGGCGTCGGAGAGATAAATGTAAGGAAATCTCCCCAAATAATGCTTCCATTCGCATTTCTTTGATAAGGCAAGATCGGCTGCAAGCTTACGAAATTCGCATCTGTCAGCTTGACCCCAGACTTGTTCATGGAAACGGAGCCGTCGAACATGTAGTTCGTATCCGAGATCAAATTCTGCGGATAGTTATCTTTTGCCCCGCTATTCACATAGTCCTTTTGATAAGAGATAAACCCGTCAATTTTGAAATCAGTAGGAATGCCTGCGTACGAAGTGAAGTTCAAGTTCGCTCTTGCATTGTTAAACCCGATGTTATTTTCTGCTCTTACGCCCGGGTTGCTGTTGCTTGTAAAACCATAAGCTCCATTTCCAAAAGCGATGCTGTTTCGGATGATATGAGGTACGTAAATTCCTTCGCCTCCGAGCTTAAAGCCGTTTTTATCCCCTTTACCCACATCGCCATTCGTCAATGTGCCGTTGTTGTAGGCAATGCTATCCTCGATGATAACAGCGCCGATGGCTCCGGAGCCGGCTTTCGTATACAGGTCCCATCCGTCATCAATATTGTTATGGGATATGCAGCCTCTGAAAATATTGCCTTCGCCCACCGTTAATTTGGCGGCAAAACCGTCGGCATTGTTCTCGGACGGGTCACGGTTATCGAACGACTCGCTGTTCAAAATCAGGTTGTAGGACGGCCATTGCGCTTTGTCCTCGGAGTCATCCGTACGGCTGATTTGAAGCCCTGTGTCCCCGTTCTCATAGAATCGGCTGGCCTCCACTATGTTATGGTTTCCGCCTACCGTGAATCCTTTCGTATTATCTGCGGACCGGGCAAAGTCGATGCCTTTTACATGCCAGTAATTCCCGCTCAGCACAACGCCTTCAGACTTCTTGTTAAAGTCGATTACCGGCTTTGCTCCAGGCGCCGCAACAAGGTACTTCATCGCTTGCTCTGTGCCGTCATTGTACTTTTTAATTTCAAGCTTCGAGCTGCGCACATAATTGCCGTCGAGCAGGATGATTTTTTGCCCCGCTCTTACATAGGCCACGGCTGTGTCCAAATCCAAAGGATTGTTTTCCAACCCAGAGCCGCTCGGTGATCCGGCCGGAGAAACGTAAATATCTCCGTTAGGCACATAAGATTTTTGAATTACGGTGAAGTTGCTGATGATTTTATCGTAAGATGTTAACACCTGCGTATCATCCGGCAAGAAGGTCAAGCTGAAGTTCGTGCTGCTGTTGGCAGCAAGCGAAGCGCGAATAACTGCATTTTTGCCTGCTTCCACCGGCTGGTCTTGAGCAATCATCGTTTGCCCTTGCTTGACCGTTACCGTGCCGTTTACATTGGATTTCACCAGCAGGTCGTAATTGGTTTCGGCGGTTTTATCCAGCGAAAGCACTTGGAAGCTCGGGGTAATTGGCTTCTTGGGAGCCTCAACCTTAGGAGCATCCGTTGCCGCTTCCGATACCGTCAATAGAATATTGCGTACTTCAATCGTCGCCAGACGGGCTGTAAAGAAGCCTACATACATTTTGGAATCCTGAACATTCAGAATATCCGGTTCAAAAATAATCGATTCCTGTCCATTATTGATTTTCCCAGTAAAACCGCTATTCGTTTTAGCCAGTGTCAATCGGTAAGGCGTATTGGATACAGAAGGCTTCACGTTGTTTAACATGATATTCTGAATCCCTTTGCTGCCTAACCCTTCCTTGGTTTGAACACCCGTTCTTACAAACAGCTGAGTTCCATTAGGCTTGGTCGTTCCTCCGCTGTAGCCTCCGATAGCCGCTATGTTCGAAGCAAATACTCCGGAATCATTGGCCGTACCGATAGCATCCCTCGCCATGATCCCGAACGATTCTTGACCATCATACGGTTCCTTGGCATATTCCAGAACGGTAATATCGGCAGACAGAACAAAGTTATCCTTGGTCGCATCCAGCTCGGTGTAGTAGAACGAGATGCCGTCGTGGTCTCCGGTGACCTTGCCGCTTCCTTGAGGAGCCTCAAGCTTTACGCTGTTATCCGGATTTACGGTTACTCTGTTGGAGGCCGACGTCGATTGACCGAAACGGATCGATTTCCACTGGTAATCGGCCGGTTCCCTTACCGTAACCGGAAAGACGATCGGAGCAAGAGCTGCGTCCGCAGGCGTAATGATCACATCGTATGTGCCGACTTGCGTAGTATCTACGGCGGAGCTGTCTACCGTGTAGTCGCTTCCGGCCAGAACATCCTTATCCGAGTTATCATACAGCTTGGATACTTCCAATCCGGTAGTATCGAATGACTCATTTAGAACATACGTCGTTTTTGGATATTTGGTAATTCCAATGCCAATCACCTGTTTTTGTTTGACCGTAACCGTGATATTCGCAGATTTTCCCTTATGGGTTATCGTCACCTGCTTAGTGCCCGGTGTGCTCGTATCCAAAGCGCTTACAGAATATTCGCTGCCTAGCAGACGAATGGACGAGTTATCGCTATATTTGGCATAGACCACCAGCCCGTCCAAATCCAGAGCATCGCCTAAATAATAGACTGTTTTTTGAGGCGGCTGCTTCATCTCAAGGCCGATGAGATCCGCATCCTTGACGATGACGTCAAACGCGGCAGAGGTCGTCGGCGTTTGCTTCGATGCCACGGTAACCGTTTTGGTACCCGCCGTATCGAACACATAGGTTGCACCGGAGACGGTCGCACCAGGTATCGAAATAGCATATTGATCGCTGCCGATATCCGCTATTTTCCCTGTGTTAAACGTTGCCGTAACCACAAGTCCCGCCGGGTCAAAAACATCTCCTTTGTAGTAGGTCGTTTTGGCAGGAAAATACTTGATATCCAAAGCATCCACAACTAAAGGGGCGATATTGAGGTTCATCGTATACTTTTGCCCGTTAAAATGAACCGTAACCGGATTTACTCCCGCTTTGCTGCTGTCGAAGCCGGAAACGATGTAATCGTTAGCCGTGAGAGCTTCCTCGCTGCTTCCGTACAGCGCTTTCACTTTTAAGCCGGTTAAGTCGAGGCTGTCGCCAACGTAGTAATTCTTTTTCACGGAAGAGTCGTCAACCTTGATTCCGGTTGGGACTCGGGGATCCATTTTTAATTGAATGTTGCTAAAAGTAGCAGTAGCGTTTCTTGATGTATAAAAACCAGCATAAGCTATGCTGCCAGTGAACTTGTCTATAATCTGGGTTTGATCTCCACATGTTAGAACGTAGACATTTCCGGATTTTCTAATACTTAGATTATAGGTCTTGCCAGCTGCTGGAGCACTAGCCTTATTAAACTCAAAGCCCGTTTTTACTTGAGAGGTGCCTTGTTTATAAAATCCTTTCATGACTTGGTCGTATGCACCAAGAGCAACGTATTCCCCAGTAAAAGTACTATTGTTAGTATTCGTCTCCATGATATTACTTCTAAGCATAATACCGAATGACACTTGGTTGTCGGCCTTCCACTCGTCGACTTTCACTTGGGCAGACAGCTCATAATTGTCCCCAGCAGAGACATCTTGAAAGTAATAAGCAAGGCCTTCAGATTTAGATTCAATTTTACCGCTGGAAGCCTTTATCGTTACTGCTGTTCCATCTTGGCTTTCAGCAATTTGAAAGTTGTCCGCCGTAGGGGTTCCACCCAGATTCCCAAAGATCCTCCCCTGCCACTGGCTTTCACTTCCAATACTAATCATATCCCCCGCTGCCCCCAAAGCAGGCACAGGCATCAGAGAAAACAATAACAGCAGTGACATCACCAACGCGAACCATCGTTGTTGTTTTCGCAAAACCGCATTTCCCCCTCATGTTGTATTTGTATGCTTATGCAACGCAGCATCAGCAGTATAAGTAGTGTATGGCAGCCGGTAGGAACACTCAATATGCTTGTTTTAACTTCCTGTGATTTTGAAAATAGTGGAAATCCCTTTGTCCATAAGGATAAAAAAACAACCTCCGGGATAAGAAAGTTGTTTTGGGCTGATGACATGTAAAATATTGTCGAAGTACATAAGAGGTACTTTTCGCGGTACTGGACAATACCACAGCATTTCTCCATTTCAAGAAAAACAAGATGCTGCCGCTGGCTGGTTTCATTTAATTATACAGCTCCAAAAAGCCAACCCTTTATACAAGAGTTGGCTTCCATGCATCGTGTAGGATCCGTTCCAAGCAGGCATGGATTTCTCCATTGGACCCGCCCGGATTCATGGAGTAGGCGCCCATCATATGCTTCATCCGATACTCGTCCTCAAAGAACCGAACGTTGTCCGTCCCCGACGCCGGAGTGATAATGTACACCTCTTCAACGGCCGGAGCGCCGCCGCATTGTCTCACGATTCCGTCCCGGTATTTGTGCATCTCTCCGAGCGCCATAGGCAGATTATGATCCAGCCGGTACTTGGGATCAAAAATATACAAGCGTTCATTCAGCTCCAGCACGATATCCGGCTTCATCCCGTGCGTGTAGGTACCGAACTTCTCCGTTTTGCGTGTGAACCACCGCTGATAAGCGATAGACCCGCCCTGGATCAGCTTCACGCGATGCTCCTTTTTCTCCGACAAGGTCAGAACCAGGCCCTCCCGATCCATTGCAAAAAGAGATGATGCATCCATAACGAGCCCTTGTTCCCTCAGTCTACCGACCAGCTGCATAAATACCCAGATTTCATACAAATGATACGTGTCCTTCAGCGGGATGGAGCTCTTTAAACCAAGCTTGATGTCATCGAAGTGGTTCAGCTCCTGAAACCATTGAAACCAGCCCCGATAGATCGGATGCTTCCGAAACCCTTGGGAGATCGTTATCGTTCCCTTATGAGCGGCAACCTGCTTTAGGAAGCCGGATTGCAGCCAACGGGTTACGATGTCCCGATAACGGTTCGCCTTGGCCGCAATCTTATCCAGGCCGGAACCCGCATATCGCCCTAGCAGGAACAGCAGCTCCCGAAGCTGCCGGCTGACGACGCGATTCTCATACACGTCGCAGGATTCTTCCCTCGTTCCTGCCAATATCATAGAGGGCACGGGAAGCTCTGGCGTGGCCCCATGGCCGGGATGCCGCTCCGCCCAAGCGATCATGGCAGGCGTCACATGCTTGACCTTGTCCCGCTGCATCCATTGATCCCTAACCTTCAATACCCTCATCGGGCTAGCCTGAATTTCACGGAATAAGTAAGTCAGCCGATGAAAGGAGCGCTCCACATAATCCCATTGGGGAATGGAGACCGAACGGTCCACTCCACTATATTGGAACGACAGCGCAGCGCCATCATGCTGAAAGCATACCTTGGCCTCCTGCAAAATGTCGGTGATCATCCGCTGGTACTCCGCCTCCGTCAATTTGCGGGAATCGGAGTACAGGTACGAGGAGATCTCACGGACGCCATCCCGGTGGATATGAAACGTTATTTGCCCGGATTGGAAGGGCATGGCGAGTTCCCCCTCCCATCCGTCCTCCGATCTCATCATCGGCTGCGGAATCCCGTTCAAGAGCAAACGAAACGGAGCCGGATTCGCCGTACGCCAGCGGTAGGTCTTGGCCTCTTCAAGCCGTATATCGCCGATTTCGACCCATTCAAGCTGATCGGGGCACCACAAGAACAGGTCATCTCCAGAATTGGGCTGATCCATACCGATCCAGCTCCCCCTTCATCCGCTTGACATGACGAAGCGATTCCGAAGCCTCACCCAGCTTGGCTGTCATCCAATCGATCAGCTGCTGAAGAAGGGGCGCGATCCGCTCATCCCCGCGAATTTTGGGCAGCACCTTCTCGGAAGCCGAACGATCTACGGCCTCCACCGGCTCCATGCGGATTCCCGCTTCCAATTGCGCATTCACGTACAGCTTGCGGAGCATCTCATTCATCGTCCGGTAGCCAAAATGAAGCTCATAGGGGCGAAGCATGCCGTGAAGCTCCTGCAATAGCTCCCACTCCTGGGAGAGAGCCGCTTTGTATTTGGGATTCGCCTCTTTCCAGAAGCTGTCCAAATCCACATCCGACAGCGTCATGACAAAGGCACGGTCCAGCACCTTGTCCGAAATGCTGTGCGTGGTTTCGTCCACGTTGATCGTCCCGATCAAATACAGATGGTTGGGAATATGCAGCGTCTGCGGAACGTCGGTAATATGCTCCTCCGTATGCAGCTGAATCGGCTGCTTCGATTCGACGGCGCTTAAATAGTCGCTCAAATAATATTCCACACGGGCCAGATTCATCTCGTCCAGAACGATGAACATCGGCTTGCCTTCATGAATCGCCTGAAGCAAGGCATTCAGGAACGGCGTCCGCACGTACCGCTTCTCCAGTGCACTGTAATAACCGAATAAAGCAGTCGAGTCGGTCCAATCCGGCCTTACAGGGATAACCTTCACATAAGGATTAAGATGATCCCGCGGCTGGCCGTATACCGCATTGGCATAGAGCAAGCAGAGCTGGGTTTTTCCCGTCCCGGAAATGCCGTTCAAGATAACGAAGTGTTTATCTTCGAGGCTGACCAGGTTCAAGTGGAAATCCCGGATGATCGACGGGGCATAGGTCAATTCGCTCCCCCCGATATTCGCCATGATGACGGACAGATCGAAGTTATGCTCGTAGCCGTCCTCTATCTCCTCCGCAAGATTCTCCGCGGCCGGTTCCTCTGCAGGCTGCATTCCCGCCGAATCGGCCCTTGGCAAAGTTATCATTTGAGAGCTGTCGGCGATTAGAAGCGCTGCGGCTACAAGCGTCTTTTTCAATTGCTCGACAGGCTCCTTAAACTGCTCCGAATGACTGTCGTACGTCCCTACATAAAAGGCATTGTCCCTGACCTGAAAGCCATGGGCCGCCAATGCTTCAAAGGCTTTGAGCTGGTACTCCCGGTTAATATCCTTGCCGTCCTGCTTATGGTACCTGAAGCTTTTTGTGATATACCATTCGTACACCGTTTCCGTCGATAGCTGACGCAGATTGGTATAAATATGGCCGTAGCCGTTCACGAAAATACCGAGAACCTCATAGGGCTCCCTAAGATATTGATCCAGCATGCCGTCCGCCACTAGCTGGCCTTTCTCATAAACGCCGAACTTTTGACGGCGGTTGTTCGACTTGTAATCGTAAGCCCCCTCGAACTTGATATCGTACGTTTTCCCGTACAAGGTTAACGGAATATCCACGTGATGGGCGTTCAGCTGACTCAATACTTTCATGGAGCGTGCATGCTGCTCCGCTTCAGTCCGGATATATTCCCGGAGAGGCTGAAGCTTAGTCCAAGCCGACCATATCGACTCCAGCAGCCCGGCTTCCGTCGTGATATCAGGAAAAGGAATAAAGATGCCGACATGGAACCAAGGCCGTTTCTTATCTTTAGCAGCCTTTTGCAGGTAGGGGATCCATTCGTCTTTGGCGAGAAACGGACCATCTGCCGTCTGAATGCGAATATCGGAATCCAGCTTGCCGAGCAGATCGCGGAAGCTCTTCTCATTGGATTGACTGCGTACCGCAACCCAAAAAGGATAAAAGCTGCTCGGTATAATGATCTTACATTGCTTTTCCAGGCCGTTAAATTCCAGCCGAAGCACGCCGAACTCCGTTTGAAACAGGCTTTTGTCGATCAGCTCGATAAACGCCCTTTTCCCTATATCGCTGTCCTGCTTCTTCGGGGCATATTTCGGATTGCGGGCATCGTGCATGGTCGTCCGCAGCGTCATTTCATAGGTATGTACTTGGTAATCGTGCAGCTCCGGGGCAACTCCCCCATATTCCCCTTTAAAGGCATTCATCAGCTGCAGCAGTACAGGCTGCACTTCGTCATGCACACGCTCGCAGCGCTCGGAGGTTTCGGGAATCGCGAGCAGCTCCTCGATTTTTTGGATATTCATGTAGGCCACCACCGTTGTAACATTGTAGTCTGATCGCTTCAATCATCTCATCAGCTGCTTCTATTAAAGCAAAGCCGTCCGTCAGCAGGATGTCATGGAATATATGTTCGTATCCGATTTTTTTACAGCTTCGTCCGGTAAATCGGCTTGTTCTCCAGGCCGCGGATCATCGGCGTCCATTCCTCGGTCTCCGGGGTCGCGTCGAGCGCATCCTCCACCATCTGAAGCTTCGCATCCAGCGCGTCGATATGATGCAGCGCTACCGCTTCCGCCGTTTGCGGCTGTACCGGGCTTCCCCACTCGCCAAGATTATGATGCGACAAAACGAGATGCTGCAAGGCCATCACCCGCTCGGACTGCAGATCGATGCCGCTTAGGATGGCCGCCTCCGTAATCCAGCTCGAAGCCATTGAGATATGGCCGATCAGCTTGCCCGGGATACTATAATCCGATACGATGCCCAGCTGGGCGATCATTTCCTCCGGCTTGGCGATATCATGCAGAATGATGCCTGCCTTAATGAGATCCGAATTCAAGAAAGGTCTTTGCTTGCACAAGAAATCACCGATCTCGAGCATGCGCACCATATGATAAGCCAATCCGGCGCAGTAAGCATGATGATGGGACTTGGCCGCCGGGTAATGCATCAATTTCTCTTCCACTTTGGCAACGCAAAATGCGGTAATCGTCCGAATCTCCTCATCCTCGATCGTGCCGAGAACCTGCTTGACCGTATAAACGAGATCGACAGGACGAATCGGCGCAGAGCGGATAAAGTCGGTTAACGACACCCCGTCACTCTCCGTCGCTTTTCGGATACGAATGATTTTGGCTTGCAGCTTCTCGCGGTAGGTCTGGACGACGCCCTGTACCTTTACAAGCCCCATAGGGAAGAAGGTTTCCTTATCCGTCGGGGTCACATCCCAAAATTTGGCGGGAAGCTGGCCGCTCGCATCACTTAGAACAATATCGAAATAATCTTTGGCAGGCGTCCCGTTGGTCTGCTTGACCTCCAGCTCCTTAAGCAGGTAAAAGCCGACGAATTCATCCTGATTGGTTAATTGTTTTATTAATGTCATTTCAGTTCCTCCATAAATCTATGTCCAGCTGTTCATTAAACGCTCCTGTTGAACACCAAGCGACGGAATTCCGGCAGCCTTCTGCCGGTCCGTCTATGGATATTGGATTTGGCTGCAGAGCAGCCTTCTATATTCTCTATTAATTCGACACGCGCGGACAATTCCCTACACGGCGGCGGCATTCCATGAAAAAAGCCCTCTTTCAACGGTACAAGACCGGAAAAAGGGCTTCGTATTTCCTATAGATTCAAACTGCGGCGCTCGTCTTCCGTAAACACGCGGGATCGGGTCAAAAAACGCCTTCCCTCCGGATTTTCCAAAGAGAACATGCCTCCCCTGCCGGGAACGACATCAATAATAAGCTGGGTGTATCTCCAATATTCATATTGCGCCTTGCTCATGTAGAACGGGGCTCCCCCGATCTCTCCCAGCCATACGTCCTGTTCTCCGATGATGAAATCTCCCTGCGGGTAGCACATAGGCGAGCTGCCGTCACAGCAGCCTCCCGATTGGTGGAACATGACGGGTCCATGCTTGGCTTTCAGGAGCTCGATCAATTCCAGCGCGGCTTCGGTGGCAAGAACCTTCCTGACGTCCTCCGTCATCACCGCACCTCTTAGAAGAAGCCCAATGCATCCGGGCTGTAGCTGACGAGCAGGTTTTTCGTTTGTTGATAATGCGAGAGCATCATCTTGTGGTTTTCACGGCCGATCCCCGAGGTCTTGTAGCCGCCAAAGGCCGCATGCGCAGGATAGGCATGGTAGCAGTTCGTCCATACGCGTCCTGCCTCAATCTGGCGCCCCATCCGATAAGCTACGTTCATATCGCGTGTCCATAGTCCCGCTCCCAAGCCATAGAGCGTATCGTTGGCAATCGCCAGTGCTTCCTCCTGATCCTTGAAGGTGGTTACGGAGACGACCGGACCAAAAATTTCCTCCTGAAAGATTCTCATCTTGTTATGGCCTTTAAGTACGGTCGGCTGGATATAGTAGCCCTCTGCAAGCTCACCCTCCAATGCTGCACGGCCTCCCCCGATCAGACACTCTGCACCTTCCTGCTTGCCGATGCTGATGTAGCTCATAATTTTTTCGACCTGCTCTGTGGAGGCCTGAGCTCCGATCATGGTTTCCGTGTCGAGCGGATTGCCCTGCTTGATGGCGGCAACGCGTTTCAGCGCTCTCTCCATAAAAGCGTCATAGATCGATTCTTGAATTAAAGCGCGGGACGGGCACGTACACACTTCCCCTTGGTTCAAGGCGAACAGCACGAAGCCTTCGATCGCTTTATTGAAGAATGCGTCGTCCTTGGCCATAATATCCTCGAAGAACAGGTTCGGCGATTTCCCTCCCAGCTCCAATGTAACCGGAATAAGGTTCTGGGAAGCGTACTGCATAATGAGACGGCCAGTGGTCGTTTCCCCGGTAAAAGCGATCTTGGCAATTCGGCTGCTGGACGCGAGCGGCTTGCCGGCTTCAAGACCGAAGCCATTGACGATATTGACCACGCCCGGTGGCAGCAAATCCTGAATCAGCTCAGTCAGCACCAGAATGGAGGCAGGAGTCTGCTCAGCCGGCTTCAGCACCACGCAGTTCCCTGCAGCTAATGCAGGAGCCAGCTTCCAGGTCGCCATCAGCAGCGGGAAGTTCCACGGGATAATTTGCCCGACGACCCCCAGCGGCTCATGGAAATGGTATGCCACCATATCGTTGTCGATTTGGCTCAAGGCCCCTTCTTGGGCGCGAATGCACCCGGCAAAATAGCGGAAGTGGTCGACGGCAAGAGGCAGGTCGGCAGCCAATGTCTCGCGAACCGGCTTCCCGTTATCCCAAGTCTCGGCTACCGCCAGCAGTTCCAAATTCGCTTCTATACGATCAGCAATTTTATTAAGGATAAGTGCCCGTTCGGCTGCCGAGGTGCGTCCCCAGCTTTCCTTGGCCGCATGAGCGGCATCCAGCGCCAGCTCGATATCTTCCGCCGTCGAGCGGGGAATTTCGCAGAAGGGACGGTTGTTCACCGGTGAAACGTTTTCAAAATATTGCCCTTGCACAGGCGCAACCCACTCGCCGCCTATAAAGTTTTCGTAACGCTTCTTGAATGTCACCTTCGAATCGTTGTGTCCCGGTTGTGCATAGATCATTGTGAACATCCTCCTTCAATTTGGTTTCACTAATTATATAAGCAAGAATCGTGCCAAACCGTTCAGACCTGCTGCAGAGTCCTTTCGGAAGAATGCCCGGCCGCTTGTTGTTCTATGCTGGTACAGTCGGGCTGTTTCATTTTGATACAACCTTTTTTCGCAAATAGAAACCGCTGAATCTTTTATGGTATCATGAAGATAGAAGCCCGTACGAACGATGGAGGTGTTCACTTTGTCATCTCTGGAAGTAACCGACCTGTCTCAAATGATGGAGAATTCTTGGAAGCGCTGTCAGCATTATGGATTGAAGCCGTCCGATCCTGTGTATGACGACATCATAACCGGGAACCGAATAAGGGAGCTCACACGGCAGCATGAGCAGCTAATCCGGCATACGGAGCAGATTTTTGCCAAAATGAATCGTCTTATCAAGCAGTCGGGACAAATGGCGCTTCTGATCGACGCCCAAGGGACTATTCTTCACTCTGTCGGCGACCCTGATTTCTCGAACCGCGCAGAGCGGGTACAGCTTCAGGTAGGGGCCAACTGGGAGGAGCGCCGCAAAGGGACGAATGCCATCGGGCTGGCTCTGACGGAGCATAAGGCCGTCCGCGTCCATGCCGGGGAGCACTATTATACGTCCAACCGTTTCCTGACCTGCGCATCGTCCCCCGTCTTCAATTCCTCCGGACAGCTCATCGGAGTCATTAACATCAGCGGTAAAAAAGAAAGCTACCACGACTATACATTGACTTTGGCTTGTATGGCGGCTGATTCCTTGCAAAACAAGCTGATTTGGGAGGAAACCCGCGACGAGCATCTTATTACGCTAAAAGAGCTTGACTACACGGCACAAAACGTACCGATGCCGCTATTGTCCCTCGACCGGGACAACCGGATCGTCCGCGCTAATCAAGCCGCGCTGCGCATTGTCGGCCGCGACGCCTTGGGCAAGGAATTCAAAGGAGCCGCGGGCTTCGCTATTGAAACGATCCACGGGGACCGCCACAAGATATGGCGTTCCGTCGCCATTCAGCGGAAAGCTCCTGGCGAGCCACAATGGTATGAATTCCAGGACATTATCGGGACTTGTCCGAAGCTGCTCCAGACGAAGGAGATCGCCAGGAAGGCCGCCCTTACCGACTATCCGGTGCTCCTGCTGGGTGAAAGCGGGACCGGCAAGGAATTGTTCGCTCAATCCATTCACACGGCCAGCCCTCGCAGCGCCCAGCCCTTCATCGCCGTTAATTGCAGCGCCATCCCGGACAGCCTTATCGAGAGCGAGCTGTTTGGCTACGAGCGCGGAGCCTTTACCGGGGCTAACAGAGAAGGCAGCATAGGAAAGTTCGAAGCCGCCCATAAAGGCACGATTTTTCTGGATGAAATCGGAGATATGTCTCTTCGGGCGCAGGCTGCACTGCTGCGGGTGCTGCAGGAAAGCACCATCACACCGGTCGGCGGCACGAAGAGCAGGCGCGTCGATATCCGGATCGTGGCGGCCACCCACCGCAGCTTGGCTGAAGAAGTGAAGGCGGGACGCTTTCGGGCGGATTTGTATTATCGCCTTAAAGGCATTCAAATCACCCTGCCTTCTCTGCGGGAGCGAAGCGATATCGTGCCACTTGCCGCCCATTTGCTGCACAACCTCGGTCACCCCGCTTCAAGCCTTACCGAGCAGGCTCAGCTTAAGCTTCGGCAGTATTCTTGGCCGGGAAATATTCGCGAGCTTAACAGCGCTTTGCTCCAGGCCAGCTTTCTTGCGGAAGGAGCCCCTATCGATGCCTGGCATCTCCAGCTCGGGGAGGATGCAGCCCGCCCGGATGCACCGGGCCGTTCGGATGAGATCCTATCCCTGAAGGAAGCGGAGATGGAAGCCATCAAGAGAGCGCTTCGGCAAACGGACGGCAACTTGAGCAAAGCAGCCTCTCTATTGCAGATCGGACGGACGACCTTGTACAGGAAAATACAGGAGTACGATTTGACTCCCTTTTAAATAAGCATGCCAAACAGCCCGCAGGGCAGGCTTCGTAATGAAGTCGCTTTTGCGGGCTGTTTTATCGTATTTCCGGGAAAGGCTTTCCCTTATGGGCTTGTTTCCCTTTTATCCTGTGCATAAGGTCTACTCGACGATTAGCGCAGCCCACAGGAAGAAAAACGTTAACCCTAACGGACATACAATGCCAATGGCAACGGCTATCCAAAATCCGCGTTCTTTTAGCAAGCCCAGTGCTTTGCTTAGTAGATTTGATCTGGGGCTCTCCTCGGCATTGTACGCCAAATCCTCCAGACAGGCTTTGAGAAAGTTCTCCGCGAACTCCTCATCCTTCTCCTGCAGCCTGTTCCATAATTCCGAATGCAGCTGCTTGATGTCCTGCTGCCTAGCGCTTTCTTTTAAAGGAGCTGTCATACCGAACCCATCCCTGTTTGCGAAGCCGCCAGGCCTGACACTGCCCCATCCGCTGAATCATAACGTCGCATTCTCATCCAACCTCCGCCCTTATTTTGGCTATTATGTCATCTAATTGATAGACGCAAGAATGGAAACTATAGTTTCAATGCTTGGGAATTTAATCCAGTTGCAACAAAGCGTAGACCCTCAGGCCGGCTTTATTCATCCTCTTCTTTCTTTCGACCCTCTTTCTCCTTGTGATCCGCCGGCTCCTTTTTCTTCGAATCCTTACTATCCTTCGTATCCTTATTATCCTGCCTGGCAAGCCCAGCCTGCCTCCTATTCTCTTTTTCAAACGGCTCCAGAATTCCCAGCTGTTCTGCAATCCGGCGCACATCTACCGTTATAACCTTACAGATTGTCATTCTGCTCCCCCCTGATAACTCCTTATTTATCTTTTCCACCCTTATACCTTACCTGAGCAGGCGGACAACAGCTTGTCAGAGAATGGATGTTCGTGACTCCGTCTCGCTGATCCGGAATCGCCCTCTGGTTGGACAGCATGGAGCATGACCCAAAGCTTGTGCAGGGTTAAGCGCCATTTGTTGATGATGCATCCAAAAAATCCATCTCCTTCTATGTAATGTGTTTTCTTGAAGGATTTATTACAATAGATGGCGGCTACAGCCATGTAACCGCTGAAGCCGCAGCAGCTTCTCAGGCGAATCCGCCGAAATCCCCACAATCGGGTAGGAGGCTAACCATTAATTGATTAGCCGACCTCCCACACCACCGTACGTACCGTTCGGTATACGGCGGTTCCTAAGTTTACACAGTGACTTGACGATAGTAATCGGAAAAGAATAGGAATCCGTATCCTTTTAAGGTGTTGTTTTCGAGGGATTTGCTGAGGATTGGGCTATTGGAGGTTCTCCAATAGCTCTTTCTTGTATTTGCGAATTCCCATGCTTTCTGTTCATGGATTCCGAGTGACTTTAACCTTTCAAACTTCGTCCTTACCCGTTTCCATTGTTTCCAGTAAATCATGCGGATTCGTCTTCGCATCCATTTATCCGTTTCTTTCAGTAGCATCTTCATGTCGGCAATCTTGAAATAGTTCACCCAGCCCATAATATATCTTCTAAGCTTCATGGCTCTGTCCTCGTTCCCCATTCCGTTGCTTCTCGAAGTCAGCTCTTTCACTCTGGCTTTCATCTTTGTGATGGATTTCGGATGGATTCTGACCTTCGTTTCTCCTTTACTCGAGTAGAAGGAGAATCCAAGAAATTTAACCTTCCTCGCTTCACCCACGACCGTCTTCTCCCGATTTACTTTGAGGAACAGCTTCTTCTCGATAAAGGGAAGAATGTTCATGAGCGTCCGTTCGGCGCTTCTTTTGCTTCTGCAGAAGATGAGCATGTCGTCCGCATAGCGTACGAATCGGTGACCTCGGCTTTCTAGTTCCTTGTCCAGTTCGTTCAGCATAATATTGCTGAGAAGTGGACTTAGATTTCCTCCCTGTGGAACGCCAACTTCTGTATCCTCGAAGCGGTGCTTCACAACCACGCCGGCTTTCAGGTACTTATGGATAAGCGAGATAACCCGCCCGTCTTTAATGGTTCGGGATAGCACTTCCACCAGTTTGCTTTGGTTCACGGTGTCGAAGTATTTCTCCAAGTCCATGTCGACCACATATGTATACCCTTCCGCGATGTTGCTCCGGCTTCTCCGAATGGCGTCGTGTTGGCTTCTCTTGGGCCGGAACCCGAAGCTGTTCTCCGAAAATTGTTTCTCGTAGATCGGCGTTAGGACTTGAGCGATGGCCTGCTGGATGACTCGGTCCACCACCGTTGGAATTCCCAGGTTCCTTTTCTTTCCGTTCTCTTTCGGGATTTCTACCCTTCGAACGGGGTTCGGACGGTATTTCCCGTTTAGGATGGCCTGCCTGAGTGTCTCTCCGTTTTCTTTGAGATATTGTAGAAGTTCATCTACTCCCATCCCGTCGATTCCGTGAGAGCCTTTGTTCGCCTTGACCCTCTTGAATGCTTCGTTTAGATTGTCCTTGCGCACAATTTGCTCAAGCAGTCCATCCCTCGGCAAGTTTGCGTTGGTGTTGTCCGTTTCAGTTATCCTCGCAAGAATGCGCACTCCCGCATATCCTTCGTGTTCCGCACTATCTTTCTGCGTAGAGCCCTCCTTTGGAGATTGGCTGCCCTTTGCTCCTGTTTTGGTAACTTTCATTGACCTGCACCTCCTTAGGTTCAGCCCTTCCCTCATAGCGTCGACATTACGAGGTACTATGGCGTCTGCTGACTTCTCATGATAAATCTTGTTTCAACCGTGATTTGAAGTTCATCTCCTCACGTCCATGAGACCTCCCACGGTAAGACGATTCACTTTCCTTCCATGTACCCGCATCATTTACATGGGTATTTCCGCGTAGTTAATTGGACTTCGCTTTGTTTAGCAAGCTCATCCCATACCGTATGCCTGATGATGTTCGTGTTCCTCGGGTCGGAATTTTGCCTCCAGCTTCCTTCAGATTCCACCTCACGATGGACACCCTTGCTCTTGGCTAGTGGTTGGCAACTACGAGCCCCCACAGCGGACTTTCACCGCCTAGTTAATCGCCATGCGTGGCGCACTAAAAAAAGGAGTCACGCATGTGACTCCCTGGTCTCCAACAGCCCGGTTTACCCTTGATCTAACACATCTTACTCATACAGCTTCTGCCATGCAGCGAGCTGCTCCTTCATCATTTCGCGGTACGATACAGGCTCCAGGATTTCGGCTGCCGGACCGTATTGATAAATCCAATTGAGGAACTCCCGGTCATCGTTGATCGTTACCTCGAACAGCAGGCTTCCGTCCGGAAGGTCCGTCATTTTAGGCCGAACAAACAGCTCCTCCTCCTTTATGTAACGGGCAATACTGGGGTAGAACTTGGCCTTGAAGCGAATTTGCTTATCTCCGCGCTCGATGGACCATGTATTTTTCAGATACGATTTGACATTAAAGCTGCCCTTGTCAAAAGAGTCGGATAAAACCGACACCTCCTTGAATCGGCTGATTCGGAACGTACGGATCGCTCCCGCAAGGTGGCAATACCCGATCAAGTAGAAGCGATGGTCCCTCGGAACCAGGTAATACGGATCGATCTTTCTTTCTGATTGAGCATTCCGGCTTTGCGTATGATAGACCGCATGAATTGTTTTTTGATCGAGCGATGCCTGAAGAATTTTAAATAGAAAGTTGGAGCTGTCCTCCCGGTAAGCCGGGGTCCCCATCTGAATCACTTCGGTAATCTGCTGAATGATCTCGGCATGGTTTGATTTTTGCTTGTTATAGGTCGCCATTACCTTCTCATAAGCGGAATCAAAGCCCGGAGGCAGCAGCGGCTTGACTTGATCGATCACCGTAGGAAGCATTGAGAACACCAACGCCTCCTGCTCGGTCCAGTTCATCGGATAGATTGCGAAATTGCCCATGAAGGTATACCCTTTGCCGTAGCCCTCCTGGGTCAGCGGAGTGATCAGATTCAACAGCTGCAGATCTCTGTAGATGGTGCGCTCCGTCGTTTCACATTTGAACGCAAGCTCCTTGGCGGTAATCCCCGGCTTGCCCTGAATGGCGATAATGATGCGAATTAATCGAATTAATCGTTCGGTCATGGCTGTTCTGCTGTAAAGCTCCTTTCATCCTATTCCTTGTCTAACAAGCTTTGATAATTGCTCCAACAGTAGAGTAGTTACGCCGCGCCCTATCATGGAAGCATAGGATCCTCCATGATAACGGTCTGCCCTTAATCATGCCGGGTTCCTGACCTGTCTACTTACCCTCATCGAACGTCACATTTGCCCTGTACAGCGAAGCATCCCATTGCACCTGCGCACCCAAAGCCTCAGCTACAAAACGAAGCGGCACATACATCCGGCCGTTCACAATCTGCGGTACCGTTTCCAGGGTGACGGCCTGCCCGTTCACTTCTGCCCAGTCATTACCTAGCTTGAGATCGACCTTCACCTTCCCCCGTTCTATATGCAGGCTGGAATCGTCAGAGTTCCACGTATATTCCGCATTCATCCGATTCAGCAGCACGCGAAAAGGTACCATCGTGATGCCGTTCTCGATATAACCGGTCTTATTCTGGGCCAAATAGCCATTCACGCTAAACTGCACGAGCGGCTTGTCTGCCTGCTGCACAATCAGTACATTACTGAGCAGCCGTCCCGGCTTGCGCAGCACCTTGCCTTGATAGTAAAGAGCCGAGCTCGCTCCACCGTCCAAATTGATGGCATCCGTCATGCCGGCTTGAACCAAGACGTTCGCCATCTGCTCGATCGTGCTGTACGAGACGGTTCCGAACACCAATTGCCCGTCTTCATCGACCCCTGCAAAGCTTCGAACATTCGCTTGCGACGTTACCAGCGGGTCGTTAAACCGGTCCCGTTCAAAATCAATATCGATTTGGCCGCCCGTCAGCAGCTTCGGCCCGGCTCCTATCGCCATCTGGTATTGCTCCAAAGGCAGCGTTTGCTTCGTGTCCAGATTGGTCACCGTCTGGCTCATGCTGAACTTGTCTCCGGGCTTCACCTGCTTGGACACCTGCTCCAGGCTGTAGTCCGTGGATAGCAGCAGCACTTTGCCGCCTGACGGGATTCTTACTGCTTCCTCCGAAATGGACGCTACCTTCTGATCCTGTCCGATAACGATTTTGATTCCCGGCTCATCCGCCACATCCCCGTAATCTTTGGTAAACACCCACGCGCTTCGAGCCTGATCTCCATGATACACGTCGACTCCGTTTAGACGGGCTCCCAATCGGCCCGCCTGGACATTGCTGCCAATAGCCAATCTTTGCACAAAAGCCTCTTTATTCGTCGATACCGTAATGGAGGTTTCCTTATCCCCGCCGTAGAACAGATCGTTGTTGTTCATCACAATGCCATATGGCGTCCGGTACTCTGCATCCTCCGTAAACGCATCGAAAAAAGTTCCGTTAATTCCCGCTACCGCGTCATTGTCCGACATGATGTCAGCGAAATCCTGTACTGTCCCGACCTCATGATTGGCGGCCGCCGCCTTTACCTGTATTGTCGGATCCTTAAGGTCGATCCGGATTAGATCCAAGGTATAGCTGCTGCCGTTGTAGCTGATTTTTCTCTGCTCATGATGTATGCCCTGCTCTTCTGCATGAACTATCCCTGCCCCGCTAGAGAACAAGAGCGCAAAGCCTAACGTCATTTGGGCTAACCCTTTTTTCATATCTGTTCCTCCACCGAAGCTTCGTACACTTCATCTTGTTTATCCACTTTTTAGTACATTCGCTATCGGTCGTGAAAATCCTGTAGAAATTTGTAAAATCGTGTAATTCCTCCGCTCTTAATCCGTATGACGTCTAGTCTCTTCTTGGGTGTCATTGGCAGCATTCATAAATTCAATATGATGAAACCCCCATCCGCACATGTCGGTCAAAATAGAACTTAGTGTTCTTCCATGGTCGGACAGCGAATACTCGACCTTCGGAGGGATCGTCTGAAACACTTGCCGAACGATGAGCCCGTCTTTCTCCAATTCACGGAGCTGATTGGTAAGCATCCCTTGTGTAACCTCGGGAAGTAAACGTCTCAATTCACCGAATCGTCTAGTTCCTTCCTTCATCAAAATAAATAAGATCAGCGGCTTCCATTTTCCGCCTATAGCATGCAACGTGGTCACTATTCCCTGCGTTCGATACGATTGATATGTACCCGCGTCCATGAGCTCAACTCCTTGTTGCACAAATTCCGAATCTCTTCCCATGACTTTACCAGAGTATCCCGAATTCTATAAGTACTATTTTTTTACGTACATAGTATAGTGGAGCGTACTACCCCCTAGCGATCAACACGTTATCGTACGTTTTTCCAGACTAAGTATGAATAAAAAGCGTACTTTTCAAAAATCCCATTCAACTCAATAATGGGGGTGTAACCAAACTACTTAGTACAGCCCAGGAGGTTTATGAGATGAACATTATGGTCATTGTCGCCCACCCCAATTTGGAGACATCACGTGCAAACCGGGCATTCCTGCTTGAAATTAGTAAACATACAAACGTCGAGGTTCGAAACCTCTATCAGGAGTATCCGAATTGGAATATTGACGTAGAGAAGGAACAGCAGCTGCTCTTAGCCTATGACCGGATTGTTTTACAATTTCCATTTTACTGGTACAGCTGCCCGCCTCTATTAAAAAAATGGTTTGATGATGTATTAACGTTTGGCTGGGCCTATGGACCGGGAGGTAATTATTTAAAGGGCAAAGAATTTATGATTGCCACAACAACGGGGGGGACGGAAAATTGCTACCGGGCGGGTGGAGATAATTGGTTCACGATCAGTGAATTTTTAAGGCCAATCCAGAGGACGATTACCAAATGCAATGGGAGTTACCTTCCTGCTTTTGTAACCTATGCTGCCGCCTCCCAAGATAACGATACCTATCTCTCTCAAGAAGCTAAAAGATATGCCGAATATATCCAAGCTCCTTCCCGCTTGCTTGTTCATTAATCAGGTTTATTAACGAGGCTTATTTATCGCATAGGTCGTTAGTACAAGCATTATTCTTCATTGGTTCATAAGATATCCTAAACGATTTAGGGAGGAATCTTATGGCCGCCACAGCCGAACAAGTTTTGCTTCAAATTGCCAGATTATCCGCGAAGTTAGCAAACTCCGTTCAATTCAGAAAGAAATTTGAAGATATCATTGGCGACACACAAACAGGCACTAATAAAAGAGTCCTGCAAATGAGGGCATTGTTAAGATCGGCTGGTTTCAGATCACCAACCCGGGTACGAATTTTTAATGATTTGGGAGAAACACCGAGGGTAATCATCTCTTATGATGCAATAGATGTTAAATTACAAACAAGTGTAACCACTTCCTTTACCTTCCAGTTAAATCCGGGACCATAATGATGATAACCAAGGACGCCAATAAGGTGTCCTTGGTTTGTTGAGAAGCCCACTTTTGCAGGAACTATGCTTTATATGGGGATGTGTATGCCTCGGAGTATATAGGCAAACCTATATGAATGGTCGTTCCTAGGCCTTCGCTGCTTGATATTTTCAAAGTTCCGTTATGGGAATGAATGATCTGCTGTGTGGCCATCATGCCGAGACCTGTCCCGTTTTCTTTGGTTGAATAAAAGGGAGAGCCGATTTGGGAAATATGCTCCTCCGGGATCCCCTTGCCTTGGTCCTTGATTTGTATCATAATCAAATCCGGGTTTGGCCTGGACCCCATAATATCGATCTTCCCGCCGTCGGGCATGGCTTCCATTGCGTTTTTAATAACATTAATAAAAACCTGCTTCAGCTGGGCCGCCACACATTGGACGGCAGGCAGCTCCTCCAGGTGGTATGTTCTTATTTCCACATTGTGAATTAAAGCCTGCGAGCCCATGAGCAGAATGACGTCCTGAATGATTTGGCTGATCTGCTCGCTTTTGAACTCCTGGGCCTGCGGCTTGGCCAAATAAAGCAATTCGCTGGTAATCAGCTCTATTCTTTTCAGCTCATCCTTCATAATCCTAAAATAATGTTCGCTAACTCCAGGCAAGGTTTGTTCGATGAGTTGGACAAAGCCTTTCAGCGAGGTCAGCGGATTCCTGATTTCATGCGCAATCGATGCCGCGAGCTGCCCGACTGCCGTCAATTTTTCAGCTTGCAGCAGCATCGTCTTGTTGTTATTTTCCTGGGTTATATCCTTGGCGACCCCATATACTCCCACGGTTTCATTGTTGACTATGATCGGCATGTTGGTTACTTTCATATCGATAATAGCTCCGTTTTTGTGGTACGCTCTAGTTTCATAATATTGTGTGATGCCTTTGGCTGCTTTTAAAAAATACATCTTGGTTTTATCCAGCTCTTCCGCCGGGATCAATGGAACAAACGACATGCCCAAAAGCTCATCCGCGCTGTATCCTAGCATTCGCTCCATGGCCGGATTCACACGAAGATAATTCCCTTCCAAATCAAATGCAAAAACAGCATCGGGGTTATATGTAAAAAGCGACTCAAAATGCTGCTCCTTTTGTAAGGAAATCCCCTTCCTCCGTGTAATGTCTTGAAAGTAAACCGAAAGACCGCTGGAGGATGGATAGGCCCTTACATCGAACCAGGCTGCTAAAGGAGGGTAGTACGCTTCAAATTCCACCCTTCGCTGCTCACACATAGCTTTCTGGTATTGTGCAAAGAACGTTAAATGAACCGCATCCGGGAATTCATTCCATATAGTTTTACCAATAAGATCATCCGCCCTGCGGAACAGCATTCTTGACGCCTCTTCGTTGATGTAAGTAAATTCCCAGGCGTTATTGACTGCAAAGAAGGCATCCGTGATTCGATCTAGAATCTCATTCTGTTCGTGAGAATCAACCATATTATCTCCTCATTTCGCGAAAAGTGCCAGAGCAATCAAAAAAAGCCTAAATAAGAGCTGCAATCGCAGCTTTTATCTAGGCTGATGTCCAGCGTTCTCTCTGGTTCATTACCGCCAAATTATTGACCCGGATTTAGGATGAACACAATGACGCTTTTATCCAGATGAAAATCCCAGTCAACAAATACATCCATAACCTTCGCATTTAAAAATCCCTGGAAACGGCCATCGTTATGCAGATGCCTTTTTTCCAGATTTCGCTTAGCCAGCTTTAAGCTTTCCTCATGTCCAATTCGAATCATTTCTTTTTCAATACTAATCAGTATCCCATTGCGAATCACCAGAAGGGTTCTTTCATTGATCATGCACGAATACAATTCGTCCGGCTGCTTCTGCACCTCATGACTGATTGTATTAATTTCCCGATGAAGCTCCTCTTTCCCTGTATACCCTGCTTCTAAAGAGGCTTGTCCTTGATCATCCCAGGCTTCGATACCGACCATCACGCCCGATTGGTTATGAAGCCCCCAGTCATAATAAAATTCCCGAATATTCATGCCACCCAGCAGCAGCAGATAGGCCTTGATTTCAGGAATGATGGATTTCATTAGTAAAGCTCTCGTCGTTTGAATCGATTGGATCTGATCCTGCTGAAGAAGGATCATCTCTGTCGGTGATAAGAAGTTTCTTAAATACAGAACAACAAAAGGGCGATTGATGCTGACAAATATCGATTGAGGGCCTTTCCCGAAAGCCTCTCTTAGCAATCTGCCGACGTAACTCGCTATTTCGGTTAAAGCCTGTTTATCCAAGATCATTCATCCTCTATTTAGGCAAAAGCATTATTTCTTTCACCCCAGATTCATTGTAATTACTTATTTGGAATAAAACAACAGAAACTTCATTTATTATTCACTTCTGGCTGCATTCTATCCATGATTAGAGCGAATTGGATTTTTATTCCTGAAATGGTCTTAAGATAAACACGATAACGCTCTTATCCAGATGAAAGTCCCAGTCAGCAAATACATCCACAATCCGGCAATTTAAAATTTTTTGAAACTGATTGTTATTGAACAAATGACTTTTTTCAAGATTTCGCTCTGCCAACTTTAAGCTTTCTTCAAAGCCAAGCCGAATCAGCTCTTTGCCAATGCTAATCAGAATCCCCGTTCTGATAACCAGAAGTGTCCTTTCATTAATCAAATATGACTGGGTTTCATCCGGTTTTTTTTGGATCTGATGGCTGATTCTATCGATTTCCTGATGCAGCTCCTCTTTCCCTGCATACCATTCCTGCGGACTGAAATCCTGCTGGCTGTCTTCGGATTCTATTCCGACAAGTATGCCCGAATGGTTATGCAATCCCCAGTCATAGTAAAATTCCCGTATGTTCATTCCCGTCAGCAGCAGCAGATAGGCTTTAATCTCCGGGATCAACGACCTCATCACTAAGTCTCTAGTATGCTGAACGGAATAAACCTCGTCTTGCTGAAGAAGAATCTTCTCCGTTGGCGATAAAAATTTCCTTAAATATATGATAATAAACGGACGACTGATACTGACAAAAATCGACTGCGGCCCTTTTCCAAAGGCTTCTCGCAGCAATCTTCCGATGTGGCTCGCAATTTCGTTTTGAGTTTGCTTTTCATTTTTATCCAAAAAACCCATCCTCAGTTTAGGTAAAGCTAGTCTTTTACCTTCAATTATTTAATAGGAACTAGAAGCAAAAAAAGCCTAAATAAAAGTTGTCATGAACAACTCTTATTTAGGCTTATGTCCAGCGCTATCTCTGGTTCATTAATGCCGAATTAGTGGTTAGGTGTAGTAAATCTGGTAAAGGCGAAAGCTTTATTTCTTTTGCCCTAGGGACTATTTTAATAATTTTTTATCATTTAAACAAGACCCATTTATTATTGTTAATAAAAGCAGGCTGATTGACCCGGTCTGTTATCCTTTATCAACAAAAAATAATACGGTTCCATAGTATTTCATAAACCGTTTATAGTCGGCGTTCTCTTTCAATACAATGATCGTCGGATAAGCGTTGACTTTGCGTTGTTTTAACGTGCCCAGCAGCTCTTGCTGTACGATACAATAAAACTTGCCTGCCTCATATTGAATAAGAAGCGGCGGGAGGGCGGCTGTATCCTTTTCAATGCCATGTTCTTCCTCCAGCTCTGCTCCATCATACTGAACGAGACGAAGCGGGAGCTTCACGACGCCAAAATACAAATGATCTTCCTTGATGAAATCATGTAAAAGGGGAGCAGCTTTGTGGGTAAGCAGCAGATAGCATTGAACCCATTCCTCGATCATCCCGATACTGGCATATTGTACCGCTGATCCGATAGTCGGACAATAGGTTAAGTTTCTATCATTTTTCTTCGAATAGATGATTTTCTTGATAGAATCCAAGGATAAAAAGTACTCATCCGCAAGCTCCGAAACCGTCATTCCATTAGCATATTTATTGCGAATCATCAGGTTGCGCCGCTGCAGCTGCTCCCGGTAACCGGACGTTTCGCCCCAGGCTCTTTTTTCCTCTCCGGAAGGAATGTACAGAAGCTTGCCTGCCGCATATTTCTGAACTTCTTTCAACAGCTCCTCTGGTAGTACATCGCAGGCATTCTCGTATTTCATAGCATCACCATCTATAAGGCGTATAGCCGATCTTTCAGTTCACGGATGGATTTCATTATGGACCCGCACGATTCTGTGTCATCGATCGAAGCATGCCAGCGCAAGGTGCCGATCCCTTTATAATAAGCCATACATAAGAATCTTTCTTTGAAATCGGGTATGATGATGCCCCTGTTCTCGCAATACTGGACCAACAATTCCGGTATTCGCAAGTAAGGCTTATTTAAGTCCATTATGGCAAAATCCAGGAGGAAATCGCAAATGCCGGATCGGCTCCAGTCAGGGAAACCGACCATCGTCCTGCCATCTGTAATCATATTCACGAAAAACGTATTGTTGTAAACTAAATAACGCTTCCCTTCACAATAATCAATTCTATCTTCCATTTCCTTGAAGTATTGCTCGAAGAATTCGCGCTCCAGAACCGTCGTTTCGAACATTTCTCTCCAGTTATACCAGTAGCCTTCTCTATCCTCTGCAAAGGTATCGATCAGGAATTCTCTGCAGGTCCCATATTCTGTAGTGCAATCATCGTTAAACTCGCCATAGCCTTCCACGCCCGTTATATCCGATGAGCTAATGTCAAATATCTTGTCAAAAAACAATTCATGGCACTCTGCAAACTGCTTGGGATTTAATTGGTTTGCCTCAAACCCATTCGGTGTCATACTCACCTTTTCAGACAGCATCGCTCTAATGATATGATCCTTCCCCATTCTTGAGGCCCCTTTCCTTATCACATCGTCCCACTGCGCAGCAGGTATATGAGCATCATATCATTGGGAATGTCTGGAATATAGGCCATGAATGTTTTAAAACAACATTACATAAATCGAAAAAATTTAGGCGGGATGCCTAAAAAGAACCCGAAGCTCTTCGCTTCAGGCTCTTCTCATAGTCCGTACTATTCCCAATAACGCCTGGACATGCAGTGCTCTTTGATCAGCTTATAGCTGCTCAGCTCGACCACTTCTATACTTTTTATCGTCTCGGGAGAATGAATCATTCGTCCGCCGCCTGCATAGATTCCGACATGATGAACGGCTCCCTTGCCTTCCTCGTAAGCGAAAAACAGCAAGTCTCCCGGCTCCAACCGGTCCTTCTCAATAGAGGTACCGTAATTAACCTGATCCGAGGCGTCCCTCGGAATCGATATTCCCGCATAGCGGTGCATCGAGTGAGCGAACCCGGAGCAGTCATAGCCAAAGGCTGACATGCCGCCCCATAAATAAGGCAAATCCACGAACTGCATCGCCCTATCCAAAATGAACTGCCCGATATGGCCCGAGGCTGGTTTAGGGCTTAGGAAGCCGTCGATCAAGCGTACTTCTTCCGCTTTTACATACCCGATGCCTTCCGCCCCCGGAATATGTACCTTGATCCAAGGATCGGCAGCTTCAAGTACAGGGAGCGACGACAAGAAGCTTAATTCAATGAGCGGCTCAGCCGGAGTCAGGTAGAGCCAAGCGGTATTGGTGATAACCTCCGCTCTCTTGCTGCTCGCCAGCTCAGTAGATTCGGACACTAATTGGCAGCGGGGAATCCATCCAGGATAACCCCACGCCTCCTTGCGGGTCCCTTGCTGGGGAATAAGCACTTTCACCCAGTCCCCTTGCTCCTCGACAGCTAATACGGGCGTGCCGTATACAGCTTGGGTTTGGATCCGGTTGCTGCTGTATAAATCCAGACGATCCTCCAACGTCATATTCTCTAACCACGATCTTATAGCTGCAGGCTGCTGTAAGGCAGGCGCATCCAGTGAACGCGAGGATTGAGGATTCGTCCACACCGTGGCAACGGAGACCGCGACAACCATCCGTTCCATGCTCGTGCTCATGATCCCACCCCTACGCTTTGCGTATAGGCTACATTACGTATGCCAAGACCCGCTTCGTTAGGGAATGTCATCCTTCTGCCGTCATACTGAACGCCGCCGTCTACAATATCGTTCAGCATCATAAGAGGGGAGTCGAAATCGAATCGGGTAATATTTTTTTTGCTTGCCGCCAAATGCGCCGCAGCGGTAACGGCCACACGGGATTCAATCATGCTGCCGACCATGCACTCTACGCCGAATTCCTCGGCGATTTGGTTAATGAGCTGAGCCTTGTAGATGCCGCCGGATTTCATCAGCTTAATATTGATCATATCGGCAGCACGGCGCTTCAGCACTTCAAATGCCTGCGCAGGGGAAAACACGCTTTCATCCGCCATCACCGGCGTTTCCACCGCATCGGTAACCGCCTTGAGCCCTTCGATATCATGCGCCTTGACAGGCTGCTCCACCAGCTCAATATCCAGCCCCATGTCCTCCATACGGCGGATGGAACGGACGGCATCCTTCACCTGCCAGCCCTGGTTCGCGTCAATACGGATGCGGATACCGCTGCCGACGCAGCTGCGGATTTCCTTGATCCGCTCGATATCCTGTTGAATATCATCCTTGCCTACTTTAATCTTCAGCACATTGAAGCCTTCCTTCACATAGCGGACGGCATCCTCCCCCATCTCCTTGGGCGAGTTGACGCTAACGGTGAAATCCGTCTCCAGCTGATCCTTATAGCCTCCAAGAAACTGGTACAAAGGAAGGCCGCAGTACTGCGCGACCAAATCATATACGGCCATATCGACGGCCGCTTTGGCGCTGCTGCTGCCGACCATCGACTGATGGATCGTCTGCAGAATTTGCTCATAAGCGAGCAAGCTCCGGCCAAGTAAAAGAGGAGTAAACGTATGGGCGATAGCGGAATGGATGCTGTCCAAGCTGTCTCCCGTAATGACGATAGTCGCAGGAGCCTCCCCCCATCCGGTTCTGCCGTCATCAGTCTGAATCCGCACAAGAATCGATTCTGCGTTATATACCGTGCGCAGGGCAGTCTTGAATGGCTTTTTCAGCGGAGTTGACTGCCTCATCACTTCAATGCTTTTTATGTTCATAAACGCTGCCTCCTTATGTCTCAACACCGGGTTCTATACATTCCAGCACCTTCTGCTGCGTGCTCATTCTAGCTTCTATACCGTGAGGCACGGCTATATTCGGAGAACAATGACCGATCTTGAAGCCAGCCATCGTAGGCTTGCCGGCAGATACGACATGATCCTCAATCACCTGCTCCAAAGAAAGCGATTGCTTGCGCTTGTTCGGAACACAATTGTTAAAATCACAGATTAAAATGCCGGCGGCATCGGCGAATTTGCCAGCCAGCCTCAGCTGATTCAGCATCCGGTCCACGCGGTACGGCTCTTCATCAATATCCTCGATAAACAGGAGCCGCCCTTTCGTATCCAGCTCATAAGGCGTCCCCAGCGTGCTCGTCAGAAGCGTCAGGTTGCCGCCGACCAACTGCCCGCCAGCTTCTCCATCCACTAGCACCTGCAGCTGGGATATGTCTTCGGTATACCGCAGGACGGATGGACGCAGCATCGTTTCGTAGTTCTGAACCGTAAGCGGGTCGCTGTCCTTTTCCAAATCAATCATCATCGGGCCATGGAACGTAACCAGCCCAGCCTTCTTCAAGATCGCCGTATGCAAAAAAGTAATATCGCTGTAGCCCCAAAATATTTTCGGATTGGCCCGGATAAGATCGTAGTCCAGCTGATCGGCGATTCTGCCTGTACCATAGCCCCCTCGGGCGCAAATAATTGCCTTGATCCCCGGGTCGGCAAACATCCCGTTCAATTCCCGAGCTCGCTCATCATCCGTTCCTGCAAGGTAGCCATGCTGTCCGGACAGTGTATCGCCCAATCTGACTTGAAGCCCCAACTGCTCCAGACAGGCGGATGCCGCGCGAATCTGTTCCCTGTCTCCCCAGCTTGCCGGAGCCGTAATGCCTACGGTATCGCCTGGAAGGAGACGGGACGGTTTGACTAGCCTCATCATATGCTTTCCTCCTGCCTTGGAAGGCGCTAATGTCTGCTGAGAAACCTACGAAGCTTGAACTATTGGTAATATATTCCGGTGGGGTATGCCCCTTCAGCCAAGCTTCCGAAGCAGGCTTTGCTATGCAAAGCCCTTAGCTGTTGAAACCCGTAAATTTTTGATTAGATTTAGCGGTATATTCACGGGTTTCAAAGGCGGACGTAAACTCCTCCGAGGCATACCCCACCTCCAAATGCAGCATAGTTCTCGCAAAACCAAGTTTCCCGAATGATTCAGCACCTTCATGCCGTTATTCCGAATGAATCCGGCGGTTATTTGATATCCGCCCACTTAAAGTCGATGAAGCCGAAGGCGTGTCTGACGACACCGTCCACCTTGTCGCTTTGCAGATAAGCATTGTTGTAGAAATACAGCGGCAAGATAGGTGCTTCATCCATCAAAATCTTCTCCGCATCGTGCATCATTTTGAAGCGTTTAGCTTCATCCGGTTCATTATATGCGTCCTTGATCAATTTATCATAAGAAGCGTTAACCCATCCGGTCCGGCTGAAGGCGTTCGTCGATTGGAAGCCGTCCAGGAAGTTGATCGGATCGGCAAAATCCGGAAGGAACGAAGAACGGGAGAATTGAAGCTGCAGCTTCTTCTGTTCATCCGTCAATACTTTGCCTTCTTTATTAGCCAGCTTGATATCGACGCCCAGATTGTCTTTGAACATCGCTTGGAGCGCCTGCGCGATTCTTTGGCTGACATCGTTCGTGTTGTAAGTCAGCGTCACCTCCGGCAGTGTCTTATAGCCCGCTTCCTGCATGCCTTTTTCCAACAGCTTCTTCGCTTCCGCAGCATCGAACTTGATCAGGCTGCCGCCGACCTTGCGGAAATCCCCGCCGGCAGGATCCTTCAGTCCCGGTGATACGTAACCATCGGCCGGCTTCTGCTTTTGCTTGAGCACAAGATCCACCAGCTTCTGTCTATCTACAGCCGCTACGAACGCTTTGCGGATGTTCACGTTGTTAAACGGCGCCATCTTCGTATTGAAACGATAGAACGCCTGCCCCGCGCCATCCTCGACCTTCACCTTGTTTTCTGCGAACAATTTGTCGCTTAGATCCGCCGGAATCGCTCCCGTCGTATTAGACACAAGTATCTCACCCGTCGTGAAAAGCTGGTAGGCCGTATTGGAATCGTTAATCATTTTGTAGGTTACGCCGTCCAGCTTGACGTTGGCTGCGTCCCAATATTGATCGTTTTTCACGAGCTTCAGCTCGCTGTCATGCTTCCATTCGGCAATCTTGAACGGCCCATTGCTTACAATAGTCGATGCTTCGCCCGCCCATTTCGCGCTCTTATCCACCGCACCCTTATTCACAGGGAAAAATGCCGGGCTCGCCACCATGCCGAGCAGCCATGAGGCTGGATAAGCTAGAGTCACCTCGAGGGTTTTATCATCAACGGCCTTCACCTTAACGCCGTCGGCAGTACCCTTACCGGAGTTGTAAGCCTCTGCCCCCTCGATGGGGTAAGCGAGAAATGCTGCGTCCGAGGCTGTCTTAGGATCTAGCAGCCGCTTCCACGCATATTCGAAGTCTGCGGCCTTCACCGGCTCCCCATTCGTCCATTTGATGCCGTCTCTCAGGGTAAACGTATATTTCTTACCGTCCGGGGCGACCTTCCATTCCTTGGCCATAGCCGGCTCCGGCGAATGGTTCTTGCCAAGACGCGTCAAGCCTTCGAACGCATTGTTGACGATGTCATAGGACGCTTGGTCGAAGCCGATCGGCGGATCCAGGGATGTCGGTTCCTTCAGGTTGTTATAAGTCAAAATTTTGGCCTTGGCTTCTTTGCCGCTTTCCGATTTGACCCCGGAGCCTTCATCCTTGGTACAGCCGGCGAGGGCCGTGCCGAATAACAGGGCGCAGCTGACGAGCAATGCGGATACTTTTTTCATAAGCACTTCTCCCCTTCTTCTACATCGTTTATTTATCTAAAAGCCGGCGCAGCCGGCCTATAGAGCCTTCTTGATATCGCCCGTCGGCGGAAAAAGCTTCCGGGCCCGCGGATCCTGCAGCCAGCAGGCCGCTGAATGGCCATGAGAGATGTTCGTCTGCGCCGGCGGATGCAGCTCGCATACTTCCATCGCATAGGGGCAGCGGGCGGTGAACGCACAGCCCCGAGGAGGAGCGAACAAATCCGGAGGCGTACCCGGGATCGGCGTCAGCGGCTGCGTACGGTCCGTATCCAGTCGCGGCATGGAAGCGAGCAGCCCCTTCGTATACGGATGCTGCGGGTTGTGGAACAGCTCATGCACCGTGCCGCTCTCCACGATTTGCCCTGCATACATGACGGCTACCCGGTCGGCGATTTTGGCGACGACCCCGAGGTCATGCGTGATGATGATGATCGACACCCCGGTTTTCTTCTGAAGCATTTGAAACAGCTCGATAATTTGCGCCTGAATCGTGACATCGAGCGCTGTCGTCGGCTCATCGGCAATCAGGATGGACGGATTGCATACCGCCGCTATGGCAATCATCATCCGCTGTCTCATTCCGCCGCTGAATTCGTGCAGGTACTGCTTCATCCGCATCTCGGGATGCGAGATGCCGACAAGGCCGAGCATCTCCACCGCCAGCTTGCGCGCCTCCGCACGCGGAAGCTTCCGATGGCGGATCACCCCTTCCATGATCTGCTCTCCGATTGAGATCGTCGGATTCAGCGCGGTCATGGCGTCTTGAAAAATCATTGCGATTTTGGCGCCTCTCAGCTCGCGCAGCTGCTTCTCCGTGAGCTTCGTCAGCTCCTTGCCCTCGAAGCGGATGCTGCCCCGGGTAATCCTCGAGGTCTGCTCGGGAAGCAGACGCATCACGCTGCGGGCCGTAACGCTCTTGCCGCAGCCGGATTCCCCTACGATGGCCAGGGTCTCTCCCTGCCCGAGCTTGAAGCTGACGCCGCGTACCGCCTTCACCTCGCCTCCATGGGTCGTGAAGGAGACATGCAAATTGTCCACTTCCAATCGCATCGTTGAACTGTCCTTTGCGGGCATCTGCCTTACCTCCTCTGCTTCGGATTCATTGCGTCCTGCAGGCCGTCGCCTACCAGGTTAAAGGCTAGCATCGTGATCGAAATAAAGAACGCCGGATAAAACAACCGCCACCAGTGACCGGATAAAATCGTCGGCAGCGCGTCATTCGCCATCACGCCCCAGCTTGCCAGCGGCGGCTGAATGCCTAGCCCCAGGAAGCTCAAGAAGGCTTCCGCGAAGATGGCCGACGGGACCGAGAAGGTCACCTGCACGATAATGACGCCAATCGCGTTGGGCAGCAAATGCTTGCGGATAATGTACCCGGCGCTGCCGCCGAGCGTTCTGGCCGCCAATACATACTCCGAGGTTTTCAGCGTAAGCACCTGTCCGCGCACGATTCGCGCCATGCCGGTCCAGCCGGTAGCGCTCAAGGCCACGATAATCGTCAAGAGGCCCGGTCCCATGACGACCATCAGCAGAATCACGATCAGCAGGTACGGAACTCCATACAGCAGGTCGACAAACCGCATCATGATGTTGTCGGCCCGGCCGCCCAAATAACCGGCAATGCCTCCGTAGACCATGCCGATGATCAGGTCGATCAGAGCGGCCATCAGCCCGATAAAGAGGGAGATTCGGGCGCCATACAGGATTCTGGCGTATACGTCCCGCCCGAGCTCATCGGTACCGAACCAATGCTCGGCCGAGGGCTTCTGGTTCGCATCCAGCAGCGACTGCTTGGAGTAGCTATGCTCCGTCAGCAGTGGACCGAACACCGCAAGCAAAGCAACCGCCGCAATGATGATGAGTCCCAGCATCGCCAGCTTATTGCGGAGCAGCCGGAGCCAAGCCTCCTGCCAGAACGACAATCTTGGCCTTACGATGGCTTCCGACGCCCCCAACGTCTGGTTCTTAGGGACAAATAATGAATCGGGAACACTCATCGTTATCCCTCCTTCCTGTGCAGCTTGATGCGGGGATCGATCAGTCCGTAGGCGACATCCACCAGGAACATCATGAACACGAGCAGAGCGCTGTAGAAAACCGTCGTGCCCATGATCAGCGAATAGTCACGGTTATTGATGCCGTCGACGAAATATTTGCCCATTCCGGGAATCGCGAATATTTTCTCGATGACAAAGCTTCCGGTCAGCACATTAGCGACCAAAGCGCCTAACAGCGTAACAACCGGCAAAATCGCATTGCGCAGCGCATGCTTGAGGACGATTGTCACAGGGGAAAGTCCCTTCGCCCTTGCCGTTTCGATATAATCGGCCGTGAGCACCTCCAGCATGTTGGCCCGCGTCAGCCTTGCAATAATCGCCAGCGGACCGGTTGAAAGCGCAAGCGCAGGAAGGATAACATGCTTCCAGCTTCCCCATGTGGCTACCGGCAGCAGCTTCCATTCCACTGCCACGTACTTGATCAGTAGCGTCGCTACAATAAAGTTAGGCACCGCAATCCCGATGACAGCGAACACCATCGCCATATAATCAATCATCCGGTTATGCCGCAGCGCGGCCACCGTCCCCAGAGCAACGCCGCATAGAATGGCAAAGAGAATGGATACAAGACCGAGCTGTAAGGAAACCGGAAAGCCTCGCTCGATCATCGAGTTGACCGTATCGGGAAAATGCCCGATCGATGGCCCAAGATCCAGTGTCAGCAGCGATTTCAAATACATGAGGTACTGAACCGACACCGGCTTGTCTAGGTTGTAAAATTCCATCAGATTTTGCACGGCAGTCGGATTCGAGTTTCTCCCGTCCTTTTCAAAAGGAGAACCGGGAACGGCATGCATCAGAAAAAACGTAACCGTTATGATGAGCCACAGTGTGACCATCATGGATATAAATCGGCGAACCACGTATTGCGCCATGCTATCACCCGCTTTTTAACAAAATGTCGTTTTCATGGCCAGCTCGGTCATGACAATCATGGCCTGATAAGCCTCCAGCATGTGCTTCGCTTGAAACGTCACAACAGGACTATTCGAATCTATGGTCGTACCCAGCATCAGGTGGGCCCATTCCGCCTGGCCGTAATTAGCGAACTCTATCGAAAGCACGGGCTGCTCCGGCGGTTGAAGCGGTTGGACCTTATCCCGGTTGGCCAGCGCTTCCTTCGTCTTTTCCATCAGCAGCTGCCCGCTCTTTTCCAGTGTCAGGCAGACGGCCGCCGTCCGTGAGACCCGCTTCTTGACGACCGCGGTTGTTACCCCGGGAATGAGCTCCTCCGCCTCTAGAGCCGTCTCATCATCCCCCGCTACCAGCAGTACCGGGACCCCGTAATAACCGGCCACGAACGCATTCAAGCCCAGCTCTCCGACTTCCCGCCCGTTAAGGAACATATTGCGCACGCCGAAAATCATCGTATGGCTGAGCACCCCCGGTCTGCCGGCCCTCGAATGATAGCCCAGGAACGCTGCACCCGCATAGGAGGAGTCCAGACCCTGCACCATAGAATATGGCTTCACATCGCCCATAATCAGCTGTGCTTCCGGATGCAGCTTCTCAATAAGCAAATTGTTCATTTTGGAATGGCTGTCGTTAACGACGACTTCCTTGCATCCCTGCTCGAAGGCGGCGCTAATGACATGATTGGCCTCTTCCGTCATCCTATGCTGGCCGCGGGTGTAGTTATACTGCCTGGAATCTACGAAGGTAGCATCCACCAGCCCCGTTATTCCTTCCATATCGATGGAAATATACAGTTTCATCCGATTGCCCTCCATTGGTTTTATAGTTGAAAAAACCCAGCAAACAGCATCAGGAACACATCCTGATATCCGTCTGCTGGGTTTTATTTACGGGTATGTTGCCATACGGATAAATAAAGCAGCCTACACTGTGCCGGAAGGCAGGTATCCTGACTCTTCCCGGCCGTTAAGTGCTAATTTATATTTTTTTTGCGCGTCTTTGTAGGCGACAATCAATGCCTTCTGGGAAGAGCCGTGATAGCGCCGTCGTATTTCTTCGGCTACCGGATCCAAATTCAGCATATGATGACCGATGAAGATGGACCTTACGAAGTCCGAGGTTAACGGGATCGTGGAGGAGCACCCGGCATCGATAATTTTATGGTTCGTCGTATCGACGACCAGCCCTATGAAGAAGGCGCTGAACTGCTGAGTAATCGGGTTATTCAGCGGCACCTGGGCGTCACCGACAATATAGATCGTATCTTTATCGTACTGCAATCAAGACCATCTCCTTATTAACCCTCCGCCCATTTTCCGTACGGGATGTCAGGAAGGGGCTCTTCCTGCGACCGCCGGAGGCTGCAAAAGCTAATGATGTAATATAGTCTAACATCACATTAACATGTTGTAAATAACCAACCTTTGGCTGTGGAGACGAGCTCTTCGATTGCTATTTCAGGAAAGCTTCGACCAGCAGCCCTGCCAGCTCTTCCTCTGCCCGGAAATAAGCTGCGCCTTTGTCGCGGCGCGCTCCATTCAAGATCATGACGAAGCCCCACCGCTCCTGCTCGTGGAAGTACATGTCGCTGAGCAGCCCGTAAGCATCGCCGGCATGGCCAACTAGCCATTGTCCCGGTACCAGCTCGTTCGTTCTATGAAACTGAAGCCCGCTGTGCCTGAAAAAGCCTTCTTGACGATGTCCTGTCCATTGCGCCGTATGCATGAGCTTCGCCGTCTCCGGCTGCACCACCCTTGTCCCCTGCAAGCTGCCGTCATTGGCATGAGCCAGCAAAAACAGGGTAAGGTCGTCCACCGTCGTGCGAAGTCCGCCTTGCGGGCTGAACAAAGCTCCATTCGTTCCCGGCACATAGCTGCTGTAATCAACAGGAACCGGTTGTTTGCCGCCAAAATCATCGGCGCCGACATGGTGCTTGTCCTCTTCCCCGCCATATTCATAGAGGACGGCAATGTTGTCCATCTTCTGTGCAAAATCGCTTATGTTAAAGCTCGTATCCTTCATCTGCAAGGGCTCGAATAGATGCTTGCGGCAGTACAGATCAAATCGTTCGTTCGACAGCTTCTCCACCGCCGCCGCCAACAGGACCGCTCCCAGATTGGAATACTCGAAGCTGTCCGGATCACCCGGTCTTCCTGTACCCCACAGCCGATCTGTGTAATAAGCCCCGCCTTCCAGAACAAGATCCGCTAGCGTTAGCGTCGGAGGATTTGCGCTACGGGAATCCGCGACGAACCGGGCGTATTCGTCCTGCAAGCCGGAGGTATGTGTCATCAAATGGCGGAACGTCACTGACAGCTCCGGATAGCGCGGATTCCGCAGCGGAATGCCGAGAACGGCTCCGACATCCTGATCGATATCGGACAAGCCCCGCTCCACAAGCTGCATAAAGGCCGTCGCCACAACCGTCTTGGTGATGGAAGCGATGCGGAATATCGTTCGGCTCGTCACCGGAATTTTATGCTCCAGATTCGCCCACCCGTAACCGCCGCTCCAAAGCATCCGGCCTTCACGGACGACCGAAGCCGCCAAGCCTGCGATCCGGTGCTTCTCCATAAGCTGCCCAATAGCCATGTCCCATTCCTTCAAAGGCAGCCCACCTTCTCCCGAGTTTGCTTACACTCATCTCTGCCATTGTAAACCCTTTCAAATGACTCTATTTCATAATACCGAATATTGCACCATCGGTAAATATTTTATGTGAAATAAGCCAAATCCATGATTTGGGGAGTCTGTTGAAAAACCTATAACGCTTGAAAATTAGCATCGGCACCCCGGTGGGGTATCCCCTTCCGGCCGCTGTTGTTCCCGGAAAAATTTTGATTATATATCGCTTTACAGTGGATATTTTCCGAGAACAAAGGCGGGCGCTTAAGAGTTTTCCAAAGGAAAACTTACTTCGTAAGCAAGGGATACCCCACCTACCACCTTTCGCATTTTTCTATATGAATGGGTTTTTCAACAACCCGGCCAAATCCATGATTTGGGTCGTGTAAATTTCCCATTATTTTGGAAAGCAGACCGTTCAGGACTATTTTAAAAAAAGCCGATCAGGATTCCTTTCCTGACCGGCCTCTAATGCTTTACAGCCTAGGGTCCATCTCTTTTTCCTTCGCTACCTCGAACAGCAGGCTCGCCGCAATTTCCTTGTACGTCTCATGATTCGGGGAAATCTCATCGAATTTAACCGCCAGCAGCGCCTGGCCCAGGCGGTATTCATTCATTGAAGTACGCAGCTTCGGAGCAATGCTCTTTTGCTTCATCAGCTTGCTGTATTTATGAGGGAAACGGTAATCATACCCGTAAATGATGGACAAATATTCAGGATTGCGCACCTTCATATACGGAGCGGCTATACCGTCCTGCACTTCCGGCTTGATGACGACACCCTCCATATGGTTATCGACAGTTAGCTTGGCAAAGAACCCTTCCGCTATTTCATAGCTTTGTGGATCGGACAGATCAAGCAGCACAAGCTCATCATCCGACAAGAACCGGTACATCTCCGATGTATTCCAATCGGGAAGCTGCTCTTCCCCGTTGTCATAAACGATTTTTAACAAAGCAAACGGTTTATACTCCGCCTCTCCGTCCTCGGCATAAAGCTCCAGCTGCCTTTTGTACGTTTCATAGGCCTTCCAATGCTCCTCGACCGGAACATGAGTGTCTATGATTTGACGGAGGTCTTTGTAATTTTGATAAATATGGCTGCCATATTTATCGCTTAATTCGGTCTTGGGCATGCGGAATTGGTCCTGCTCGAACCCGCTGCCGCGGTACTGCTCAACCAGCTTGTCAAAAGCCTCATCAAATCCGTTCTGCTTCAAAAATTCAAGCTCGCCTTCCAGCGCCTTCTCGATAGGCTTGAACTGCTTTTGAATCAAGCCTTCGCCTATCGCCGACCAGGGCATAAGCTCGCCGTCCAGCAAAAGCATGGAGATTTGGTGCTGCTCCATATACGAACCGAACTTGTTCAGCAGCTTGGCGTAAATCCCGGTCAAGTCGATTCGATTGATTTTATAGCCGTTGCGGCTTACCGCAAAGCATTGATCGATGTCCTTATGCAAATAAATATTGCATCGGGAGCCCATATATTTAGGCTGGAGCACCACCTGCTGAACGCCCCGTTCTTTGAAATAGTTCAAGCCGCTTTTTAACGATTCCAGCTCATTGACGGCCTCATCCTTATCTGCAGGAGACATCGTACCGGAGATAAAGTTCACCTTATGACGGGTGCTGTAATGCAGGCGGCGCACTTCATCCTCTTCCAGATCTTGAATCGAAATTTTGCGCTCTTCACGAAACAGAACCTTCAGCTCCTCCTGAATGACGGCTTGCGCTGCCTTGCGTGCTTTCAGGAATGGCTTGAACGATATGCTCACCGACGTCAGGGCGTTGCCGTGAACGGCCCCGGTATCCAAGTGCAGCTTATTTTTGATACGGAAGGACTGCTTGGCGGCAATATGCCCAAAAATATGATACGGATGGTTTCTTACCGCCTCTTCCTGCAAGAAGGAAAGCTGCTCCTCTGCCGGAGCGCTGCGATCCAGCCGGAAATTGCGCTGATGACGCATCGAATTCGGGTCCAGCTTCCCTATATATTTGTTGCGGCAAGGCGCATGGGTTACATAGAAGGATGGACCGCTCATTCCCACCATCCGGTAGAAAGGCTTCGATAAGCTTACGAGATAATTGAACTTTTCGAGCAGTGCCGCATCGCTCTGCAGGGCCTGAACCGACGTGAAGTAGCTGTGCAGCAGCTCCTGATCCGCCCCGCTGATTTCTCCCTGCAAATACTTGTAGACGAAATTCTCATGGTTGCCCATGACAAAAAGAAAATGCTCCCGGTTCTCATACAGAAACTGTACCGTTTCTCTGGTTTGATTGCCTTTATCGATCCAGTCGCCGAGCAGAATCACCTTCGTATTCCGCACTTTTTCTGCAGCAACCAGCTTATTGCCGTCGATTTGAAAACCGTGGTCCAGAAGCAGGCCCTTCAGGTCCTGAATGCATTCATGGACGTCGCCCACGATAATATATTTCTGATCCTGCGGAAGCGCCGTCGAGGCATATTCGCCCCAATCCTCTACGATCACTTGGTAATCCGGATTTGCGCTACCCTCTTCCGGCAAGTAGAAGTCTTTGCTGCGCACCTTGTGAATTTTGGAATAGCCTTCTCTAGCCAAGGAGCCGAGCACTTCTTTACGCAGCCGGTTAATATGATTCGTAATAAGCCTCTTCGACCGTTCCGAAGCGTAATAATCTTCTCTTTTCCGATAATCGAATAAGATGACTTCCAGATTGTAGTTTTGCTCATGTGCAATCTTGCGTACCTTCTCTCGAAAGTCTTCTGCCAAGCCGGTCGTGTCCAGAACAATGAACTCGGCATGAATGGGGAAGCTGGCTGCCATTTTTACTTTTTCGAATAACAGATGGAAAGCCTGCTCGCTGGCCTCCAGCATCACCTGATCATATTTATCGTACTCATAGCCGAGCACTTCCTGCCGGGTGCTGTCCGAGGAAATGTATTGGACGTTGGTCTTTAACCCGCTTCCTTCGTCCTCCAAACGGAGACCGGGAATCAGCACCTCCTTGGCGAAGGTCGTTTTGCCGCATTCTGTTGAGCCTACCATCATAAAAATCGTATGAACTTTAGTCCGGGTTTCCAACCGTTACGCCCCCTTTTTTCTAAGAATAACGCCTTGCGTCGTCCTGATCTCATTAACCCCGTCGCCAATCGATACAAATTCGTAGTCCAGATGGGTTGGAGATACCGCACTTTCGAACCATTGTCTGAATTGCTCCTGCCCCATTTCCCAGCGATGGTCATCATGTCTGAATCCTTCAATCTCGTAATACCGGTTAAAGTCGGAGTTCGGGGTGGTAATAATGAAATGGTCGAAATCGACGTGCTCGCATATTTTGGCGATTAGCGCCGCCGCTTCCTCTTTATCCATGTGCTCAATGACTTCCGTTAAAATCACGTCGACCTGTTCCCCGTTATATTCTTCCAGAAAGCGGTCGATAGACTCCAGAGTGACGATGTTATCAAGCTCCTTGGATTTGGCTTTGCGGTTCACGACCTCCAGCACTTCTTCGTTAATATCGATCGCATAATAGCTGTCCTCGATTTTCCCCGCGAAAGGAATCGCATAGAATCCTTCACCGCATCCAATATCCAGTATCGCTTTGTTAAATGGCAGCGCGCTGCCGATGTAACTCCTTCTTTGGTAAGCGGTCCCGCCAAAATCAAACTGAATGGCGTACCGGGCTGTGTTTTCCAGCTGAGCTTTATATTTTCTAAACCGGTCTCTCGTCGATAAAAAGTTCCTTACAAACAGGCTTCGGATATAGAACGGAGCATCGATGATGTTCATGCTTTTCACATATTTATCAATGATACTCTCCGAAATATCAATGTGCTCCTTGCCGAACATGGACAGAAACAAGCATAGAACACTGACCACATGCAAAAGCTCGTAGAGGCTCTTGTTCGTTGTAATCGTGAGAGAGTAGCTCTGATGAGCCAGATGCTTGCTTTCAAACGTAAACTCCTTCATATGCTTCTCAAAAAACTCAACATATCGAATCATCTCCACATGAATCATATGGATGAAAAATGTGTTCTCGTATCCGTCTGCATCTCGTTCATCCCGTGCCTTTAATGGCGCTGAGAAAAACTCATTGATCGCATTCAGAGGAAATAACGGCGTGTTATACCTCGATACGTTCAAGTATTCAAAGGTCTCCTGTTCGTGCTGTTTATACGAAATATCGTTATCCGCATCTTTAAAATAGACGTTGTAGGTGGAATCGTCCGTATACCAGCCGTAAGCCGTCCCTTTGCGAATCGATCGCAGCAGCATGCCGGATTCGGGATTTTTCTTGAGGATAAAGGAAAGCTTAGGGTTGGTGGACCGTATTTGAACAATAGCCATGCGTACCGCTCCTTAAAATAAAAGTAATTCTGTTATTTATTATCGATCCTGCAGACTTCTGACAACAGGGTGAAAGTATTACGACCATGCAACTTTTTCCAGCCAGGCACGTTTAAATGGATAGAATTTACCCCATCCCGAAAAGGAGGGAGCAGCGCATGAAGAAGCTGGACGGTCTCTAACTTCCCAGAAGGAGGTTAGAGCCAAGATGAGCCGAAGCAGAAAGCATGCCCCCGTATGGACCGATCATCACACGCCGGGTACCCGTTGGGCCAAGCGTCAAGCCAATAAAGCAGTTCGTCGTTACACCAATGATTTGCCTAATGGAAAAGGGTACCGGAAGGTTTATAATCCATGGAATATTTGTGATTATCGTTTTTTCAAGACCAAGCAGCAGGCGATTTATGAGTGGGTAATCTCTCCTTGCCTGCGCAATAGACGAATGTCAGAGGAAGAAGCCATTCGAAGCTGGTTGAAGTGGTATGTGAGGAAGTAAAAGGAAGTGTCGGTTCGGGAAGTACCGGCACTTCTTCTTTTTTCGATCGGAGATTAGGGGACATATATGGTTACCTTCGGCAGCTTACACTTTCCCGGCACTTTTATCCCCCAGCAGCGAATTCAGCTGCTCCAGCAGATTGCCTCCGCCGGTCAACGAAATCGTCCCGATCTTCTCACAAATCTTCTCCAGGAACTCCAGCTCCTTCAACCGGTACAGCGTCATGTTCTCATCCATCAGCTTGGCGGTATTCAGCAGGCTTCTCGTCGATGCCGTCTCCTCACGCCGGGTGATGATGTTGGCTTGAGCCTTTTTCTCGGCAAGCAGCACGGTGTTCATGATCTCCTTGATATCCCCCGGCAAAATGATATCCTTCACCCCTGCAGACAAAAAACGGACGCCGTACTCTTCGCTCTTCTCATTCAATCTCGACAGAACGAAGGCCGCGATTTCCTGCTTCATTTTCAGCAGATCATCTAGCTTCAGGGTTCCTACATATTCCCGCAAAATAAGCTGCAATTGAATGTACAATTGCTCTTCAAAGGAACGGATCTCCAGCACCCGCAGCGGTTGAACGATTCTGTACTGGCATACGAAGTTCAAGCGCAGGGTGACTTTGTCCTCCGTCATCATCTCCTGGCCGGTCATATCCATCTGCTGCTGGCGCAAATCGACGGTTTTAACCGCTACCGAGACAGGCCCTCTCCAGAAGTAATACTTTCCGGGTGCCAGCTCCCTCTGCATCACATGGTTATAGTACAGCGCACCGGATTCATGATTAGCCACCTCGAACGCCTGAAGGTAGCTGGCCAGCCTGGGCAATACCGCCAAATCAACCTCGGCCGGCAGCTCGGGGTTCCGGATATCGACCCGGATATAAGTATGCTTCTTCAGTACATTCCAGAACGCATAGCTCCCGGCGGTTAGAAGAGAGACGAATTGGCCGTTCTCGTAATGCAGGACATACTCATGGTCTTGCACCTGTACGACATCCAGCTCCTGCAAGAGCCGCTCATCCTGCATGAACAGCTGCAAATCCTTCCCCTGGACATGAAAAGGCTTCGTTATAGTAAGAACCTCTACCGTATCCTCCGAAAATGGAGAGAATCGGTACGTGCCTGGCTGCAGCAGCTTGACATAGCTTCCTTTGCGGAACAGCAGCCCGCGTTCGTCGGTTTTAATATTGATCTTTTTAAACATCATGTTTCCTCCTTAAGCAGACCTTCAGTCTGCCTTTGATTGATGACACTGGAAAAGGGAGGTCCTCCTGCGCGTAAGACGGAATCCCGCTTAAGACTTGTGCTGTGCGGGTCATACGCTTCCGCCTTGACGAGATGCAGCCAGGTCCGGATGCAACCTGTCTCATCATGCCTTGGCGTCAGCCTCTGATCCTGAACGGCACAAGCCGGTATCCGCGGATTGCTAAGCCCCGCCGCAGTGTGCATAGACAGCCACTGAGGAATCCCTTTCCGGTCATCCCGTAATGGTTAGCATGTTCTCCTCGAGTGAAAGTCGAGTGCCCTACCTCGGGCAATATCGTCCCATACGATATGGGGAATCGAACCCCTGTGAGGAATTGAGCCGAATAGGTCAAACAGCATACAAGTGTATAGGATACGCCTGCACTGCCGGACTGCGATGTCCGAGCCTAGGTAAGCCATCCGTGCGTCAACCCGATACCTATTGTCGCTTATTTGAATCCATTCGAACATGGCGAAAGTATTACGACGCGGAAGAAAAAAGGATTGTCAAAGGGGATTACATAGCTGAGCTGAGTTGAGTTGGGATGTGACTGTGGAGATTTATAGAAGGATTAAGGCCATGGTGTTCCAAAAGCTAAAATGAGGTTGTTAGAAAGAAAACCATTCAGGAGAATTGTTGCTAATCCATCCATTTTAAAAATGACAATTTTTATACTTTTGCACCCATTTATCCATTTCTTTCAGAGTAGGTCAAATGAATTGGATTAGATCCAAAGATTTTGCCTTCTTTCAGGATGAGCACTTCTTGACTATAATCTTTATTAAATGATCCGTCAGATTTGACGATACCGAACCCAAGCGGCATTCCGCTAGCCATTGTTTGGGTATTTGACTTCATCGAAGGAGATGTTCCAAATGAACGAACGATATCAATCTTTGTTTGAACCGTTTAACCTGCCAAATCAGATCCGGTTAAAAAATCGTGTTGTTATGGCCCCCATGTCGCATATGTCTTCTAATCCTGATGGATCGGTCTCCGACCAGGAAGTGAAGTATTATTCTCGTCGCGCACAAGGTGTTAGCATGGTCATCACGGCTGCCACATGGGTTGCGGCAAACGGCGGTATTCCTGGCGCACCTGCGGCTGACCGTGATGCGGTAATCCCTGGACTTCGCAAGCTTGCATCAGCAATTCAGGAGCAGGGAGCAAGAGCGATTTTACAGATATTCCACTCCGGACGCCAAGCATCGTTAACTGGAGATCTTGTGAGTGCCAGCGCTGTAGCAGAGCAGAAAGAGGGAGCCATTGTACCACGTGAATTGGCGGAAAAAGAGGTTGAAGAACTTATCTATGCGTATGGACAAGCGGCAAGACGTGCAGTCGAGGCCGGCTTTGACGGTGTTGAGATCCATGGAGCAAACGGCAATCTTCTTCATCAATTCTTTTCACCTTTTACGAATCGACGCAGCGACCGTTTTGGAGGGACGTTGGAGAAGCGGATGACGTTTGCTTTGGAAATTGTGGATGAGGTGAAGCGGATCGCAGCCGTTCATGCAAAAAAGCCCTTTATTATTGGGTATCGGTTATCACCTGAAGAGCCGGAAACACCAGGAATTACGATGGCCGAAACACTACCGTTCGTAGATGCCCTTGCGATGAAGGGGCTGGATTACTTGCATATTTCTTTGAAAAATTATGAATCAGTACCACGTCGCGGAATCGTGGATTCCCGTACGCGCCTTGCGATTATTCAAGAACGTGCAGGCCATCAGTTGCCCGTAATCGGGGTTGGGAATGTGCGGACGCCTGAGGATGCCATTAAAGCCCTGCAAACCGGAGTTCAGCTCGTTGCACTGGGACGGGAACTTGTCATAGAACCAGACTGGATGAAATTGATTGCAGAAGGAAACGAAAATGAAATCCAAATATCACTCTCTCTACAGGATCAACATAAATTGGCTATTCCGAACGGAATGTGGCAGTTAATATTAAGTGTTCCAGGCTGGTTTCCAGTTGTACAGGAACCATAAGGTCAAGATGATCATGGCTGCGTCGTGCCCCTGAACTTAGATCACGAAGTCTTCTGTTTTTGTCTCCAGGCACATCCCTATCATAAAAATTTCATTCCGGGTTGCTGGAGAAGGGATTGCCCTCGCGGCTTCACTTCTCCAGCTCCCTGAGCAGGATCCGCTCGAACCATTTCCAGGGCAGCAGCGCTTTCCCTAGAATCGCCGTTCGTGCCCCTTTCCCTAAAGTGTACCGCAACCGGGGGTATCGGGAACGGGCGATCCCGGCAACGGTGCGGGCGACCTCTTGAGGGTCATCCGCATGCTCTGCCGTGCGCTTCGAATAGTTCATAATGGCGTTGAGATATCGGCTGTAAGGGGAATCCTTGGAAGCTCGTGCCCCCATATGCTCAAAGCCTTTATTCCATATGCTCGTCTTGTAAGCACCCGGTTCGACCAGGACCACATGGACGCCGAAGGGAAGCATCTCGAGACGCAGCGCTTCGCTAAAGCCCTCTACCGCAAACTTGGAGGCTGCATAAGGTCCATAGCCTGGAAAGCCTACTCTGCCGCTTACGCTGCTGATCTGGATCACCTTGCCTTGTCTGCGCTCGCGCATAAAGGGAAGCACGGCCTGGGTCATAGCGACCAGACCGAAGAAGTTCACGTCCATTTGCTTCTCCCAATCCTCCATGGGAATCTCCTCAATGCAGCCTCCGATGGCCAGCCCCGCGTTATTGACGAGCACATCGATCGAGCCGTACCTATCGATCATTCGGGCAACGGCAGCGGATATTGCGCCGTGATCCGTCACATCCAGTGGCATACAATCAATGAACGCGGCCAGCCCTGCCTCGTCGGCCTGCTGCATCAGCATGCGATTGTTGGCTGTATCGCGCATCGTGGCAATGACCCGATAGCCCTGCCTCGCAAGCTCCAATGCGGTAAGCAGGCCGAAGCCGCTGGATGCGCCGGTAACGACCGCAACCGGCCTATCGCTTTTATTTACCCGAACCGGCATATACGGTTGTTGATTCAATCGTCATCTCCCCTTTCCCAGTCATAGGACTGAACCTGCGTTCGACACGTCTAAGCTTTTGAACGCCCGGTGTCCAGTTCAGCAGGCTGAATTGGACGGACGGCGCGGAACAGCCTGCTCTGGCCCATAAGCGGTCCAGCGAATTCAGGATGCTCTGTTGAACAGGGTCCATACTGCCTTCCTTCCCCTGCTTGAGCCTTAAGGAGATCTCCAAGGCATCCGGGGCATGCTGTACGGCCTTGTATTCTTCGACATCCTCCGATGCGGATATAATAGCGCGGCTGATAAAATCAGGAAATACCGGAACAAGCCCTCCGTCCGTCAAGCCGTACAAATAAAAGAGATCGTCACTGCGCCCCTCTACCCGCTCCAAAGCCAGATGAGGGGACCCGCAAGGACAAGGCTCCGCCCTCTCGGTTAATATATCATTCAACCGATAACGGATGATCGGCTGTGTCGTCCGTGAGAAATCCGTAATGATCGGAACGAACTTGCGCAGGCTTGCGTCCAAATAGTCCTTCTCCACCGCGACGATATCCTCGTTGAGATGCAGCGTTCCGTGAGGGCAGGTAACGGCCAGGAAGCCCTCGGTACACTGATAAATTTGGTGTACCTTCTGCTTGAATGCCGCCTCTATCCGTTCGCAGTCTAACGGATCCAGCACCTCGGCCACCGATAAAATGCGGTGCGGCTGAATATCTAGCCTTCCGCTCTCCACAGCCTCGGCCAGCACGCGCAGCAGCGACGGGGGCGCCGCCAGGATCGTAGGCTGCTGCCGGTTCAGACGATCCACATGCTCGGCCAACGGGTCGAGCAGATCGTAGAACCGGAACTGCAGCCTGCGGCTGCCGACGCTGCCGTACAGATTGCTGTCGGCGCGCAGGAAGAACGCGATCCGCTCGCGGTGAAGCAGCGAGCGGGGCAGCACTTTGGCGAGCACCGTGCCGGCCCAGGCCATCCGTTCCCGGGCGCTGACCAGGAACAGCCCTCTGCTGCCGGAGGTGCCCGAGGACATGCCGATCGTAATCGAGCCGATCGTAGGGGTGAAGTCCCGGCTCGCCTCAGCCTTCAGCGCCAGAGCAAAGGCTACGTCCCTGTCGATCCCCGCCGTGTTCAACCGGTTGAAATGCTCCATCATCTCCGGTTTCCCGATGATCGGGAACCGTCTCCATTCACTGTCGGGGAGCTCTCCCCATAGCTCCCTGTAAAAGGCGGAGCGGCTCCTTACGAACCGGAGATGCCTCCGTATGCGTTTCTCCTGCCATCGCTCTAACCGTTCGCGGGAGGAAAATCTCATGCGGTATTTCGTCAGCAAGTAATACCATACAATCAACAGCTTGCCGATCATCCTTCGGCACCTCCCTTCACGAGCGAATCCCATACCTCACCGCAATGCGACGGGATAATCCGCAGCTCCGGGCATTGCTTATAGACTTGATGAACTTTGTGAAAGCTGTCCCTATATTGAACACGGTTCGCCATGATGAAGCCCGCCATCCAATGGGGAGGCAGCAGCTCGCGGTAAGCCCGGCTGCTCCATACGGCATCCGCGCACAAGAAGTAAGCTTGGCTCTCCGAGGACATGATAATTCCGATCTGGCCTGCCGCATGACCGGGCACGTCGACGGCTATGACGCTGCCGTCACCGAACACATCCATCCCCCGCCGGAACGGCAGCTCCGGCGGCAGCTCGATGAGACGCCTCTCATCGATGGGGAGCGAGCGCGCCTCGAAGTCATCGGGCAATAGTCCCGGCAAATACCCCGCCGCCACTGCGCTCCAGCCCTTGCGATAACGTACGGCATCGTACGCCTCATGCAGATATACGAACTTTGCATTCGGAAAATCCCGCAAGCCCGCGATATGATCCGCATGAAAGTGAGAGATAATAATGTACCGAATATCGGCAGGGTCAATCCCGCGCTTGTGCAGCTGATGGGCTGCACTGTCCTCCGGCGTGTAATAAACCGGCGTCATCCGGCCATACAGCGAATAAGGCCATCGGGCCGTTTCTTCAAAGAAACGGGCCGTATAGCCGGTATCGAACAGAACAGGCCCCCGCTCCGGATGCTCGATAAGCGCAAATAAAGCCGGAAAACGTACGGTCCGGCCGCTTCCCCCGCGGATGGTTATCCGCTCCTTATGCGTGCAATAGCCCGCCGCCATCAGGGTCACTTCTGTGTATACTTTAACCATGCTGTTCCTTATACCAAGCGGCATAGGCGTCAATCCCTTCCTTCACCGTCACCCGGGGACGGTACCCGAGCAGCTCCCTCGCCTCCGAAATGTCGAGCGTCTGGCCTCTGCCGAGCAGGCCGACCGCATACCGGGTCAATAGCGGCTCCTTGCCGCTCCCGAACAAACGGGCCAGCCCTTCCATGCATCCCGCCGCCAAGTAGGCTGCGGGATAAGGAATGCGTCTCGCCTGCATCGGCTCCCCGAGCCGCTCGAACAAATAGTACAGCGCGTCGATGAACCGGACCGGCTCATCGTTCGTTATATTAAATTTACGCCCCAGGGCGGCGGCAGGAGCCGACATGCACAGCAGCAGCGCATCGACGGCATTATCGATATAGGTCATGTCGATTACAGCCTGTCCGCCTCGAATGAGCGGCAGTCTCCCCTGGCGATTCGCTTGAATCAGTCTCGGAATAATCGCCGGGTCTCCCGGGCCGAATAGGGCACGGGGCCGAATCGTTATGACCGGAAGGCCGGATTCATAGGCATGGTCGACCTCCTGCTCCGCCAGAAGCTTTGTCTCCGCATATCCATTGGCCGCTCTGCGCGGTAAAGGGGCCGTCTCCACGATCCCATACCGATCGGTGTAATCGAAATAAATGCTTGGCGTCGATACATGGATAAGCCGCTGCACGCCGTTGGCGGCGCAGCCTTTAATCACATTACGGGTTCCCGTAACGTTGCTCTCATAGAAATCGTTATAGCTGCCCCATAACGAAGACAAGGCTGCGAGGTGGAAAACGATCTCCTGCCCCTCACAAAGCCGGGCCATCTGAACCGTGTCCTCCAGCCGGGACGGGACGAAGGTGATCCCCTGTTCGGTCAGCTCGGCTCCGATTCGTTCCTTCCTTCCGGTCGCCGTCACCTCATGACCGAGCTTATATAGAGCTATCGATAAGCTCCTGCCCAGAAATCCGGTCCCCCCCGTGACCAATACTCTCAATTCATCTCACCGCCATTCCATTCAATGTCCCGCGTGGACGCTTCCATCACGGAAATCCGATGCTCCCTGCCCTTGCGCCAATTCCAATATACGAGCCGGAATTGCTGCCAGAACGGCTGCGGATCACGAAGCCGGAGCACGACATCCTGCGCCCCCGCAAGGAATCGCAGCCAGTAGGAGAAGCGGCTCCGTCCTGCGGGAGATAATGCAGCCGCCAGACCGTAGCTTATCATAGCCACGGTAATCATGGCTCTGCGGTCCATCTGCGGCGTGATCCGCTTCTGCTCCGATTGCAGCTGCCGTTCGCCCGCAAACAACGCCTGATCCAGCCGGTCCTCCGGCCGAAACAGATGAATCCCGCTGGTCGCTCTAGGATTACATTCCAGCGGATAGACCGTTCCGTCCTCTGCTTCTATGAAATCAAAGGCGATCTGCCCTGTAAAGCCCTCTTCCTGTACGAAGTGCTCGACCCAGCGGTCGATCCCCGGATGCCGGACCGGTTCGAAGCTGATGCAGGCGCCGAGCCCTGCCGTAAATCGGACCGGGTACACCGCATGCGCGGTTATCCTTCCCTGGTGGGCGATGCTATAACTGCAATAGGCGGCTCCCTCCATATACTGCTGCGCGACCCAAGGTGCATCCGCCGAAACCGGCAGTTCCCTTATCGTCTGCGTACAGGATCGCCAGCCATCTGCAGCAGCCTCCGCTAGGAATACCTTGCTGGAAAACCGGGAAAACACCGGCTTCAACACCCATTTCGTAGCAGCAGGGCCTCCAGCCTCATGCCGGAGCCTGGCCTCTTCCGCGGCCCGCTCCATGAAGGCAAGGCAGTCCTGCTGCGACGTTAACAGCCGCGTCTCCGGTACGGCGAGCCCCAGCTGCGCGGCCCACTGTATGAACTCCCATTTGCTGTGCAGGCGCCGTAATTTATCGAGCGGCTCCACGAAGACACGGCATAGGGGGCTAAGCTCGGTCAGGCCTCCGGCCACGTAGAACAGTTCCTCGCACATCGGCAGCAGCCATTCGATCCGTTCCTCCTCAATAAGCTGCTTTAAAGCCTCCACATAGGCTTTCGGATGGATAGCAGGCTCCGGTACGATGTAGCTGCGCCGTACCGCTCTGGAGCGCCGGCACAGGTGCTGCGGACAGCTCTCGGCCATGAAGACTTGATGCCCGTTCGCCGCCAGCTGGCGGGCCAGATCCAGAGCAGCCGGCGCCCGTCCCCCCGTCAGCAGAACCCGCTTCCCCGTCTCCGACCGCTGACCGCTAATAGTCAAGGATCATCCCTCCGACCGACAGGCCGGCTGACGTCCCGAGCAGCATCACCCTCGAGCCGCGAGTTATGCGCCCTTCACGGATCGCTTCATGCAGCCCCATCGGGATGGAGGCCGCAATCGTATTGCCGTGCGTCGGGGTAATAAACATCAGCTGCTCCTGCGAAATGTTCAGCTTACGGCTGATCAGCTTCATCGCCATCGCGCTTCCCTGATGCGGCACGACCACCTGAATATCCTTCATCGAGCACCCGGCCTCCTTCAATAGCGATGCTGCAAAGCCGGGCAGAATCCGCGATGCCATCTTGTAAATCCCCGGTCCGTCCATCTCGAACAGGAAGGCTTCCTCCTCCTGCCCGGACAGCGCATGTGCTCCCGTGCCGCCTCCGCGAATTTGCGAGAGATGCGCGCCGGAGCTGTACGTCTTCATGGCGGAGCACAGGATGCGGGAGCCTTCCCGCTCCTCTGCCGCCTCGATAAGGACAGCCGCCGCTCCGTCTCCGAACAGGGCTGCGCTCTCCTTATGCGACCAGTTGAGTCCGAGGGAGGCAATCTCCGTCGAAACGAGCAGCACGCGCCGGTATCTGCCTGCTGTCACCATGTAAGACATCACGTCGAGTCCGGTCAGGAAGCTTAGACACGTTGAATTGATATCAAAGGCGGGAACTCCGGACCATTCCTGCCCTAATGCCCTTTGGATGAGCGAAGCCGTGCTTGGAATCGGCTGCTCCATCGTACCGCTGGCGCATACCAGACAATCGATGTCGCTGAATTCTAGCCCTGCCTGGCTCAAGGCTTCCCGGGCAGCGATGGCTCCCATCTGGGATGCCGTCTCATCCTCGACGAAATGCCTTCTCTTGACGTCTGACTTTTTCTGTACCCATCCCGCCGGAACTCCCAGTATCTCATCCATCTCTTCCGCCGTTACAACCCGTTTGGGCAAATATTTGCCTGTACCCGTTATTTTAATGTTTCTGCTCTGCATAGTTAACCCTCCTCATGCATGCACGTTGTCAAATCCACTATGAGATGTAATCGAGGACCGTGATACATGATTGCTTGTCGAAACTTGTATACCCTATTGTAAACTATTCCGCTGAAGCTAAAAGTACTATTTTTTTCTAATACCTGGTCAAAGCAAACAAGCCGCCCCGGAGAGCAGCTGTGATTTCACTTGTTTCACGAAATGAAACTTTTTTTCTTAGGACGATCATTCCAAAAATCAGGGGGGCCGTTTTTACCAGACAATGGGCAAAGCCATGACAACCTGCCTACTGGATTCACCTCCCATTTTCCTATTTTTATTTCCATTTTTTATAGTATCATTATACATAATTGTCAATTCAACATTTGTGGAGGATGAGAATGAGAAGATCAAGCATTTCATGCAAGCTCCTGACAGGTTCCATTGCTTTGGCTTTATTATGGGGAGGGGGAGCCCATCCCGCCTTGGCGGCCGATACGGCCTTCATCAACCAAATATCGGAGCAATACCAGACCTTTGAGAAAAAACACCGGGACCTGTATGATCAGTATCTTCAGAATGAAAGGCATTTGTATGACACCTATCACAGTCAAATGACGGCGGTCTATAACGAGCTTATGCGGCGGTCCCATGCCGATCTGGATACAATGACGAGCCTGATAGACAGCGACATTCAACAATTGAAGCAAAGCTATAAAGAAAGCAGCTCCGAGTTTAGGGACTATGTCCGGAAAGCGGATAAGAACCGTGCCGGAGGTCCTATGAATCTATACAAAAGTATCATGGATCCGAATAGGGCCGGCAGCCCTATGGATCAATTTGAGGACAGCTTGGATGCCAACTCGGCAGGCAGCGCGACCGATTCGTACGACGATACTCTCGACCCGAATCATGCAGGCAGCGCGATGGATACCTACGACGACGAAGCGAATCAGCACTCCGCAGGAAGTGTCATGGACGGTTTTGAGAAGGATTCGTCCATTAACAGTGCGGGCAGCATTATGGACAGTTATGAGAGAGGAAGGCTGACGAGGTCCGAGGCGGAGCAATTGATGGCGGATGCCCTGGCCAAGGCTGAAGCCGGCATGAACAAGCGGATCAGTGACACCGAGCGCAGCGTGCAAGCCCAAAAAAACGAATCGCTGCGCGACATCCGCGACGCCTGGCTGAACGTGAAGAACTCTCTCCTTAAGCAGCGCGAGCAGACGATCCAGGAGATTTCGGAGGCACGCAAGAAGTTGACCGGCACAGGGATCGATTTTGAGCCGTTAGTTCTGGATGACTGGATTACCGTTATTGTAGACGGGGACTATTTAATCTTCGAACAGCCTCCGGTTATCGTGGATGGCAGCACCCTTGTGCCTATGCGGACTATTTTTGAAAAGCTGGGGGCAGAGGTGCTATGGAGCTCAAGCGACCAATCCGTCACAGCCAACAAAGGAGCCGTGTCCGTCTGGCTTCAAATCAATAACAGCAGCGCCCGAATCAATAATCAGAGCCAGACGCTGGAGCTCGCGCCGAGGATGGTGAACGGGAACACCATGGTGCCTCTAAGATTTGTCAGCGAAGCGCTCGGCTGTAATGTGCAGTGGGACGACAGCAAGAAGACGATCACCATCACCTCAACGTAAGGCATCTAGTCAGAGAAATATCAGAGAGCTTGCCTCCATTCGTGGAGGCAAGCTCTTGTTTTTTTTGTAACTTTTTTCGCTGTGAGGGAGTCTATATTATTGGGATTTTCTACCAGTCAAAATCAGGACTTTCAAATAACAAAGGAGAATCATTGCATGAAGACGCATATCCCATCCATAAGATTCAGGCTGATCCTGCTTGCCGTATCGGTTGGCATCCTGGTGCTGCTCATGGGTATCGGGACCTTCATCCGCAAGGAAGCGGATCCCCCCGCAGCAGATCCGATGGCGACAGTGCCGTCTCAAGCACCGTTCGATCGGTTTCTCTCCAAGATAACGACGAAGTCCGATGTGAAGAGAGAGCTGACGACCGCGCATGCGCATCTCAATGAAATCACCGGCTGGAAGCATTATGAGGAAATGAATCTCGGCCAATGGGCCAATTACACAGAGTACCATTTCATGCAGCACGCCCTTTATGACAAAATGGCTGAGATCGTTACCGACCGTAACGTTCAGACGGACTTAAGAAATGTCTCCAAGCTTATCCGGTATGCTAAAGAGAATGACCGGTTGGATCAAAGTCTGGATGCCATCCTGCGGGCTCATCGCATTGTTCACGATCTGGATTTCTACGTGCTGGCTAGCGGACAAGAAAATCTAAAGGGAAAGGATCGCTTCGGCGCATCATTCGCCATGAAGGAGCATCAGGAAGCGGAGGAAATCCAAGCGTGGATTAACCGTCATATCGATCATAAACTATAAAAGTGTCCCTGGAGGAAAGCGATCATGTCTGCTGTAAAGAAGCTCATCCTATCCGTTATGGCTTTCGCTTTACTATCGGTGCTGCTGTATTACTTCGTGTACGCCAGCCCCAACGCCAGGTGGAACAGCCCGCAAAGATATATCCTCGACCAGTTTTATCAAGCGTTTCAAACCAGGGATTACTCCATGATCTCACCGCTGATCTTTGACCGAAATCCCCAGATGGTCATTAACATCAGGCACTGGTACGGGGACGTGAAAAGCTACCACATACAGACCATTCGCAGCGTTTCCAGCTCCGAGAAGCAAGCTGTCATTACGGTAACCAGCCTTAGAGAAGGCAAAGAGCACCGCAACACCGATACGATTCTATTGGCTAAGCAGGATGGCGGATGGGCCATTACTTCTTATAACTCTGATTTGGAGTACAAGCTGCCGTAAGGTCTAGAAATAAAAAAGCCGAAACAAATCTATCGTCTGCCGAATATAAACCCGAGAGTTCCGACGATTTCATCCGTATCCTCGTCAAAGCAGAGGATGCCATCCGTATTCATAAGCACCAGAAAGCTATCTCCTGCGCGATTATAGACATCCGATATGGCAAAAAAGCACCTGCCCTTGCGGCAAGTGCTTCGATTCGTTCTTTATTCAAATAATCCGGATAAGACGGCTTAGCCCACCATGTGCCTACCCGATATACTCCACAATACATTCCGCCTCCGGGTTCGCCTGGGTCACATTGGAGCCGGCCACCAGCTGAAGGCTGCATTTCTCGGCCGTATCGCAGCGGAAATACAAATCCTGCTTCAGCAGGAACCCCTGCGAATGGTTCGGCGCCGTCAACGTAGCCAATACCGTCGGCGTCGCTTCCGTCGTCTGTACCGTAAAGGTCGCCGCCCCTGTAGAGGTGACCGCACCGGCAGGCGATTGCATGAAAATGTTCACGATGCGTGCGTTCATCGGCACATAGAACCCGACGGTCGTGGAGGCCGAATAAGGGAATTTGCCGTCGGCCCGTTTGACCGAAATGGCGGTTCTTTTGGTGATGCCGAACGAGCTCTTCTGGAATCCGTAGTCGCATTCCCAGGATTTGCGGGAAGGATCTCCCTGGCCCCTCGTATTCGTAAAATGAATCGTCGGCGTCCCGCCCTGATTCGCGTTGCCGCCTTCCGCCGTAAACACGATAAAATCCGACGGGCTCGTATGCTGATTAATCTCACAATTGGCATAGACAATATTGTGCGGATATTGGAAGCTGTTCACCCTGTACATATATTCGTGCTTGCCGAGCAGGCGGCAGTTATCGAATTTGATGACAGGCATTTTGGTGTTGTTGCTGTAGAACGTGGCGACCAGCTCTGTCGCTGCGCGTAACGGCACAGAGCTCGACGTATCGACATTGATGAAGGACACGATTCCCGCGCTCCACTCGCAGTAGATCAGCTTGCTGTTGGCGTTGCGGTGCTCCATTCTGGAGCCGATGCACAGAAAGCGTTCCACTCCATAGGAATGCGCAGCCCCGAGCAGCTTGAAGAACGTGCCCGCATTAGCCCCGATATGGATGTAGCTTCCGCCCCAGACGGTAATATTGCCACCTTTCTCAAACTGGAGGAAGTCTCCCTCCTGTACCTCGAAATTGCAGGAGTAGAAGTTATAGTTCAGGAACTGGTCCGACCCTCCGGACGAAGGGACATAGACGCCCTTCAAGCAGGTTCCCGCCCAATCCACTTCACGCCAGTTCATCTCGCTGTTCGTGTCCGTCCCCTCCAGGTGGAACGAATATCCCCAGCTTCCGCGGAAGCGGATCCGTTCGAACGACCAGCTCTGAGGCTGACCGGTCGAGTATGAGCGCATAAAATGATTGCTTGTGCTGGTCGAATAAAACTCTATATCGGAGATCGAGCAGAACTGCCAGGCGTTATTGTTGTGGGCCAAATACGTCCCGGCCGCCGCAGGGCTGTAGATGACCTGGGTAGTGCCTGCTCCGGCGCCCTGGATGTGCAAGCCGACCGTACTCGTCGTATAGCTGCTTCGCAGCAGCGATTCCGGTTGGGTAATGAGGTAGGAGCCCGGCGGCAGGAACAGGCTGACCCGGCCTAGCTTGCTTCCCGAAGCCCCGGGGGCCGGGTTCGTGACGGCCTGGCTCTCGGCGTAAGCAATCGCCGCCTGGAAGGCAGCCGAATCATCGGTGGTGCCGTTGCCCACGGCCCCAAAATCCTTGACGCTGACCCACTCGCGCAGCTTGTCCCCGGCCGTTCGCGTGCTCAAGCCTGCCGCCTGCAGGAAGGATACATCATCCGCATCGACAGTACTGAGAAGCTGAGCTCCGGTGCCGGTTTTGTATACCGCATCCGTAACGGAAGTCTGGCCGCCGCTCAGAGCGTTAGCTACGCCATTGTTTAAGAGCACTCCGGTCATGGCGGCAGCGCCCGTCATTCCGATAGCCGTCAGTATCTCCCTGCGGCTTAATCTTTTGTCCTTCTCTTCCGACTCTTTGTTCTTGTCCATCATGATCCCTCCTGTGATTGGTTAATGGAATCGTCAAAAAGCAGGGTTACTTTGGCGGCCCGCCAAGGACACGGCAGATCGCTTCCGCTACGCCGTCTCCATAGCTGCCTGCAGCCAAATAACCGTGTGCCGCTTGAAGGCGGGCCTTCACCTCCTCTTCGGCATTGCCGGGAGCAGCAGCGATGAATCCGAAGCCGCCGTCAAGCATGGACAGATCATTGCAGCTGTCCCCTATGACAAGCGCCTGCTCCGGAGGAACTCCAAGCGTGCGGCACGCTTGCGCCAATACAGGACCTTTGCCTACTGTCGAATGCCGGACGCACACTCCTGCAACATTACGCACCGCGTAGTAAGGCAGACCGCTTCGCTGCAGCCAGCCGGCCATAACCGCCTCCCCCGCCCTGGCTGCGTCGGCGCTGCTGAACAGCACCTCTACGAAGCCTCTTCCTGCTTCCTTCTCCTCCTCGCACCGTCTCGAGGCAGCATCAATCTGTGACAGCTTGCCCTCGAGCAAAGCGGAGATACCGGAAATCACATCGACGAAATGCGAGCGTTCGACCCGCTCCACCTCATCGTTCCACTCCTTCTCCGCCGCATACTTGCCTTGGCTATCAAGGAAATGGATCAGGCGCTCCTCAGAGATGATCACATGAGGCCAGCCCTCCTGTTCCGGTTCAATGCCTTCTCGCTCAAGCAGCTTCAGAATGAACGGCATGTCCCTGCCCGTTACAATCGCGATGCGTATTTGCCGGGCTGCCGCCCGACGTAAGGCCTCCACTCCGGATGGCTTGAAGCCATACCTGCCGGAAGTCCCTCCAAGCAGCGTCCCGTCCAGATCTACGGCAATCAGCTTCATGCTTCCTTGGATTCCCCTTTCAATCCGGCCAGATAGTGCCCCAGCGCAACGGCGTAGCGCAAGCCCTCTTCCCGCAAGGCATTCGGCAGCACGCGAATCGACTGGTGAGTCTCATAAGTGAAATCCCCCCTATAATCAATGGCATCGAGGGCCGACATGACCGCCGTCCAATCGATGGAGCCTTGGTAAGGAAGCAGATGCTGATCCTGTACGCCATCGTTATCGTTAATATGAGTCGCCTTGAGCCTGTGGCCGAATTTGCGGATTTCGTTCGGATGGATTCCCTGCTCATGCGCGTGTCCCGTATCGAGACATCCCCCGACCAGCGGATGATCCAGCGCATCGATCAGCTCTATAAGCTCATCGAATAAAGCGCAATACGTTCTTCGAACGGTATGAGGGCGCGCCGGACGATCATAGAAGTTTTCCAGGGCGATACCGACACCCGTCTGCTCCATCACCGGAAAGAGCCTTCGGAAGAACCTCACATTAAACTCCTTGGCCTCATGATGAGGCTCCCCTTGGACGGAGACCCCGCTGGAATGGAGTACAACCCAGGGCACTCCGAGAATAGACGCCGTCTTTATCGAACGGACAGCAAGCTCCAGGAACGATTCGATATCCAAACCCGGCACCATTTGCTGGAACAATCGCCCGTGCACCGGCCCGTGCATTTGGGTAAACCGTATGCCGTTCTCATCCGCTATTTCGCGAATATGATGCGCCCAGGCCTCCTCCTCCTCCCGCGTCTTGGTCAGCACATCCTTCTGATGATCCCAATAGTTGAAATCCAGCGCCTCGAAGCCCGCCGCCTTGCATACGGGAATCGCCCGCTCATAGTCGGTCCCGAATACATTTAATGATGTAGAAATCTTCATGCTCCCGTTGGCCTCCCATCATTTGGTGCCCTGCGACTGGATATACCGGGTAAGCTCTTCTTCCGCTTCCCGCAGGGCCGTGTTCACGTCCTTTTTATCTCCAATGTAGTCGAGGAATGTCTTTTTCAATATTTCATTGCCTTTGGAATGGTAGATGGAGAACGGCGGGGCGTAAGCCGGGCTGCTTTTGAATATGCCCTGCAAATTTTTCCCCTTCAGCATCGGCAGGCCGCTTCCGAACGCCTTGCGGAGCTCCGGGTTGGATAATGCGGACAGCTTGCCCATGCTGGAGCTCAGGCTTTGAACCTCATCGGACAAGAACACCTCGATCACTTTCATCACATCGTCCTTATGCTTACTCGTGCTGGTCATCATGACCACATTCAGGTCATACATCCCGTACGTATTCGGCAGCTCCTTGTAGCTCGGGAATTGAACCATATCCCAATTCAAATCGGGGGTTTTCTCCAGCTGGTCGAACATATTGACCGTTCCCACCATCGCGAGCGTCTTCTCTTTCGTAAAACGGCCGGTGCTGAGTTTCCCCGGATTATCCGGAATCGAATACAGCTGCTTGCCCAAGTTGAAGGCTTTCTTGTAAGCATCGCTGTTCACCAGCACCTTGTTGGTCTTGCCGTCCACGGGGACCAGAGATAACGGGTACGTCAACCTGGAGAGCGTATCCATGTCAAAGCCGCTGTACGGAACGCCATCCTGCGTCCGGGACATTTTGCGCGCAAGCTCTACCGTATCCTCCCATGTCATGCCGTCTTTGGGGTAGGGTACCCCGAATTTGTCGAACAAATCTTTGTTGTAATAGAGCGCATAGAACTGGATCTGGTAAGGAACCCCGTAAATTTCACCCTTGTCGGACAGCTCCTTGATCGTTTCCATAGCCTTGGGATCGAACCGGCCGAAGTCGAAGCCGACCTTGCGGGCATAAGGCGTCATATCCTCAAAGATGCCGTACTGCTTGTTCCCGTTAATATTGCCGTTCCACATAAGAATCAGATCCATATCTTCTTTGGCCGCTATCGTGCTTTCGAACTGCGTTGCATTTTTGGCCAGCATTTCGACCGTGATGTAAGGATATTTCTTCTTCACAGGCTCGGCGATCAGCTTGTTAAAATCGGACTCCGACATCGGATTGTACGGAAACAGCTTTAAAGTCACCGGGTCGGGATCCTTGGGCTTTGTTAACCCGTCGCCCTCCTTCGCGCCTGGTTCCGATGCTCCGCAAGCCGCCAAGGCCAACAGGGTGAATGCGGTTCCACAAACGAATGCGAGCTTTGTCTTCATGGACCGGTCTCCTCTTTCCAGAAGTGAATTGCTGTCCTCATTATCTGTCATGAATAGACCGGTTAGGAATATCAAACGGTAGGATTTTTTTTGGCAATTTGTAGGGGTAATGTTGACCGATTGTAAAGGCGGGACTCCTTCGTTAGGGGAATATGAAGTTTTGGATAAGGGGCTTTCGGAAAAAATGAAAGTAAGCTATTATAAGAATATGAAGCGCTTACAATACGGAATGATTCTAGTAACGGCAGGTGGTATCCATGCAAGAATACGCCCACGAATACGCCGAAAGATGGATTCATGAGACCGACTCCTTCGATATGGGCAGCGGCCTGTTCCTCCTTCATATGGGACACAACATCGCCAAGCCGGACTACAGTAACGGCCCGCGCCAGAAGGCGCATTATACTATACATTTTGTAAGGGAAGGACGACTTCAATTTCTATATGGCGGCAGCGAAGTGGAGCTGGGTAAGGGCGATATGTTCTGCATGTTCCCTCATACGTCCTATACGTATCGGGTGGCGCCGTCCGACGACCGCTTGAAAATGATCTGGTTCGCTATTAACGGCAGCCAGGTGCCGGATTTAATGATGATGGCGGGGTTCACCCCCGAGCAGCCCTGCCAGCGCAAGGTCGTCGATCCCGACCTGGAATCGATCCTCCACCAAATGATCCGCCTGCCCAAAAGCCTGAGCAAGAAGCATTTGGTTCTCTGGAGCAGCCTTATGTACCGTATTTTCTCCAAGCTCATTCCCGATCAGGAGCCGGCCCCGGCCCCGCGTACACCGGATGTTTGGCTGAGAAAAAGCCTGGACTTCATCCATACGTGCTACGCCGAGCCAATCACCGTCAACGATATCGCCGCCTACGTCAACATCCATCGCACGCATTTCTCCAAAACATTCACCGAACACGTCGGTATCCCGCCTGTGAAATATCTGCAAAATATCCGGCTCGGCAAAGCGGCGCAGCTGCTCAAGCAGACATCGCTATCGGTTACGGAGATTGCATTGACTGTGGGGTATCCGGATTTGTTTTCGTTTACGAGAGCCTTCACGAGACAATACGGGGTTTCGCCCAGCCGGGTCAGATACGGCGGTTGAGCTGGGCTGGATAGATTAGGATCGCCTGCCAATAATCACGTTAGCGTCGAGCTCTTCGGAATGAACCCATTGCGGCTCCAAGCCATGTTGAGCAAAAAGCCCCGCTGTCAACGGCGCCTGCCTCTCGCTAGTTTCGACTAATAGTACTCCCCCGCTGGCGAGCCAGACAAGGGCTTCCGCTATGATCCTTCGCTGGATATCGAGCCCATCCGCTCCTCCATCGAGCGCCATCCGTGCCTCGTGGACGCGGGCTTCCACCGGCATGAAGGAAATGGCCGCAGAAGGCACGTAAGGTGCATTCGCTATAATCATATCGACGCGGTTATGCAGTCGTGCAGGCAACGGACCGTAGAGGTCTCCCTCATACACAGCCCCCTTGTCCAACGGAACATTCCTTCGGGCACATTGTACGGCGGCAGGGTCCAGATCAACCGCGTGCAATTCGATGCGCTCCATCCCGGCGGCCAGGACCGCACCTACAGCTCCGGAACCGCAGCACAGATCGACTATTACGTCTCCCGTTTGAGTCAGAGCTTCAGCCTGCTGTACGAGAAACCCGGTTCGCTGCCGGGGCACGAAAACTCCGGGATCCAGCTCAATACGCAACCCGCAGAATTCCGCCCATCCGATAATATGCTCAAGAGGGAACCCTGCGACTCTGCGCTCTATCCATTCGGCTAGTTCGGTCGAATTCCTTGAAGAAGACATAAGCAGTCTAGCCTCGTCCTCGGCAAACACACACCCGGCAGCACGAAGCCTTCCGACAATCCTATTCAAAATCGCTGTTTCATCCTCGCGATAATCCACGTATCATCCTACTTTGCATAGATTTTGATCAATTTCATTCTACATGCTAATCACAGTCCCTTCCTATAGAGAATTTTTTTCTATTAAAAAAATCCACCAGCCCTGTCATCCGCCAGCCTAGTGAAAAAAAACAACGGGGAGACCTTCTGTCTCCACCGTCGCATGAGTTCATCTTACTGAAAAGTAATATTATGAATACTTGCACTAACGGATCGGGTTGCTGGATATTTGGCGACATCAACTGAAATATAGAAGGAAACTTTTCCCGTGTAGCCTGGCGGCAGCTGGATGGTATGCGATCCGTCACCACTGAAATCATCATTCCCACTGTTAGTGTCCTCATAGAGGTAGAAATCTGTGCTGTATGGGGAATCCGTATATGCTTGAATTTCAACATTGCAATAAGGATCATCAACGAAAAAGGACCAATTAAAGGTTACCTGGCTGATATTCTCAACATAAGTTTCCCCCCACACCTGGCCGTAGCAATACGAATTTCCATTAGAATCTATTCTGGCATACGCGCTGTCTGAAGTAAATTCTGTAGTTAAAATGCTCCTGCAGTCACGGTCCCCGGTTGCATCGTCATAGTAAGTCCATTCAATGGGTCCAGCTTGAGCGAATGCGGGCTGTACTGAAACCAATACGGAAAAAACTACGAGAAAAATACTTACGATTTTTTTTAGCCTCATACACGGCCTCCTATAAGATCATGTTATAGCTGGCCAGCTACCAAAAACAGTATTACATTTATTTCCAACTAAGAAAATAGGTGGATTGTGCTTTGTTGGATAGGGTTGGATTACGGAAAATTGAAAGGCTGTCAAGCGTCTTACCGTTGGGTTCTACACAGCTGTTATAAAGAGGTGTCTTTTGTCCTAACAAGAGCTTTTTTTTTGCTAATAGAAGATGAAGCTTAAAGGGAGTTTGTTGAACGCTGTCGAATAATGTATCTACAGAAATAACATGTTCGGAGCTTTGGGGTGCGCGGGTAAGCAGACGATCTATTTTCTTAAGGGGATGATAGTATAATTACGTGTTTGCTGATAGATGATGAGGAGCCTGCGCTTTCCTTGCTGGAGAGGCTGATTTCGGACAACGGCGGTTTTCGGATTGAAGGTAAATATACGTCGGCTCGGGCGGGACTCGAGCATCTAGCCAAATCCAAGGTGGATGTCGTGTTTATGGATATGGATATGCCGGAGGTGAACGGGCTTACGGCCGGTGAACATATACAGCAGATGGATCCCGGCATTCTCATCATCTATGTCACCGCTTATTCGGAATATGCGCTGGAGGCTTTCGGCATTCCTGCCTTGGATTATTTGTTAAAGCCCATCGATCCGAAACGGCTCGCCAAAACATTGGGGCGTATCGCGCAGCATGTGCCGCCAACAAACCACTCTACCTCTCATCCCTGGATTCGGTGCTTCGGCCAGCTCTCCTTCGAGGGAGCCGACGGTAGGGAAAAGCAGCTCAAGTGGAAGACAGGGAAGGCACAGGAGCTGTTCGTCTATTTACTGCATGAGCAGGAGCGCTGGGTGAATAAAGAAAAGCTGCTTGAAGCTTTATGGCCCGATTACTTAAAGGATAAGGCGCTTACTTATCTTCATACGACAGTATCGCAAATAAGGAAGCTGCTGCGGGAGCAGTCCCTTCCGATTACCATTGAGTACTCGCTAGATAATTACCGGCTATTGCTTAAGGGAGTGCATTACGACGTTAAGGAGTTTGAAGCGGCAGTCGCTAAGGAAGCTCGTATCACTTCAGTTACTGTCCCTATGTACGAAGCGGCTGCTTCTCTCTACCGGGGGGATTATTTGCAGGAATATGACTATGTATGGGCGGAGTTGAAAAAAAATCAACTATTGGAGCACTATGTTGACCTGGTACTAAATCTGGCGGATTACGAGGCTGCAAACGGTATGGAGAGACAGGCATTGAGGCGCCTTCGCGAGCTTCAACCCAAGTGCCCTTATTCGGAGGAGCTGTGCCGCCGCCAGCTTGCCGTCTGTGCAAGATTGAACGACCGTGCTTTGCTAGATAACTATTTTGCCAAGTTTGCCGAGCTGCTCCGGTATGACTTAGACGTCGAGCCGAGCCCTCAATTGGTACAATTTTATCAACAACTCCACAACAATAAGCCCTCGGACCTGAATGCATAAAGGTCGGGGGTATTTTTTTTAGAATCGGTTTAGAGGCGATTGTTATAATCCGGTAGACGAACAATTTGTCATTTCAAGTCGGATCGTGTTAGCGGATCGATTATAACCAACGATACGAAGCGCATCCCATGAACAGGAGGACAAGCAAGTGAACAAAAAGCAATGGATAAGCACCGTAATGGCCGCCGCATTATTATCCGGCCCTATCCTGCCGGCCAAAGGCTCGGCTGCCGCTTCATTCAATGATATTGATGGCTCCTATGCAAAGAATGCCATTATGGAGTTAGCCAATCAAGGGATAGTAACTGGTGTGGAAGATCATAAGTTTTATCCTGCATTGACGATTACTCGACAGGATTTCGCTATTATTCTGGCCAAAACCTTGCAGCTGGATGTTTCGAACCCTCCTGCCACACCTACCTTTAAGGACGTTCCCCCAAGCAGCTACGCCTACAGCTATGTCGAGGCGGCTGTCAAAGCCGGATTGATCCAAGGAACAGGCAATAACCTGTTTGGTACGGGTCAAAATTTATCCCGTCAGGATATGGCCGTTATGTTCGTAAGAGCATTGGGAGCTAATCCTAATCCCAACGGTAAAGCAGGAGCCTTGAAGTTCGCTGACAGCAACCAAATTGCTGATTATGCCAAAGAATCTATAGCAGCTGCTGTGGAGTATGGACTGATTACCGGGGAAGACTACAATGTGTTTAATCCTGATGCCAAAGCGGATCGTCAGGCTGTAGCTCTAGTCGCATCCAAGCTTTTGAAGCTAAAGACGAGCGGGAATGCTCAGAAGCCTGACTCAGAGAAGCCCGACTCAGGAGAGAAACCCGACTCGAAACCGGATGCTCCTAAAGATAATGGCGCAGTAACAGACCCTACTCCTGTTGTTGGCGGGTCCTCCTCATCGGGTTCAACTCGTCGCAGCAGCAGCTATCGGGACCTCATGGCACCTGCGGTAGACGGCACCAAGTTCGAGGCGGTCGATAACTACAACGGAACGGAAGATCAGATTCACGGATTGGCGGGGGCTGTTGGTGAGCAAGGGGCTCTGGTACAAGCCTACCCGTGGACGGATTCGAATGGGAATAACACGGTTGAACCTGAAGAACTGGGAACGGCGATACCCCTCGGCACCAGTGAAGCGGACGGCTCCGTGAGTGCGGTCAATATCGGTGATTTACGCGCTGGAACTTACCGCTTTGTGATTACAGCCAAGGATTCGTGGAACAATGAATCTTTGAAGGATGCCGCGCATGCAGTCACTGTGACTTTGACCAAGAATGAAGCTCCTGATACGACCGCACCGGCAGTCAATGCTTCGAAGTTCGAGGTAATTGACAATTACAATGGAACGGAAGATCAGATTCGCGGATTGGCGGGGGCTGTTGGTGAGCAAGGTACTCTGGTACAAGCCTACCTGTGGACAGATCTGAATGAGAACGGTGTCGTCGATGCAGGGGAATTGGGAACAGCCATACCTCTTGGTACCAGCGAAGCGGACGGCTCCGTGAATGCGGCCAATATCGGCAACCTGCGTGCGGGAACTTATCGTTTCGTGATTACAACTAAGGATACGTCGGGCAATGAATCAGCAAAGGATGCCGCGCACGCAGTCACAGTGACCTTGACCAAGAACGAAGTGCCTGATACGACCGCACCGGTCGTCGATGCTTCGAAGTTCGAGGCGATCGATAACTACAACGGAACGGAAGATCAGCTTCGCGGACTGGCGGGGGCTGTTGGTGAGCAAGGGGCTCTGGTACAAGCCTACCCGTGGACGGATGCGAATGAGAACGACGCAGTCGATGCAGGGGAGTTAGGAACTGCCATAGGATTAGGTTCCAGTAAGGCAGACGGCTCCGTGAACGCGGCCAATATCGGTGACTTGCGCGCGGGTATTTACCGCTTCGTGATTACAGCTAAGGATTCGTCGAGCAATGAATCTTTGAAGGACGCCGCGCATGCAATCCGTGTGACCTTGACCAAGAATGAAGTTCCTGATACGACCGCACCTGTCGTCGATGCTTCAAAGTTCGAGGCGATCGATAATTATACCGGAACGGAAGATCAGCTTCATGGACTGGCGGGGGCTATTGGAGAACAAGACGCTCTGGTACAAGCCTACCCATGGACGGATCTGAATGAGAACGATGCAGTCGATGCAGGGGAATTAGGGACGGCGATAGGATTAGGTATCAGTGAAGCGGACGGTTCTGTAGCGGCCGCCAATATCGGTAACCTGCAACCGGGCACGTATAGGTTTGTCATTACGGCCAAAGATGCGTCAAACAATGAATCGGCGAAGGATGCATCGCATGCTGTTACCGTTGAACTGGTGAAAGGGATGTTGACCACACCTACGGTGACATACGCCACGTATGGCTTTGAGGTTAACGGAGCCTTTTCACATACACAACAGCTGACAACCGGTTCTAGACCGTTCTTCATTCGATTTGACTATTTTTCTGGAGAAACCTTTAGGAATGCTGAAGTCCAAGTAACGATGGAGGGCCTGACCTTTACTACGGATGATTACTATAACATTAGCGGATGGGTCAACCCAACGAATGACCAAATTAGTAATGACGGCCACACACTGACTTTCAAGGGAAGCACCTCAGCTATTTCGGATATCGCTTTTGAGCTTCACAATAAAGTGATGCCGGCACCCGGGACCTATCAGATTAGGTTTAAAGCGGATGCGGATGGATCTGGAACCGCTAAATCTTATTCCGAAGAACAAATCATAACTTTAGTTATTATCCCTCCAGCCTAATACAGCTGGAAAGTAGGAACGCCGTTCTTGTATAAGAGCGGCGTTTGTTTTTTGATCATCTATCTAACTGGCTCTGATCGTCCAGCTCCTCCGATTGGTATCCCCCCATATACTGCTCAAGATGCCGCATAAACAAACGGTCCAGGCTGTTCAAATTCTCATCCCTGTACATAAGAAAGATCTGATTCATTGGGAACGGATTATGCTCGATCGGAATCGCGACCATCTCTCCCGAGTCGATCTCCGGCTGCATATACAACGGACAAGATAGAAAAACGCCCATCGTACTTTTAATCCAAAATTTGATCAGCTGCAAATTGTTCGTTTCATAATGCGGGTCGTACAGCATATTCAAATCCTTGAAGGTCATGTCGATTTTTTTGCGATGGAGGCTTTCCGCTTCGTATAGAATGAGCCTCTCTTTGAGAACCTCCTCTAGACTGAGCTCATCGCGTTCCGCATAAGGGTGCTCTCTCGAAATAACGGCATAGGCCGGATGAGCATACAGCAGCTTGAAGGTGATGCTCGGATCATTGGCCGTATAACGGGTGATTCCGATTTGAATATGCTTGCTCTTGAGCATTTTGATCTGCTCTTCCGTGGAATAACAGCGTACCTTGAGCGCGATGCCCGGATGCATAGCCAGGAAGCTCTCCAGAATAGGAGGAAGCATCGTACCGGCAAAGGAGTTGTTGCACCCTAAAGACAGCGTACCGGTCAAGCCATGCTCCAGCTGCTCGATAGCCTCACGGCCTTGATCGAGCGCAGTCAGCGCACTTAATGCAAAGGGAAGGAACGTATGGCCCTCCTGGGATAAGCGAACGGTTCCGTTCACGCGAATAAGCAGCGGCTTGCCGAGCTCTCTCTCCAGCTGCTTAATCCGGTGTGAGACCGTGGGCTGAGGCAGATACAGCTTCTCCGCTGCCTTGGATATGCTCCCGGTACGATAGATGGTGACGAAGGTTAGAATTTGATCGAAGGTCAAGTGGCACCGCCTTTCCCGGAATCGTCCGACTTATTTACACAGCCGAGGCCGCGACAAGAATATTCAAAAAATGAATAAGGTCATTCATTTTCGATTATTTACTTGATTCCCCATCCTTCATACTATGAACTTACAGGTATTTTACCTTTGTAGGATATACCTTGAAGCTCACCAACACAAGAGATAAATACAAGATAAAGAAAGGTGACCTGCTATGAGGATGGAAAAAGCGGTGCGGGCTGTCGGAATATATGGCGGCGGTATTTTTTTCGGAGTGATGTCGGTGGCGCAGCCGTTTTTTACCCTGTACGCTGAAGCACTCGGTGCATCCACGGCCATGATCGGCCTTATTGTTACTCTTAGAGCGCTTGTCCCTATGTTCATCGCCATGCCTATCGGCCAAATGATTGATACGCTTGGTGCGATGAAAATGACCAAGATCGGCTGTCTGCTGCTTATCGTTTCCTTGGGACTCACGTCCTTCAGCACGACCTTGCCTATTCTTGCAGTCTCCCAAGTGCTTCTCGGGACAAGCATGATTATTATGGCTTCTTCTCTTCAAGTCTTGGCATCGGATGGAGAGCAGAACAAGGAGCTGCGCAATAAAAATATTAACCGGTTCTCAATGTGGAACTCGGCAGGCAATATGGCAGGTCCTCTGCTTGGCGGAGCGGTGGTAAGCTATATGGGCTCCTCCTTATGGAGCTACCGGTCCGCTTTCCTGGCATCGCTCGTAGTATGCTTCATTTGCTATATTCTGATCCTGCTCGTCCGCAATCCCGATGATGCCGGTGTGCGCGGCAAAACCAAAGAGCTGTTCCAGCCCAAGGAGATGCTGAACAGCTATGTGAGCGGCATTCATCTGACCCGGCACCGCGCGGTTCAGTTCGGTCTCGTCGGGACGTTCCTGATCATGTTCATTCAAGCGTTATACGCAAGCTTCATTCCGCTTTACTTAAACAATCATGGCTATTCCGCCTTCGTCATCTCGTTCGTCATTTCGTTGATGGGCTTATCCGGGTTTGTATCGCGGTTTCTGCTGGGGCGGCTGATGAAGCTGGCGACGCTGGAGCGGATTCTTATCATCGCGGGCTGTATGGCTTCCGTCTGCCTGATCTTTATTCCCGTCGCTTCCCTGCACTTTATCGGAATCGCCGTCCTTACCTTCCTGCTTGGCAGCTCTATCGGCATGAATTTGCCGGTCACCATTATGATTATGGTGGAGGAAACGAAGGAAACCGAGCGCGGCAAGGTGCTGGGCCTGCGGCTCTTGACGAACCGGCTGTCTCAAATGGCGGCCCCGGCCCTGTTCGGCTTTCTTGGCCAGGCATTCGGCTTGACCGCTGCCTTTTATACCGGGGGAGGCATTCTGCTCGCTACGATGGTCGGCTTTGCGGTGTACAGCTCGCATCGGGGACCTGTGACGGGCAGGGAGGAAGCAGCCGCGGCGGCTGTTGAAACAGTCCCTCGCGGATCATGTTCGAAGAATGGGTAATAATGAGCCAAAAAGCTGGAGGTTCCAATCCTACGAATTGGAAACCCCAGCTTTTTCAACATTTCATCAAACTGCTCTCGCAAAGCTCACTCTCCGGCCTGCTGGAAGTCAGCCTTTTCCCCTGTGCTCAAAGGCAATACAAAACAGAGAGGGTTTAATCGTCATTTTCTTCCTCGTCCTCAAACTCAATTATTAATCCTCTCTCGACTAAATAATCTCTTATTTCTCGCGTACTAACCGGGACAGGAACCCCGTCTCCACGTAACCTTTGCTCTGACCAAAATAGAACAATGCTTTTGATTTCAGTAAGAAGTTCATCTTCTGGAGCCATTTTAAGACAATCTTTTAATATAGCCTTCGAACTGACTTCAAGCTCGGTTCGGAACTTGATTCGCAACGTAATCACATCCCATGCTAAATCTGGTGTAACCTAATAAGATGCACGATGGTTCTATGGCTTCCAATATAATATTTTCACCATTTCGGCGATCTTTTTTTGATGTGCTATCATTTGTTCCGCTGCATTGTCAGACTCCCTTTTTAATAATTCCAGTGAGGGGGTAATTTCCATTCTGACATCATGACGCAAGACCTCAACCTCATTAACTAATTGCCTAAGCACCTGAATATCTTTGCGAAGTTCTGCCATTTCTTCAAGCAGCTGAGTGTTTGTTTGATAAATATAATGGAATAAAGGAGGCGTTTCATCTATAGCTTCATTGCGTACCGGATCGTCCGGTTCTTCGATAGGAAGGGATGAAGGGCTTGCTTCTACTTCCTCTGCAGTTGGTTGGGTGTCTGGTTCTTCGATAGTAAGTGATGAAGCATCTGCTTCTACTTCTTCCACACTTAGCTGAGCTTCCGGTTCCTCAACGGGAAGCGATGTAGCATTTGCTTCCAATTCATCCACACTTAGCTGTGCTTCCGGTTCCTCAACAAGAAGCAATGAAGCAGTTGCTTCTACTTCCTCTACACTTAGCTGGGCTTCCGTTTCTTCAACTGTAAGCGATGCAGCAGTTGCTTCTTCTACTTCTTCTACACTTAGTTGGGCTTCTGGTTCCTCAACAAGAAGCAATGTAGCATTTGCTTCTATTTCCCCTATACTTATTTGTGCTTCCGTTTCCTCAACAAGAAGCAATGTAGCATTTGCTTCTACTTCCTCTACACTTAGCTGGGCTTCCGGTTCTTCAACTGTAAGCGATGCAGCAGTTGCTTCTACTTCCTCTACACTTAGCTGGGCTTCCGGTTCTTCAACTGTAAGCGATGCAGCATTTGCTTCTACTTCCTCTGCACTTATTTGTGCTTCCGGTTCCTCAACAAGAAGCAATGAAGCATTTGCTTCTACTTCCTCCACACTTAGCTGAGCTTCCGGTTCCTCAACAGGAAGCGATGCAGCATTTGCTTCTACTTCCTCTACATTTAGCTGTGCTTCCGGTTCCTCAACAGGAAGCGATGCAGCATTTGCTTCTACTTCCTCTACATTTAGCTGTGCTTCCGGTTCTTCAACAAGGAGCAATGAAGCATTTGCTTCTACTTCCTCTACACTTAGCTGGGCTTCCGGTTCTTCAACAAGGAGCAATGAAGCATTTGCTTCTACTTCCTCTACATTTAGCTGGGCTTCCGGTTCTTCAACAGAAAGCGGTGAAACATTTGCCGCTACTTCCTCTGTACTCAGCTGAGCTTCCGGTTCTTCAACAGGAAGTGATGAAGGTCTCGCTTCCATTACCGCTACACTTAGTTGAGCGCCAAATTCCTTGATAGTAGGTGACGAAGACTCTGGTTCTAATACTGCTGTACTTAATTGAACGTCCGGCCCCTTAACAATGGATATCGAGACTCTCTTATTCGTACCCTGTGAATGATTCTTTATATACTTTGGTGTTGATTTATGTTTGAAGTTCCCATTCTTCTTTCTCATCTATCCTAGTCCTCTCGTTGTGGATTCGATGCTCTCAGGTTCACTAAGCTAAAGCCTAAATCAATTTATTCAAGGGGGCCCATAAATGTACCTTGTTTTAAGGGAAGCTGCGCACGCAGCTGCAGCCAGGACCGTGACAGTTGTTTTTCTTACTTAGAAAAAATAACCGCCCCAATGAAAAGGACGGTTATTGGCTATATTTTAGACTGATTGATTGAACGCGCATACCCTACAGCTTAGCCATTATGAAATAACGTCGATAGTGACGGTTTCAGCTGATAACGTGAATTCCATTAAAGGACTATCTACTAACACATGAAGTTCAAATCCTGTTTTTGTAAGATAAACCTCATCATAAAGCCAAATACTGCCTAGGCTCAAGTTTTTAGGCTGTAGCTTCTCCACTCCCGTAAAGGTTAACTTAACATCCGTTAAATAATGATAGCCGCCTCTACAATCCAATGTCAGGATAAAGATGTCCTTCGAAGGCGTCTCAATCGAAGTTACTCGCGCATCGTGTAAGGACTTTTCAAACAACTGAATAACGCTTTCAGGGAGTGAGCTTTTTATGGAGTCATAGTAGCTCCGATAGGTCATCCCATTTGCTTTCGTTCGCTCATCATACTCCGATCGCCATTGATCGACTATTTTTCTAAGCTCTTCAGAAGGAAATTGTGAGTTTAACGTTCCGTCCTGAATATAGGGATGAAAAAATGCCGGGAGATATTTGAATAAATCGGTTCTTTTATACTCCAAGTTGTTCTTACAAAATTCTTTGAAGTCCAAACCCTCAGATTCATACCAGGCAATGTTGTCTTCCCATTCTTCCTTCGTTTCATAAAAAGTCAAAAAGCTTCTTATTTGCGCTTCTTCGTACCACTCTTTAGTGAAAAATTTCATTAGTTCCTCCAAATATGATCATTCACTACAAACGTCTTATGTGTATGTTGTTTTGCACTAAACCGCCCGTTTAGCATATCACAGCTGCATCTCCATGCCGTCAACTGCGTCTTATCATATCAACACCTACAATAAATTTTTTTCTTTAAGTAAATTTTTCAATATATTACTTGAGTTAAAGGCAGCAACTGGACCGTAGAACGTATAGTAAGTGAGTACATCGCCCGGTTGAGAATACTTTACAAAGGCTAAATTATCAAATTCATCCGTTTTAATAACCAGCTCCCAGCCCCCTTTGTTGTAAGGAATAAAATCACCGTTCTTTGCTCTCACTAACCAATATTGATTTGTTGCCAGCTTGTATTTTAAATCCTGCATGAGTTCGTTGATGATCCTACTGTCTTCCGTCAACAAAACCTCTTCTTTTTCTGTTTTAATGTATATTTGTTTCACTTTCTGAAAATCTTGATCCTGCCAAGCTCTTTGTCTCTCAAAATAGACACGTCGTACATCATCATCTACATAGTTCCATATTGAGAATGAAATAAGTCCGATTACAAATACCAAGCAAGTACCAACTAACTTTCTTAGCATAGATTCACACTCCAAGCTATAACTCAAGGAAATTACAATTAATTCCATGATTTAGACGTTGAAACACATCTATAAGTTGCGCTAATCCGCCCATTACCTCAGTGGTCATTAAAAAGGAGCTGTCCCAGTGGCAGCCCCACACAGCGTTCCTCGTTAGAATTCCTGTAAAACGAAAATTTTGGTGTTTGAATAAAAACGAGCGCCTCAGTACGATGGGGTTACATACGAGGTCAAAAGCCTCAAAAAACCCATCTAGGAGGTCGCTCTATCATGAAGTTTAGGCACAGGAGAAGCAAAATCAACTCATAGAAACATTGCCTTTCATCATCCCCGGTCGTTGGCGTAGATATCGCACAAGAATTCCATGTAGCCTACGCCGTCAGCTTTCGGGGGATTGCGCTGGGCAATCCGCTCGCGTTTGGGAACCATCGTGAAGGCTTTAAGTTATTTGAGCGCTGGATCCAGGATCTGCTCAAAACCAACAAACTGAGCAGCATCATCATTGGCATGGAACCCACAGGCCACTACTGGTTTAGCTTAGCATGGTGGCTTATCAGTCAGGGAATTGAGGTCGTTCTGGCTAATCCTCATCTTGTCAAAAAGAACAAGGAAAACCGGGACAGTACGCCTTCCAAAAGTGATCGCAAGGACGCGCTTATCATTGCAGATATGATTAAAAAAGGGTACTATTCCCCGGTTCGATTTCAACCGGAAGCCTACGAGGAGCTGCGTATTCTCATGGCAAACCGCGGGACGGTTACCAAACGCCTTAACAGTGCGGTTAATCAGATTCATCGCTGCGTAGACATTATCTTCCCCGAGCTGCGTCAAGTCTTCAAAATTCTTACCTGCACCATTGCAATCGCAACCCTTAGACTCTTTCCTTTACCAAAAGATATCAGTCAACTAAATACAGCTCAAATCCTTGATGGTTGGAAGCAGTATGTCAAACGCCATGCCGGTGTTAAACGTGCCGAGCTGCTCATTTCACTCGCTAAATCTATTGTTGGTACTACCCAAGCTCTCCACGCTTACAAGCTTCATCTTGGACAATTGCTTGAAGAGTACGACCTAGCCCAGCAACATTTAAAACAGATTGAGCACGATCTCCCTTGTGTTTTCCTGACATGCTTTCAACTAGGTTTAAGCCGGCTCTCTTGAGCAATTGACACACCTGGGCATACTGTCTCAAGTCACCTGCACTGAACAGAATAGCAGCAAAATAAATTGTACCAAGACCTTTGATCGAGCGAAGTTGGGTCGCCATCGGAATCCCTTCCAGTACCGATCCGAGTTCCTTCCCGAACTGCTCTAAGATATCGGTAATACGTTCAAACTTGTCGAACCGAAGCATTCTCTCCTACACTCTGTCTGGCTTTAGAAAGGAGTTCGGCGGCCTTCCGTCTGCCAGTGGTGCCACCAGCTCAGTTCATGTATGGTCTCCAACCACGAGTGATCCCTTCAATGGTTTAACCACGCAGATCGGATGGTGAAGGAAATGCTTAGAGGTTGCAATCGGCCGCGGGCATGTCCAATCCTTAAAGTCAGAAGCATATTCCAGGAAATAAATATCCAGCCAGCGGATAATCTGATTCTGCAGTCGAATATGCTATTTGTGATCCAAAATTCCCGATCACCATCATCGTGCGCAGTGTCTGGAAGCCCTCTGCTTGCCGAGTGTAGCCGTAGTAATATCTATGGCTGACAACATTTCAATTATAAGAGCGTCTTTGGGATCGCTCTTGGTAGAGCAGTTATCCCTGTTTTCCTTGTCTCGTTTCGTTGTCGCTGGATTCTCGAAGACGAGTTGAATCCCTTCCCAAGCAGCCAATTCGCACGGTTGTTTGAATAATGTCCTGTCGGTTCCATGCCGATAATAAGGCTGTTTAATCCGTTCTTCTGCTGTAAGGCCTCTATCCACTGCTTCGGCTTTTCAAACCCCTCGTGAATGTTTATAAACGAAAGATGCCGATTTGTAAGAACAACATGCGGCTTGCGCTACATGCGTCTCCTTGACCATGTCAATTCCAATTCCAATAACAAAGTGAGAGGTGGTAATTCGTTCAAGCCGTTTAATTTGTCTGTCCGATTGTTTAAACTTCATAGTAAGGGCGGGCGCCTCCTTTATGGTGTTGGGCTTCAAACCCGTCGACAAACCCATCATACCGAGGCGCTCCTTTTTTGACAAAGTCCTTTTCTTAGGACAGACAGGAAAGTTTAGTTTAATATAAGAAGGGATGTCCTCCATCACAGATAACCGGAAAAACATACCTGTTCTTAGCCTTTCCGTCTGGTGCATATGGCGGTCGCGTCGTAATACCTAGTCCCTTGCTCATTCTACGGTTTCCGGTCCTGTTCGCCTGTCGGCTGTGATCGTTATAAAGTCACTTATTTGTGTCGCAGGAGCACAGTCCCGTACCATTTAACTATACCGCCGAAATATCGAAGGCGGCCTCTATTTGATATTGGCATTTTTATCAAAAAATTCTGTATTTCTTTCCCTTAAGCAATCTGCGTAATAACAAGGTGTGCGGAAACAGGTCTTGTTCCTCCAGCTAATGGAGTGATCGTGAGTGCCGCGGCATTGCCAGCAGGATTTCGAACTGTAAGTACTGAATTAATGACCGTTGTTTGCACAAGAGCTATTCCTACGATTTGAGAAGTACCTGTTGCACGCCCGACCACCGTATAAGCCAGGTCAGCGCCATTGAGCGTTAAAATAAGTTGGCCCGGTTCGTTTACACCTACCTGAAACAAGACCTGATAAGTGCCAATTGTAGCCAAGTTAAATGAGCTCGCATTTACACGGGTAATTTCAGTCCCGCTGATTGGACCATCTTGCGGAAAACTTACGTCCGTGTTGGGAGCAACAGTTGCTGCATTATCAGGAGGCATCAAGGCAAAAAAATCTGCAAAGCCTAATACTCCACCTGCCGGCCCTGCGGGTCCCGCTGGTCCCGTTGCTCCCGTTGCTCCTGTTAGTCCTGTTGGTCCTGCTGGTCCTGCAAGTCCAGCTGCGCCAATCGCTCCTGCAAGTCCTGCAAGTCCTTGGGGTCCAAGCGCTCCTGCAAGCCCTTCGGGCCCAATTGCACCAATCGCTCCTGCAAGCCCTGCAAGTCCTTGGGGTCCAAGTGCTCCTGCAAGCCCTTCGGGCCCAATTGCACCAATCGCTCCTGCAAGCCCTGCAAGTCCTTGGGGTCCAAGTGCTCCTGCAAGTCCCTCGGGTCCAAGTGCGCCAATCGCTCCTACAAGTCCTGCAACTCCTTGGGGTCCAAGTGCTCCCGCAAGTCCTTGGGGTCCAAGTGCACCAATTGCTCCCGCAAGTTCTCGAAGTAATTGCTGTCCTTTAGGCGGGGGACACGTTACCCGCACTATTTTTTTAATAACTCGAAGACAACATTTCCTTTTTTTTCCTCTCGGATGGCACACAATTACGGTTTTCTTTTTACGCCGTTTTTTTCTATCCAGACAACCCAATAACGACACCCCCTATAAAGATGGTTCAGTGTACGTGAGTCGTTTATTTTAGGCATGGACTAATAGCCGGCTATTGGCTAGACTAAAGACTATTTTTAGAATATTGGGTTTATTGTCGGGTAGTGTTATACCACAAACCCTAACACTCTTTCAGTTATGATTTCCATTATTGAAGGGCACTTGGAACATTTTTATTGCATTTTCCCGGCCCCTTATCATTATGAATAATTCTTCAGTCGATTACCTAAACCCGGGCAAGCTTATCTGGGTTTCAAACGCCATACATTCTGGCAATCTTTCCACGGCGGAGTTGCATGAATAAAGCGGCCACGGTTTCCCCCCTCGACCGGATAACGATACTGGTCTCACCGTTCAGAGGGGTGAGCTCGAAGTGAAAATCGCCCTAAAAATTGGACCTTAGGCTCCGAACTCCATCGAGCAGGACTCGGGCCACGTGATCACACGTTTGTACCGGATACCTGAATGCGGTTGCTTTCCCGCCACCATCGGCGACGAACATGACGTCTTCGGTCAACAGCGACATTACACAGCTCGGCGGATGTTTCTACGCCGCTGATGCCCGCTGCCGCAACCGCAATCGTCATCAGCCGCTTTTGTTCCTCAGGGTTCACCCCAACGACAGCTTTCCGCAGGTTAAGTGCGCCAGCGCTCCTGGATGTCCTTCGCGGCTTGCGGGTCAGTCAGGGCAATCCGCCACGATAGGGTTCCGGTTGCTGAACAATGCTGCCGACCGCCACGACCAAAAGGTCAAACCGCATGAGGGCCTGATTTCCTTGCTCATCCTCATAACAAATCTGTTTTCCCCCGCTATCCACGGACGTAACCTTCCCTTGCACGAATTCGACACTCTGAGAACGAATAGTGCTTCCAGGGGATCATAATCTCCTCCTGGCCCACGGTTGGCCGGAACAAGCATTTTGCGCAAATGACCTGGCTGCATGTCGATCAGAAAAAAACGGATCTGCCGTCCGTTCGTTATACCCCTAGTTTCTTCCTTTATTGCTTTGAGCGAATGAAGCCAACATGGCCGCCCCCGATGATTACACATGTCAAATCGTTCATCTTTCCTCAGCTCCTTAACGTTTTGCACATATAACAACGTAAGCCTCTGATTTGTGACATCGGAAACGAACGACATAAAAACTCATCAATCGTTCTTTCGCGCCAGTATGCTAATAAATCTGCTGATTAGTTGAGAAAAGCATCAGATCGATACGACCGGATGCCCGGATGGGGATACTTCCATTTTTCAAGGATTGGTTTCCAATTGGTATTAAAATTGGTAAAAGGTGTCCTGTAGCCATTTTCACGGCTTATGGGACACCTCTTTGTGTTCATTTTCATTTCCCGGTTCAGTCCTGATGATCTATGGGTCAGATCCAACCTTTACTGCACTAACTGTGCATTGCGAAACAATGTGGGGTCCTTCGGCGTCGTTCCGACTCCCGATCCCCACTGCAAGAAACCATCGCGGGAATCGCCTGTGGAGCCCCGATCATCGTCATTCACCAGGAATGACATCCCAATAGTCTGCGTCGGCGGCCCACTATAACCAAGCGAGGCCCACGGCACAGAGATGACATAGTGTATGATGCTGCCGCTTTGAATGATGCTCGCTTGGGCACCAGGGGTTGGTCCCGCCTGCTGGCCGGCAGGTGCTGTGAAGGTGTAAACCGACGGCCCGCTGTCGAGCAGTGCTGCGCCGATTTCGACGCGCTGGCCTCCGGCCTGTCCCGGCACTCGATCGTAGGTGCTGAACTGGATGGAGTCGGTCTGCCACATGGCGTTTGGTGCTCTTGCGCCGAAATGTTTGTCGTCAGTGATCGTGGCGTCGATCACAACCCCCTCGTTGTTGTAATTGATACGAAGCTGCCCACTTAGGTCGCTGTTCCCGCTGCGCGCTCCTAATATCGATACCCAGGTTGCTTGCGTCGCAAGGTCGATTGCAGGTAAGGTTCGGTGGTCTACGGGCTCGATGGGAGCGTAGGAAATCGAGCCGGATAAAGTGCCCGAACCGTCGGCACTGTCCACCGCCACGCTATAGCTCAAGGAGTCGAATAACGGAATGCCGGAGACCGGAACGCGCATCGAAGCGGTTCCACTTGCAGGAACATACACCTTATCCGACACTGTCCCGGATGCCGGCCCTACCTGGTAGGTCACTTGGGTCGCCGTGAGGGGGCTGCTCCGATTATTCTTCAGCGCGATATCGAGAAAGTAGCTTCTGGATGCCGCGTCCGACGTGATCTCCGGCCGGACGCTGATCTCGAAGGGCTTGACGACATTTGTCGTAGCCCTCAAGCCTGCAACGAGACTCGGCTTGTGCTTGTTATTGCCCACGTTCCCCGGCTTCACTTTCGTTACATCAACGGCCACAGTCCGCTGGCCGAGAAGCGTGGTTGCAGGAACGCTGATGGTGGCGCTCGTAACCTTGCCTGGGGAAGTGCGAAGCTTCACAGGCTGCACCCCGTTCGCCATGATTGTCAACTCGTTGGGAAGGTCCGTCTTGTGATTTGATCGGTCTGCGGTTACCGTAACAAGAACCGTATCTCCTTGGATCGACCGATCGGCGACTTTCATCGTGACCGCTGACTGCGTCACGCCCAAGCTGTCCATGTTGCCGGTGACGTAGACCGGGCTGCCGGTTAGTGTTAGAACGACCGTACCGTCTGTCGGATTCACCGTCTGTGTCGAGCCATACTGATTAGTGATCATAAGAGGCTGGGTAGTGTGCAAAGCAATGGCCTCGGAGCTGGTGGACCACATCACCCGAGTCGTCGATCCTCCTCCAGTATACGGATACGAGTAGGCGGTAGCGGAGCCAAGGTCATCGCGATCACCAATCGTCTTTCCGGTCACCGCGCGAATGAGCACAGCGTTTGCGACAGCTCCCGGTTTCGGAGCTACGCCAAGTACGCCATCGACGGGCTGCCTGAACAACCCAAAGTGATGTTCCCTATTATTGGGGTCCGTACCGTCATCCATAGCCGAGTACCAGTTATATACGTCCACGCCGGCTGCCTTCACCAGCACTTGAGCACGCACCAGGTTGTCCGCTTGCTGGGGCTCCGTGGAGGCGGCGGCATACGTCGGCCAACCGTTTTCCGTAATCCACACGGGGACGTGCCGATTTCCAGCCGCCTGCTTCACCTGCTTCACCAACGCAGGAAGCTTCGATACCAACAGTGTCCGCTCGGGCGGGGTGTTTGCCCCCTCCAAAGCGTAGCCGTAGACATTCGTCGCGAACGTGTCAATGTAATTAATACCGCCGGCAGCGAAAAAGGCACTATACCAGTTATCGTCAAAGGTGGTTGCAATCGGGCCCATGACGTTCGCGTCCGGGTTTCCTTCGTGAATGGGTCCATACATGGCCTGAAGCATCTGCACATAGCAGGCTGCAGTAATACCGCAAGCGCCGTTGTTGAAGCCGGTGCCGTTAAACTCATTGTAGATGTTGAAATCGCGTACCTTGCCCTTATAGTGCTCGGCGGCAGCTTTCCCGAACTGACCAAATGCAGCCAGACCGGCCGCGGAGCTCGGCGTTTTCCCGTTGTCATAATTGGCATTGTTGTATGCCAAGACTCCCTGGGGAGTCATGCCGAGGTCAAGAGCCTGTTGTGACTTGGCCTCAAAGGCATACCCAGCCCAGTTGTACACGCCTGGCTGCTTTTCAATTAGCGACCAGTTAATGTCGCTTCTAATGTGGCCGTAGCCGATTGTCGCCAATGCGTTCATGAGTCCATCTTCGAGGGATTTGTAGTGACCAAAATGGGAGTCGATCCCGAAGAAGGAGTCAGGACTCAGGGCGCCCGCTGGGGTAGGGGTCACAATGCCAAACGTTGTAGTGCGTGTTAGCGTTTGTCCATCAATCATGCTTGAGAAAGTGAGGTTGTAGAATCCCGGCCCGAGGTCCTGCACGGATAGAAGAGCATGTCCGTCAGAGCCTACGGGGATAGATCCCGTACGAAGACTCATACCCTGGTCATCAGAAATGTCGTATGAAACCGAGTCACCCACGGTGCCGAAATCCAGGTTCGCGGAATTGGTTGTAAAGAGCAGGCTCGGGTTCATTACTGCCAACGCTGGAGTCGTTGCAAAAGTAACTTGGACTCGTGCAAAGCACATTTCCGGCATGACACCGTTGAGGCTATGAACGCGCAGACGGAAATCTGCGCCGTTCGTGCCGTTGGCGAACTTGATTCCGCTCAGTTCAAAGATCTGGTTCTTCCAAGTCTGGCTGCCGCTCGTGGGCATCCACGGAGTGGCTTGAAAGGCGTTGCTCTGACCGTCGTACTCGATAGCTAGGGTCGTCGCCGCTGCGTCAAAGTAATCAACGGACACAACCGCGTACGTCGCGCCCGCAGGCTTCGCGGAGCTTGCGACATCAACGTAAATGTAGGGGTTCAACGGATTTTGTGATGTCGTCCAGCATGCCATGCCATTCTTGGTCGCCGCGGCATGTGCCGGGTCTTTGTCCGCGTCACCGGGCCAAGCCTTGCTGACACCGCTGTAAACGGGAGGCGAGCTCAAGATTGCGACGGCCTGCGGCTGGGCAGCTATAGCCAGGGGTGCCGTCCCCCCAAGTATGCTGACTGATACAAGCAAAACAAGCATCAAACGGATCATCCACTTTTTCACGAACATCACGTTCACTCCCTTATCTTGGCTTAAAAATCCAACTTCATTTGTAAGCGTTTACTATATTGAGTTTAGTTTCCTGCTCGACGGAAATATATTAGCGTGCTGTAAAAAGTCCGCTGCGGTGTCCATTTGATCTTCCAATCGCTGTTGATATCGGATTCCTTGGATTGTTTGATTATTGCCAAGCTATGTTGGCGCAATAGGCGGCCTGCTCAGCCGCCCGGCTGCGGAACAGTGGCTTGTTCATCCAGCTGTCCCTTCCAGATTAATCCGTTCCCTCTGCCCAAGCAGCGCTTGCAGGCATCGGAACCCGCTCCACCTCCCCCTCGACAAATTGGCCCCGCAGCTGGAGAATAAACCGGATGTGGGAGGGCTTGACCTTCCGGACATCCTGAAGACCCTGGAACACACAGAGCGCAGCCGCCGTTCCCGCCGCTTCCCCGATGGCGCTGACCGAAGCCATGATCCGGTAGGAGCTGTGGGCTTCGTGGGTACCGCTTATGCATCGTGAGCTGAGTAATAGATTGGCGCAGCCCTTGGGAATAAGCGAACGGTAGGGGATATGGTAATAGCCTGGTTCAGGAATGCTTTCCAGCCGACTAGCACCTCCATCCGGATTATGAATGTCCAAGGAGTAGGCGCATGCCGCCACCATATCATCAAAGCGCCTGCACTGCAGGCAGTCCTCTGCGGTCAGTTCATATTCACCGACAATTCGCCGCCCCTCTCGGACACCCAGCTTGGGGGCAATGTAATCCAGCTTCGCGTGATGGAAAGCGGGATGCTGCCGGATGGCCTCAAACAACTCCTGCGCTTGCCGAATTCCCTCTTCCCTGCCTCTGGTAACCGTTTCCGGGCGGGTAGGGTCTACATCCAGCACCGAAGTAGAGTTAAACAGCAGGGCCTTCCCATCCGGATATGGAAAGCATGTGACGCCCTGCCGGGGGTTGCCGGTGCGGCCTGCCGCTTTCATGTCGAGATAATAAGGCAACAGTTCCCTGCGCAGCGAATGAATGGCCGACCATTGCCGAATATCCGGCTCCTTCAGTAGAGAACAGTCTATGCCGCTCACCTTAAAGGTGGCGGTAGCGGATTGCATCCGCCCATCGCCTTCTCTGCCCAGACTGTACTCCAATCCCGCCAATGCGGAAAGATTGCCGTCGGCAGTAGCATCGAGGTATATCTTGGCGGTAACCGCAGCCGTTCGGCCTCCCTGGATGTGCAGACGAACAATTCGTTCGTTCTGCTTATCCACTTGGGTCACCTTGCTGTCGGTCCACACCGTAAGGGTCGGCTCGGAAGCCAATAGCCTTTCGTACGCAGCCTTCAGCTCCTGCTCATCATAAGTAGGAACAAGCTTCTCATTGTAATGCGTGTATGAGGTGGGAAATAACTCCCGATGAATACCGCTGGTAATCGGTTTTCCCCAGGAATCCCGGAAGGTGCATACCAGAGATACACTGGAGAATACACCTGTCCCCCCCACTTCCTTGGCTTGCTCAATCAGCAGCACTCTCATCTGCAGCCTCGCAGCAGCTAACGCAGCGCTTATTCCTCCGACACCCGCGCCGGCGACGATAATATCAAAATCATAAGACTCCTTATTCATATCCTTAGACCTCCCGAATGCGTGGCTTCTTCAAGACAAGCCCGCCGAACAAATGCATTGTCCTCCAGCAAATAACTCACAACGACCTCATTTTCTTAACATAGCCGCTTTCTTAGCCTGCTTCGTATACAGTTCCGTGTATTCCTTGATCATTTGATCCCCGCCCTGGGAGCGCCACTTCTCCACTTCTCTATTGAAGCCGGCTTCATCCAGGGTTCCCATAATGAATTTGACACGGGCGTCGGCAATGATCTTGTTCAGCTCCGTTCCCTTCTCCACGGCCGTCTGAGAGATCAGTGGCTCCACCGGGTTGGATACGGCGATGGCCTCATTGTTTTTCATCATGGTGCGGAATTTATTGTCCGCTTCCCCCTTCCCCTTCCAGATCATCAGCGCACCGTCATAGGTAGGCAGCTGCTTGAGAGGAGATACCTCGTTGGCGTACGCAGTCTGGTCAGAGATGGCCGGTTCCCCGTCTGCTCCTTTGGTGTAATGGACACCCTCGATCCCCCACGTCCAGGTATACAGCATTTGGTCATCGACGATTTTATCGAAGAAACCAAGAAGCTGCTTCAGCTCCGCCTCCGACTTGACAGTGGCCTTCGGGAACACGAACATTCCGTTATACCCTGTGGTTGCAAACACCCGCTCTCCCTTAGGGCCCTGAATTTTGCTGACAATATCGATCTTGGCGGCAGGACTGGCTTTCTTCAGCTCGTTTCCTCCTGTGATCACAAAGTCGAGGGTAGTGAACAGCATGCCGGCCTTGCCTTGATAAAATTGCTCTTGCTGTTTGCTGACTTTGGTTGCCGCAAAATCCAGGTTAATCAGCTTTTCGTCATACAGCTTCTTGTAGAACTTCATAGCTTCCATATTTTCTTTAGTCATAAACATGGGAACGGCTTTGCCATCCTGAATGTCCCATTGGTTGGGCGCTCCGAAGAAAGAGGCAATAGTCTGAAAGCCGGTGAGACCCATGGCGCCTGCTCCTCCCGAATCCTCGGCTTCCACTAGCCCGAAGGTATCGTTTTTGCCGTTTTTGTCCGGATCATTTAAGGCGAATGCTTGGATGACCTTGTAGAGATCATCGATGGTCTTGGGCTGCTGCAAGCCCAGATTGTCCAGCCAATCCTGCCGGAAGGCGATGCCTTGACGGGCCAGAGCTCTGGCTCGGTACAAACCGTAAACCTTGCCATCCACGGAGATATTGTTCAGCACCTGCTCATTAGTGTTGTACTTGCTCAGATTGGGAAACTCCTTGATATAGGGTCCGATCTCCCAGAACATGCCCGACCGCTCTGCATTGATGATAGATGAGGACTTGGTATCCGCAATCATCAGTACCTGAGGCAGATCATTGGAGGCGATGGAGACGTTCACCTTGTCATTGTAAGCAGACGCCGGAACCCAGGTGGCATTGATCTTGGTATGGGTGTATTCCTCGATCTTCTTAATAATCGGATTGTCGGCCTTGGGAGGCTCTGTCGAGGAATATTGGTTCATCATCGTGAATGTAAATGGTCCGCTTGGCGCTTCGTTAGTGTTCCTCGCTTCCTGATTACCGCTGCATGCCGACAAACTGGTGGCCGTTAGAATAACTGCGACAACCGTTAGGGACATTTTGAGCTTTACCTGCTTCATGTCTTACTCCCCCTCATCATATTGAAAATATTGTATCAAAAGATGAACAGATCATCCTTTAACTGAACCCAGCAGCACTCCCTTGGCGAAGTGCTTTTGCAAAAAAGGATAGACTGACAGAATCGGGACGGTGGAGAACACGATAACCGCCATATTGATAATTTTGGACGGAGGCGGGGGCGCTTCGTTCATATCGGACAACCCCTTCTCCGACAGGATCACGATCTGTCTTAGCAGGACCTGGATGGGCCATTTCTTCGAATCGTTGATGTACAAAATAGCGCTCAGGAACGTATTCCAATGAGTCACTGCATAGAACAGCGCAAAGGTTGCGATAGCTGGCAGAGATAGCGGGATGACAATACGGAATAAAATGCCAAGGTCATTGCAGCCGTCGATCTTGGCCGATTCCTCCAAACCGTCAGGCAGCTGCTGGAAGAAATTTTTGATGATGATCATATTAAAAGCACTGATCGCGCCGGGAATAATAAGGGCCCAGTAGGTATTGGTAAGGTGCAGCGCTTTGACAATCAAAAAGGTAGGCACGATACCTGCGTTGAACACCATCGTGAAGATAACCATGAGCATAATGGGGCGGCGTCCGTATAGATCCCTACGGGCAAGCGGATACGCCATAAGCACCGTCAACAGCAGGTTCACTAGTGTCCCAATCACGGTCACCCCAACGGTCACTGCCAAGCTGCGAAGCAGGATCGGAGTGGAGAAAATGTAACGGTAGCCCGTCAACGAGAATTTCGTTGGAAATAGGAGAAAGCTCTTGGACAGTACCTCCTGCTCCGTCGCGAAGGAGATCAATAGGATATAAAGAAACGGGATGAGCATCACAGCTGCCACCAATAGCAGGATGGCAACGTTAGTCCACTCGAACAGAAGGGTACCCCAGCTTCGTTGTCGCTGATTCATAGATTAGTACACCCCTTCCTCGCCGAATTTTTTGACCATCCAGTTGGAGCCGATGACCAGTACAAATCCGACAACCGACTTAAAAAGGCCGACAGCCGTACTGAAACTGAACTGCCCTTGTGTAATCCCCGCCGTATAGACATAAGTGTCAAACACTTCCCCGACCTCACGGTTAATCGGATTCAGCATTAGGAAGATCTGCTCAAAGCCTGTGTCCAAAAAGGTACCGAGCCGGAGGATAAACAGAATGATAATGGTAGAGCGGATGGCTGGGAGCGTCACGTGCCATAATTGTCGCAGCCTTCCCGCACCGTCCATTTTGGCGGCTTCGTAGAGCTGGGGGTCGACTCCTGCCAAGGCTGCAAGGAATATAATGGTTCCCCAGCCTGTTTCCTTCCAAATGACTTCCAGTGTGATCATCGTTCTAAACCAGCCTGCGCTGGCGAGAAAATTGATCTTATTCCCGCCCATTGCCATGATGGCTTCATTCACCAGTCCGCCGTCGATGGTAAAGAAGGTATAGGCGATGCCGACCACCACGACCCAGGAGACAAAATGAGGTACGTAGATGACGGTCTGTATGGCCCGTTTGAATTTCTCTCGGCGCACTTCATTAATCATAAGAGAGAGCAGGATCGGTGCGGGAAAAAAGAAGATAATATTGTACCCGGCCAGCACCAGGGTATTCCTCAGAAGCATCCAGAACGCCGGATCATGGAACAGCCGCTCGAAGTGCTTCATGCCAACCCACTTGCTGCCGAGAAAGCCCAGATAAGGCTGATAGTCCTTGAAAGCCATAAGAAGTCCCCACATAGGGGCGTATTTGAACAACAGGAAGTAAAGCACCCCGGGGGCCAGCATCCCATACAGCCATTTGTTCCTTCCTATCTGCTCCCAAAAACTTTGCTTCTTCGGCTTAGCAGCGACAGACATTTCAAGCGCAAGATTTTCATTGATTGAATTCATCTCTCGACTCCACCTTCGTGTTTCGTATCTTTTTTGTGCGTACCTTCAAGATAAGCGGGTGACAAGCGGACGTCTATAATCGGGGGATAATCATTAGGAAGGGAGTTTGTCGCTGTAGGGGCTATAATCATCATCACGTGTGGAATAATCATGTTACAACAACATGAGATAACCCCACAAAGTGGGGTCTGGCTTCGATGCGGGTTCAGATACTTTGTGGGGAGCCCCCGAATTTTTTATACTCCCAATCATGTTGAAAAAGCCTCCCAACGACAGGCAAGGAGCCTATCGCGGAAGGTCTTTGGAAGGGTTCATGTTTGGTGTCGGCCATGCAATTCCCGGTATTGTCCGGGTGTCATGTTCTCCATTTTACGAAAAAAGCGGATGAAATTTTGAGGGTTGGTGTAGGTTAGTCTTTCTGCGATATCTCCGATCTTCATATCCGTCTCTATCAGCCATCGCTTCGCCATCTGCAAACGGTAGCTCTGCAGGTACTCACTGAAGCTGATCCCCTTTTCCTTACTGAACAGTGGCCCCAAATAGTTGGGGTGGTAATTCAATTGCCTTGCACAAGCCTCAAGGGTGAGCTCGGTATCGAAGTTCTGGTGGATCAAATCCGTTAACTGGTCCGATATTTTCTTGGCGTGAGACTTGTTCTGCTGCTCCAGCCTGCGTATAATCGGGTCAATGACGATATCGCTAAACCACAGGCGGATTTCCTCCTGGGACTCCAGATCAAGCAGTTTGTCAAAAAGCTGCTTTTCCTGATCGGGTGGTAATTCCGTCTCCGTATCCTTCTTTATATCCGGTGTTGTCTCGAACTGTCCAAGCTCAGTAAGCATCGTGTACAGCCTCACCAATGCCATCCGGTATTGGCGCCAGTCGGCTTGCTCTTGAAAGATTAGTCCAATGCAGCGCTCCAACAGCTCATCGGCCCTTGTCCTCTCAGCCAGCTTAACTGCATCGTACAGCTCTTTGGCTGCGCGGTGCGGGAACACGCTGGATACCAGGTCTTCAAGCTGGACATCATCGATAAACAGAACGGATTCCGGGCCGAAACGGATCCGGTAGCGAAGCGCCTCAAGTGCTTGCTCAACAGAGACAGCAATATCAATGAGCTGCTTCCCAGGCCGGCTGATGCCTATGCTGATTTGCAGCTTCAGGTAATCCAGCACGGTTTTCTGAATAAGCTCCGCCGAGACAAACAACCGGTTCTTGTACTCCACATCCGAAGTCCCAGTACCTCCGATAACCGTAATCTGGGATTGTTCCAGCAGCACCGGATCTAACCGTTCCTCGGCGGGGATCAACTCGCCGACGATATTTGCGATGGCGAAGAGGAGCAGATCACGATCATTTTCGTTATACCGGGACCTCTCCAAAGAATCGATCTGAATGGCAAGTACAGCATGCCACTCCCAATTTGCGGAATAGCCATACTCTCTCAGTCTGGCAGACAGCTGAGACTTTCTCTCCTCGCCACGAATCAGCTTCATAACGAAAAACTGCTTTAGCTCCCGCACTTGTCCCGTAAGCTGGGCCAGGAGGCTGGATTCGGTCTGCAGCATGGATTGCAGCCGATAGCCGATCATGGCGAATTCATCGGTCCGGGCTTCCTCTGGCGGATCTCCGAATCGGTCGACCATCGTTGCGACCAATTTCCGGACCGGCCGATAGAACGTCCGGGAACCGAGCAGTGCCAGTCCGCCGGTTACGAGAACCATGAGCAGGCATACAATCAGAGTAACCCAGCCTATAGAGCGGGAATCTCGCGTAATATCCTTGATGGATATGGCGGACACATAAATCCAGCCATTGTAGCTTGACTTGCGCAGGGTGACGCTAGTGTTGTCCCCGTCAAGCTCCACATTGAATTGTCCTTCCGTTTCACTACGCCTTTGCATCTCGGCGGTAAGCTGCTCCAAACCGGATTGCTGTACCTTTTGATCGCTTCGTGACAACAGATGGTAATCCTTATCCATGACCAGGATGCTGCCGATCCGGTTGTCAGCCGCCAGAAGTACCGCCAACTGCGATTCGGCAATGGTTACGATGGCCAGCCCATTGGCCTTCAGTGAATTCAGCGGGATTTTCTTCACGAGATTAATAGTTGGCGAACTCTTATCCTCGTCCGTTACCCAGAGAGAGAATGAGGATAGATTCTCATACCGGAGAAGCTGATCCAGATTCCTGATATCGTCGAATGTAAAGATATTGTTGTTGTCGACACCCCATTGACCTTTTAAATTTAGTACCGTCATATTGTTTATGGTCAGCTCGAAGGTTTGGCTGCGCACCAAGTTCTGATACATTTCGTTATAAACCTGATAATGAGCTGCTGAATAAGGAAGCGACATAGCGTTCACTACAAGTGGCGAGCTAATATACTGTGTAACCGAATGGTCGATCGTTTTGAGGATTTGCTCCACACGAAGCTGGATTTGCTGAAGAGCTGCCATGCTGCTATGGTTGACCTTGTCCTGAACTATAGAGGAGGCTTTGTAATAGGAGATCACTCCAACGATGATAGCTGGAATAGAGCCGATCAATAGACCGTACATTAAGAGACGGGTGAAATATTTGCTGGAACGAATTTTCATGGCATCTCCCTCGTAAGGCGTTACGTCTAATGTTTCTCCTATTATAGAGACGGGATGGAAGGAAGTCCATAATCAGGGCATAATCATCAGAACGGATTATCGGGCTTGACTCACTATCGGCGGCTGGTTGACCGCCCTAGGGTCCGTGTCTATTGAATGTACAAGAAACCGTTCCTTTCGTTAATGGCTGGTGGTGCTTCCATTTACGATAGGAACGGTTTCTTTTGGTTTTGCCAGTCAACCAGCAAATGTTAAAGCAAGTTTTTTGGCTTTACTATAGGGCATATTTAGATTTATATAACCTTATCGGGGCAACTTTTATTAGCTCAATGCATCCCATACACTCATCAGTTGAGTTATGGCAGCTTCAAAGGCCTCGTAAGGAACACCGTCCCGGGCTTGAGTGGAAATTCCTCGTAGAAATGTTTCAAATAACATAACCATCACGGAGATATCCGTAGATTCGGGCAGCTCCCCGTTAACTACGGCTCGTTCTATACATTCTTTTATCCAACCCCGGACCCTCTCTCTTTCCTTGGACAGCAGGTCGCGGATATGTTGTTGCTCGGGCGAACAATTTACGGCAGACAACACTAACAGGCAACCTAAAGGATGGGAGTTCTCCGTCTGCATCCGTGCTGATTCCCGCAATCCCAGTTCCATTGCTGCTTTAGCTGTCAAGCTTGTATCCCTGAAAGTTTCCGAAACATGTCCATAAGTAGATATATATCGATCCACCGCTTCGCGGAACAGCGCTTCCTTGGATTCGAACGCCGCGTAAAAGCTCGCGGCCGATATATCCCCCATCGCCACCCGCAACTGAGCCACTGAGGTGGATTCAAAGCCGTGTTCCCAGAAAAGCAGCATGGCGGTCGCAACCGCCTCGTCGCGATTAAATGCGCGTGGACGTCCCGTTCGTGGCATAAGATGATCTCCCTTCATTAATTTTATAATAATCGATCCATAATTCGTTGACAAGGGAGCGTGGTTAAGCTTAACATATAGAATGATCGATCTATAATTAAACTCGGCTTAACTGCTAATCTCGGTTTTTGCTCAAATCTTTTGTAAGGGATGTGTGGACAGATGATAACCTTTAGAGACAAAACCTATCGCTGCACCTCGGAAATTGTACTTGATCTAGTCAGCGGTAAATGGAGAATATCCATATTAAATGAATTGTCTAAAGGTCCGGTTCGGTTTAATCAGCTGCAGCGGCTGCTTCCCGATGCGACCCAACGAATGCTTACAATGAAACTAAGAATGCTGGAAAGCGACGGACTCATTATCCGCAAGGTTTATCCGGTTTCGCCGCCCAAAGTGGAATATCGCTTATCCACGCTGGGTGAACAATTGGCTCCCATGCTCACGATGTTATGCGATTTTGGTACCACCTATATCGACAGCTTTCCCGATAAAGTATCGTATACCAATCATAAGCATGCCTAAGAAGCCGCTTCAAATATTAATACGTTAAGAGGTACCCAGACGAGTACCTCTTAACCTTATATTCCGCGATCACAAGCTACCTTCGTATTGACTGCGCAGCTCGTTCTCCTCCTTAGATGTCCTGCGAGCTCCCCGATCTAAACGATAGCTGATCCAAGCCAGAACGGGGGGACGCCAAGGACACTGGCCACGGTAAAACCCGTAAAGATGATGGAGATCACCGGTCCTCTTTTTTCCAGAGGCATCGTTTCACTGGCCACAGCCATCGCAAGCGCAATCAAGACGCCGGTAACCACGGCCGTGACCACTCTAGAAGCTAGAAGCAGAGCATACGACCCGGACATCGCCGTGATCATATTCCCGACAATAAATACGCCGATCAAAGTAAGGATGAGCGGATACTTGGAGAATCGGCTGAATAACGCCGTGAAGATCGGGGTTCCTATGGCAAAAGACAGGGCAAAAGCCGACACCAGGGAGCCTGCGGCCGATATGGCGATCTTCATATCCGTGGCCACTTCGGTTAATAATCCGACCATCACAAATTCACTGGTTCCCAGGACAAAAGTCAATAAAAATAAATTAAAAGTCAGCAGCTTGTGTTGTTTAGTCAATATAAATCTCCTCCTGCTCCTATCCGAATGGACAGTAAATCTCGTTTGGTTTAAAGACTTACAGCACTAAAAATTGCGTTCCGAACCCTTTGCCGGAAACATAAGCCGCTTCCAGTTCCTCTTTATCTCCTTTGTCCAATAAAACCACATTTTCGGGATACAGTTTGCCTAGTAACGCCCATAATACAAGTTCATTTCCACCGCTGGGAATAAAATGAATGCCATCTATATTCGTCACCAATCCGGAATGCGCGAGAATGTCTGCCGCTTGGTGCCAGCTAATGGAATTTCGTTTAGCCACTGCGGCATCGGCATTGTCGTTTCTATTCGGACAATATAAAAACCGATGTCCCCTAAAGAGCTGACCGAGATCTACCGTAGATTCACGGCCTTCCATTTCGAGGCTAAACCGTAGGGTCGATCGGCCGGTACCGGCATTTGGCAGCAACCGGGCGATAGATGGTTCACCGTAATGCTCCCCGGAAATAGGAAGCCCATTCTCGTTCACCGGTGTGCCCTTCCCCGCCTCGTTGCGCGGAGCGGCATAATAATCTTCATATTCATAGTCGAAGGAGACAGCAGTCAAATCTTGTGTTCCATCTGTCGCTATGGTTTGTACAGGGTGCCACTTCAGCAGATACTGCGCTGCCGTTCGGGCCGACTCTCCGAGACCTGCCGGCAAGACGGTTCCCAGATGATATTGGAAGCCGTAACCGGCATCAGTCAAACCGGAGCTGACGACACTTTGCGCATATCGGATAATCGATTTGTGCGTCAACTTTTTCCCGAGCAATTGTGTTAAAAAGATCTCCCGGGCCGGCTCCAGAAAACGCAGTCCTTTGAAGCCCGCGTGTTCCTTGACTTCAAACGGAACTTCCTCCCAATTGGCAAACGGAAGCAAGGCATCCCGCAGCAGAACGAATTGGTGCAGATATTCATTATAAATCTGCATGATCTTTGGACCGCCATAGGGACCCCATACCTGAGCGATGGCTTCCGGGATCAGGGGGTGACCATAACAGTGACTGCGAAATTCCAGCTTTCCGAGCGTTTCCGGTCCATACTTGGCGAGCGCGTTTTTCTCGGAATTTATTTCCCTGGCCCAGCTTACCAATTGCTCGCCGATGCGCACCGCCTGCGCCGTAATCTCGGCGCCAGCTTTATCCTCAAGAGCTAATGGGCCCAGCGGCAAAGATGACAAGCGTCCGGAAATCGCCAAATTGGCTTGAAGGCTGTCCAAGAGCACCGTCGGATCACCGTTCACCGGTTCGCCAAGCTGTATCAGTATTGCCTCAAGCATCTTATCGAGCTCCATAACGACCTCTTTTGCCCGGTATACACCGGCAGGCAGATTCCAATCCATGGCCTCGTTCACCCCCTGTCTGATGGAGTCGCCAGGATATTTGCCGATTAGAGACCCCATATCGATAGCCTTCCCCCATACAATTCGCTTATCTTTCAAAGTAACTTGGTATTCCTGCATACCTTCACACCTCACCTATGATTTTTTTAAACGACCGTACCGCTCTGCGAAATATGGATCGATCGTTCTGTATGTTAGGTTATCAGAATCCCCTACCCTTGAGTAGTACGCACTTTTTTGTATGATCCGATTACTTTTGTAAGGTAGGATACATTTTGATACTGGGATTGCGGGGATTCGTCGGTGGAAAAAGACAAAGGCCCGTGACGTTTAACGCCACGAACCTTTGTCATACCTATTTCCTTCTCCTTTTTATAATTACATAAAAGCAGCTTACGAACATTAGCAGCACCACTGGAACAATATAATATAGATAAGGCTTAATCCAACCCTGATAATATCTTCGGTAAAGATAATAATAGTTTTTCGCTTCATATTCATTCATTTGTTCAGACAAGTTGACTCGTTCACTGGGCGTACTACCTTGGCCTATTTTCTCTAAATCCCCTGATGCGGAAGATAGTAATGCCGTTCTTGAATAATAGCTTGTGTGCCATTCGTTAACCCCTGTGCTGTTGTTTTTGTAGGCATAAACCAGGTAGGACTCACCTACTTTAAACTCGTAGCCGCAAGAATCTTCTCCGCCGGCATTAGTCATTACAATAACTTCGGTTTGATCCATTCCCTTCCAGGACTGCTCAACCGCTATTCTAACAACATGCCGCCATTCGTACACTTCACCCTTTTTTCTGTTTTCCCAAACATCTTCTTTCATTTCAATTACCTTACCGGAAAAGACAGCACCTGCTTCATCTAATGCTTTGATTGGATCACGCTGAAAGGCACAACTACACGCAAAGCATGAACTAGGCAGGATAGGAAGCAGTACTAGTATGAACCCAAATACAACAGACAGAATAAGATACCTATTCATGTACACTCCTTCGATTCCTTGATGGCCTTCATCGATGATTAGACGCTGCACAATGACTGTAGGTTTCCATAATCACTTAATCAAATATTGAACCTAAAAAACTCGCTTGGATTCTCCCCGAGTTCATTCGTAATCTGCACGTCATGCGCATGACTTCCCTGAAGCCTGCGCCCGTAATGCGTATAAATGCCGTGTCTTCCTTCAGTTCCCCCGATCGTACGAGTGCCGAAGTAGCCCATACCTTGAATGAGACCGCCTACGAGCTGATGAATCGTCGTGCAGCGGGCCTTTATAAGGAACGTGTCTCTTTACAGGGGGATTTTTCTTTGCTCCCCTTCACGGGTAAAAAGGATTAAATTCGTTTTTGCACACCTTTGAACCATACGGCTTTAATAGATAGTGTATCCGAGATGTTAGTTGTCGGATCCCCATCGACAAGTACCAGGTCAGCGCACGCATCCTCGGCAATACGGCCACGATCATGAAGACCGAACCGCCGGGCCGGTTTCGAGGTAGCTGACTGAAGCGCTTCTATCGGAGTGAATCCGGCCGAAACCAGTAATTGCAATTCATGATGCACGCTGGCTCCATGAGCAAGGCCGCCAAGATTCGGAACGGGAACGGGGGCGACATCCGTCCCGACCAGGATATCCACTCCCGCTCTGTGAAGCTCCATCACATTTGTAAAGCTATTTTCCATTTTTCCTTGCGGGAAAGTATTTAAGCTAGAGTTCAAAATATCGATCCATTCGGGACTTAATTTGGAATGAACACGCGGGTCATTCGCCAATTGTGATGCAGGGCTCCCAAGAATGGACGAGTTCAACACCAAGCACGGTATAACAAACGCACCAGAATCGGCTATGGATTGCACTAACTCCGACGTGTACTCGGGCCTGTCGATAAACAAGTGGCCCAAACCGTCGACTCCCAAATCGATGGCTTCTTGCGATGAACGAGCCGTCAAGACGTGGGCGATGACCAACTTATCGAACTTGTGGGCTTCTGTCACGGCTGCTTTCAGAATCTCGTCGCTTAGTACAGGCAGGCCGGGTGCACCCATAACCGTTCCTTCTTCAATCATGATCTTAATATAGTCGGCTCCATTTTCCACTTGAGTATGCACATGCTTAATCGCCTCTTCCACCGTGGTCACTTGCGGTATTTCTTCGTGATCGTGAGCGTATGCGGCCAACATCGCTTCCCGGTCTTCCTCCGATAACTTCTCTAGTTCCTTTAATATGAATTCCGGTATTTCATCTCCATCCGGCAATAATTCATCCGGGTGTCCGCCCGGAGCGGTGATCGCTGTGCCAGCAGAACGGACGTCAGCGACGTCATTCACATTTTTCAACTGAATCTCGCGCCCTCTTTTAGTAAAATCGCCGTTCATTTCTAGTTCTGTTGTAACGCCAAATTTTAAGGCATCTCGTAATCCTCCGATTGAGGTATGGACATGTGCGTCAATTAAACCAGGCATCAGAGTCGCATTTTCACCATCGATAATCGTTGCACCGGCCGGAAGGTCTCCGCCCACTGAAATAATGTACTCCCCTTTAATGACAACATATCTCGGCGTAATAACTTGATCTCCATCAAAGATACGTACATTTATAATCGCCGTAACTTGTTCTAACACAGCATTTTGAGCTATCTTCTCCATTTGAATTCCTCCCAAGTGTTTGTTGATAAACAATTAGGATTATAATTGTTAGTTTTCTAACTGTCAAAAAACTAACTTTTGTTTGACACAAAATTTGGATCCCTGTATAGTTTATTTACTTACAGTTAGATTTCTAACAATATGGGGAGGTACGATCATGAAGCCTCGCAAGGATACGCCTTATCTGGACTTGTTTCAGATTATTGGCCTTAAGTTAAAGAAAAAAGCGGACGATAGCATAAAAGAGTTAGGATTAAACGCTCAACAAGGAAAAATCATTGGCTATATCTACGAGAATCAAGAAACTGAATTAATTCAGAGGGATCTTGCCGATCGGTTTCATCTGCGTGGGGCAAGCATTACAAGCATACTTCAAGTTCTTGAGCAAAAAGGATTTATCGAGCGTAAAGTTCCAGCCAATAATGAACGGCAAAAAAATATTTATGTTTTACCAAAGGCCGTTGAATTGATTGAAGACTTCTATGACTCCTTCCAAAAGGTGGAGGACGAGATTGTTCAAGTCCTTACCGAAGAGGAGAAGCAGACCTTAAAGGAATTGTTGATCCGAATTAATGAACGCTTATAACTGCGGTTGTAATCTCCTGGACGATCGCTGGAGTTCCTTGTTTCATTAGGCTATGTAATACTATGATCAGAATGAATAGGACGAAGGCAAGTCAAATTGTTCGGTAGACAAGGGGAGTTGTAGCTGATGGGTGACTTGAATAACAAAAAAATACCGAAGGAAGCGATCCAAGCATTTAACGTTGTAGAGGAGCTGCTTGGCAGTGCAGTAGTCGGGGTATATCTATTTGGTTCTGCAGTAACCAGTGGCTTACGCATTAATAGTGATGTAGATGTCCTCGTGGTTGTAAATCAAAGTTTGACTGAGATAGGTCGCAGAAAACTAACAGACAGACTCATGCACATATCCGGAAAGGTAGGAAATGCTGATTCTGTGCGACCACTTGAAGTCACGGTAATAATTCATGAAGAAGTTGTCCCCTGGCGATTTCCGCCAAAACACGAATATATCTATGGTGAGTGGCTCAGGGATGAGTTTGAGAATGGACAAATTCAGGAACCAACTTACAACCCTGATTTGGCTATTGTTTTAGCACAAGTGAGAAAAAATAGCGTTTCTCTTTTTGGTCCTGATGCTTCTGATCTACTTGAACCCGTGCCGATGACACATATTCGAAGGGCGATTATAGAATCTTTGCCAGGATTAATTGAGAGCACCAAGGGCGACGAGCGAAACGTAATTTTAACTCTTGCCCGAATGTGGCTGACAGTGGCTGTTGGTGAAATCTCATCAAAGGATATAGCTGCAGAATGGGCTATACCTCAGCTGCCAAAAGAGCATGCGACTTTACTCAACATAGCAAAAAAGGCCTATCGCGGAGAGTATGTTGATCGTTGGGAAGGGCTGGAAAGCGAGGTAACCGCACTCGTTAATCATATGAAAAACTCTATAGAGTCTTATTTTTAACGGCAGCTTTGAAAGACTGAAAAACATGTGAAAATAAGAAGAAGATCGGAATGCCTTTATAAAAAGCACTCCCGGAGGTTGCCCGATCACACATCTAGATTGCCGCTGTTTGATTGAACGTTACTTCAATAAATTAAACAGGACGTATTGAGTAAAAAGACATTTCAATCTCATCCTCAGTCACTGTATTAGAGTGAGTACCTACATAGTGCATCGCAGAGACTATTTCATCCAATGTCCCTTCAATTAGGTCACAGTCTTTTGAATGAAAAATAAATAATCCTTTATCGTACGTAACATTTTGCACATTGAAGACCTAGCAACACAAATGCCTTTGCGCCATTATAACATACATTTCATCCCATTCAGCAAGCTAGCATATAGCTTAATTGATCCTTGTTAACAGGTCCTCAATTTTTTCAGACAGCGGTTTTTTGTTTGTTGTAACCTTATAGGTGTCATGCAATCCTAGCTACTCATGAAATTGTTCTACTGGGGCATATCGCTCAATTATAATATTATAGAAAAGGAGGTTAATTAAGTTGAAGAATAGTACAAATTCAGGTAGAAGGTCTGCAATAATTTCTGGGTTGTTATTAATAGCCGGGTTGGTTACAGGTATATTTAGTGTTGTTCCTGTTATAGATGGAGCAGACTACCTTGTCAAGGCTTCTACAAATGAAAATCAGGTGCTAATAGGAGCCTTTTTCCAATTGTTAATGGTTGTTACCTATGTTGGTATTCCTATTTTGATGTATCCGATTTTAAGTAAGCATCATAAAGATTTAGCTCTTGGATCTGTTGCTTTCGGCATCATTGCGGGTGTGTTTATTATTATGGGTGTAATCATTCTTCTGTTGCTACTGACATTAAGCCACGAATTTGCAAAAGTTGGAGCTCCGAATGGTTCGTATTTTCAGACCCTGGGTGAATTGTTACGGGAAGTACGTGATTTGGTGAACCATGTGGCAACGACACTGGCATTTGTTTTGGCTATGTTCTTGTTTAACTGCATATTTTACCAAACAAAAATCGTTCCACGTTGGTTGTCCGTTTTAGGTCTTGTCGGGTCTATATTGTCCATATTGGCAAGCTTACTATTTATGATTCGCTTCATCAGTCTGGATGCAACCTACATGATGTTGAACATTCCAATTGCCTTTCAACAATTGGTTTTGGCTATATGGCTAATCATTAAAGGATTCAACCGGGTGGAACAGAATTCAGTATTCCTTTAAGATGAGCGCTCTAGAAAAGAAGGTGAAACGGAAATGAATAAATCAGAACGTTTTTGGGACAGAACCGCAAGTCAATATGATCAAATCGAGATGAAGGATGAACAAACTTACCTCCAAATCATACAACGAACGAAAACGCATCTCAAAATAAGCAACGTGGTGTTGGATTACGGCTGTGGAACTGGATTAATATCCAATGATATTGCCGAAGACGTGAAAGAAATTCATGCGATTGATATATCTTCTAATATGATCGCAATTGCCGAAAAAAAGGCAAAAGAACGAATCATCACAAATATAAACTATGCTCACGCAACCATTTTTGATGAAAGGTATAAGAAAGGATCATTTGATGTCATCTTGGCCTTTCATGTTCTGCATTTATTGGAAGATGAATGTATCGTTCTACAAAGAATGAATGAACTGTTGAAACCAGGAGGATTATTAATTTCTGCAACACCATGCGTGGGAGAAAAGATATTTCTAAGAAACTTGTTATACATTGCAGGTAGAGTTGGTTTAATGCCGATTATAAGATCATTTAAAATACGCAATTTAGTCGATACAATTGAGAAGGGGAATTTTTCAATTGTCGAAACGGATTGCTTGAAGAAAAGTTCTCAAGAATATCTCATTGTTGCTAGGAAGTTTTGATAAAGGAGCCTTTGCAGTCGTTTTGCCAAATATTTCGCCGTAACTTATATCACGGTTTACCGAGTATGATCTTACACTAACCTCCCCGTTACTTCAATGAATACTAAATAGGAGCTGCTCTCGCGGCATCTCCAAACTATCGTCTCCCGTTACTAAACCCTTCAACATCTAAATCGAATGAATGGTATTTCAACTCCTTTTTCAAAAATATAATCAGTCGGTATGGGAAGACGTGCCTAATCGAAGAGCATTCACATTAGAGGGCATAGGATGAACAGAAAGTGACTATCAACGATCTGGAGCCAGGAAAATACCGAATTATCAAAGAAGTCTCCATCATGGATATACATGATACTAAAGAGGCTTTGACAGCGGATTTCGAAGTGGTTTCACCCGAGCATTTTCCAAATCGTTAACAATCTTAAGAAACAGCAACAGGCAAGTTCAGACCCATTATCCTTTCAAATAAAGAGCATAACCCAAATCTTCCTATTACTATCTCACCGAAGTTCTCTTGAAGATACTTCATAACATCACATCCAATTAATGTTTTCATTAACATCTATACGTTTTCGTTCACTAGATGTTACGTTATCCTGCCCAAAAGCTTAATGAGGCTACCGATCAATTTCGCGGCAGCCTCACTTCGAACTTTGCTATTGAACTAACTACACGATACCCCGATTTTTACCAATTAAACACGCCACTCCTCAGGAAGCAGCTGCATGTATTTGGGCTGTAAATACCGATCATCGACAAGCACGAGAGAACCACGATCCTGCTCCGATCGAATCAGCCTGCCGCCCGCTTGCAGCACCTTGTTCATGCCCGGAAAAACATAGGCGTAATCAAAGCCGTCCCGTCCTGTTCTGTTGTAATAGTTTTTCATCAGATCACGTTCCAGTCCGATTTGTGGCAGTCCCACACCAACGATAATGACACCGGTCAGCCGGTCTCCTTGAAGATCGATCCCCTCCGAAAATATGCCTCCCAATACGGCAAAGCCGACTAACGTTCGCTCCCTTCCCGCCTGGAACGCGTCCAGAAACCGCTCCCGATCCTCTTCCGACATCGTATGGGTCTGAACAAGGATATCAGCGTCCGGCATTTCCGCTTCATACGCGGCCACTCCGGCCTTCAAATATTCAAACGAAGGAAAAAAGACCATGTAGCAACCATTACAACTGCCGATTCGCTCGCGAAGCAGTGATCCCAGTCTAGCCATCGAGCTTTCACGGTCCCTGTATCGCGTCGATAACGCCACGATGCTCAACTCCCATTGGTCCTTCGAGAAGGGGGATGGAATCGCAAACGTATAATCGTCCTCCCCCGCACCGAGTACATCCTTGTAGAAGCCGAACGGGGACAGCGTTGCCGAGAAAAAAATTTTGGCCCGATAGCCATTGCTCATATGTCGCAGCAGCTGGGACGGATCTAGGCATAGCAGCTTGACTCTGACCTCGCTGCGTTCGACTTCGGCATAGGTGACGAACCGTTCATCCGCCAACTTCGCGATTCGAAGGAAGCTTTGTACCGCGAAATAAACATCCTTCAAAATCGTCAGATCTTCTTCCCCGCCTGCAACAAGCGTCTGCTCGGCTGCTTCGGCGAACGACTCTAACCGTTCAAGCAAGCTTTGCGGCGGGCCATCAAGCAGTGAATGCTTCCGCTCCCCCACCTTCTTGCGCAGTTCGATGAATATTTCATTCAAGGCCTTCGCCGCCTGGGCAAGCTCTCGTTGTTTGCCTCTGCTTTCCCGCTGAAGATGGAGAAATCCGGATTTTACTAGCTCCGCAGAAAACATGTCCCTTGCCCGGTCGACCAAATTATGCGCTTCGTCCACCAATAGAGCAGTTTGCTTGCGCTGCTCCTGCAGCAACCGCTTCAACGACACACGCGGATCGAATACATAATTATAGTCACAGATGACCGCATCCGCGGCGTAGGCTGCTTCTATTGACAGCTCGAACGGACATATCCGGTGTTTGCGTGCATAGTGTTCGATCACCTCGCGATCCATCAATGCCTCATGCTCCAGCATGTCCAGCATCGCTCCGTTAAGCCGGTCATAAAAGCCATCTGCGTATTCACAGTACTCCTTCGAGCAGCGCACTTCATCCTTGAAACATACTTTTTCCTTCGCCGTCAGCGTGACGGTCTTCATCCGTAAGCCAGCATCCGCCATGGCGCGCATCGCATGCTCCGCCGCAGTCCGGGTTATCGTTTTGGCAGTTATATAGAAGATTCGTTGAAGATGCCCTTGCCCGATCGCTTTAACAGCCGGGAACAAGGTCGAGATCGTTTTGCCGGTTCCGGTCGGAGCTCTTGCGAATAAATCTTTCCCTTCGGCGATCGCCGTATATACGGCCCCGGCTAACTTACGCTGCCCTTCCCGGTAGGCCGGATAAGGAAACGGCAGGCTCCGCGCGCTCTCGTTCCGTTCCTGTTCGTGCTTAGCCATCCATCTTGCATATGGTGTGTATACCTGCAGCATTCCGAGCACTAAACCTTCCAGTTCCTCGGTCGTCTGCTCCTTCCGAAAATGAATTTGTTCGTCAGTATCCAGCTGTACATAGGTCAATTGCACGCCCAGCTTCAATAAGCCTTCCTTCACTGCATACATATACGCATAACATTGTGCCTGCGCCCAATGTTCGGGATGTGCGTGTTCCTCAATACGTTTTATATCCTGCAGAGTGGACTTAATTTCCTCAATGGTGACAAGCTCGTTCTCCGGGAAACGGATGCCATCGCAGCGCCCTTCCAGTCGAAAACGTAAGTCCCCGCATTCGAATTCCTGCTGCAGCGGTACTTCCTTGAGGTCCGAATCTCCGTACGTCTTTTGCAGCTTCTGATGCGCAAGCGTCCCTTCTGAGAACGTAGGTGCCGCGTGGAAGCCAGATTCCAGACTGCCTCTGCGAAACGCGTATTCGACCAGTGCACGTACGGAAATGCGAATAATCGGTAGCATTTGCTCTCACCCGAAATCATGTTAATTTACACATTAGCATACCATGTTTTGTACCGAATGCAAACAAATGTTCCTGATTATGGTTATGATAATCGGATTCTCCGGACATCCGGGTAGCAATGTCGCCCCCAATTCGGTCATGATTCATCATGTCAGATGCTGGGTCTTAAAACGATCTGGTATAATGGAACCGAAGAAACAATGAGACAGAAAGGACTGAACAGCAATGCCATTTCAGACCTATTTCCCCCGGCCTCCTTTGTCTTCTTTCATCGCATACTTCTGGTCCTATACAGGAAAGAATCCGCCGCACTCGAGAAGGCTCACCCTACCGGATGGCTCGACCGATCTCGTCATTGATCTGTATGATCGTAAAACTCGTATACACAATCGATATGACAGCGAGACGACACTGGCAGCTTCCGTGATTAGCGGGCCTCACACCGATTATTATATAACGGATTCTTCAAGCGAGCGGTCCATGATTGGCGTACATATCAAGCCCGGCGGCGCTGGGCCGCTTCTAAAGCTGCCTTCTATTGCGTTAAAGGATACGCATGTCTCGTTGGATGATTTATGGGGGATAGCGGCTGCAGATCTGCGCGATGAGCTGCTTTATTCCAACACGGTGGAAGAGCGATTTCGTATCCTTGAAAAATACTTTCTGTTACGAAGCGATTGGTCAAGGCCATCGCATTCAGCCGTTCAGTTTGCGATTGCCTCGTTTCAGCAGCCGCAACAACCCGAATCCATTACGAACATGGTTGAACAGGTTAACATGAGCGCCAAACGATTCATTCAAATTTTCAAGGATGAAGTGGGACTAACACCCAAAAGGTTTAGTCGTTTAATGCGGTTTCAAAAGGCGGTACGTCTAATCAGACAGAGCAAGGATATCGATTGGGCTGATCTTGCCATGTCTTGCGATTATTATGATCAGTCCCATTTCATTAAAGAATTTCAGTCTTTTTCCGGCCTCAACCCGACCGAGTATCGCGCTATAGAAAGCCTGCACCCCAATCACATCCCACTCACGAACTAGATCTCGGGAAAAAATATACAATACAGTGTCTCCTTCGTTCCCTTACAATGCAGAAAGCAGCAATTACATTCTGTAGATGGAAAGGGGAGATCAGCTATCATTACTCCATTTAAAATCAATGTTCCGCAATCAGATCTTGAAGATTTGAAAACGCGGCTGGATCATACGCGGTGGCCCGACGAAGCGGCTGGCGAAGGCTGGTATATGGGCGCAGATCTCGGTTATATGAAAGAATTAATCGATTATTGGCGCACGAAGTATGACTGGCGTATTCATGAAGCCAGATTAAATGCCTTACCGCAATACAAGACGGTTATAGAGGGTACAACCCTTCATTTCGTGCATGTTAAAAGCGAAAATCCAAATGCGGTGCCGCTATTGCTCGTTCATGGCTGGCCCGATAGCTTCTACCGATTTCACAAGATGATCCCTCTGTTATCCGACTCCTTCGAACTTGTCGTGCCTTCGATTCCCGGTTTTGGATTTTCGGATCGAAAAACCACAGCACCGAAGCGAGTCGCCCACCTGTTTGCCAAGCTGATGACAGAAACACTTGGATACGCGGGCTTCGCGGCTTGCGGCGGGGATATCGGTACTGGAATCGTGACCATGCTATCCATACATCACTCCGACGTTGTGAAAGCGATCTTGTTGACAGACGCTGGTTATCCAACCGGAAGAGAGAATATTACTGAGATGTCCTCTGCCGATCGGCAGTTTATGTTAGACACCCAGGCCTGGGTTCAGTCAGAAGGCGCCTATCTGAAGCTGCAAGCTACCAAACCGCAAACGCTTGCCTATTCACTTAACGATTCGCCGGTTGGCTTGGCATCTTGGATCGTCAGCATGATCCGTTCGGGAGCTGGCGACAAGACCGTAGATGATGCATTCGGCGGAAGGGACGAACTACTCACGAATATCATGATCTATTGGCTGACCGAGACAGCCGGATCTGCCGCACGTATGTATCGGCTAATTGTAATGGCCAATCAAGCGAATGAAGATAGCGCTCCGCCAATCACAGCGACACGAAGCGTACCGGCAAGTATCGTGCTCTTCCCGCGCGAAATCCAGTTCCCCGCAAGCTGGGCTGAACGTTCGGTACATGTGAGAAGCTATAACAAAATGCCCCGTGGCGGTCATTTTGCAGCGCTGGATGAACCCGAACTACTGGCCAATGAACTGATACGATTTATCCCTATACATTATTCTGATTCGGGAGGAAGTTCATAATGGAATCCATGAGGGAACGAAGTATTTCCTATCGACGTATGCACAATCTGCTCATAGGTGGAAGGAAGATGGACAAGTGCGAACATGTTGTCCAGCACCTCGGCGCCCTGCAGGCGCAAGATTATCATCAGGCCCTGTGGGCTGTTGGAATGCGTACGCAATCTGCTACTGTGGCGGATATTGAGCAATCCATCGAGGATCGTAAGATTGTTCTGACTTGGCCGATGCGCGGTACGATTCATTGCGTGCATCCGGAGAACTTAAGATGGATGCTCCAACATTTGGCTCCACGTATTTTGGCACAGGATGGGCGAAGACAGGCTCAATTGGAGCTTAATCAGGAGATCATCGAGCGCTGCAGGCAGATCATTTATGATGCCTTGCAAGGGAACAAGCGGATATCTCGTCCCGATCTTATGCAATTGCTGGAGGATAACGGATTTCACACGAAAAACCAGCGTGGCTATCACCTTCTATGGTATCTTGCGCAGAGCGGCCACATTTGTCTTGGGCCGAGGGAAGGCAAGCAGCAAACCATTGTTTTGCTAGATGAGTGGATGCCTGCCGCCAAGGAGTTAACCCGGAGCGAAGCGCTCGCTTTGCTCGCGGAACGATATTTTGCGAGTCATGGGCCGGCAACCGTACAAGATTTAGCCTGGTGGGCTGGGATCACACTTTCTGATGCAAGACAAGGCGTCGAAGCTGCGCAATCCCGGCTGGTGTCGGAGAAAATCGGCGGGCAGGAATATTGGACAACCGATAACGCCCCGGCATTCGTAATGGATGAAGAACCGAGTGTTTATCTGCTTCCGGGGTTTGATGAATATTTGCTTGGCTACAAAGACCGGAGTACGGTATTAAACGCCGCGCATGCCCGCCATGTTGTCCCGGGCAATAACGGCGTATTCATGCCCACCATCGTTATCGACGGCCAAGTCTCCGGCTTATGGAAACGAACCATTAAGAGTAAAGGGATCGACATCGAATTTCATCTATTTGCACCTCTAAAGAAGAGAGAAGAGCGCGTGATCGAGGCTGCCGGGCGATATTGCAAGTTTATGGGACTGCCTTTGGCGACAACATCCTTTCAACTGGTGGAATCATAGATGACCAAGGAGGAAGTTATGAAATACGCTTATGTTTATGTACTGGATACGATGGCGGACTGGGAGCTTGGCTTAGTTACTGCAGAACTCAACTCCGGTCAATATTTCAAAAATCGCGGGAGTCGCCTTCCCGTACGAACTGTCGGAGCTTCCAACCGTCCTATCACGACAAAAGGCGGGTTGACAATCGTGCCGGAACTGACAGTAGATGAGATCACTCATGAAACATCGGCGATATTGCTTTTTGCCGGGTGCTGACAATTGGAAAGATCCCATGAATGGGCCAATTATCGAAAAAGCAAAACAACTGCTGAATGCCGGTGGCAATGTTGCAGCCATATGCGGGGCGACACTTGCGCTTGGGGATGCCGGGTTGCTAGATGACCGTCAGCATACGAGCAATAGTCTGGAGTATTTGAATTTATTTAGCCCCTCGTACAAAGGCGCTGCTCGATATAAAAACGAGAAAATCGTGACCGATGGCAATCTGATCACAACCGGTTCAGCCGGCGCAATAGAATTAGCGCGCGAGGTTATTGCGCTGCTGGGCCTGTTTGCGGAAGAGACGTTAGAAGCTTGGTATAACTACTTCACTTCTGGCGATCCTAAATATTTTTATGCGATGATGGAGACGCTGCAAGACAGTAATTCATAACTTGCGAGGGTGACTAAGACGTTGGTCTTGGGTCACCCTGTTTCTATACTGCACATTGTCATGAGATAGATAAAATGACACAGACTGGACGCCTCCGTTTGCTGAGGGCCATCGTTCCACGCCATGAAAGTGATTTTGCTTAAAGGGCTCCATTCCTGCTTGCTTATACCAATCCGGTTTACTCATGGACCCCGACCTCCTGAAGCTTTTTAAAAACCTTAGTGCGGGCACGGTGCAGACGAGACTTTACAGTTCCTTCCGATACCCCAAGCACCCCTGCCATCTCCCGAGTCGTCATTTCATGCCGAATATCCAGCAAGAGAACTTCCCGAAAATTCAGTGGCATCTTGGAAAACAGTACAACTTCTTGTCTTTTAGAAAAGACAAGAAGTTATATCCATAAAATAAAAAATCCGCTCAAATCGCGGATTCAAATGGATGTATGTTCTTGTCCTCTTACAGTCGGCGGAGGACAAGAACATATATCTTTAAAGGAAGGAAGAAGGAACATAGATCTTGAGGACATAAATGATGCGCCTCTTCGCGAGTAATAGTGATACTTATAAAAAAATGGTTCGACGGCATGCTGTCCTCGCCCTCCGCCCTGCAAATAAAGTAGTAATCGACAGAATTGATTCCGCCTTTAAGCGTCTGGTATGCGGTAGATGGTCTAGCACATTCGACGACAATATTAGGAATGATCCCATTCGTATCGATACGCGTATCTTTTAGCTCAATCAACGGCTGACAATCCGTTGGGAATGAAAAAGCCGCATTACATGCGACTTCTAATGATAATCACCTCTTTGCTATCCTCTTTTTATCCTAGTCTCTTCAAAAGGACTCTTTTAATTATTCCAATTAGGCTAACACGACATTGGATTGAAGCAGGATCTGCTGTAGCTTCTTTACATCGACTTCCGCAGCGGATGAGTTTTCTGCACTGGCCAGAGCGGCAGCAGTTCCAGCTGCCTGGCCGGTGGCCATGCAGCTCGGAGTTAGCCTGGTTGTGGCTAGTGCCTCGTGAGAAGTAGAGATACAGCGCCCTGCTGCCAGAAGGTTCCGTATCTTTTGCGGTACAAGACAACGGTACGGAATATCGTAAGCTCCGTCTCCGCCAATCCATGCGGCTGTAACCCCGCTGCCTTTGGGATCGTGAATATCGATCGGATACCCGCTTCTAGCGATTACATCATCAAACCGTTTTCCCGACACAACATCCTCAATGGTCAGACTATACTGCCCGTTAATGCGTCTCGTTTCCCGGATCCCGATTTGTGTTCCCACCGATGAGATGCTTGCCTTGGCGAAACCGGGAACCCAGTTTTGCAGAAACTGGGCCATCATCATCACCTGACGGCGGCCCTCCTCCTCGGCCTTCGTTAGATCCTCGATGTCCGTGCCGTCCAACCCCTGTACACGGGTGCAGTTCACCAATACCTCATCCTCTGCGGGGCCGGTAAAGAAAAGAACCTGGTCCCGATTAATAGGGACATTGGCCGATTTCCACTGCGAATAAAACCCTTGAACTCCTGTCAATGGAATGTGATCCAGCTCATCAAAAGGAGTTTTCCGGTAAAAATTGTCCGGGTTCTCTATCATATTGCGGCGAACGGCTTCGAGATCTACTCCGCGCATCCGGAATTTCATCGTCATCGGCTGCGTGCCGTGATCTCCTTCACGCCCTTGCAGCGTAGGAGCCCCGGATAAATAGCTCACATCCGCATCTCCAGAGGTATCGACGAACATCTTCCCACGGATTTGATAGTGCCCCGATTTGCCCGTCACTTGTACGGATCGAATTCGGTTGTCTTCCACTTCAACTGCATCCACAAAGCTGTGCAGCAGCAGCCGCACGCCCGCTTCCTTGAGCATATCGATGGCAACCAGCTTGTAAATCTCGGGATGATACGGTGTTACCGTGTGAACGAATCCCACTGTGTCCCGAAGATGGCCGGGTGAGCCCCCTTGCGCCATTAATCGTTCGACCAGTTCTTGCGCAATTCCCTTAATGACCTGATTGCCTTGCTCGGTATGAAAGGTCATCCACGGATAGACGGAGGCGGCCGTCGACATCCCTCCCAAAAAACCATAGCGTTCGATTAAAATGGTGGATGCCCCTAGTCTTCCGGCAGCGATGGCTGCATTAATGCCGGCAGGCCCGCCTCCGACAACCACGACATCAGCTTCTAAAATGCGGTTCATCTCGTTCCTCCTCTATTCCTTTAACCCAGTCATTGCAATGCCTTGTATAAACTGCTTCTGAGCGAAGAAGAAAACCAGCAGCAGCGGCAGCGTTACCATAACGGAAGCGCTCATCAGCAGGTTCCACGCCGTGCCGGCCTCGTCTGTAAACAGGGAAAGCGCCAATGGCAGCGTCATCAAGTTCCGATTGTTGATAAAAATAAGCGGATTGAAGAAATCGTTCCAGGTTGTTAAAAATGTAAAGATCGTCAGCGAAGCGATCGCCGGCTTGGCCATCGGAAGCATGATTTCGAAGAATGTGCGCATTCGCGAGCAGCCGTCGATCATAGCGGCTTCCTCCAGGTCCTTTGGCATGGCAATAAAATACTGCCGCATCACAAATACGCCGAAGGCTCCCTCCGCGCCGAAAATGGGCAGAGCGATCAAGGGAACATGCGTGTTGTTGAACCCTAAATCGCGCATGAACAAAAACATCGGGATCGCGGTTGCCTCGGCTGGAATCATCATGGTGCTAAGCAATAACAGGAACACGAGATCTCGCCCCTTAAATGGGATCCGGGCAAAGGAATACCCAGCCAGCGAAGCAAAAAAGGCGGTCCCAACCGTTACCACAACCGCGATATAGACACTGTTAAAATAATACAAATGAAAAGGCGTGTTGTTCAGTACTTCCGTGTAGTTCGCCCAACGGATCGCAGAAGGAATAAACTCCGGCGGGAATACGAATATTTTGGCCGGTTCCTTAAGCGAAGTCGACACCATCCATAAAAATGGGATCAGCATCACAACCGATATTAAGGTTAGCACCAGATAATGCAGCGCGCCGGCGATCCAATTCGATGATTTCAAGACTGCACCTTCAGCTTTCATGGAACACCCACCTTTTTCTAAGCTGCCACTGAATCAGTGTAAAGATCAGGATGATGAAAAAGAGAATATAAGCTAGAGCCGACGCATAACCGAACTCGAAGAGCTTGAACGCTTTTTCCCAAATATAGTACACCAGCACTTTCGTGCTTCCGCTTGGTCCGCCTTGAGTCATCACGTAGATCTGGCCGAATACCTTCAACGAACCGATGACAGTCATGATGACCGTCAAAAATATCGTGGGCGTAATCATCGGTACCGTCACTTGAAAGAAAGCGGTCCGCCGGCCTGCCCCGTCGATTTTGGCCGCTTCGTAAAGCTGAGCCGGAACCTGCTGCAAAGCAGCGATAAACAGCACCATATTGAGCCCGACGTTCTTCAGCACGCTGGTGACAATAACGGCAGGCATAGCCAATTGTGCATTGTACAGCCAGGCAGGGCCTTGAACGCCAAAAAACAACTGAATCAGCTGGTTAATAAAGCCTGTGTCCGTCGCAAAGAGATACTTCCAGACGATCGCCCACACGATGAGCGAAGTCATGACCGGCACGAATATGGCGGTGCGGAATAGACCCATGCCAGGCTTTCCTTTTGCCAGGAGCAGCGCAAGCCCCAAAGCCAGAATAATATTCAGCGGCACCAGGCCCGCCGAGAAGTAAATTGTGTTCCCTAGTATTTTCCAAAATTCGGTATCTACGATGATTGCTTTGTAATTAGCAAAACCAATAAATTGTGCATCGCCAAGTATCGGCCAGTCTGTCAAGCTCATGTAAAAAGCCATAACTAAAGGAGCAATAAGGAAGATGATAAAACCAAGAACCATCGGCGCTACAAACAGCCATCCGGTGATAGCAGCTTCCCGCGATAAAGGATGTTTCCTCTTGATAGCTGCAGCTAGTTCGCCACTCATATTCGTCCCCCTATCTGTCGATCGCATTACGGAACGCGTGAACCATGCGCCGGATTTCGTCCTCATGTTTTCCTATTGCGACAGCTCCAACCAGCAGGACTTGAATACCGCAATCTTTTAGAGCAGGAATATCCTGGGGAACAATTTTACGCTGGGAAGGAACGATGACAGGCAAACCGGCATTCTCTACCAACCAGCGGTATTTTAACAAATCGGCAAAACTAAGCGGTGATCCGTACTCCTCTCCCGGGACGATGGACGCTTCCAAAGCTTCCAGCATGGGAAAGGATTTGGCCGCATCCAGAAAGCGGAGGTCAAATCGGTTATCAATAGCAAAAGTGGACGCCAGCTTGCCTGATTTCAGCAAAAAGGACGGCAGGTGCCAAGCATAAATGGAGTAGAAGTCAATCCCAAGCTCGGGTAGCTCCTCTATTTCATCGGGAAGAATGGCCTCTATAGATCCTCCAGGCACTATACCTAAAGGACCATGGAACAAGGAACGAATCTCCCTGAACGTGTCCCTGTACTCCGATAGCGCTCCAAAGCTGGTCCCGCTGGCACGGTGACCCACATTCATATGCACCTTCAGCCCGTCCGCACCTTCTTCGATTGCTGCTTTCGCCAATCTCGCGTCATTCTCCGGAAGGCTGACGAACAATTGCAATTTGGTTTGATGGAGAGAAGTCTTCAAACGATTCATCTGCGGGTTCTCCTTTTCTTTTTGTACAACCGCGGTCCGCTTACAACGAACCGCGTCGCACGTTACCTATTTCAAAAGTGGGGTGATCTTGGTTTCCATCGTTTTTACGATTTGTTCCGGCGTTGCCGTTTGGCTGAAAAGCTGATCGAAGCCTGCAAGCAATTCGTTATCGATTTTCTCCCAATTGACGTGCCCCGGTTGAACGATGGCCTTCGGCATTTCATCAATTACGGCTTGCTTAATATCTGCCGCATCAGGGTTTCCTGGCTGCTTCAGAAAATCATCAGAGCCTAGCACGCTCTTGCGCGGAGGTACGAAGAACGTTTGGGTTGCCTTGATACCTTCCTCACTCGCCAAGAATTTCATGAATTCTTCGGATTCTTTAGGATATTTGCTGCCTTTGAACATGACATATCCGGCTTGGCCAAGCATCGGTACAGCGCCTTTCGGACCGGACGGCATCGGAGCGATGCTCCATTTGAAATCTTTAATCGTCCTTGCTTTGGACACATAGCTGTATACATCGAAGAACATGCCGATTTTACCGGATTCGAAGCTGACCTGTTCACCTGCTTTAGGGTGGGATTGATCGACGAACATCATGGTTTGCAGCATTTTCAGCGTCTCAATTCCGTATTGATCATTCCATGTAAATTTGGTCATGCCTTTATCGAACGGGCCGCTTCCGTTGGACCAGGAGTAGCTGGACAGCAAAATATATGTTTTCCAATCGCGGAAGAAGTTCGCTCCATAGATTTTGTTAGCCCCTGTGCCACTTGAAAGTGCCTTAGCGTCTTTTACGAATTCATCCCAAGTCCATTTGCCTTGTTTGGCAAGATCATTAGGGGAAGCTAGTCCTGCTTTGGCGAACAGGTCCTTGTTATAGAACATAACGCTAGGCGGCGTCGAGAATGGCAATCCATACAATTTCCCGTCTTTGGTGAACAAATCCAGAGTGGACGGGATAATATCATCCATCTTAAAGGAAGCATCCTGCTTCACACTGGAAATGTCCTGCAGAATCCCATTGGCCATAAACTGCGGAACCATGCGCTCGGATAACCAAGCGACATCAGGAAGCTCGCGTCCTGCTGCCAATACCGAAATCTTCTGCTGATAATCCGGAAAAGGGACAGATTGCAGGTCCACCGTGATGTTCGGATGGGTCTGTCTGTACTTATCGATTAATGTCTTGTACAGATCGAGGTGGGCCTGATTTCCCCAAGTTAAAAATTTGAGCTGAATAGGCTTGCTTGTGTCAGGTGTCGCACTGCTGCCGGTTGGCGCTGCACTTGGTTGTGTTCCTGAACCGGAATTGCTGCAGCCGGCAACCAGAACCGCGAGTATGGCCGATATACTGAGCATGATATTGGCCTTACGTTTCGATGCGTTCATTCTGTTTCCCCCCATTTAGTGATGATCTTGATAGTCCTATTATATTGAAAGCGCTTTTACAAAATAAATCACTTCACATTTGGGTTTGGTACGTTTTGTATAGAAGATCTAAAATTCTCCTTCTTCCCTATATGCACCAGGAGTCTTGCCCACCTGTTGTTTGAAGAGCAGCATAAAATGCTTCGGGCTTTGGTAGCCGGAGAGCCGAGCCACATCGTAAATCTTCAGGTCGGAATTCAAAAGTAAATATTTCGCACGCTGTATTCGGACATCCGTGATAAAATCGGACAAATGGATTTTGGCTTCTTGTTTAAACAATTGGCTGAGGTAAGCCGGATTCAGATTCACGTACTCTGCAAGAACCTGAAGCCGCAGGTCTTTATCGGGATTTCCTTGAATGTACTCTTTGACCTTGCGGATTAGTCGTCGGCTGTCATTTTTCAGAGGGAGCTCATCCTTATCCGCTGCTTCCCTAGGCAAAGACGCATTTCCCTCCTTGGGCACCAAGCCCCGCCGTATTTGATCCAATACCGAAACCAGGGCCAAGCGGTCAATCGGCTTCAATAAATAATCGGTGACTCCGTATCGGAGCGCTTGTCTGGCATATTCAAAGTCGCCGTATCCGCTAATGATCAGGATCGGCATCTGAGGATAACGTTCCCGTACTTTGGCGGTTAGCGTCAAGCCGTCCATTTCACGCATCCGAATATCCGTGATGATGAAATCCGGTACTTCCTTTTGCAAATAATCCAGCGCTTCCCGCCCATTTGCAGCTTCCTTGGTGATCTGGAAATCCGTGGACACTTGGGCGATTAAGTTTTTCAATCCGTTTCGGATAATTTCTTCATCTTCGACCAGCAGGATTTTGATCATTATCATTCACCCTTTCCATAACAGGTATTGTAATAGTAAATGCGGAGCCTTTTCCTGGACTTGCATCAATGTCGAGCTCGTATTCCTCCCCGAACATCAGAATCAAACGATGGTAAATATTTCGCAATGCGAGCCCATGTTCTCCGGATTCTAAAGGCAATGTCGAGGCAAGCGATGAGCGAAGATGCTCCAGCTGCTCATCTGTCATTCCGACCCCATCATCCTTGACGGTAACCAGCAGATAATGTTCAAAACGAAGAGCGGTGATCCAGATCGTACCTCCTTGCTCCTGTTCGCCGATTCCGTGATAAATCGCATTCTCAACCAAAGGCTGTAGAAGCAGCTTCGGCATGGAGTAACGCTCAATCCCTTCTTCCAAGTCAAATACGACACGAAGCCGGTCCCCGTAACGCATCTTTTGGATTTTGACATACGACGCGACGGAGTCCAATTCCTCTTTTAACAGGACCATCCGATCATACTTATCTACGGTGTAGCGAAGCATTTTGCCGAGTGCGGTCACCATATCGGATACCTCATAGTTCTGCTTTCCGATCGCGATCATGTTAATGGACTCCAGCGTATTATATATAAAATGAGGATTAATCTGACTTTGCAGCGCTGCGAGTTCGGCCTCCTTTTCCTTCAGTCCAATTTCATATACTTCTTTGACTAAGCGGTCGATCTCCTCCGTCATCCGGTTGAATCCTCTGCTTAATTGACCGATTTCGTCCTGTGATTCCACAGGGACAGTTTGCTGGAAGTCTCCCCGCTGCACGAGCATCATCTTTTTCTTGAGCCTGTCTAGCGGTCGGCTGATGTGGTATGAAAAATAGATAGCAAGCAGCCCGGCAGCTACCAAAAACACTATGGCCAGCAGGACCGTAAAATTACGTAATGTTATCGTATCCTTGAGAAGCGAGCTTACTGGTATAAAACTGATCACTTTGAGTCCAGTAAAATCGGAATAATCGACCACAGTCAAGAAACGTTTGCCCTGAACTGTAACGTCCTTGGCAAAGCTTTCATTAGGCAGCTTCGTTTCGAGCAAGATTTGCTCCATAGTTGGGTCCTGCGTACAGCTTCTTTCATTGTAAAATAGCTCATTGTTGCTATCCATTACGGAGAGGCTGCATTTCTCCTCAAATTTCACGTTCGATAAAATCTGCTTGAATACGTCCATCTTCATATCAATTTTAATCAGCCCGAGCAAGCGATTCGTATTCGGCTCACGGATCAAGCGGGCGACGGAGAAATACTGCTGCGGGTTGTTCTCCATGTAGTAATCCGGATTATGCGGAGGAATGACGGCCCAGGCGCCATCCGCTTGACTGACTTTGGTGTACCACGCTTCCTTCCGCACATCCACGGAGAATTGCATTCGGGTCGAATCCACATTGGTAAAAATAAAGCCATTATTGGCAATGACCTGTATCCCTCTCACCTCAGAACGGTTATAAGCCAATCCTGATATATAGAGAAACATTTTTTCCATTTCTTCTAGCGTGGGACGCGTTTGCTGATACGCCGGCATGCTGTATTTGTCCAAAATAGACAATACCTTTTGGTCATAGAGAGGCATTAGGGAAAGACGCTGCATTTCTACTAAGGTCCGATCCAGGTTGCGATTGATTTGGCCGGCAATCTGAATCGTCGAGTCAGCGGTCCTCCTCTCGATGGTGCTGGAGAACTCGTAATAGGAGATCAATCCCTGTAAGGTCAATGGTATCGTGATAAGCAGGATGAAGATGGTTACTATCTTTTTACGTAAATTCATTCGGGCAAAAAAGGGGTGGAACGTTCGCCATTTCCTGTTCATTGCTGCATCTCCTCATCCATACCATGGTCCTATTATTTTAATCGTTGCCCTATTGTTCGAAAATAGCTATTTTTATGAGTGACATGAACTTAAAGCAAGTTGGGCAAAAAATAGAGATATCCGAAAAACAAAAGGGTCTGACATACGCCAAATCGATCGGGCTGAGCTCCTATGCTAGCTATTTTTCCATGGTGTTCGCCGCGATAATCGTGGCGTCCAGACCGTTTACGGGCAAGCTGTTCGATAGGCTCAGCCCGAACGTACTTGTCTATCCCGGCTCGCCTTGTTCGTGCTGGGGGCCGAACTCGACTCCGCGGTAGTCTTGCGCACGACCCACATGTTTGAATTTCGCGATGTCTACACCGACAATTAAGGTTGAAGAAGTGATTTGAATTAATCCGTTCATTTTGAGTAGAATGCATCTTGTAGTCTCCATGGTTTGTTTTTGGGTCCGTTCGCTGGCAAGCAATCTGGGACCCATTAGGATCATACCAAGGAGTCTTTTTAATTCTCAAACCTCGTATTTCTACATAATAGGAAAGCTGCCCGTTACATCAATGAAAAAGGCAGCTGATCGTTTGACCGGCTGCCGCTATATTATGATTCAACTATCGTTATCCGTCATTGCGCACTGCCCTTGCCCTGCAATCGAGACAACCAGACTCGTTCCGCGACCGCGACGTGCTGAACCAGCTTCAGAAGGTCCTTGTTCTTCGTCTCACTCTCCTCGAGCGCATCCAAGATGCGTCCGTCCGCCCAGTTCAGGTGGTCCATCATGCACTTGATCGTCTTCATTTCGGTTTCCCCCTCTTCGTCTCATCGATTACTTGAACCTACTGTGCCCGTTAGCTTAACCCCGAAATCCATCGGGTGGACCGAGGGCTCCGCTAGGAACCGCAGCGTGAATTGCAGATAACGTCTTCTTTGCGAACTTCGTAAATACTCCACGACTTAAGTTATTCGGGAAGTGATTCAACTATCCTGCCCTTTAGTTGAGCGGTGGCTTTATTAAGGCAACAACTGCTGCTGCAACCTAACATGGTTAGCATACCCTATCCGCTGATTGAACCATCGAATGCCGTGATGCCATGCTGGACAATACAACCACGGCAATGATAGCGATGAGTACGCCGAGTACCCCGAACCAGGTAATGGATGCCAAAGAAACACGGTTAACGATCAGCCCGCCGATTCCTGCGCCGACAGCCATGGCAAGCTGCATCATGGAACTGTTCAAGCTCAGCATGACGCCCGAGGATTCAGGAACAAGCGAAACCAGGTTAAATTGCTGTGCGGGAGCGGATGACCAAGCGGCAAAAGACCAGAGGATCAAAATGGCGAATACGGCAATGACCGACTGTCCGACCAAGGATAGCAAAATCAACGAAACGACGTGAAGCACCATCCCTGAAACGAGCGTGTTTTTGATGCCCCGTTTATCCGCACTATAGCCGCCGACTTTCGAGCCAATCAAACTGGCAATGCCGAACATGAACAGAGCTGCGCTAATCAATGATTCATTTAAATGAGTCACCTCTAGCAGAAAAGGGGATAAGTAAGTATAGGCGAGGGAATATCCTCCCAACCAGAAAAAAGTAATCGCTAAAGCAACCAATACCTGAGGTTTTTTTAACAAAGCAAATTGTTTGATCAAAGGGACAGGTTTATCTCCCTGCATACGTGGTATAACCGCAGCAATGACAAGCATGGCCAATCCCCCGACAATTGCGATAGCGAGAAATACCGCTTTCCAGCCAAAAGCCGAGGCTACCATTCTGCCGAGCGGGACGCCGATGATGAGCGATGCGGTAATGCCCATGGTGACGTTGGCGATGGCGCTGGCCTGCTTACCTGGCAGAGCGATTTTGGCGGCGATACTGAGCGCGTTAACGGTAACCACCCCAGCGCCTAAAGCCGTAATGATTCTCGCAGCAATGAAGAAACCGAAACCGGACAATATAAATGTCAGCAGATTTGCAGCAATAAAGAGACCTAGCGAATAAAGTAGGAGCTTACGCCGGTCCATTTTGGCTGTCAGTGCCATCAAAATAGGAGTCCCGACCGCATAGGCAAGGGAATAAACCGTAATGAGCTGGCCTGCTGCCGCAACGCTTGTTCCCAACGTCTCTGCGATTCGGTCTAATATCCCGGAAACGATGTAATTGGATGTTCCAACTAAAAAGCTGATCAAGGCTAGAACGTAAACTTTCCATGTGCTCTTCATAATTCACTCTCCTGTTGTGTTTTTTTTGAACTATATTTTTGTCGATAACAAAACCGACATGGCTGCATGTTAGCAGCTGAAGGAGCCAGCGCGGGGCTTGCCGTGCTCCCTTATTTGCGACGGTTGTGATACCGACATGGTTCTCTCCTCCTTTTGGAAAAAACTGTTTCAATGCAACATTAGTTGCTTGAACAACACTTGTTGTATTTGTATGTTATAATAACAACCAAATGGTAAGCAATCGTCAATAACCATAAACCGTTGTATAGACAACACCATTTCTATAATGTCGTTTTACTAGGGGGATTTTAACCATGACAATTAAAAAGAATGAAGCTGATCCTCGTGTGTTACGTACACGGCGACTTCTTCAAGACGCTTTTGCTTCACTAATTCAAGAAAAAGACTTTGAATCAATAACCGTTAGGGATATTGCAGAGCGGGCTACTGTTAACAGAGCGACTTTTTATGCGCACTTTGTAGATAAATACGAAATTCTTGAGGCCAGACTAATGGAATCATTTATGACAATCATAAATCGTAGAATAAGCGGTCACGAAGAGTTGAATGAAGAAACAATTCAGAGTATTTTTCTGGGGATATGCGAATTTCACAAGAGTCTAAGCACTATGTGCAAAAGAAGAAATCCATCGCTTGTATCTGTATTCGAAATTCAAATAAAGGAAAAAATTCAAACGATACTTCTTTCCTTTATTGACAAAGACAAGATGCTATCGAATCCAAACACGCAATTCTCAATAAATACAGCTACTATCTTGTTAAGTTGGGGGATGTATGGGGCGGCTTACGTTTGGAACAAAGAGGGGTGTCTAATAAGTGCGGAATCATTCGTTAAACAGTCTTTGCCCTTAGTGATGAACGGAGCCAAAGAACTGCTGGGATAGTTCCTGTCGCTATTGCTCTATCTGCCCTTTATTTGAGCGATTCATCTAATGCTTTGATTGGATCACGCTGAAACGTACAACTACATGCAAGACATGAACTGCCGTCACTTATCATACGGTTCATCGCAACAATTAAAAGGAAAAATGAAAAGGGCGCCGCTGCAGGACGCCCTTAATTTAATCTATGTGTTTGCTGTCATGACCAATTGTATCCAATCTTTAACCACGGACAACTGAAAAGGGAATCGCCCCTGTCATCGGAGGCCGTTTATCAGTTCTAAATTTTTGACGCCATTTTCTTATCCGGTTGCAAGACCTGTTTGCCTATGCCCGACTTAGTTAGCATCGGCAATAATGATCTCATCCAGGTAAAGACTATCACCCGAAACTCCTGACGGGCTATATATCTCAAGATGGACATTTGCAGTCCCGTTCGGCGCGGTAATGTTAGCGACAGCCTGCTGCCAGTTAGTCGATAAACCACTCAGCGGTATAAGATCGGTCTGCATTAGTGCCTGACTTCTATCAAACCATTTAACCCTGAGCGTCACCTCGGATATAGATCCCGTACCTTGCTTGGCCCAATAACTCACCCGCTTATTGCCAGCACTTGACGTAAACCCTGGCCAATTTGCGGCTACTACGCCCCAACCCCATGGATCCGTTACGTCTACTCGAAGGCTGCCGGCCCCACGATGCGCTTCGTATGTCGATGCCGTAACAGAAGCGGAATACCAGGACTGCCACTGACCGGCCGAGGCTTCACCGCCAGCTGTGTCGGCATCAAGCACATTAGGCGCATCGCCTACTACCATGTCATCCAGGTAAAAATAATCCCCTGGTTCCCCCAATCCGATAAAAGAAACGAGCACGGTCGATGCTCCTTCAGGTGCATCAACCAATGCAGACGATTGCTGCCACGCGGTCGTCAGAGCAGGTGATTTGAGTTCGTTCGTTTGCAGTACCTTCTTGTTACTATCCAGCCATTTTACAATCATCTTGGGTTGTATGCTTGTCCCCGAACCAAGCTTTCCCCAGAAGCTGAGCTTCTTCAATCCTGCTGTCGTTGAAAATCCAGGCCAATTCGAAAGCACTCCCCAGCCCCATGGGTCGGTAACATCGATACGAAGACTGTGCTTTCCGCTATTCATCTCATAAGCAGACTGCGAGACTGTTGCAGAGTACCAGTTTTGCCACCCTCCGATAGAACCTTCTAGAGTAGCCGTATCCGCGTCCAGATCATTTGCAGCAGGTGCAGCAGGCGGAGTGCCGCCGCTTGAACCGCCAAAGTCAGGATCGCCGTTGAATGTGCTATTCATATCTTGGCTGAACGGCGCAGATCTCCAAGCATTAAACGACACGGCTTCTCCGTATCCTGTGGCAAAGCGCCAATTGCCAAAGTATTGATTATCATGGAAGCGATTATTGTTCCCGAACATTACATCATTTTGAACACCGGCAACGGTATAGGGCGACCACGGCATATTATCGGCTCCTGTTGCAATCAAAGCCTGTACACCGCAATAAGTCCCCGCGCAAGGCACAACATTCTCGTCTAAATGAAACTCGTTGTTATTTACTTCAATATCACTTGCATGCCAGCGGCAGTCGGTCCTGTATGGTTCGGCGGCAATATCGGTATAGCAAGGATGCATGTCGCTAATCGGATTCGGGTAATCATAGTTGTGAGGGTCGGGAATAATCGTTGGAACCACGAATGGCGTACAGTATCCCTTACTTGTATTGCCATTTGAATTACAGAACCGGTTTGCATTTTCATAGATAGAAACGCCCGAGAAATTATTGATGAACGAATTGTTGTAGATTCGGATCTTTGGCGCCCCGCTTACAGTCGAAGCAAGACGTGCATCACCGCCCGATTCGGATAGGTAAATGGCTGGGCCGGGCGATCCTTGATTGTTATTTCCGCTTGCCCATGCATTGCGGCTGATCGTATTGTTTCGGATCGTCGCGTTGTAACTAATTTCGTACCAAATGCCTTCACCGTCGTTATGGTCAATCCAATTCCCTTCAATCAGGAAATCGATGTTATTCGTATCTGCCCACAGACCGGTTCCTTTGTTATCGTGTATGTAGTTGTTGGTGATCTTCGCGCCTTTCACATCCCAAAATTTGCCGCCGCCTGTACAGCCGCAGCCGGGAATCTGAGCTTCCCAGTTATCCGTATTATTGCCGGCAATTTCGTTATGGTCGAGCACGATATTTTTAATGGCAGAGTCCCCTTCAATCGGAGGTTTATACATACTAAAGCCATACTGACCGTTATCCTTCAAGCAATTGTAACGGACAACATTATCAGTGCCTAGAAATACGCCTGCGCCGTCATTATTGAAAATCGTATTATATTGAATAGCCCAACCGGTACCGGCATCGTGGTTGACGACGCCTTCGTTATTGTTATCATTGCCCCGGCCAAAGTTTGTGATGGTGAGATGCTGAATGGTTACGTTCGGCACGTCGCCCGTGAATGCATACAAATTCATATTCCGTCCATCGAGAATTGCGCCTGGAGCTCCAATATAGGTCGTGTTGGCCTTCGCATTAATTTGACCATAAATATCATTTGCAAGCGTGTGTGTTCCTGACTCAAACCAGAACGTAGCCCCTGGCCGATTGAAATCGAAGCTGCTGTTATCCCCTGCCGGCACTATCACAGCCCCATCGGGAGCGACGCTTGGACCACTTAATAAACTCGTATCGCTGCATACAGCCGCTGGCGGAGAAGTGGGCCAAGAAACATCAGCATAGGCATCATAGGCGAAGGATGGCATAATGGTTCCGGTGAAAAGAAGCGTCAACAGCACGACAATGAACATAGTGCTATGACGATGACGAATGGCTTGCATTTGGCACTCTACCTTTCTTGGTCATAGTTTCCTTTCATAGTGCCTTTCTTTGACACAATTCGTCAATGATTATAAAGCCTCATTCGTTGGGCGGGTTTATTGGTCCTATGAAATGGTTCTAATAAACTTTTGTACTTCTGTTAAATCCATTTTCCTCACCCTAGAAGGTTTAATTGTACAAACGTCCCCGTTCAATGTTTCAATTTATTTTAGTACCAAATCTACAGTCCATGTCTTACTAGAGGCCGCTCTTTCAGTAACAGTCTTCAAGTAATCTTTTACGATATGCTCAAATAGTGTTAATTCTCCGGTTAAGCCTTGTTTAAGAATATTATCGCAGTTTTGAATCATTTCAAGTAAGTAACCCTTATCATAATCCTGTTCATTATCAGCTGAAATTTTTTCCAGAGTCCGTTTCATATCGGAGTAATATTCAAGTAACTTTTTGGAATCTAGATTTTGTTTCGATATTTCATGATTTTCCCAAATAATCACACAAGGTGCTTCAAGTCCGAATCCCCCAAATAAACAATCATCAAATTGCGTTAGATTAGTTCCAAAATAATTATTTGGAGCATTAACTGCTATTGCAAACTCTTTAAAAAAGGATTCCAGATTCCATATTTTATCTCCACTAAGCGTATAAGTATTTATCATGTATTAATCATTCACCTTCTCTAGATGCATTTACCTCACACTACACCATTAACAAGTAACTGCCCGGCAGCCTCGTCATAGTTGTTTATTGAGCTATAGCACCCGTTAGCTTAACCCCGAAATCGCTCCTTGTGACCAAGGGGCGAATACTCCGCAGCGCGAATACGGTGCTAACTGATGTTGCTGACTTTATCAAGTTGCTAAGACTTCAAAACGAGCCATTCCCACATGCCAGTGAGTTCCATGCCGCAATTTGGGCAATGGAACCGCCCTGCATCCCCGAGGGTGTTATTGCGCATATTTGTTTCGGCCTTGCACCTGCTCCAAACGTTATCACAGCTCTAACCTGCATAGGGCTTCCATTCACCTCGAATACAAGATCCGCATGGCCCGTGCAATAGCAACCGTCATCATATTCCGCACGAACGTTACTGAAGGATAGTAGTCGAACCCCTTCTTCTTCAGCCAGCTGCTTCCAAGCGCTTTCCTTACTGCCCGCGGTCTTCTGCCCTTCCCAGCCAAACAGTTCCGCAGCTCTGTCGTAGTTTTGCTCCTGGACTGCTTTCAGGAATGAAACGGTTTGCTTTTGTATAGCTATTGGGTTCCAAAACAAGGTTACTTTGTATAGCAAAAACATGATGCACAACAACAATCCCAAATAACCTACCGATTTCACAAGTAGTGGATTCATCTCTGTCCTCCCTCCATTCTATACTGTAGACGAAACGTACAGGGAAAGCGTTACGCTAATCTGCCCGGATTTTGGATATATACGTGTCATGGTGAATTATTAAGAAAAAAACGAAAGCTGGCTCCGTCGGGGGCCAGCTTATATGTAGTTCCGCTAGTAATCTATTATTTGAATCGATTCGCCTCAGGATCTTCCGTATCATATTCGATCTCGGCTATCGCGGACCACAACTCGGCAGGAATCGGGAATTGGGCTAGCTCTAAAGTCTGAGCGACCCGCTCCGGCTTCGACATGCCTACGACCGTACTCGTGACGCGGGGATCACGCATAGAGAACTGAAGCGCCGCGGCTGCCAGAGGAACATTGTATTCCTGGCAGATCTTCGCAAACGACCGTGCACGCTCAACCAGTAAAGGAGGTGCATCGCTATAGGCATAGCGGGAGTAGGCATCCGGGCCTTTGGCCAGCATACCGCTGCCATAAGGAGCCGCGTTGATGACCGCAACACCCAGTCGATTGGCGACGTCAAGCAAAGGCTCAGCCGATCGATTGAGCAGCGTGTACCGGTTATGGGTCTCAACCGCGCTGAACTCTCCGGTTTCTACATAACGAATCAGCATGTCAACGGGACCGCCAGACATCCCGATATGCTCGATGACTCCTTGATCCTTGAAGCTTTTCAATACCTCAAGAGGGCCGCCCGGTCCCATAACATTTTCAAAAGTCGTATGTTCGGGATCATGGATGTACACATATTGCAGACGATCTAGTCCTAAGCGCTCGAGGCTTCCTTCGATGGAACGTTTGATTTGCTCACCGCTGAAGTCACCTGTCTTTAAGCAGCGGTCCGCTTTGGTTGCAAGCACATAACCCGCCGGGAGTCCGCCATTCTCTTTAATGACCTTACCGATACGACGCTCACTCTCGCCATCCCCATAGGCCGCAGCCGTATCAAGGAAATTGATGGGACTAGCAAAAGCAGCACGAATCGTTGCTAACGCAGTCTCTTCTGGCGCGCTAAAAGCAAAGGTTTCAGGCATATCTCCAAGTGGAGCCCCACCTACACAAAGCGGAGAGACAAGCAGCCCCGTTGTGCCAAGTGGCCGATTTGAAAGCAACTGTTCCGACATAGAATGATTCCCGCTTCCTTTTATAAATTTGAAATCCTTTACAATTCAATAAGTATAGATTACCTAATCTTATTCAATTTCGTCAATTATTGAAAAGAAATATTCCTTGCGCATTCATTTTTGGCATAAACAAACACGATATCCATTCAGCTGCTTCTATAGCGTATATTCACTGAATCAAAATAAAACATCTTCACCTAAATTGCGTCTAAATAGTATACAAGTATAAGGGAGGAACCGAAATGAGGATGATGAGGGAAGTCATCGCCCTTGCGATCGCTGGAAGTTTATCTATTTTATCTGCAACAGTTACCGCTGCGACAAGTCCCTTACCGGTGACCAAAGCTCCCTTTCCGGTTCAATTTAATGGCGTTTCCATTAACAACCAAACTGCACAATACCCCCTACTGCTTTATAAAGACATTACGTATGTACCAATAACCTGGGATTACTGCCAATCGCTCGCGCTACAAGTTTACTGGAGCCAAGAAAACGGACTTCAGATTGCCAAATTACCTCCAAAAGGGATTGCCGTCAAACCAGAGGCTGCTTCTCATGTTGATAAATTACAAAATGCCTCTTTACCCACTTTCCCTATCACTGTAAACGGTAAGCCCATCAACAATTCTAATGAACCTTACCCCATATTGGTGTATAAAGATATTACCTACTTCCCGCTGACCTGGAGATTCGTTCATGACGAATTTGGTTGGGTAACGCAATGGGACAGCACCGAAGGACTGCGAATTGAAACGGATCAAGAACAGATTCTTACCAATATATTTTATGAAGATGATTCCTATCTCTACCTGGATACAACAACTTCGGGTTTTATTAAAATCGCCAAGGACCTGCAAGCGGATCCGATCCTGCTTAACAACAACGAAGTCGAGACAACAAGAAAGCTTGCTGATACATCATCGGGCGTAATAATCAATAGCTTTGAGAGCGATAAGGATAAAACAATAGAGCGGGTTGAAAACACGGTCCGGTATCATGGTATCGACATCATGGATCTTGCAGCTGTTCATTCTGTTCAAAACAAACCACTAGGGTTTGTGACTACTATTGGAGCAGATACCGAGCTAATTGTAATCGGTGCCCGAAAAGACGACGCAAATTCCGAAAAGTGGTGGCAAATGTACCCGGTGTTTTACAGCTTTATTCTTACTAAGGGCCAATCACCCAAGCAAATTCCTGGCATGACACAGCTGCCGAGTCGAATTATGAATAAGAAGGATGGATCTATTTGGATTGTTAGCGACGCCGATCTCAAGACCTTTAGACCAATCAATACAGCATCACAAGTTGGTCTAATTGAACCTAACGGGGAGATTCGTGGATTCAATGCTGAATTAAATAGTAACGATGTCGAGATTGTCTCACTTCAAGAGAATCGAGTCATCCTAAAAGCATTTAGCAATCGGTTTAGTCCAGATTTAGTTAAAGAAACAAACGGTTTTTATTCCGTGGAAAAGAATTTCAGCATGAATAAGCTATCTGATCTCTCTGTACATTCTGCCTATATAGATTCGAAAGGCAACCTATACTTTATCAATAAAGGAAACGCCATTACATCTGTCAATGCGAATGTAACATGGCGTAGGTATGATTATGAATTGAAAAAATTATTAAGTGTTGAGTGATCGCATGTTCGGAAACACCGGGAGTCTGACTTTGTAACACTCATCACTTTGGCAAATTAAAGCTGGCTCTGTTGGGGCCAGCTTTTTAGTGTACCAAATTCACCTAATAAGTCATTTAGCTGTTTGTAGGCAAAATTCCGTAGACCACTAAATAGAACAGCATCCTTTCATACTTCCTCAGATCCTTCTTCTCTTCAGCTATATCCCGCCTCAGCATTTCACCACGGCTAGGAACAGATACGGTGTAGTAAGGAGTCAGACTCCTGTGCACCCATCGTTTAGCAAGCTCCTTTTCTGGCAATCCTAGTAATTGTTCCTCATAGATCCGGATGTCTCGCCTGGTATCGTTAATCAGATGCAGCAGCAGTGATTTCAGGATGTCAATATTCTCTATGTACTCTAACAGCGAGCCATACCATATATCCAGCTCCTTGTATGGGCCTGTTTCTCCGTGAGGTCGGTAAAGGACATAGCTGCCTGTTCCATCGGCTTTTATGGTTATGAGGAGATCGAAGAATTCGGCATTAGGTTCTATGTCTATGTATTTCTCGATGGCTTGTAGAGGTATCTTTGAAATGAAATATTTCAGGAGGATCACCTCGCACAAAGTGATATTACGCTATTGCGTACCAATAATAGTTTTATTATATGGTACGTTTTTGCGTATAGCAATACCTAAACCTATGCACGGTTGGTGATCCTTTTGGGCAAAAAAGTCATTGTTAACATATCCAAACTAGCGCAGAAGCACAATATTTCTCTTCGGGAGCTTTCTAGGCTATCTGATGTTCGTCACGCTGCATTAAGCGAGCTTTCTACTGGCAAGAGGGAAAATATTAACTTTAGTCATATCGAAAGAATTGCCGAGGCACTAAATATCCAGGATATTAGGGAGATTATAGATTTGATTGAGGTTGAGGATTGAGAGGAAATAAAAAAGCTGACGTTTGTGCCAGCATTTAAGCAATGATTTGTATAAATGTTGAGCCCCTTTATTCGGGCTACGTTGAATTCTCAATTTCTAAATCTTAGACAGTTAATGTATCTTTTCACTATCTGAGCAATCTTTCAATGGCTCTAATGGTAAATTCTAGTTCATCTTCGTCAAACCCACTTTTAAATAACGAAAAAATGTTGCTTAATAGCGCGGCAATCTCATTATCATGAATACGAATGGCAGTTACCTTGTCATCTTCAAAAGCTTCAGGATTACCAGGTAAGCTATTGATATTGCTTTTGAAGCCACTCAAAGCGAGGTATATCTTGGTTATGACTGAAGCGAACTTTTAACACCTGCTCTCATTAAAAAATACCAAAAAATTAGCTTAAATTACTTCCCACTCCCAACAGGTTTTGCCGCGCAGTATGCTCATCTTGTCTTCCATTTAGTTGATCTTTCGTCTCTATTTTCAGTTAAGCAAGCCCCGCGGCGAAATCAAACATGTACTTCTGGATCTAATAGAAAATACTTTATATCAACCTTTCCTTCAATAGTAATGAGCTTTCTTTAGATGTTGGGTACCAGAGTGGCTTGGAACCGTTTATGGTCTCGTTGTCTAAAGTATTTAGTAGATTCGAAAGAAAAAAATTGAATGTTTGCTCTTTGGTGTTATAAAATCCGAATTCTGGTCCCCTTTCCCGTTCTCCGTTCCAATGAAGCCCGTAAATGTTCCCATTTAAGCATAATGACGTTAACGTACAGCATCTTAAAAAATCCAAATCGTTAGATCTAAGGTCTTCACGTTTTTCTAAATAAAAGTTCGTCATTCTGTTCATTAATCTACGTGCGACCTCGTTAGGTCCTTGAGAAGAAAAGCTTTGATAGCCATATGAAAAAATACCAAAATAAGCGGAATCCGAAGATACCCTCATAAATCGTTGAACAGAATATAAATTCTCAAGGGCATCGATAAATTTGCTTCCACTTATGCTAGTTTTCACTTCAATAACGGATTTTACATACTTCTGTGGGATAATCACAAAATTGGAGTGACCAAACACAATCGGAGAAGCTTGATCATAAATAATAATATCGAGCTGTTTACTGCAGGTTACTCCATCATCAGCAACAATAAATCCACTTGCTATTTCATATTTTTTTGGGATAAACCTTCTAAGCACTTCTTGGAGAATTACTTCTTTATGTTGTCCATCGGATGCCCAATGGGCATCACCTATGATATTACGAACTCGACTTTTCACAACATCAAGTTCTTTAGAAAAACTCTTATAATACTCAGGCAGACTTTTCTCAATAGGCATGAACTTTCTCCTCGAATTTTCTACTTTCCAAATCTGAATAAACACTTTGAATCATTTCATTTACACCATCGCCTCTATACATTATTGAGGTCTCATATCGACACCAAGGGCTATTAGGCTTACGAACTGCTGATAACCAATTATAGGAACCTTCTATGATCAAATCATTATCTACCCACATGGTTTTGTTGTGAATCCGCTTGGTAAGGATAACTTTTACACCAGATTCAATTAGAATTTGCTTTGCTTTTACAAAATGCGGCTTTAAAATTTTCTTATTATCCTCATTTAGCTTCTCATCCGTATAAACGGATATACTGACTCCTCGTGCAATTGCGTTGGAAAGCAGTGGTGGGAGGCTATCATCTAATAATGCCGTAGCAGAAAGAAAAGGAGAGACTATTCCTATTTCTCTCTGAGCCATTTCAATACAATCAATTAATAACTTTCTATGTTCAAGCAAATCTTGAATATGCTGTACAGGTTTACTAAAACGATTAATAAAATAATCTGGTAGATCGATATTTTGGATCTATTATCTTCAGATGCAAAAAGATATCTCGCTAAAATTCCAGAAGGAGTATTTCTATGATGGTCAAAAATTCTCATATCCCCAAAAACAAGAAAACTATCTTGGGCACGAGAAACAGCAACGTTTAACATGGAAACACTACTATCAAAAAAATAACTACTTGGTTGTGCTATATCATAAACCGGAGAAAAAATGACGATTGGGCGCTCTGCTCCTTGAAGTGCATGAACAGTACCGACTGTAACATTCTTTAGTCCTGCTCGTTTCATTTTATCTTGAAGCATGAATTTTTGTCTTGAAAACGGAGTGATAACCGCTACAAGTTCTTCGATTTTTATATCTTTGTCCTTCGAGTTATAACGAGACCTATATTCATTAATAATTTTTTGTTGATTTTTGTGAATCCAGCCTACTATAACATCTGCTTCAAGTTCATTTGACATGCTACCATTGGAGCGATTCGTTTGTCCTTGAATGTGAGCATATCCCATATGCGGGAGAGGGTAATTGTCTATGCCCTTTCTCTTCGGTTCTAAACGCCCCTCATAAGCTAACTTATTACAGTAATCAATAATTTCCGGTACACATCGCCGATGTTCAGTTAATAACATACCTTTGACGTCATCGTACTTCTTATATTTGCTCCTTCTTTGAGCAATTTTCATCACGGAACCGCAAGAGGCACTAAAACCTTGAAGTAATTTTTTCTCTGCTTCTTTTGTTTCCTTAATCAATCCAAACTTCACTAAATTGCTAATATCGACGACTCGAGGAATACTCCAAACCGGCTCTATCTGTAGGGTATCCCCCACTACTAGAGCTTTTTTAGCTAGAGAAAAAGTGGCTCCTGCAATTTCGGGACAAACTTGCCCTGCTTCATCAATTATCAATAAATCAATAAATTCATATAGAGGAATAGTCTGGCCTTCCCATGCCCTGAAAAAGGAAGGAGCCATATAAAGAGTAGAAACAAAGCAAGGTGTAATCTTAGCGTAGCGTCTCCACATTCGCTGCTGCTTTATTTGGGATTTCGATTCCTTATAGTTTGCATCAGCTAATTGCTCCGATATTTCCAGAATCCACTTTCCCTCCCAGTAATGAGTTGCCAATTTAAATGCTTCATAACGATAAGTACGGTCTAAGAATGATAAACAATCCTCGTTCTCTTGAAATGCGAGAGATTGTTTGCATTTATCCCACAGAGCTAATGCTTCGTAGAAAGTCTTTCTTTCCAACTCGATTTCGCTTTTCCACCCTTCAAATGCTTTTTTTTGCTCATCAAGCTCTTTTCTCCTATTTTGTATGTAATTCGTTATCTGATCTGCATCACTTAAATGAGGATATCCCTGATCCAATATGAAGGCCCTATCACGAAGTTGCTTTCTTTTAGAGACAATTGGAATCCAACGTAACCAAGAATACCAGATACTCTCTTCTAAGAGGTGCCGATTCCAAGCTTGTTCTAGTCGAATAAGCTCCTGCGGACCTTTGACTATTTCTTCACCGTTCTGCAATCCTAATTCGTATGCCTTTTCTATCCCATTTGGGTATTTTGCTTTAAGTTCAATTTCAATCTTTTTATAATTCGCATAAATAGTTACCAGATCATGAATTTCCTTAACCTTCTGTTTTAAATCCACATGTAGTTGCCCTACAACTTCCTCTACGCTCTGAAGAGGCTCCTTCGCGTAGCAATTATATTTATCCAAATAAAACTGCGCCGCTTTTGATATGTAATCTTTATTTTCTATGTCTTTAAAAAATCCAGTCATTGACTGTTTGCCTTGGTATATAGTCTGCAAAGAGGGATCGATCTTTTTATTTGAAGCTGAAGGCAAATAGGCGCCATAACTCGTTACATCAGGAATCCACCTTCCCATTAATGGGTGCTCCTGCTCCTCGATCTTCCCAAAACTATCAATCACATTAGTTACTGCTTGATTATTAGTAGATGATGCCAGTATTATCGGTGGATTTCTTTCCTCTAAAGCAGCCTCTACCCATAAGGAAGCAATAATCGTGTGTAGTAAGGTAGTTTTCCCAGTCCCTGGAGGCCCATTAACTGCGAGGATATCCCCCTCATTCATGGTACTGAAATGATGAACTGTTTCTCTCTGCGACGGTGAAAGGGCGAATTTATTATTCATTTGCCCGTAGTGTAATGAAGAACGGATTAGCCCCTCGTGTTCCGTAAGTAGTGGTTCCGATACATACTCCTCTTGCTCAGAAATGTTTTGAAACAGTACTGGAAGTTTTTTTGGCCCCTTAAATGATCGTAAAGGTCAATAATAGATTTCGTTGTGCCTTGAATTATGGTCTCAGGAATTAAATAGGTTACTTCAGACATCTGGTACATTTCATGTTCAAATTTATCTAGCGATTGTTCCGTAACAGCATTTAATAACTCAGTAGAGTATTTAAAGAATGCGCCCCAGTTTTCTTCGTTAAAGGTATGAGCTGACAAAAAGTTGTCTAGACCTTCTAATGTTCCCACAGGCTCTATCACGCCCATATTTGGATACAAGTAATCCCTTGGCACCCATGGGAACGATCCTTTTTTCACTTTTAATCTGCCCTCGTTATTTATCCTTGCCGGAATCCATAATGGGGTCAAGTATTTGGGATAATCCCCCTTCTTTATTCCATGTTCCGTTTTTAAATGCAGAACAATAGGGCAGAGAAGCACATCTACTTCTAAAGGTGCGTCTTTATCTGATTTCTCTATAAACAAATTAGATATTAACCTAGCTGGCACAATCCCTCTAATCAAGTGTTCCATAGAAATCTGAATGGCTTTACCCTTTAGTTTGTCTAGGTCCTGATTCAGACGTTCTGCATCAGCAAGACTATTTCTCCAATAATGTAACAAAACTCAACACTCTCCATAAATCGACATGTATTTCCATTATACTCCTGCATTCGATTTATTGGGTAATTTTTGGGTAGATAAGTAAATTGAATTTCAGTGGCGGTTTTGAAGCATTAAAATTATTCGAAAAAATGCTGAGACAAAAAAGCTGACTCCTTTTTGAGCCAGCTTTTGGTTTACCTACTATAAGTAAAAGTTAATTTTCTGCCTTTAATTTCTTACTTACCGATATAGTATACCTCGCCTTTACCAATGCAAAAGACCATATTTGATGATAGAATAGGTTGAAAGGACTCTTTATTTACAAATGAATCAGTTTTATAGGGATTATAGTATGCCTGTTTCAACTGTTTAACATCAATTTTCAATAAATGATTTTGTAACCCACTATCAAAATCCCCTCTAATATATGCATGAACATTTTTTCTATTTTCCCTGAGAACCCTCGCCCTACCCGCTTGAGAAACAATAAACTGAGCATTTTTTAATACAAGAAAATCTAGATACCCGATTATTCTTTTTGTTTGGGCATCACGTACCGAAAAACATTTTTTATAAAAGTGGTATGCTACTAGTATGGTTTGCCCTTCATGAAAATTTCGATAAATTTGGTCATCAAAGTCCAGCATACTAATTCTCCATTCGTTTAGTATAGTAATTAGTATGCTGGTTACTATAATTTTTATAACACGAATTAAAAAAATCCACTGGAATAACCGAGTATAACTACAGTAATTCCAATGGATTTATATTTTTTAACTAAATAGTACAAACACAAGGAACTGTGTCTTCTTCCATACTTGCATATTTTTCAATTCCTTCATACTCTAGAATTTTTCTGTACTCTTTTAAAGTAAAGGGGCCGCCGTCGCGTTTTAGAATAGAAACGTTCTTGTCAAAATGTTTGCGGAATTGTTCTTCCATTTCCTCTTGCTCTCTATAAACTTCAGGCCATGTTTGAAATAGATGAGCATAGTGTTGAAAACCTCCTCGAACACATCTGCCCCCGCAATTTGCATGAGAGAACCCTAATTCATACATAATGGGCAATTTAATCCCCCATTTTTCCTGAATAATTTTCTTAGCATCAGGCTCTTCACGAAATGTGGTTATTAGTGGAAACCTAGTTTCTACTGGCTCAAGAGGATAATGTTCATAAAAATTCTTTAAGTTTTCTGCACGATGCTGTTCATGGCGCCCAATACCAAAATATAAAATAGGTTCAAGATTATGCTCTGTTCGAAGCTCCTCTAAAAAAATCACAGTTTGCCTAACTTTCAACTCTTCTGAGCATTTGGCAAGCCGGGAGTTCCCCATAAACCTATAGTCATAAAAAACTTGTTCTGGTGTTCTACCATCCGTCCGATAAGTGATATCCATACCTAAGTAATCGGCGACCTCATGCATAAAGCGATAATTATCTTCATGCTCCCATAATGTGTTAGTAAAAAATAAAATGCAATTTTCTTTCCCATAAGTTTGAACCATATGATAAGCTACATAAGCTGATGATGCTCCTCCACTATACATAGCAACATGAACAGTTTCCCTAGCCATAATAATCTCCTCCGAGATAAAACAAAATTCTATTTATTCAACTTCCTGAATTAATTTCATTAACAAATATTTGATTTCTTGGGTTGTAATATCTTTGCCTGCATACTTTAAAATGTTCTTAACATTTGTGTACAATAGTTGCGTTTTTTTAGATAACTCGATCGTTTGAGGCTGGATATGAATACTATCAGTTGAAGCTACCTCTACGGTAGATTGTAGCAACTGCCACTCATATGTCAATTGTTTTAGGAAAAGTTCTTGTGTCGCGTCAGACCATTCCGTTCGGGCAACGCCCACTATATGTTGAATTAAAATATCTAGAAATTCATTCTTTGATTCAACAGCCTCAGGTAAAGTTAAAAGTTTGCTACTCATCCCAACAACTTGTACACGACTGTTATGGATTATTGTAGCAAATTCTTCTATACTATCGCATTTGGTAAGAACAAGTATCTGTTCATTTAAATATCTTTTATTTGATTCTAGGAACTGTTCTAACTCTTCCTTTGCTTGAGCAATTGTCTCTTCTCCTACTGTTAACTCTCTCAACAAGCGATATGGATCAATTTCAGCTCTACGGATTAATTCACGCAGTTCAATTGACATATCAGATAATTGATACGTAATCTGCGTAAATTTAGGTAATGATTGAATCCACTTTAACATGGTTTTGGATACAAAAAGGATATTTGAGCTACTCTTAGAATCCATCCCAAATACTCTACCTATATGAATCAACTTTCCTTGTTCTTTTAGGCTTATATTATAGTATCTATACTCATATTCCTCTGCTCGCTCGACTAATTCATAAATGGCTGTACCATTCAAATTAGAGACATGCATATCGTGTGCATAAAACATTAACTGTTCCCACACATCTCTTAATAACGCTACGAATAACACAGGTATAACAGAAGTACGTATGCCAAACGGTGGTAACGTAAAAACCCGTACTAGATCTATCAACTTACCTTTAGATTGTTCTATGAGCACTTCCTTTAATGCATTTCTTAATACTTGGAGTGTTGAATTGCATAGCAATTCTTTTTCTGTATTAAATTGGTAGTCATTATTCTTCAGTACACTTGCATAGATCATGTAATTAGGTCCATATCCCGGTATTCCAAGATTCGGCTCGTAAGGTGTATTGAGCAGTCGATCGATCACATCTATTGCAGATCGTCTTTGAACAGACGATATCTTCTGTCTATTAAATGATTCATTACGAATAATGGGTGTACTTGGGAATTTAGCCATCATTCGTTGAGATATAAATTGCTCCAACTCCCATAAGTCATTTATATGATAGTGATTGCCCTCTGCCCACCAGACTAGCTCCTTGAATCTTAAATATTGATCTACAAACGATCGAACTTGATAATTGATCTCCTGTAACATAAACTCTAGTTCACTCATAAGACGTGAGTCTAATGAAATAAAAGATGGATCATTCATTAGTTGCTCAACTATTGAAAATTTTTGAAGCGCTATTTCAATATTTTCTGAAGTAAACCCTGGAACAGCAAAAATAACATTATTATTTTCTCTAGAAATTAATGATTCTATCTGTTCTAATTGCTCCAAATGTTCAACTAAAACGAAAATGATACGATCATCAGCTTGTAATTCCTTCGAAAGAGAAGTCTTAATATCGCTTATCCATGCAAACTCAATTTGTCCATAACGAAGCATGCTTACTTCATCGTTGTATTCATACGGCAAAACATATTTAAGTGATAACTGTTTTTCAAGAATTTCTATCTTTTTCTTTTTGCTCAACACTGTCGAAAAAAGCTTCTCATTGATTATTTTTTCAAGGTTAACTGAGCTGCCCTCGAATAACTCCCACTGAAGAATAATTTGGTTAAAGCGAATTATCTTTTGCGAAGATAATCCTAGTAATTGGTCGTTGGTTAACTCTACATCTATTCCTAGAGCAAATGAAATAAAATTTGTTGTAAGTGGTTGTTTAGATGACAAACTCGAAATTGACCATAATGCAATAAATTGTACTATTCTACGTTGAAGAAGATTATCCTGAGATACAAATTGAATAACTTTCTGATACAAGTGTAGATCAGAATGCTCCGTTTTTTCTTCATTTCCTTCAACAAAGTAATAGAATAATTTATCGGCATAGTAATAACCGTCGTCATGAATTACATGATGACTTAAAGCATAACGTTCTTCATCTTGGAAAAAAGAAAATAACGTTCTCTCGTTTTGCCCCAAAACATTTGATAAATAAGGAAGTAAAACAACCGCAACCGGGTGCAGCGGATACATTCCACGAATTACATAATTATCCAATTGGTGTGGTGTATACTCACTAAATAAAGGAAAAAACTGAAGTGCTTTAGTGGACTCAAGTAAAGTATCGTCTTCTAAACAAAGCTGGTTAATTGAAGTTGCAGCTTCATGAGCCAACCGTAAATATGTATTCGGATCGGTCTCAAAGGCATAGAAACGAAACCGTTTTTCCACTTTTTCAAATTCCAATCGAGTGTTTTCTTTACTTTGTACTGCATATTGACGAATATGCTTATGTCCTACTACCAATAATTGCATATTGCTCGAGCTATTAGCTAATTCTGCAAGGTCTTGCAAATCCTGCATGCTTTGATTAGAGTTTTGCATATGCATTGACTGCAGAAAGCGACCAAATTCGTCGTAAACGATCAATAATCCTTTGCTACGTTTTTTAAGTTCTTCTAAAATTCTTTGAATGTTCTCTACAAATTGTTCTTCTTCGTCTGAGAACCATTGTGAACCTGAAGTTACCGTTGGATAAAACTCTTTAAACTTTAGTATTAATTCTTCATCGTAGCTTTCGATTAAGGCTTTCCATTCATCTTCATTCATCCTTAAACTTTCAACATGCTGTAAAAATTGATGATATGTCTGCGGATATGACTCCTTCCACAAAACAATCATCTTGAGTATAGATGCAATTTCGTTAGTTGTAGTAATTTTTTCTCCAGCATGGTTTAAGGAATGATAAATTGCACTGTTAATAATTTTTCTTAGGTTACCTGTCTTACCATTAATGATAACCGGAATATATGTTGTAGGATTATCTTGAATTTGAATTAAGAGATTTGATAACTGTGTATCTAATCGTTCAGCTTGCTCTAGAAAGCTGGTGAATAATTCCGGTGAAATTTGTTTCGAAAACAATTTGCAGACTATTGAGGAGACAAGCGATTTGCCTGTTCCATAGGGCCCGATTAACAAATGAGAATGCATCCCTCGAACCGATAGAAAACTCTCAACAATTCCACGAAATGCTTCCGAATGAGACGGAGATAATATGTACCTTCGTAACAAATTATCATCATCTAAGTCAAACTGAAGGTTAACACTTGATTTAAATCCCGGCATATTACAGTGCCACCTTTCGTCTGTATGCCTTTTCCAAAAACGAATAAGGGGCTTCTACCTCTATGTTAAGGCTAAAAATCTGATTCGTCTTTATAAATGTAACAGGGTACAGTGGGCTAGAATGTAACTTTTCCAAAACGTCCAATATTTGGTTTGACGTTAAGTTGAAAATTTTCCCCCATAACAAAGGTTTATATTGAATTTCCTCTAAAGTCAAACTTTGAACCTTATGACTTTCGCAATAAATCAACAGTACAAAATAAAAGGCATCTACTCCTATATTTTCAATGAGTGGGCTTCTTTTAGCAATTAAATCCTTTGAAGTGTGTAGCAAACGCAGTTTTGATAAAGGACTAGCTAAAATATCTTCTGGATCTATGGCCTGATACTCGTCATTTCCCATATACAATTGTCTCAAACATTCCAAATCACGCTTCAACGTATTTTCAGAAACAGGTTTTTTACTATGTTGTTGTACCCAGGTTTGTAATATTTCGATCAGTTCCTCATAGGTTGCAGACCTATGGGGAAATTCATTAAAAAACCAGTACCAAAAACTAGCCTGATCCTTGTTTGATGCTAAAAAAAAGTGCAATAAGGAGGTGGTCAAGGGTAAACGAACAAAACGATCATACTGATATACCAATTCTCCAAATGTGGTAATTTCATGAATTGCTTTTTGATCAGCATCCCTGCTTTCGGATAAAATATTGGTCGCCAAAGCCCAAAACTTTAGCGACTTTACCATATTTCTCCCCAAACCAATCCGTTCAAAACCAAATTCGTCGTAAAAAAATCGATTTCCTTGTTCATCCTCAGTAATCATTCTGATCGCTTTTGATAACCAGTTCACCCGTAAGTAGAAACTTTGATGTTGTCCAAATCTCATTGAACTAGTCCATCCTCTCATCAAACCATTATTAATTTTGAATATTTTTAAAATATTGAAGTAGAGCACGTTTGACATTTACGGTCAGGAAAGGACTCTTGCCCCGCTGTGCAGCTGAGGATTCTAATTTTGTAAGAAAATCACCTTTTCCTCCCAGTTTTTCTGCTCCCTCTTCGTCTAATATGATTTTAGATGCATGATGGTCAGCTGCTCTTAATGCTAGTCTAGCAGGTAGGTTATTCCTTATATTGGTTGGAACAATATCAGCTTTAGGGTTTTGAGTGCAGATTAGAAGATGAATTCCTGCTGCACGAGCCTTTGCCCCTAAACGAAGAATAGAATTTTCTACCCGACTACTTAAATTTTTCTCTTGTACCATAAAGTCCGCAAATTCGTCGAAGACTACAACTAGCCGCGGCAACTGGGATGAAGTCATTTCCACGTATTGGTCAATACTTGTTACACTCTCCTGTGCAAATAACCGATACCGAAGTTCCATCTCTTCAACAAGATTCTCAAGGGCACTGACGGCCTCTTCTAGTTCCGTAATCACCTGCATAGTATGGCGACGATTTTCGTATGTAAGAAATTCTACCTTTTTGGGATCAATAAAGATAAATTGCACCTCACTTGGTTGATACAGACACATCATTGCCAAAATGATAGAGTTAATAGTTACACTCTTTCCACTTCCAGTTCTTCCTCCTACTAGAAGGTGAGGAGTATCCGGGCTTGAAAAATCCATTGAAATAACTTCGTTTAATTGACCTACCCCAAGAGGAGCTAGCAATTTCCCCTGGATCTGATTTTGTAAGTCTCGTCGAACCATTTCCATAAATTTTTCAAAATATACAATTTCCGGTTTGTCGCGGTTGATGTCAATGTTGATTCTTCCATTACGTATAGCAACTAATGGTTCGGAGGAAAGTTGTAACCATAATTGGATGTCCTTTGTTCTATTTTCTACGCTACTGTATGATTTTTCCCCAGGAATTTCAATAATAATTCGAATAACACTAACACCAATAACGGTATCTACAATTTTCACTGGAATCCCAATGTTGTTAAAGTTATATCGTAATTTTTTATAATAGCCTTCTACCAACGGAGTTACATCTTCATATTGGTCTTCATATTGAATAATTTCATTTTTCAGGGCCACCAGTTCGGGATACGTCTTGTCCATAATTACCATAGATTCAGATTCTTTATTCTGTTTCTCTACTGATGTGGCTGCAACAAATGGGAGACTAGAAATATAGTCATTTTCTTGCTCATTAATTACAGGGTTGTCCCCATACCCGTTAGATAAAATCGAGTTTGTTTCCCCAATATTATCAAGTTGTTCCTCTTTATGAATGTTTTCTTGATCGTCTATTTCCGTTAAACCTAACGATGAAGTGACAAATGAGTTCAGTTCCTGAATTTCCTCATATACTGGGACCTGCTGTTCTTTGGTTGCCCCGAGTGCCTCCAAAATATAAGCACGGTTATAGATATGATTTGTATATTCATTCAGCAATAGTTCCGATTTATGTCCATTATCTTGTTCTTCAAATGTATAATGGTCAAATAGATTGGAGGTATAAACAAATGTATCGATTGAATTTTTAATATTTACTTGAATCCGTTCTAAAGGAATACTTTGGATCTCACGTAACAATTGGGCATGTTCCACAGAGTAAGTACCAAATTCCAGCAAATAATGAATTAATTCTTTACGCCATAATTCTGCATTTGTTTGCTCTTTACTAAACGAGAATAGATTGCGATAGAGTTCAACTCCCGCCTTCACTTGCTTAATGGCATCGTGTCTCTCAGTATCAAAAATACCATGAGAGAGGAATTTAAGTTCTACTAACTCAAATTCAACATGAATTTGCTCATCAACTTTCGTGATTTTTGTTCCTACAAGATCAGGGCGTCTTTGCGATCTTTGAAACCATGGCAACTCATCGCATACCGACCAAATATATAACTCAGTATCGTCATGGATTCTAGATTGCGTTGAAAGATAAATAGCCATTAATTCATGAGCAAATTTACCAGGCCCTATTGCACGAAGCACAACTCCTCCAGAAATCTCCTTTACCCTTTCAACAGCCTGGATAATAATGTTCCTATCTATTTTGTGATTTTTAAGAATGGCAACATATTTTTGATATAAACGATCATAATACGCATGGTCTGTTATTTCATTGGCTAGTTTACGTATATAATTTGAAGAAGATAGAATAGTTCTATAGTCTTTATTCTTACCCGCTTTTGACTTATACCGAATAATTTGTGCCTTAGATGATACTTGTCTTAATAAGGATTTATCTAAATACCGATCAATGAAAAGACTCCAATTAAAACGATCATGCATAAAATTAATAAGATGCGTATCAGATAGATTTGTAATCGAAATGACATTACGAAGCAAAAAGTTCTCTTCAGCGCCGATTTTCTCATTACTTTGTAAAATGTACTGCATTTGATAAAAATACTGCATCACTTTAGGCAATCTCTCACTTACATAACTGATTCGTTTGATAGCCTCATCTTTCTTAAGTGGTTCTTTGTAAACCGTTTCGAACCATTCATCAGAGTCCTTTACATCTACCTTTTCTAATCTGTATTGGATATGTGAGGTTTGTCCAAAATAATTGACCAATACACCAATATCTGCATCCTGCAAATTATTAGATAAGACTTGTGTTATTTGGTTGATATCTTTTTCTGCGATAACTTGAATATCAACCTTTGGAAACTTATTATAACCATCCCAATATTGTTCTTCCTGACTAAGCCAATTATTAAAATATTCATGGAAAATAGCACCTTTACGGTCACTATGAACAACTACTTTAATCTTTTGAACCCCAGTATTTTTAAAGAGATAGTCTACAGCTTTTGTAACGTATTCTGCATGAGGACAATATAGAAAAACTAGATCTAAACAATCCTTTGCGTAGGGATATACTTCAAAGTATGTCTTAACTGTACTAAGCAGCTCTTCCGCGAACGTTTCAACTAATTGTTCCTCCCCACTTGAGTTTCCGTTTACAGCAAAAGATCCCTCACCCATTCGTTCTTGCTGCTCTATCAAATATTGTCCAGTTACCCCTTCGGCAACAAAATAGTGAGGTGATAAATGAGCCGTCGTGTCTGAAACATGCTGTAAGTAATCGTCTATTTCTTCGATCCGAATTGACCCTTCCATTAAGTGACCAATCCATTTGTTTAATTCATCCTGAATTTTTCCCATCCGTTTTAGATAACTTACTAGACGAATAGGATTTAACAAGGTCAACGTTCTCTCACATACTGCCCCTATTTCATTCTTCTTACACTTATAACGATCTAAAGCACCTAAACAACTGAGATATTGATAGATATGTTTGGAGATCAATGTTGATCTATGAATGTTTTGCAGAATCTTCTCTAGCTCCTGCTCCAGCGCAACCAAATCAAGTTTACAAATACCTTGCTCTAGTGACTTATTCAAGTTAGAAGTATACATTACCACAAAATTGTGAAAATCTTCATATGCTTCTTTCACTCCTGGCTCTTGTATGGCAATGTAGCCTTTAATTCGCTCTTCAACATCTTGCAGAACATTAATAAGCTGAGAGTCGGATCCAAAATATTCTTTAATATAAGGAATATATTGTTCATCACGGAACTGTTCAATCATAGCCGGCAAATGACATGCCGTAATCTGCATCAATCTAAACTTTCTTGAATTATGTTCTTTTCCATTCAAGAACAACTTAAGTTCAAAAGATACGTTCGACTCCTTTTCTTTATCTCCCACATTAGGTAAACTTGTAGAGTCAAAACGAATTCGAGGTATGACATTTTCTAAATTACAAAGATAAAATTTCAATAAATTAAGAACCGATTCACTAACATTCTGATCTAGGATTGAAAGCTGAAATTGTGGGTCGTTAATATCTTCATCCTCATGTACTTCTTCAATCATTATAAAGCTTTCATATAACAAAGCATCCGTTAGTTCTTGATATTCATGAGGGTGCCGCTGCCGTTCGACTAAACGTTCCAATTCCTTCCTTAATCTAGGTTCAGTGGCAAGTTCATCGTTAAACTCTTCAATAAATTCCTGAATCATTTCAGGATTATTACCCTCATCAATTGCTTCCATGGTATCTGAAAGAAGTTTACTTTGATCACTTGATAGTTCTTTTTCAAGCTGCTCGACAAACGCTGCTACTTTTTGATTGGTCTTCGGTTTTTTAGTTTTAAATTGAAATACTGACGAAACAAGATCAAATTCATACTTCAAGAACGTTGTAGACTGGTTGTTAATAAACTCTAATGCGTGCCTACGGAATGTTTCTGGATCCACATGTTCCCAAATCTCATGTTCATAATGATTGCTTTCTTCACTATTCAGAAAATTATAAAGATTGTTTACAAGTTCTTCTTTATTAGTTGCTCTTCCATCCCTCTCAAAACGAGACAAACTGTAGTTCTTTCTTAAACGCGGCAGACCTTCCTTTTGTGTGAATTGAAGCTTATTATCACAAAAAAGTAATAATTCATTCAAATGGCCTTGTATCTTATCAATAATTGATATTTTCGGATCCTCTATCATTCCTACCATGAAGGATAGTACATTACGTAATTGAGGTTCTGTAATTTTTTGAAACATTGAAAAAAAAGTCTTTAGTGTATTCAGTTCTTCAGGATAAACCCCAACTTGCTCAGCTAAAATTTTGAATAAAACGTTAAGCCCCTCTGTACTCATAAGGCGGGCTTCATCTATAGTAAAAATATTTTCTAAACTCTGAGCCTCAGGAGAATTATCGTTCAAGAAAATAATTAGTGAACTTCCAAATAAAGTGTTATTACGAAGCCAGGTACTTGTCTCGTGAGAGTTGCAGCGATAATCTTCAAATCCCTCAACATGCTTTAGTGTGCGAATGATTGGTTTATATTGTAATGCCAACTGTGGCTCCAGATTTCTAAACACGTTAAGTACAGCGGAAATAGCCGTATCATCCACACCCGCTATTTTAAGAAATAATTTTTCTGCATGCTGCTTTTTTTGCTCTATAAAATATTGTAGAACCAACTCAAATATCCATTTCCCTAGTAGTTCATTTGACGAATTATGCATAACTATAAGCCTCCATCGAGCTTGTATATGGATTTTGAATCATAGCTGTAGCATCTGAAAATTCAATTAATAAGCCATTCTGTCTTAACTTGTTTCTTAAAGCCTTCTCATTTTCCTGGAAATATCTAACGTTCAAATTGGACTTGCTGTATAATCCACATTCCTTAGCCTGCGCTTCTCCTATTACGATTTGATAACGCCTATAGATGGTCTCTAAAAACTCGTAATATTCCATCTTTTCTTCAGGCTTAACTGTTGTAAAAACAATCATCTGAAGAAAAGTATCGGAAATTGTATACCGGTAGTTTGCTGCAGATCCTCGCCGGAAGGTAGCAAAACCACCATCCCTTGTCAGTACTCTAGTTATGTTAAGTTGATGTTTTTTCAACTGATCTGAGACTGCGTCTTTCACAACAGAGTAAAACTTTGAATATACTTCTTTGGCGTTTTTGCACTTTTGCAATGTTCGAATAATGATATCCTTTCTTGTGCGCATTTGACCTAGTCCTAGGATATCTATAATGTCATTCGGGTTTTCCCTCCAAGAGGGAAGTAACCTTTCAATCTGTTCTTCATCACCTAGTGCCTCTTTAAATTTTCGTTCAAATTCATATTCGAACTTGACTTTTATAAGATTTTCATGCTCATCAAAATTCAGGGCAGATAGTTGTGTTATATGTTTGTTGTTACCCTCAAGACAATCACAAAAATAAATATGCTCGTTTTCTTTAGACACAAAGGCACGTTCATGCATATATCTTGTTAATTGGAAGCAAATAAGAGAAGTAAGTAAATGGAACATTTCATATATATCTACATCAAGATGTAAAAGATGTTCTAATTCTTTTGAAAACAATTCAAATAATTCCTTGTTCCCTTCTGGGTCAGGAAGCTTCGGAATATTTTCATCCTTTTTATCTGATCTCAATCTTCCAATTAGCCCATTCGTATTCTCACTTTCTTCAAAGGCGCTTGATATTTTATTAACTACTTTCTCAATTACCTTATTCCTCTTTAATAATTCTTGGAACCGAGACTCAATAAATCTTCGTCGTTCTAAGTTGTTATCTGTACCGTAAGCTAACATAAGAAAGTATAGTTCCCCGCCACGGGCAAAGAAGTTTCGTTCAATAGAAAGCTCCGAACCCTTTTTTCTTAATTCAAAATATAGTAATGATTCATGCAAGGGATATAAAGTTCTAGCAAACCAAGAACGATCGGCTTCTTTTCCAGTCGTGTTGTACAAAGTTATTTCAAGATTACGAAGGAACTGCTTTAAAACATATAAATTATTCTCCTGAACTGCATTAAGTAATTTTTGCTTCTCATGATCATGAAGGACTAAAACATCACGAACACTTCCTTCCTTAACTCCTTCAAAAACAAACTTTCTTAGTCCTACTGCTTTTCTCCTTATATATGTATCTTGACTAAAGGAATAGTCCGAACCAAACAAGACATTTAGAAACTCTAAAACATATTCAGGGCCACGTTGTCCGTCTTTGAACCGATGTCCCCATATATGAGCAGACAATTGAGAAGTAAATTTATCTAATGAGTAGGTTTGATCTTTGGCCTCCATATAACAACCCCCGTTAATCGATGTCAATATTGTGGGCAGTATAAACCCCTTTTTGTGGATCTAAAGCGAAAACGCTTAAAATGTATTCTTCGAGCTCACTTTTTTTAATGAGATCATTTTTAAAAGTATTTAATAAAATCTCTACCTCTTGTTTTAAGGTTACAAATAACCCCCCCGAAGCAAGTCTGAGTAAATATTCAAACACAGGAAGTTTGATCTCTAGTATTGTTTCATGGTTCACAGAGATAAAAAATCGGGAAGGTTCGTAATCAATATCTACCCGCGGTGCGTCCTCAACAAGTTTGATTTGATTAACAGAGAAAACTTGATGGATCATCAAATTTTCGTTTACTGCAAAAAGTTGTGTTTCGGACCTACTAACAAGTTTCTTAGAAAATGCTGCATTCAGCCCTTGTATTAATTCCCTACGAATCAATGAATGCGATTGTTTATTAGACAATCCATCTAAATACCGATAAAAATAGCGATAAGGGATTAAAAGTTTCCTCATATCCTGATTCTGTTCATTAGTTTCAAAGAAATACTTACGTCGAAACTTAGACATCTTCTCGAATATTTTCTTTTGATCCATATGAGGATTATGCGTACGATAAAGATCGATCAATTTGCGGTAATATCCAAAAAGCATATCAACTTCTTCATTAAAAATCTCATTATGGCTATTAACCACGTGATCGTCGCCACTTATATCCCCATTTAGTAAAAAATCATCGATCATAGAGATAGAAATTTCCCCTGGATTCAATCTTTTAAAATGACGAATTGCTCCCATTTCCCCGGTGCTACTCTCTGGAATATTAGTTCCATAAAAATTTTCATAGTAAACTAAATCAGATAATTTCTCCATATCCTCGTAATCCGCTTGTAATACATCTTCACATGTTAACCCACCTGTGATGACATAACTTAAATGGATCAATATTTCTCTCATTGTGATGTGGATTCCTAAGCAATCGATAAGACGATACTGTTCAACGAGACGCTGCATCACCCTATCTTGTGACATTCTGCGATGATTAAGTGATATAATACAACGATTTTGCTTAGGACAAGCATTACAACTAGTCCAATTTTCTTCCTTGTTCCATAGTTCTAAGATCCGTTCTGCATAGATTGAAGAGGTAACATCTTGCAAATTTACCAAGTGCAGCTCACTATCATTGTTTTTATAATCCAAAAAGCGATTTCTAACCTGAAAATATAAATCATTTAGAGACGGATGCTGTGAAAGAAACTTCGTCAATTTACCCTCGTTAGCAGCGATAAGGAAATAAACGTTTTTTTCATGATGATCTATCATATATGATTGTAGTTGATCAAGTTCTTCATAAATGATACTTTCAGTCAACTCAGATAAGTCTTTTACAATTCGTATGGTTCCTTTGTCAAATGGGACATCAATAATACCGCTCTCAGGCCATTGTTCTAACTTTGAACCTGTTATCTTCTCATAAACCGAGCGACATAAACGGGTTTTACCATCACCAGCGTTTCCCGTCATAATTACACTTCTGGGGTTCAATAGAAAAATGTCTATCAAAAATTGCTCAATCTTAGTTTCAATTTTGATGCTATACTCGTCAGATGAACTAGAATATTCATCGTAGATTTTCGAATGGTTTGGTGAAAGAACATTAAATTGATCTAAGTACCGTACGAACGAATTCATATTTCCCTCCAACTACTTAGTAATAGAAAAAAACGAATTATGGAATAACCACAAACAATATCCCTGTCTAAAGTACTATGTTTTGTAATTTATATTCGACATATTCCAGAAAAAACCTTTAAAATTTACATTTTTCATCCAAAGGATGTAAATATGTTGATTAATCATACGATTTCTTCCTTTAAAGCATCGCTTAATATTTCCCACAAACCCCATTAATTATTAGATAATAGCTTTTATATTTACGTTTGTTCTATACATACAACACAATTTACTTGCCATAAATAATAATAAAAACAGGTTTTTTGGCTCATTTACTTACGTACTTCCCGTGCCATTAATCACACTCCTTATAAATATAGATTTCGACACTTTTGGATAAATTCCTACAATTATCCAGTAATATAAAGCGTATCACTAAAATTATCAAGATGAGCAGATGTTAAAACCGATATTTATGCAAGTGTTAAAATATATTTATTTAAATTAAAACACAACAAATAAGACCATCCTCTAAAATGAAAGATGGCCATAAAACTAATATATTCACCTATTAAATCTCCCCAACCCCGGGAATCGCCTCCTGTTCCCCAAATCGGGTCACCCCAATAGCCGAAGCCCTCTGTTCTATGTCTACGGCTTCGTCCATACTCTTACCCATGACCATCATCGTGGCCATCGTTCCGAAGATCGTATCTCCCGCCGCGGTGGTGCCACCAGCCGCCACCTTGCGAGCCTCTTTACACACATTCTCCGTCCCGTTATAGTACTTGTTACCTTCTCGCCCAGCGTAATGAGAGGGTACACTATCCCCTTCCTCTGCAAAACATTCAAAGCGCGTAGAGTGTCGTCCGTGTTCCGAATCTCCACACCCGTGTAAAGGCGGCACTCAATTTTCATTCGGCGTAAAATAATCTACGCCACGCAAAATCTCTTCATCTTTTCGCAAAGCCGGTGCCGGATTCAGGAAGATCGGTACCTTTCCCTTCAGCATACGAACCGCTTCATATACAGTATCCAATGAAATCTCTAGCTGAAGCATGACAGCGTCGGCGGAGAGCTGCTCCTAACTTGCGCAGGCGACGTCTTGATTTGCTCCCTTGCCACGGGGGAGAGGAAGAAGCCCTCTCCCTGCATCGTCTCCCCAAATTCGGGGATGCGGCTCGTGCGCATCACCATATCGCTGCCCAGGACACCATTGGCCTAAATCTCCGTCACTCTGATATCGCTATAATAAGCTCTCGCAACACCTAACGTGCTCACTCCGTACATACCATATCCCCATGTATCATCCGTATGCGTCAGCACTTGCTCGCCGTTAATGCTGAACGTGATCGTATTCCCTTGCGCTGTTGCCTTCAAATCATACTCCTGATTGAGCTGCCAAGCATAGCTGGCCGATACGAGCTTCTTGTACCCGAAGTCATTGATATAGATCGCGACTTGGTCCTTCCCGTCGAAGCCTGCGTGGTAACCGCGCATAGCGCCCTGGGCGCGAATGGCTACGAGATGGGAGTCGCCGATCTGCGGGTTGATTTTCACCGACACAGAGTAATCCCGTGCGAAGTAGCTGCCTGTATACGCCTCGCTAGGCTCAGCGGTCATTAGGTACATCGTTCCGTCGACCAGGCTCCAGGCGCCGTGGTTGTGGGCGAATGGCGTCACACAGCCGAAGTCCATCGATTGCTTGCTGAAGTCGATGCTGTAGTTCGCTTTGCCATATATGCGGAACTCATCAATGAAGACACGGCCGAGGCTCTTCGGCTTGCGGGTCGAGTAGGCTTCGAGAACAATGCCGACTTCGTCGATCTGTTCGCCTTCAGAATCCGGGATGTCGAACTCGACATGAATCCATTCTTGATTCACGAGCTTGATATAGCCTTGGACAAGCTCCTTCTTGCTCTTGGCCAAGCGGACGTAAGGGGCGATGCCCATCGTTTCGTTGCCGCTCCATTGGTCGAGGAAGATATTCATCGACACTTTCTGGCCGGAATAGGCGCGCGGCGCGAAGGTCGGCGAATAGCGCTCGTCGCTGAAGTCGTCGCGGGTATAGAATGGCTTGTAGAATACTTTGGATTTCTCCCCGCGGACCATACGGTCGAAAACCACTTCGAGGGAGCCGGTTCCCTTGAACGCTTTTTCCGTAGAATGGCGCGCTTGACAGAAGAACGGATCGGACACACGAATGTTATGGGTCGAGCCCGGCAGCTCGAAGTCGAAGTAGACTTCGTTCTCCTTGAAGCTGTCCAGAAGCTCCTGCGGGCAAGGCTCCTTCGCCAAACGGTAGCCGAGAATGGCCAGCTCCTTGGCATAGCTTGGAATGTCCAGAATATTGAGATAACCGGAAATACCCGACATGACGATAGAATCGTTGATCGGCTTGCGGTATTTGTCCGCAATGCCTTCCAATCCGACGGCTACGCCGAGCACGGTACCGACGTTGCCCGCATTGCAATCGGTATCCCAGCCGCACATGGTCGCGATCTCGACGGTGCGGTTGAAGTCGCCTTGGCCGTAGATCATCGCGAGAACGCAGACACCTGCGTTCGGGATAATGTGGCAGACGCCTTTATATTTATCGTAACCCCAGTCTCTTTCCAGCATATCCCGGCAGGCGCGGAAGTCATCCGGATGCTCGGCGTGGAACGCCAGCACGGCTCTGGCTACCTGCGCGTAGAGTGAGTCCGCAGGAATTTGCGCAAGTCCCGCTTCCATAATCTCGTTAATATCCGAGGTCAGGAACGCTTGGGCAATCGCCGCGCAGAAGAATCTTGCGCCCAGCACGCCTTCGCCATCGTGGGATACATGGGCTGCGGCTTCGCCGAAGTCGGCGGCTTTCTTAGGGTTGCCGGGGTTCACAAGCCCCCACGTGTCGATAAAAATTTGCCCGCCGATCTGCTCGGCGATGATCAATCCGTTCTGCTCGATAGAACCGGCTTGCGGAGCTGGAATGCCGTTCTTCAAGTTAATGAAGGCGGTATGCTCGGTGCTGACGCCGTAGCCGCCCCACCAGAACATGCCAACGCCTTCACGGGCATAGTTCAGCCATGCGCGAGCAACATCGTTCGGAGTTACATCCCGATCGACGGCATCATCATAAAGCGCACGCAGGAAGTAGTAAGGGCCGTTCGCGTCGTCGTCGGCCGCGAAGTTCTTGAATTCCTTGACGTAATCGGTAATTTCACCGTAAGTATTTCTAATACGTTCATAAGTCCAGATGGTCGGCTCAACCGGGGCACCCAAGCGGATGCCGATATTCATGCCGAGGTAGCCGGAGTATACTTTTTCCAAATAATTGGTAGGAATCATGATAAGTCCACCGCCTTTATTGTATTGAACGAAGCAGCTGTTGTCTGCGCTCGTTAAAATGCACATCTTCTTGAATGATCGCCGAAGCCGCTTCGATGAATCGGTCGCACTGCGTCTGGAAATCCTGCTTGTTCGCTTCCTCCAGCGCGGCGATTTCATCAGCTGGAATCGCCTGCACGCCCTGCATCGCTCCGAGAATCGCGCCGATCATGACGCCGATGGAGTCCGTGTCGCGCCCGGAGCTGACGCCATCCTTGACCGCTTCCAGCAGATCGCCGTCATGCAGCACGATGTAGGCGAGTGCTAACGGCAGCTCCTCGATGGAGAACAGCCGGCTCGGCGTATAATGGTTCGACGGGATGCCAAGCTTGTCGATGCTGCGGTTGACGTCGTCGCCCATCGGTGAGTACGGGACCATCGCCTCGTGCAAAGCCTGCACGACCCTGCTCCGCTCCTGCTTCACCGCCCGAAGCTCCAGCGCCTTCGCGCACACGTCGTGAATCGCCTGCTTCGTCCCGTCCTTCGCATAGCGAAGCGCCGTATCCACGATATCTTGGACGCTCACGCCCGGCTCGAATGCCTTGGCGACGCAAGCCGCCAACACCCCCGCCGCTTCCAGGCCATAGCTCAGCTGATGGCCGGAGGCGAACAGAATCGCTTCATCGTAAGCCGCCTTCGGATTGCATGCATTCACCATACCTATCGGAGCAATATACATAGCCGCTCCGCAATTGACCATATTGCCGTAGCCGCCCTCGCGCGGCTCGCAGTTCGCCAGCACATGGCGGTTGAAAATATGCTTCTCCGGATAAAACAACCGATCCAGGATCAGCGCTTCCCGTCCGAATTCGGGTATATATCTTGGGCGGAACGCGATTTCCTTGACGAATTCGTTGGCCATGTCGTACGCGTCCAGATGGCGGCGCTCCGTGCAGTACACATTCATCAGCGCCAGCGTCATGAGCGTGTCATCCGTTACGATGCCCTGCCCCCTCATTCTGCCGAGCCTTGACGTCTCCGGCCAATCCGCCTTCCACCACTTGGTCTTGACCGTTTCGATCCGGCCGTATTGCTCCTTGATCTGGGCATGGGTCATTTTCTCCACGACTGCCCCCATCGCATCGCCAAAGGCGGTACCGAAGACGACTCCTTTGACCCGGTCTGCAAAAGAAATCATGAGCCTGCTCTCCCATCCATACCGGGAGTGCGAAGCCGACAGCTCCACACTCCAAGCTTTTTTATCTGATTCTGCCTTACCCTTTGCTTAGCTAAGTCAACGTTTTACTTGATCGTTTTATTCGCATACTCGGTCATTTCCTTACCGCCAGCCGCGTTCCAATCCTGTACGAATTTATCGAAATCGGCGATCGATTTCTTGCCTGTAACGACGTTCGCGGCAAATTCCTTATACAACGCGTTGCAGGCATCCCACTTGGCAGCCAGCTCGGCAGGGATGATGAAGCTGTTGTCCTTGGAGGACATGGATGCCATCATCTCCAGCGACTTGGCAGCCGACTCGGACAAGTACGGTGTCGATGGATCGAATTCTTTGTCCGGCTTGAAGTTCACCGTTGACTCGACAAAGCGCGCATACCATTCGGCGAATTTATCCGTTAATTTGATTTTGTTATCTACAATCTTGTACTGCTCGCCCTCTACGCCAAGTTTATCGAGCATTTGCCCTTTGGGGCTAGCCAGGAACTCCAGTACGGCGAAAGCCATATCCTTGTTCTTGGACGTTTTGCCGATAGCGAAGCCGCGGCTTTCCTTGCTGACGTCAACCGGCGTATAGCCTTGGCCCTTGCCTTTGGCCGGAGGAAGCGGCATGATTTTCGCGTTCGCGCCATTTTGGGAAATCGCTTTGGTATTGTAAATATCGATAACCTTACCTTGCGTACCTGCGATAACGGCTGCTTGACCGTCGTAGAACGCTTTTTCCTTCGTATCCCATTTTTTCGTCAGAAACTCGGGATCGAGCAGGCCTTCTTTATACAGCTTCGCGTAAAATTCCAGCTTGTCTTTTTCGAACGAGGTTGTTTTGCCGAAAGCATATTTGCCGTCGGAGCCTTTGATCCACGTCGAAGTCAGACCGAACGCCTGACCGAAGGTCGCATCGAGCTCATCCAAGGTGCCTGCGGTTGTGTAGGCGAACTTGGCGCCGTTCTTGTCCTTCACTTCCTTGAGGAAGTTATAGTAGTTGTCGATCGTCGGATTCGCGAGCAGATCTTTGCCGGAAGCCGTCTTGTTCAGCCAATCCTGACGAACCACCGGAACCGAGTTACTGGTCGGAGACAGCCAGACAAGATACGGATAGTTCTTCGTTCTTTCCTTGTTGTACTCATTCATGGAGGCTTTGACATAGGTGGATTTCTCGATGTACGGCGTCAAATCCTCAAGAATTTTTTGCGTCACCGCGAACTGGTAATCCCCGCCCTGGAAGTAGATCAAGTCGGGAATGTTGCCGCTTTGCAGCAGCAGCCCCAGCTTCTCGGAGTAGGTACCGCTCTGTACGGGAACGATCTGCAGCTTCACATTTTTTCCTTCGGCCTTCATGCCTTCTTCAATGCCCTTGAGCAGCTTGTCGTCCGGGGTCAAATCTTTATCGACAATCGTAATGGTCACAGGCTGTTGTCCGGATGCACCTTGTGCCGAATCGGCTGGAGCCTTCGTATCGCCGGAGCTGCAGGCGGTCGTTACCACCATTAAGCCGGCTGCCATTAGGGTGAACATTTTTTTCATTTCTGTCTTCCTCCCCATTGATCTGAATTGGAATTATTCTTTGACGCCGCCATCCATGACCCCTTTGGTGTAATATTTCAGGATGATCGGATACAGCATGAGAATCGGAACCATCGCGATAATGATTGTAGCCGCTTTCAACGATGAGAAATCGAGCTGGGCAATGTTGTTGTTCTTCAATAGATCGACAGCGCCGACCAGGGTTGTCGTGTCCCGCTCAACGACGAATTGTCTCAGGAGCACCTGCAGCACCGTATTTTCCCGGCTGGACAGGAAGATGCTCGATTTGAAAAACTCATTCCATTTGGCAATCGCATAGAACATCCCTATCGTTAACAGCGGAATGCGCGCCAGCGGCATGACGATTCTCATGAACAGGGTCATATGCCCCGCCCCGTCGATCTTGGCTGCTTCAATTAGCGAATCCGGGATTTCCTCCAGAAACCGCATCATAATGATCAGGTAATAGACGTTAATCATCCGGTACAGCACCATCGCCCACAGGCTATCCAGCAAATGGAGGTCCTTAACGACCATGTACTCCTGCACGATCCCCGGCTCAAAAATCATAATGATGATAAGAAAGATCATGATCGGCGTTTTGAAGGCCAGATGTTTGCGAGTCAATACATAAGCGGCAATCGTCGTAAAAAAGATACTCAAGCACGTGCCGACCACCGTAATAAATACCGAATTGAGCAGCGCTCTCCCGACAATCGGGTTGCTGAGAACGACTTGAAAGTTAATGAACGAGAAGCCTCTCGGCCATATTTCGTACCCATGGAGCAGATATACCTTGGCCGGATGGGATAAAGCTCTCGCCAGCAGGTTTATGATCGGGACGAACATCGTTAAGGTAATCAGCGTCAGAACCAGTCCGATGATCACTTTGGGAACGGTAAGCCTTCTATCTAGCATGATGCATCCACCTCCTTACCATGCACCTTTGTTCGTTAATTTCTTCGAGATAAAATGCGTGGACAGCACGAGCACGACGCCGATCAAGCTTTTGAACAGGTTGGCTGCCGTTGCGAATGAATATTGCCCGTTGATCAGACCGACGCGGTATACGTACGTATCGATGATGTCGATTTGGCTGTTGACGGAATCATTCGTGAAGTTGAGTACCTGATCCAGCCCGGCATTCATAATGAAGCCGACATTCAGGATAAAGATAGTCACCATCGGCACATATAAGTGCGGCAGCACGATTCTCGTCACGATATGCCAGCGGCTTGCTCCATCGACGTAAGCGGCTTCATACAGACTGGGGCTGACACCCATAATGGCGGCTAAAAAAATGATCGAGTCCCAGCCGATACTGCGCCAAGCTTCACTTGCAAGCAGTACCCAGCGGATGCTGTCTTTGTCGGTGAGAAAATCTTTGGCCGGCATGCCGAGCGCCTTCACGAATTCATTGACCGCCCCGGTCGATGGGGACAGGAACTCGAACCAAATGCCTGCAATAACGACCCACGATAAAAAATGCGGCAAATACGACACGACCTGCACCGCTTTACGGAACTTCCCGTTGGCGAACTCATTCAGCATCAAGGCAAAGCAGATCGGGATCGGGAAAATAAGAAACATTTTCATCGCGCTAATAATTAAGGTGTTCTGTAAGACATTGGCGAAAACCGGGGTGCTGAACAGCTCCTTGAAATATTTGAGACCGACGTACTCATGATCGCCGAGAATACGGTAATCGTAGAAGGCCAGCTTCATGCCGATAATCGGCCATACGTGGAACAGCACGAAATAGATGATGCAGGGAAGCAGCATAAGATACAGTGTTTTATCTGCCCACATTCGCTTCATTCTAGTGTTCACTTGGTCATTCTCACCTCTTGTCTGGTAAAATTCTAAGCTGATTGTTAAGCTGCCTTAACGCTCAACATGAAAGCGCTTATTTCTACTCATTAAATTGTAATGAATTACGGCGCTGGAGTCCTCTTCAATTCACTTCAATTCTTCTCAAAAATAGCTATTCTCACAAAGTGAGCATATATTTTCTGAATTCCTTTGGCGTCATTCCTACAATTTGTTTAAACGATCTGTAGAAGGAAGCATGACCTTGAAAGCCGCATGACAGGTACACTTCGGTAATCGATACATTGGGATCGCTCAATCTCTTTTTCGACTCGTGAATGCGGATTTTGGTCAAATATTCTTTGAAGCCCTCTCCCATCGTTTCTTTAAACAAATGATAAGCCCGGGACGTGCTTAAGGATAAGCTGGCGGCCAGATCCTTCAGCTGAATATTTTCATGATATTGATGGTGAATCAATCCGAGCGCCGGCTGCAATTTCTTATAGGCCTGCAACGAGCGGTTCCACTCTTCCGCAGGTATTTCTTTGGCATAATGGCGGAACAGATGGGTGCATACTTGGATCAATAATCCTCGAACCATACTCGTGTACGCCCGGTCCTGCTCCTGCATTTCGCTCCAAATGTCTCTCAGAAGCGCTCCAATCTGTACGGCTGTCTGCTGATTCCCATCGATTTTATTCCCAAAATACGGCGACTTCATAAAGAACGGGGCTAACAGTTCATTCTCCCCTCCATCTATCAAAGAGCCGTCAAACTTCAAGAAGTGGAATTGGCATGGCTTTAAGGGGTCGGATTGCGCCCGATGCTGTTCCATATGACTCACAACGAACACATCGCCTGTGTTGATCTCATATCTCTTATCCTCAAAGTGAAAAAGTCCCTTCCCCTCCATGCAATATCCGACCTCAAACGAGGTGTGCCAATGGAACGGTTCCATAAAAATACTTGGCATCCAGCGTGAAATATGAATGGGGAAATTTTTGTTCAGGTTATAATCCCGCTTCACTATAAAGCCGGGTGCGGCAGCGCTCGTGCGAACAGATGGGTCTGCTGCCTCGTTCACTTTCATAGGTTCACTTCCAGTTCCATCAACGGCGCGTGCTGCTGAGCTCCGTACACGTCGCGGTCGAGGAACGTGCCGGACGATACTTTACGGGAGAATGTAATCTTGAACCCGAGCGCCTGATCGAAAAATACGATATGCGTAATGCTCTCCTCCGGAATGCTGTAGAGCCGGGATACGAGCGGCTTGGTAATCAGCTCCTGCTCCTTGACTCGGTAGTAAATAGCGGGATCGGTGAACAGCACATCGACCGTAATTTCAAAAGGCCCGCTGTTCTTGCTGCGCATAACGGCTGCTGCGTCATACAGCTTCATGGCTGCACCTCCGTATATTCGATAGGGAACATTTCCAATCCATCGGCAACCTCCATCAAGTGATAGACGGAGAATTCATACACGGCGCCGAACGGCACATCGCTCGGGGCAAAAGGAAACGCCAGATTGCCTGCAGTCGCTTTGCGTCCTTCATAGCCGTAGTGCAGGAAGGTCGATCTCACCGAACTGCAGATGGCATTCGCCAGCTCCTGCGTCTTAGCCACGACCTCGAATACGACGCCCAATTCATGGGCGGGAGTACGCTGCGGCTCCAGCTCGCCGAGCACGCCATTCAAGCCATAATTGATAAAATGAATGCGGTAATCGTCCGGCGCAATCTCACTGTAGTAGTCTCTGACCTGCTGCTTTACGAGCTCCTCCACCTCTTCTATGCGGGAGATCAGCAGAGGATCGCGAACTCCTGCTACGACGAATGTCCGGTAAGCTACCTTCATGGCGCCTTCCAGCTTGATCTTGTACACCGGCGTCTCTTCGATCCGGCTGCCTCTCACTTCGACGCTGCCATCACCCAACTCGGTGAAGGTGCACTGCTCAAGGTTCAGTATCATTCCCGGCCCGTGCAAAATATACGGGTGATCCTTCTCGTAGAACGTATGGGCGGCGACCGATACGGCTGTGCATTTGCGGGCGTCGCTCAGCGGCTGGACGATGAAGGAATCGCGCTTGAGCGTTCCGAGCATGCTATCCTTCGTCGTCCCCGGCTCTGCCGATAAGGCGGCGCATTCGAGAATTTTGCCGAGATGATAGGCGAGCGCCGTATCGAAGCCGTGGTACATCGCAACCGCCGCGAACGGCGAAGGATCATAAGCGCGTCCGCAGACGATGATATCTGCTCCGGCCGCAAGAGCTTCGATGATCGGCTCGTGGCCCATCTGCGCGACGATGCGGCTTGTTGCCTCCAGCCTTTCCGGTGTCAGCGGCGCTACCGACAAGCCAAGCGGCTCGCACTGTCCGGCTTGCTGCTTCGCTGCCACAACCTCATGGGGGATATCCGCCCATATGGTGGCGAGCTTGACTCCCCCGATCGCGTGCTCCTGCAGGATCTCCATGATGATCGACTGCGTCCATTCCACATGGACCTTCGCCCCGCTTCCTCCGGCAGAGCCGATGATGACCGGTATGCCTGCCTTAACACCTTCCGTGATGATGATCTCCAGGTCCTTCTTGCAGGCCTGCCTGCTGACAATGGCCGTGCCAGCGCCCAGCTTATGTGGCCCCGCGTCGGTGGAACCGGCATCCACTACGATCGCATCCGGCTCATGCGCCATGCCTTTCAAGAAGGACGCCTTGGGAAAACCGTACCCCAGCATGCCGCAAGGGGCCAGTATTTTGAATTGTTCTTTTGTCATATACTCCCTCCACTTGTCCAAGTGCCATCGATGTATTTGGTATTATTGCTGCGCTGCATATTGCTAAGCTTCTGCTGAGGAACGAAGGCTTGCTGCAACAGGAGCTCATGCTCGAAGTGTGCATCGCTGTTGTAATCGGTTACAACAAGGTCTTTAGATCTGTTGCTAAGGAAAGAAGATTCTAATGCAGATTAGTCCGATGGAGAAAGAGGTGTTTTTGGATAATTGGGTGACCCAATTAAATGATCAAAAGGATGCAATCATCCGTTTGATTCCACTTTATTCAACATAATATTTTGCTTCACTTGGCCGATATGGAACAGCAGCGCTTCCTTCGCCTTCTGCGGGTCCTTCTCTTTAATCGCTTGGAGAATTTGAAAGTGCTCTTTATAGACTTCCGCTTTCCGGCCAGGGATATCGACGGTCTTCGTCGCTGTCTTCTGCAGGAGATCCATATGCAGCTCGATCAGATTAACCAGCACGACATTGTGCGTCGCCTTGGCAATCGATAGATGAAACGCCTGGTCAGGACTCATCGGATCCTCCGAGTCGCTGTCGATGGTGCCCCATCGTTCAAGGGCGCTTTCAATTTCCTGAATATCTTGCTCGGTCGCCCGCTTCGCGGCCAGCTCCACAATGCCGGTCTCGAAAATTTCCCGTGCTTCCAGCAGCTCGATAATCGTCGCCCTTTCGATGTTCTCGATAATTCGCTTCTGGTCTTCGGCTTTGCTTAGATTTTTGCTAAGAAAGCGTCCTCCACCCGGACGGGTCTCGATCAGCCCCTCCCGCTCCAAGATGCGGAAGGCTTCGCGCAGAGTCCCTCTGCTGATGCCAAACGCTTGAGCCAGCTCCCTCTCCGTAGGCAGTACATCGCCCGGAGCCAGATTGCCTTCGAGAATCAGGTTCTCGATCTGCTCGATGACGTCCTCGTACACCCTATGGTATTTAATCTTCTTAATGGTCATGGTCATTAACCTTTCCGCGTTGTGATGATCACAGGGTAATTGGATCACCCAATTAACCACAACTTCATACTAATTAGTATGAGGCGATGTGTCAAGAGTATTTTTGTATACGCTTACTGAAGCAGCGCTGTTCAAAAGCATACAATCCCATAAGCTAACCCGAAGAAAAAGCATAGCGGGCTATAAAGCCAAGTATCATTTCTAGCGAAATTAGAATGGGTTATTTTCTTGAAAAATCCTACATAGTTGAAATCACCTATCGCTCGAAGAAAGAACACGATAGCACAAGCCATACACCCCCAGCGTGTCCATACCATTGGCTTAAAATAAGGCACATAGCCGCTCTGAATAACAAGAACGAAGCACACACCGAACAGAAGCACAGCGACAATCAGTGTACCAACCTTACTAGGAACAAAAACAGGCTTATCGCTTCCCGCTCGGGAAGGTATTGACGCCGTGCTTCCCCATCGTCCCCCAAAGGCCCAGTAAACATGCAGGATGCCGATGCAGCTTAAAAGACTTAGTGCGGAAATAATCATGACAAATTTCATGGCAAGTCCTCCTCATCCCGATTTTCTTGCAAAAAGTGTACAACCAATTCGCCGAAACATACGATGGCGTATGTAATGCCATTTTTTATGTCCCTTCCGGGCTGCACAGCTGGCTGTACAACCGTATTAGGGACATCCATGATCATATTTTGGATAAAATCAGCAGTAGTCTTTTTGCATCCCAGTCTATGCTAGACTCAAACCGAACCATCCATCCCACATAGGCCATATAAGTGAGTCGAGCCCGTTCTATCGCTTCAGAGGCCTGCAGCCCTTTTCTTTGATACAGGATGGCAACATAGCGGATTCTTTGCTCTTCGATTCCAGCTAACCGGGCAGCCAGAGCAGGGTCATCCTTGGCCCATGCATAAATGGCCTTCTCCAATCGTTTATCGCTATCCATGCTAATATGAAGCAGCTGCTCCAATGTGATTGGATCTTGCTCCGAACTACGAATGATCCGTTGTGTCGCATTCTCTTCCCAATGATCCATTATGGAGTCCAGCAGCTCCTGGCGGTCTCGGAAGTGGTGGTAAAAGCTCCCTTTACTAATTCGAAGCACTCGAGCGAGCGCCTCGACCCGCACGGCGTGGACACCAGCCTCAGCCAATGTACGGACCCCCGCTTGGACCCAATCTTCTCTCGTTAATTGCATAACTCACCTCAGGATACGGTAGCGTATGTTTTAACAATAGACCTAAATGTTTACGAAGTCAACAGCGACCCTTAGGTTAGGCGACCAAAGACAAATCGGATATAGACAGGCAATCTTACTTCTTCACCACCGCAATCGTCTCCTCTTTTCCATCCCATTGAATACGGACTTTAAAGCTCTTTTCCTCCTCATAAGGCTTGGTCATCGTCCCCTTTCCCGTCATCACTAGGTGGCGCGATGGGGTATCGCTCTTCCCTTTGCTGTTGAAATTTTTGCTGTTCTCAAAGGCATACTCCACTCTCGATATAGGTTGGCTTTCTTTGCCGATATACTCGATAGCGTAGGATTGAACTTTTGCGGATAGATCCACCGAGCAATCGACTTTCCATAACTCGCTATTCCCGCTAAATGCAATGGGCTGTGAGCAGCCTGCCAGAATGAATAAACCTGTAAGGATCAGACATGCCATCCATCGTTTCATCGTCATTACCCCTTACTTATTGGAATGGTATAACCGTTCAGTTATGGTGCTTAGTCTACCTTCCAAAACTTAACAGATTGTCACACAAATTCTTAATCCTTCCTTAAAAATCGGGTCCCCGCCCGCGGCAAAAAAACCGACTTTGCGGCATGGCCAGCGTCGGCTTCGTGACATTTATCTTTATGGCTTCATAGACAATATAAATTCCACTATCGCAAGCACCATCAAATGTACAGGGTAAAAGCTTCTCCATACCCACTTGGGCATCCGAATTCCTTCCACCTGCTTCCATACGGTCGGAGCATACACAATGGCTATCGTTGTAATGATGCTGTAGGCTTCGATAACCCAGCCCTTCAGAAATAGAAACAAGACGTTTAATGCAAAATGGCACAACACCATCGAATGGCTTTTCGTATATTTATAGATCAGCACCAGCAGCACGCCGTACAAGCCGTAGTCGAAGCTGAAAACCTCCATACCGGCCGACAGGACCAGTGCCGCGGGGATCCAGATCCATTTTGCCGTATGATCGATAAGATATAAAATGATGACGCACATCAGCAGCGTTCCTACCGCATTCACTCCTCGGGTACCAAACGCCAGCATGAAGGGAACTTGCGAGATGAGAGCGATGAGAAAGAGACGAACCATATACAGCTTCAAATTCCTTGTTCGGCTGTAACCCAGCACAATAAAGTAAGCATAGATGGGAAAAGCAATCCGCCCAATCATCCGCCATATGGCTTGATCTTGAAAGAAAACCAAACCGATGTGATCAATTAGCATGGTCAGCATGGCAATAAGCTGCATCCGGGTTTCCCCCTTCAAAAAAAATCTCACATCTTAAGAATATACTGCCGACAGGCCATCTGTACAGCGGACTACTCCCGATGATGAAGGTGTATTTGGACGGTTGCTTTCCCTAGGACACTTCTTACTTAGCCGCATCTCTCACACGGATTTCAGCCGCTTTCACATGGCAAGGCAGCTGTTCGTAGGCACCCAGCTCACGAATCATCGGATACAGACCCCGAAGCGCTTCCCGGTTCAGCTTCCCGATCGTCGACACCTTCACCATATCTTTGGAGGTCACCCCTGAGAACGACTTGGCAAAATGATTCGTAGGCAGCACAGCCGTAATGCCTATCCCGTAGTTAGCTGCGGAGAACGGCGTACTGCCGCCAATCAGAATTTCCCCTGCATGGCGCACCAGCCCCATGACCCGCTTCTCCTGCTCTTCTGCACAAACAATCATCAAGTGCTCGGGGGCAAATGCATTGATAAAATCACAAGCTTGCCCGATATCCGGCGTAACAATAATGGCTCCTTTGCCCTCAGGGCCGAATACTTGCCGTAAGTAAGTCTTTCTTACTCCTTCCACTTCTTCGATGCATTCATAGAGCTGCTTCTCTACTTGGGATGCCAGCTCCGCAGAGGTCGTTACCAGAATGGAGGTGGAGTCGGGGCCATGCTCCGCCTCGTTGATGAGATCGTAAGCGGTAAGCCGGGGATCGGCCGTTTCATCAGCAACAATGATACTTTCCGTAGGACCGATGCCAAGCGCGCTCCTTTTGCCGCAGGTCATAACTAGGCTCATGGCCGCCGCGATGCCGCCCGGACCCGGCCCGAAAATACCGTCTGCCTCAGGGATCGACTCGGTTCCTTGGGCTAAGCCTGCAATGACAGCTACGCCATTGCCGATGACGAACCGGTCTGCTCCGGCCAGCTTCGCAGCCGCTACGGTACCCGGGTCGGCAGAGCCGTCCTTTAGCGGAGGCATGCCGACGATAATCTCAGGGACACCCGCTGCTTTCGCCGCGGCAACCAGCATAATGGAGGTGGACAGGAGCGGCCCTTTCCTGGCCGGAATCCATATGCCTACGCGGTCCAGTGGAGTCACCTTTTCTCCGACCATCGTTCCGGGGCGAATCTCCCGCTCCCACGAGGAAGGCAGCAAAGCCCGATTTACCTCCTGCACATGCCGTATCGCCTGTTCCACCGCATTGCGCAAGGCAGAAGGCAAGGAAGCGATACAGTCCTGAACATAGCTCTGCGTAAGCAATAACTGCTCTACTGTCACACCGTCAAACTTCTGCGTCAAATCTCGGATTGCTTCGTCCCCCTGTGCAGCAACCTCGTCAAAAATTTGCAGAACCCCGTTTAATACCTCGCGGGTAAACAGCGTTTTGTGCGAGGCCAGCCTCTCCTTTATCAGCTCTTGGTCCTCTGGTAAAGCATACATAATTCTCGACATCCTTCATCGACCTCCAATAATTTTAATGACTTCGAAGCTGTTTCAGGTAAAGCCCCAAACAATGCAAAAAAGAGCCATGCAGGATAATAAAAATACCCGCATGACTCTTATGCTTCAAGTCCGCAGGTATAACGCCAAGAAGCGTTTGCACCTACGGACTCGTTAATCCGTACTACAAACGCTTAACTATGATGATGGCTATAGGATTCGATGATATAACTATAAGAATTCATATTCATTTCGGTAATCCTCCTCAGCCATTTTGGATTATTATACCGGTGTCCTATCCATTTGTAAATAGTTTCCACAATCTTTACTTTTTCATGTCTATTACTTGACACCAACGTGCAGACATCGTTATAAAATCCAGGTTGGTCGGCACGGACTTTCTTGTAGTACTCATACTCCCAAAAACCTCTCGGATAACCTCCGGATCAATCCGAACCCAGCATACACCCGCGGCATGACGAATGGCCCGTTCCACACGGCTTGGGGTGGTTCGATATTTCTCAGCAATGACCGGATAAACATGACGAGTTATCGCCAAATGAGCCTCAGAATCGCGTAACACGATTAGAATGGCGTCCTTTAAATAGGAAAACCCTTTGATATGATTGGGTACGCCTAAATAACCCAATAGTTGAATAACCCTTTTCTCTTCCTGGAAAGAGTCCGGATCCAGGCTTGCACGCGAAAGGATTGGCTTGGGACTGATATCTACCGCAGCTTGCTGGGAATCTACCGAAACATTCAGCACAACCGGCTTCCCTATCTCATCCAGCTTACTCAATTTCTGCATCAGCTTCTTGTCCAGTTGGTCGATCATTGATTTCAGACCTTGTATTTCAGTGACTATGGCGTTTATTTTAGGAGATTCGGAAGGACCTGGCGATTGAGGCATCGAGGAGAACGGCGGCCTCATGGTAGACCATCTATCATTCATTTCGTTAAGCAGCTTCATCATATTCCGCTGGTTCGCTTCCACCTCATACACTTTGTTCGTTAACATCTTCAATTCCTTTAGCATTGCTTCTTCTATCGTTCCACCCATTCTTCTGCCTCTTCTCTATGTAAAAGTTCTGACTCCCTATTTTTCCATCATCTCACAATAAAATAGAAAAGACCACCATACAAGGTGGACTCTGGCATCCTATCCGTTTCGCTCACATTCTCGAATCTTCAGATTCAGGAAATATTCCTGAAGCCGGACCAGCTCCATCCGTGCTTCATATTCCGTCCCCACCCGGGTCAATCTCTTACTCCTGTAAAATACGGCGAACATCAGCACTATCTCTCCTTTTGAAATTTCTAACTTTTCTCTAATTGTTTCTAATTCTTATATGTCCCGCTTGAATACAAATCTTAAGAAGAAATAGAAAAAACCGCTGAAACACAGCGGTTTTTCCTTGGTATTATCTCAATAGTTGAAGCTCTTGAATAAGCAAATCTCTACTAGTCTCATGCTGCTCTCTATAGTTCCGGGCATAGTCAGACAAAGGCTCCTTAAAGCACATTTCTGTATTTCTTTTAAATTGGATTTTAATATCTTTAATTTGATTCCAAAGAATAGGAGCATGCGGAATTTGTAATAATCTCAATCCTTCAATAACCTCTTGAATATCTAATTCTAAATATTGAATAAGTTTAATAAATGAATGGTCAGGCAGCTCCCACGGCATTAATGAATGATGAAATAATTGTTGAATAAGATCTTCTTTTATATCTGCATAAGCAGAAAGCTGTTTAATACTCATTTGACGGTCTTCCAAGGCAAATTGAATAAGCAATATACAATCCAGCGGATAAGATTCCAGGTGAAATTCCGGTAATTCTTCATTTTTTTCGTGCATAGGATAGGCTTGTTGTTCTGATTCATGTTGATGGAACGGGTATTCCTCCAGCATTTCTTCTAAAAAATGATGAAAATATTGTACGGAATCGATGTTATTGGATTTCCATTTATTCATACATCAACTCTCCAAAATATGAAATGATAAAATATTGAATATACAATGATTTATTAATCTATTATTTAATTATTATTAATATAATCTTATATCTTATTCTATTTATATTAATCATCCGGGAGCAGGTTAAAACCAATCTATGGTTCTAACCCTCCCATCAGAATCGTTTTCAAAATGAATGTTTATGATGACCTGCGCTTATTAAAATATTGGGCTAACCTTTCGTTCAAGTTTTTTCTTGCCAGAAAACACCATTGATTTACTTGATTTTCATTGCTGCCGAGAATCTCCGCAATTTCCTTGGCCGAATACTCTTGTACGTACTTTAGGATCAACGCCTTTCTCTGCTTCAGCGGCAGAAGTGCGATCGCTTCTTCCAGCATGTCCTGCTGCGTATCCGTTAAGATGGACGAATCCTTGGGCACCGTTAAGTTCAGAATGCCATCCTCCACTTCCGCGTACAGGATCGGCCTTTTTTTCCTCAAATGATTCTTGGTCGTATAAGCGGCCGCTTGGCAGACCCACGCGCGCAGCTTGTCCGGTTCGATGCAGCCGATTTTCTGAAACACCAGATCTCGCACCTTATCTGTAATTTCCTCGTAATCACTCCTTCCCATGGACCGATTTTGTCCTATTGCCTCTTGTCTGGCTTGATGCTCTACGATCCTCGGCAGCCAGTCCTTAACAAAGGCGGCCACCTCCGCATCATCTAACTGCTGATGTACAATGCAGTGATGAAGCCGACGCAAATCCATGCTGGACCCATCCCTTCCCTATGCTATAAAAAGAGGAAAATCCTACCTCTCTAGTATATCATGTCATAGGAAAGAGAGAATCTTATCGTTTTGAAAAAAAAGTTGGGATAGAGCCTGAGAGAGAAGAAGCTTGAGCGGAAGAACTACCAGTAGGAGAATATATTCAGGAGAAATCCGGTTCGAAGAATGGACGGAGTCTATTGAATACGGCGGGTTCAGCTTTTCAGATGCGTCTTACAATGCTTTTAGTCAAATAATATGTTCCTCTAAGATAGGACACTCGCTCCCTGTCCTCCGCTAATGTAAACACATCGCGGCAGCTTGCACAGCTTAATTCTATTACATGGATCGTCTTGCCCGAAGGGCACGGGTTTCGGCAATGGCGGAATCGGAAAGCTGTCCTGCATTTTGGGCACTGCAGGCTGTCAAGACAAGCTTCCCGCATAATGGCCACGCTCTCTGTGATAAGCTCGTCGGTGATGTTCTCGTCCAATCCTTCCGTCATGTCACGAATCAAGGAAAGATGGTATTTGAAAACAAAGAATAACGGGTCTTCCTTCAGGGCCGCCCTTATCCCATCCACGAATACGGCAGCATGTATAGAGTCGGGATTGCTGAGCTTTTCTTCCAACATGTACTTCACCCCGAATCGAATAATCCGGAAGACTTGCTTCCGGCTTTATATAGTAAGAAGCTATGCCAATATTTTGGCGACGGCTTCCTGAAGTCGGTCTTTTTGGACCGGCTTCACGACGAAATCTGCGGCTCCGCTGCGGATCGCTTCGAGCACCATGTCCTTTTGCCCCATGGCCGAGCACATCACAATCTTCGCCTGGGGATGCCTTCCCTTGATATGCTTTAGCGCATCTATACCGTCCATCTCAGGCATTGTAATATCCATGGTCACGAGATCAGGTAGGACCTTATCGTACAGGTCCACAGCCTCCTTGCCATTGCGCGCTTCCGCCACGACATTCATCCCCATCTCCTCCAGCATGCCACGCATCACCATTCTCATAAATGCCGTATCATCTACCACCATAACTGCTGTCATGTCATTATCCTCCTTTTTGACCATTGCTTCTAATTTAACCAAACCGCTCTGAACAAAAAATGAACAGGAGGGGTCAGGACAGGGCTAAGGAGCTTGGTTTTCCGGGAAGAAAGGCCTTCTGTGGTTGCATGAGCGGGAACGTTTCCTCGGGCGTTCCCTCAACAATATGGAGTAACTTGCCTACATATACAAAAAAAATACAGCCCCCTTCGACAGGAGCTGCCTGTAAACCTTTCTATGGGGCGGACTGCGCCAAACCGGGGCCTGAGCCCTTCCACTGCTCGTACCATGTCACAATATTCTCGTTCGGAGCTACATCCAGCTCCTCCAGTACCGAGACGAGACGCTTGTACTGCTCTTCAACCGCCGTACGCTCCTTCAAGAGGCCGTACAGCTTCATCAGGGCAAAGTAGCTTTCCTCGTAATACGGATATTGCCTCTGCATCCGGTGATATACCATCATCGCATCAGTAATCTTCCCCTGGCGGGCAAAATAATCGGCCAGCAGCATCGCCTGCTGAAGCCAAAGCGTCCGCAGACGCTGCCGCTCGTTCTCGGCCCACAAATAATCGAAATCGGCCATATAGTCTCCCGTATACATTTCGACGAGCCGCTGATGCTCCTGCCAATTTTGTTCATTCACGGCGCCCGCCGCTCGGATAGATTGCTCCCAGTCCTCCACATCGATACGTATCCGGGAGGCGTCCAGCATGTATCCTTCCTTGATGCTCAAGCTGCGGATTTCAATGTCCGCTCCCATTCGCTTCAAGTCTTGCCGTACTTGATAAATCGTCGTATACAGATGCGTCTTGGCCTTCTCCATCTCAAAGTCGGGCCAGAGCATCTCGAACAGCTCCCCCTTGCGGACCAGCTGCCCTCTGTGGTGGAATAAATAGGCGAACAATTCTTGCGCCTTGGCGGTACGCCATTTCAAGGCAATCGGCTCCTTGCCGGGGAATTCGATTTGCATCGTCTGCAGACAACGGATAAGTACGGAGCTGTTCTGGAGCGGCGCTTCCTCCAGATTACGGACGACCTCTACGGATTGCTGAAGCCGTTGAACCGTACGGGCCAATCGATCCCTCTGTATAGGCTTCATGACGTAATCCAGCGCATTCAGCTCGAAGGCCTGAACCGCATATTCGTCATAAGCGGTTACGAATACGATTTCGACCGCAGGACAGACCTCCTGCATCAGCTCAGCGGCCCGCAGGCCGTAGATCTCCGGCATATTAATGTCCATGAACACCACATCAGGCCGCAATGCTCCAACCGCCTCTATAGCTTGATTCGGCTCCATATAGCTGCCAATCACTTCGATTCCTGACATATCCCCCAGCAGCTTGTTCAGCTGCATCAAAGCAAGACGTTCATCATCCACCAGAATAGCCTTCATCGTTATCCCCTTACCCTTCTGCGGAGCCCATTCCATTTACTTATCCGTGATGTCGTATATATCATCTGCTTCAACGAAATGCCCTTGTGTCCGGAAATTGTTCAGAAATTGTTTAGTGTACTGCGATACAATACCATTTTAACAGTAAATAGGCTTCAGGATGTTTGGATACATTCGCTCATCCATTATCTCCCTCTCCATGTCATCTAAGGCCTCTATCGCGCATAAGGAGTGGTTCACTATGCCCATCGAAGGATCCTACAATTATTATATCGCATCGCTCTCCGTTATCATTGCGATACTGACCTCGTATGCGGCTTTAAATATTGCATCCAAAATCTCGCTGTCCAAAGGAACTGTCCATCATTTCTGGTTATTTGCAGGCTCCTTTGTGATGGGCAGCGGTATTTGGTCCATGCATTTTGTCGGAATGCTGTCGTTTCACCTTCACGTTCCCGTCCATTACGACGCTCTGTGGACTCTTGTATCCATGGCATCCAGCATCGCGGCCTCATTAATTGCCTTCTATACTACCATACCTAAAAATAGGAGCAGGAACAAGATCGCCGTAGGCGGTTTTTTTATGGGAAGCGGTATCATTTGTATGCATTATACCGGAATGGCGGCCATGCAAATGCCGCTTCAGCTGGAATACGACCAATTCTATTGGATCTTGTCCGCTTTGGTCGCTATGGCGGGATCTTATATCGCCTTGGTACTGCTGCTTCGTTCCCGAAATCTGCCGGCTTCCCGATCGATTAAGTGGCTGTCCGCCCTGATCATGGGGTTCGCTGTTTGCGGCATGCATTATACAGGGATGAAGGCGGCCGTATTCCGGAATGTTTCCCATCCGGCATTCGTCGCTGAAGATCTGAATATGATGGACCCTCTGCTGCTCGCAGGAGTCACTTTTACCGTCCTTATCATTTTAACGATCTCCTGGGGGGCCGTGCTTTTTGACCGCCATGTGCTGGAGAAGCTGGCTTACACCGATGCGATTACCGGATTGCCCAACCGTAATGAAATGAACCGTTTCTTCGATACGTACCGGGATGAGGATTCCCTGGGGGTCTTGTTTCTCGATCTGGATCAGTTCAAGGTCATCAACGATACGCTAGGTCATCACATTGGAGATATGCTCATTAAGGAAATGGGAAACCGGCTGCGGCCTTTCATTACGAGCACACAGCAGGTGTTCCGAATGGGGGGAGACGAATTTCTCATTATTATCCGCGACTGTCAGCAAGAGCTGTGCGAGCGGCTCGCCGATCAGATTTTGCACAAGATCAAGCAGCCTTACTATCTCGAAAACAACGAGCTGTACATTACGGCAAGCGTAGGGATCAGCATCGGTTGTATCGAACCAACGGACCGCTCAGTTTTATTGAAAAAAGCCGATACGGCCATGTACAAGGCCAAGGGCCTCGGCAAAAATCAATATTTTGTCTACAGCGAGGAAGCAGGAACGGCCGCCTTGCGCCGAATGGAGCTGGAGAAGGATCTGCGCAGAGCTTTGGATCATCAGCAATTTTTCGTTGAATATCAGCCCAAATGGAATGTGATGACGAATCGGCCCTATGGCTTTGAAGCGCTGCTTCGCTGGAACCATCCGCGGCTCGGTGTCATTGCTCCGACAGAGTTCATCCCTATCGCCGAGGAGACCGGGTTGATCATCCCTTTGACGCGATGGGTACTGGAGGAGGCCTGCGAGCAATGCATGAGACTTCAGCAAAAAGGGCTCCGCCAGCCGCTCTCCGTCAACCTATCCATACGATTGTTTAAGAGCGACAGCTTGCTGGACATCGTACAATCCGTATTATCCAAAACCGGCATCTCCCCCACCTTGCTCGAGCTGGAGATTACAGAGTCCATGGTTCTCTACGATGTCAAGGACATTGTACGACAGCTTAGCTCGATCCGCGCACTCGGCGTCAAAGTATCCATGGATGACTTCGGAACAGGCTACTCGTCTATCGGGCTGCTGGATCAAATCCCTATCGATGCCCTGAAGCTGGACCGGCTGTTCACCTTGGACCTGCATAATCCAAGCAAGCGAGCTATTATTCATGCCATCGTATTGATGGCCGAGAGCCTGCAATTGGACGTCATCGCCGAAGGTGTCGAGAACAAGGAGCACCTGGAGCTGCTTCAGCAATTAGGCTGCAAAGTGATGCAGGGCTATTATTACAGCAAGCCGATGGCACGTGATGAGATGGAAGCATGGCTGAAATCGAAGGAATCCCCCGACTATTAGCAGACCATTCCTCCTATATAGTTAACGTCATAAAATGAATAAAAGCCCAAAAAACCGGCCATGCAGCGCATGACCGGTTTCTTGTTGTTTCTTTATTGCACATCATCTGCAAGCTTGCTCTTCCAAGCTTCGCTTCCGTTCTGATTGCGGGTGGATTCGTGGGAAATCGTTGCTTCCTGCACGTCACCAAAGCCCCAATGGCTTTCCGGAACATCCGGGAATACGACCTCGGTACCTTGGAGAGGACCGCGGTACAGCATACGGTTAATCATCGTTACCGCTTCAACCCTGCGAATGCTGTCGTTCGGTTTGAACGAACCGTCTTGATAGCCTGCAAGGAATTTACCGCGGTACAATTGCTCAATTGCATTAGCAGCCCAGTGGCCTTCCGTATCCTGGAAGTGATACTCCGTCGGCGAGGCAACACTTAATTTCAGGAAGCGAGCCATAACGGACGCCAGCTCTCCGCGGGACACCTGAGCTTCCGGACGGAAGCTTCCGTCTTCAAAGCCGCTGAAGTAACCATGCTTCGTAGCAATCTTGATGTAGTTAGCCGCCCAGTGGCTCTCTTGAACATCGTTATAAGCCAAAGCGTCATTCACGTTCACATTTTCCGTTAATCTCGCAACGATAGCTGCCAGCTCTGCGCGTGTCAGCGTGTTGTCCGGATGGAATTTGCCATCTGGGTAACCGAGAATATAACGTTGGTGCTTAAGATCACCGAAACGGTCGGAGAATACTTTCACCTTCACTGCGGAATCAGCTTTTACATCCGTTGTTCCGTTCACTGCAAATTGGCCGGAAAGGTCGAACTCTGCGTCAGCCGCTGTCAGAAGACCCCATTTCAATACTACCTTGAAGCTTCCGTCTTGTCCGGCAGGCAAATCGGAGATGTTCCATGTGATCTTGTCACCGTTAACCGTACCGCCGCCAGCGCTCACCACTTCCGCCCCTTTAGGGATGTTAAAGGTGATTACGCCGTTCATCGAAGAAGTAGTAGGGTTCTTATAGTCGATAGTAACCGTAGATTGTTCGCCTTCCTTGACCATGTTTTTATCAACCGTCAGGTTTAAGGATGGCTGTGTAACCGGTGGCACGTAGCTGGAGCCGCCGCCTCCGGAGCTACGGCGATCCGAAGAAGGAATTCTGCGCATAGCGAAATCCAATCCAATGACATCTTGTCCTACATGGATGATGCCGTCTTTGATATAGCTGGTTGAGCCATTAGCTGCCTCTACGTTCGGTTTGGCATCCAATGTGCTGTAATTGATATAACCCGGTTTGGAAGCAACAATGTAGTAATCTCCATCCGGATAAACCATCCAGGCATACTGTCCGAATGCATCCGTTATTTGCGGGTTATGGTTTTTATTCGGTGCAAAATCTGGCAGCTCCGGCAAGCTGACTTCGGTATGTGCTGTACGGCCTAGTCGCGTGTTCAGCTCTGTATCCGCCCAGTACAGCTTCGTAGTAACACCTTCAAGAATTTGTCCGGTGTACGCATCGGTAACCACACCGAATGGGTCGATCAAGGAATAGACAACGCCCAATTCCCCGTTTTTGTTTACTTTCACCGTTGTCGATGGTCCGGCTAATAATGTTCCGTTCGGTGCTTTAATTTGGTACGTAATTTTATATTCGCCTTGTGGTATGTCGGCCAATTCGAAATTACCTTCTGCATTTAGCGGAAGTGTAGTCTTAAAGGAATTGCCGTTCAAGCCTTCTACCAGCACGCTTACATTTCCGTTTCCGAACAGGCTGCCTACGGTCGGCTGCGAATTCGATCCGGAAGACGCGACGAACAATACACCGCTGATTTTGTTTGCAGAGTCAACCTTTTGGCCAACACCGCTTAATGGACCTACAACTGCTGTTTGTGTTTGCTTCAGAGTGACGGTTCGGTTGCCGATTTGCACCGGTGTCTCGATATTCATCGTGTACGTGAAGTCACCACGAGGAACAGGGATGACATAAGAACCGTCCGGTCCTGTCGTTACTGTCGAGTTAAAATCGATAACGCCGTCGCCGTCAAAATCAGCTGTTACTGCAACGGTTGCTCCGGCAGCAGGCTTACCTGTCACTTGGTCCATAACGAACCCGATTACGGCAGCAGGCATATACGTCATATTAACGCTTTGCTGTTGAGACAATCCGGACTTCGCGTCGGTTGCCGTTGCGGTAATAACTTCGCTAACTGGGATAATGCCTTGCAGAGCCGGCACCGTATATTCCGCGGAAGCTATACCTTGATCATTCGTCATTACTGTAATATCGCCAGTAGAGCCATTGCCAAAATGGAATGTAACTGGTACTCCAGCAACAGGCTCACCGTTCGGAGAAGTTGCTTTGGCGTTCAAGGTTACCTTGGTGTTGCCGTCGGCTACAACAGTCTCAGGCGAAGTGCTGAAGGTCAGGTTGAATGCAGGAGCCTGATCTTGTACCACAATCGTTTGAGTTGTCGTATAACCGTCGAACGTTACCGTAATTGTTGTTGTTCCTGGAGCTTTAGCTGTAATCAAGCCATTAGCATCCACTGTAGCAACAGCCGGATTCGAGGAGCTGTACGATGCTTGCTTCGTTACATCCTTAACGCTCTCATCAAAGTACACTGCGCTTGCTTTGGTTTGTTGAGTTGCTCCTGTAACAAGAATAGCATTTGCCGGATCCACGAGCAGATCACGCAATGTCGCGGTAGTTGTGCCCGCTTCACCGGATTTCTTGGATTCGATGCCATTGCTAACCGCACTCACGGTAAATTTATGCTCTGATCCAGGCGTCAATCCGATTACTTTATACTGAGTATTCGTGATGCCGGATGCAATTAATTTGCCGTTATCGTAGATGTTGTAGGTTTGCGCTCCTGGGACCGCATTCCATACAATCGTTGCTTCGGTGGAGGTTACGTCCTTGGTAGCAACTCCAGTCGGTGCAGCAATAGGTACTGTAACGTTTGCTTTAACTGTCTTTCCGTTATATACGGCTTCGATAACCGTAGTTCCAGCTCCGATCGCTGTAACCAGACCATCCGGTCCTACTGTTGCGACAGTAGTATTACTCGAAGTAAGGTTCGATTTATTCGTTACCTCAACCGTTTGTGTTTCATTAGTAAAAACATAAACGGAAGAGACTACCGTTTGATGTGTGGAGCCTACTGGCAGCGTATAGCCTGTGCTATCAATAGTCAGCAATAGATTAGGAAGCGTTATGCTGTTGGAAGGAAGCGACTCAATATATTGATTCGCATCTTTTGTTACAGCGGTAACGGTAAAAATCGCAAATTCTCCTGGTGCCAACCCAGCTGCATTATAAGTAGCGTCCGTAACATTCGTTTTAAGCAGAACGCCATCTTTATATACATTGTAGTAGGTAGCTGCGCTTACCGTACTCCATGTCAACGTGTTAGAGGTTTGAATCGTATCACCTGCTGACAAATTCGGAGCGGAAGGAATTTGAGCATAGGCTCCCCCTACAGCAATAGCCGTAATATCGCTAGGGGAATTCTTTCCGAAATCCACCACGATACTGGCTTGTCCATTACTATCTGATTGTACAGGCACGTTTCCTTGAGAGGTTTTAAAGGTAACCGGAGCACCTGGAACAGGGTCTCCACCCTCATAATCATACATCGTTGCAGTAAGTCGATATTTTCCGGGTTCTCCCGTCGGTACTGCATCCAATTTTACTTCCGTTGGAGCTTGTCTGTACGTGTACACGGTCGTATCAATAGGATCCAAATCGTTTACAAAATACCAGGACAGGATATCATGAGTTTCTGTAGCCCCGCCTGTTGAAGCTGTAAAGCCTGCATAAACGCCTGGTTTGCCTGTGAAAATCGTTTCCAGATCTACACCCTTAGCATCTAGTACGGGCTCTTTCGGCCGTGTTTCCGTTTTACTGATGTAGACCTTTACATTTTGAGTGTTGCCATCGTAATCAATCCAAGTAAAATAATCATTTCCGTCTGAAAGATTAATACCGAATTTTTTGCTTAAGTCTGTGCCATTGGTATACCAGCCAGCCTTGTTGTTAACGTCGCCATTAACAGCTAAGCCGATATAGTTGGCAGAAGGATCACCTAAATTGCTGTTATTATAGGTATCATATTTTACTGCAAAGCTGGGTTTAATTCCGCCATAGCCTATGCCTTCACCAGTAGCCCCTGCATTGTTGGATTGAGCCTGAAGAGCAAAAGTAATCCCGTCACCCGGGTTGGAGCTTGCCTTATTGGCATTTAACCGGAATTTAAAGAACGTGCTGAAGGAGTATTTATTTGTTGAAGTAATCATCTTTTTGTTGAACATACTGCCAAATACAGTGCCTTCATTTCCAGTTAAACGCATTACATCTTGAAAGACATTAGCTCTTCCATTTCGTGAAAAGAGATCTAACTGTTTTCCACTCTTGAAATCATCGTTTTTATACGTTACCCACTTCGTATCACTCGTGGCCGCATTGGCCTTCAAAGTGAGCGGCTGCATCATGGTGACCATCATGCATAGCATGAGGACCCATGACATCCATTTGGCTTTCTGTCGCTTCATTTTTTTACTCCTTTTTCATATTCCCTCGTGTCTAGAACCCTACCCTTTATAAACCATGTCCCAATCGTTCTACTCCTTCCCTCCCTTCTAAAACAAATATGAAAAGCTCACGTTCATCGTTTCAAATTATACAAGCAGGAACTAAACAAAATCTGAACAAAAATCGCCATCGTTCGACTTTTCCTATAGATTTATGGTCCATTTATCCTTAATTTTCAAAAAAAAGCGACAAAATTATCCCATAACGTGGGGCCTTGGATCCAATGCCGATTCAGGTACTATGTGGGGAATCCCGGAATTCATACATTTTTATAATGCAAAAAACCCGATCGGCATCAAGCCGGTATCGGGTTTTTGAATTAGATTATTTAGGACGGCGAAGCAGACGAATAAAGAAAATAAGACCCACGATGAACACTACGCCGACCGCAGCAGCCATCCATAACAAGGTACGGTTAGAACCGGGAGAGCTTGCAGGGTTCGATGCAGGCTTGGCTTCCTGCAGCCCCTTGAGGTCGAGTGATAACACCTCATTGGACTTGCTCATGACAACGACCTGACTGGACTTCTGCTCGTTATTTAAAAACTTCAGCATATTGGCATGGATAAACGTATCCTTCACCTGCTTATTGCTTGCCCCGGCCTGGAATACCGCCAAGACGCGGTCTTTATCCCAAGGGGAAGCTTGAATCCAGGCTGCATACTCCGTCGTTTCATTAATAATATTGGAGGTGACTGCAGCGAACTGGCTGTTGCCCGGGCTCATCAAGAGCTGGTCCTTATAGCTTTGAAGAGCTTGGAAGGAATCCGGATTGCCAACGAGAATGACGTTGTTTCCTTTGAGCTTTTGCTCCAGATCAGGCTGCTGGTCCTGTGCGATCTCAACAGTAGACGACGCGGACGAACCGCTCGTCATATCCCGAATCATAGCCGCTAATTGGCTTAGCAGAACCCCATCGGGATCCTTAGGCAGCAAAAATACGGTATGATCCAGACCTTGATCCCCCACAAACGGGGACGGCCAATGCTTGAAGGTTGTTTCCTTCTGAACCTCATGAGGCAGCTGAAGCGAGCTGCTCTTATCTATAAAGATCCATTTGCCGTTATCGGTCTTGGGTCCACACACGTTATGTGCCTCATTCAAGTGGGCCGTGAACGACATATTCAATGTATTGCTGTTATTTCCCTTCAAATACGGAGCGAGCGGTATGGGAAGAAGATAGCTGTCATCCTCTTTCTTGGCTTTGACGATATCCGAGAAGGAGAACGTTTTGGGAATGTCGTTAATCACTACCGTCAATCCTGCAGTATCGGCCGGTGCAGATGCATTTTTGTTTTTGTCAGAGGTATCAACAACTTCGTTCTGAAGCAGCGGAGACACTCTGACCTTCAGCAGCAGCTGACTCTCCCCGGTCAGGCTCCAGAAGGGTGGGATGGAGTACGTCAGCCGATCGGAATTGGCGCTTGTCTTATCCAGCTTGATATTGGCAAAGCCTAAAGATTCAAAGGTGATCGGCTTGGCTGCATTCGATACATCGGGTGCTTTGGGCTGTTCGTTAATCAACAAGTGATTGCCTGCCAGCTGATCGACGTAGTTCTTCTCCGTCAACACATGAATCTGATCATGAATGACCTTATCTGCAGCTGCGGAGACAAGAAGAACCTGCCGGCTTTCATTATTCGCCTGGTTGGTAACGACGAATGTATCGAGACTCATCTGCTGATTACTCACCTGAACAGGACTTTCGGACAGCATTTGCTTGATAGGTCCGTTCCACGAATCGGTGCCTCCCAAGGCCACCGCCGGAAGCAATCGGTTCTGATTGAGCCATTCGGACTCCGTCAGGACGGGCGCTGCCCGCTTCGTCGACGTCCGGGACGTCAAGTAAGTCGCCAGCTTCATCGCTGCAGAGATGATATCGGCGGAAGGATGATCCGGAACCAGAACGGCTCCGTACATTTCATCCTGAATCCCCGGCTCTACAAACGGATACGGGTAGCTGCTCAACGAATCCGTCGTCCTGTAAGAAGTCGTCGTATTCAGGAAAATTACCGAGGACCGGTTGATTTTCAACCAATTCGCGGGGTTCTCCTCATCATTGCACAAATCGTTGGAAATGGTGCTGTGCTTTTCAATCGTTATCGTATGAAAGCCGGGGGTAACGTCTTCGCTGCCCAACGGAATTCTGCTGGTCAGACGCGAGCTGGTCTCCTTCGTTAACGGAATGCTTTTGAGCGGCCTTCCATCGATAGAGACCGTAATGGTTGAAGTCGCGGGAAGCAGCAGCTCGGAGTAGCTGATATCCAGATCGATATAGCTGCCGTCGCTTACATCCGCTCTCGGAACGGTATAATATAGCTGCTGTACGCTGTCTACCCGCGTCATGGCAATATTATCGTTCGCCAGATGCGTCAAATAGCCGGAGTTGGTGGAAGAAATATTGGAGCTGAACGCAGCCGCTGCTCCGTCGTTCACGTAGGACGACGATATAGTGATTCTGGGGGCTCCCGCCGGATCGGCCGCTTCCGCATAAGGCGCCAAGGGCGTCAGAACGAGCTGAAGAGCCAGAAGACTGATGCTGCCGTACAACACGGTCTTGCGATAAGCATTCATTCGTATATAAACACCTTTCAATTCTATAGTGATGTCAGGATGCCGCTCCTTCTTGCTTTTTCTTTTGCTGGAAACGCTCGGTTTTATACCACTTGGTTTCCTGCTTGAAGATGACCCGCTTCATTTCGAGGTAAAGCGCGTAAAGCACGAGAAGGATCCAAAATTGCGAATACGTAAAATACATGAGAGATACGATAAAAAAGTTCCTTGTGTTCAGCTCGGTTTTCTCAATGCCCAGAGCTATCATCACTTCCGTGATGTACAGGAAGTAGGCCAGAATCCATAGAATGATCGAGACCATGCCTACATTCAAATGAAGGTCCGTGAACAGATTGACCACGAACAAGCCGTCCGATACGATGACGCCGAAGAAGAAGAGAAAATACGTAAAGAAAAAGTAAATCAGGTCGAACACGATGCTTTTCCGTTTCAGTGTAAACAGCCTGGACATAAACTTGAGAACGACATACTGGTTGCCCCGGGCCCATCTCGTTCGCTGCTTCCACCATACCTTCCACGTCTCCGGCTCCTGCTCCCAAGTGATCGCCGCCGGGAAGAAACGGATATGGTAGCCCATATTATAGACCCGGATCGTCAGCTCGGTATCCTCCGCCAGGGCCTTCTCGTCCCAGCCGCCCAGCTCCTCGATGATGCTGCGCCTTATGGCAAAATTCGTGCCCGGAATCGTAGCGACCCCGAACCAGAAAAACCGCCCGGCCTGCGCCATCCATTGGAAGCAGATCGTTTCGATGTTGATAAAGCGTGTCAGAAGCGTCTGTGCCGCATTAATGACACGGAACTTGCCGACGATGGCACCGGCCTTCGGATCGTTAAGCATCGCAAGCACCAGGTAGTAGACGGCTTTGCGCTCCGGCGTATTATCCGCGTCATACACGACAATAATGTCGCCCGTCGCATGCTTGAAGCCATGGTTCAAAGCCCCTGATTTGCCGCCCCCGATATTGGGAGGTCTCAGATGGACGACCTTCAGCCGGTCGTAACGGCTTGCATAGCTGTCGGCAATCTCGCCGGTTCGGTCCTTCGAATTATCGTCAATAACGATAATTTCAAGCAAATCCTTCGGATATTCCAGCTTCAGCATCGCTTTAATCGTCCGTTCGATCACGACCTCTTCGTTATGCGCCGGAATCAAGACGCTCACCTTGGGCCATTCATACTGCTTCTTCTCCCACTCCGCAATCGGCTTGCGGAAGCGAAGGTAATGCAAGTAGCCTCCCTGCATGAGAAACATGTGATAGAGCAGCATAAGCCAAATGACGGTCAATGAGATATAGAACAGTAGATTAGCCACTGATGTTTCGCTCCTCGAATAGTTGTTTGCGCAAATTCATTCTCATGCTGATGGTGTAAAGGAAGAACATCAGAACCATGACCGCGACCAGGAACGCAACTCCCCACATAATCAGCTGGACGCCGCCAAGCTTCTTCAGCGTCTTGACCACCTGCTTCGCTTCCGAGCGGGGCGCTGTATTGACATAATGAATTTGCCCTTCCGCATCCGTTGTGATAGTAATGTTCGGCGCTTGGACGGAAGCGTTCATTTGTTTCAAATCCAGCCACTTCAGATTCGGTACCCGTTCCATATGGGAGATGAACGCCTGCAGCTTCTCCAGGCCCAGATAAGGGTGATAGAACATGCCCATCATGCTGCCTTCAATGAACTGCATCCCTTCTATTTTCCGGTCAAAGTCGGTTTCCGGCGTAAAGGAAGTATCGTCGTAATATCCGACGGTTTCAGGGAGCAGCGTCATTCCATGCAGAAAGGACGGAGTCGACATGTAAGGGGACTCCCCCATGTTCTCCCAGTTGCTGTTGCTGATCTGCACTTGCCCGAGCAAATAATTGAAATAGTGGGAAACGATCTCGTAGCCGGTTTGGCTCATCACATAGTGGGGCGCTTCGAATCCTAGCGGATATAAGCCTAGATCCGTCAGCTCCTGAATGCCGCTCACGATTCGGTTATCGATATACTGCTTTTCAAAAGCTTGAAGCTGCTGCATATAGCGGTCATATTCTTCTTTGGAGGAAAATTCATATCTTTTTTTCACCTTCGTGTCCTGGTCCGAAGGACCCCAGATGGGCGTATTGTTAATGACATCCCAGAACTCAAAGCCTTCCCCCGTCTCGGATGCCCTGTATTGGTGCGTATATCCGTGAAGCAGAATGCTTGCGCCCCGTGCTTGAAGGTGACGGAGCACCTCTACGATGGCCGGGGAATCGGATAGATGCACCTGCTGCATCGTTTCCGGGTTGGTATAGATCGGGATCAGAGCTATCATGAACGGTATTCCTTTATCCGCCAGGTAGTCCCCGGTCTGCTGCAGCAGCTTGGGGTCCGACATGGGGTGAACATCCTCGAGACGGATGTAGGCCGTGTGCCCGTCCTCCATCAGCTGCTTGCCGAATAAATCAGTCAGCCCCCGGCTCAAGAACCGGTCAAAGGGCACATAGAAGTTATCCGCAGCATAATAGGCGCTATTTTCATACTGAACGAATAAAGGAAAAGCGTCATCGCCTCTCAAGCCGTTAAAAAGCGCCTTCCCGCGGCTTAACGTTACTTGGGTAATCGGGTAGTTGGTCTCCAGTAGCTGATACACCGGCTCTCCGGTGGAAGCATCTGTCTTGGATATCCGGTTAATATACACGTCGGATCCCACTGTCATAAACGAAAACCGGCTGTGAAGCTGCTCCGCATTAGCCCCGACGGCCAAGACCGGGCCTTGAAATTCGGTAATCCATCGCACGATTTCGGGCGAAAGGGTCTTTGGGGTGCCTCCGTAATAAGCCAGATGCGTTATGCCCTGCAAATCACTGCTTGTTACCTCATCGTCCTCTTTTATGACAATGCTTCGGGAGAACTGCCCCAGCAGCAGGTCCAGCAATCGGACCGACTCAGTAACCATGCCGGATTCTGTCGAATAAATAAGCAGCACCTTGGAATCCTGCTGTACTCCGGCGTCCGCGTAGGCTTTGGCAGCGGGGATCATCTGACATAGCACCGCAGCTAACAGCAGAATGGGAATCAATCGGCGTATGAGATTATTGCGTGTAAGCTTCAAGCTCTTCGTATGCAAGCTGAATCAACTCCGAGTAATCATTGAATTCCTTATCAAAGCTCGACGTTCCGAAGGAGATGGTAATGGTTACTTCTTTCTTCCCGTTCGACAGCTTATGGGATTTCATCTGCTCCTCCATCTTGTCCAGAACGAAATGGACTTTCTCCGATCCGGTATTAAATAAAATAACAGCGAACGTATCGTCCTCCAGCCTGAACTTGCGGTCACTGATTCGCGTCTGCGTCCACAGCACGTCGGATAACGATTTGATCAAATATTTCTTCTCTTCCTGCCCGTAGAGCCGTTCGTACTCCGCCAAATATTTGAAGCGGATCAGCAAGAGCGTGAACGGCGTCCCCGTTCGGATGGATCGTCTGAATTCTTCCTCAAGCTCGAAGTAGAACCGTTTCTTGTTGTCGAACCCTGTCGCTTCGTCAATCGTGACAAGCTCATCGAATTTACGGTTCATTTCCTTATTCTCGTTCGTTACCGTAGTGGCCCATCTGTGGAGAACGCCTCCTATGATAGAAGCCGCCCCGATGGCGATCATCCAAATAACAATTTCCTGAATCGAGAAAGTAAGGGCTGAAGAGAAGAACGCGTCCCAGAGCAGTACGCTTCCTAGCACGAACATCGCCGCCAGACTAAGACCGAGCCCGAATAACAGGCCGCCCAGCAGACTTGTCATCAGAATGATAAGGGCACTGGCGAATAGCGTCATTATCGTCCACGGGATTTGCTTGAACCCTGTTACATACAGGCACAGCGCAATAATGAACAGAAAGAAGCAGGCCTGCATGAGAAAAAAGGTTCTGGGCTTATTGTAAAATCCTCGCATTATAAAGCTTCCTTTCTGCTAACAAGGGAACAAGGTTATCAAAAATATGGGTGTCCGTATTCTGGTAATCTATGTAGCCTCCATAGTATTCGCTCTCCGGATTTAACGTCTGGAAACGAATCATACGGTAATACAGATCCTTCGCAAGCGCACTGTCGTTATGCTCCATAGCACACAAGATAGCTAGCCCGTACACCGAAGGCGACTCGTACTCCACCGCCCGCTGCTTCGTCTCTATATCATATTTTCCGTACAGCACATGATCGTTCTCAAAAGCTTCCTTAAGGAATGCCCAGAATTCCGAATCCTTCTGTCCAAACTTGGCACGGGAATATTCGACAAAGAGCTGATCCAGCAGGTTCACCTGATCGTGGAATTCAAACCGCTCCTCATCAATATGGTAGTTGAACGGATAAAACCCGTTTTGCACGGGCAAATCGATCATGAAGGACTTCGTCTTCTGGAACAGGTCTTCGCTGATCTTGCTGTGCTCGTAAAGGCTGGTGATAGCCGTCGCATCCAGGTAAGGCAGCGTAATGACATTGCTTGGCCATTTCTTCTCATAATCATAGAAGTCCCGGAAGGTGCCGTTAACCACCTGCTTGCTTGTCACGCTTTTCGTAATCGTATCGGCCATTGTCTTGAAATCGGCATCCTGCCATTTGGCGGCTGCACTGTACAGCGAGTAGGCGATCCGCAAATCATCGACAAGCGCATTCGTTGTCGCCGGCGTATTCGAAGTTCCGACCTTCCAGGCAATCCAGCCGTCCGGCTTCATAAACGTGGTCTTAACAAGCTCTGCGTTTTGACGGAACAGCTTCAGGTCCCCCTTCTCCAATGCATATTGCAGCCAGAACCCCATGGACTCGGATAAAGCATCATGCCCAGCGGCCGTATGTGCATTTTTGGATTCATTGGCCTTCATATAAGTCCGCAGCGTCCCGTTTTCATTCAACATATGAGATTGAATGAACTGCTCTCCGGGAAGCAGCCGTACCCGTTCCACAGCTTCATTGCTTTGAGAGTTCACATCCGGAACCGCCTTATATTTATTATCGATAGGTAAAAGCATGTAGACCGCCATTGCAGCCAGAACAACACTAGTACTCCATAGGCTCTTTTTCAAAAACGACACAGCCTGCCTCCTGAATGAAAATATTGTCGAATCATAGGATATTTCAATGGATAATATCATTTATTTAGGCTTTAAGACCTAATTCTACCATATCCAACCTCTCGGAACAAACTAATATCCTGTGACAACATCATGTAAAATAAGGAATACAATCCTAATATATCCCTTTCCGTTACCAAGCTAAAATCTCCCGGATTTGCAAGCTGCTCTCCCTGCTCAAATCGATGAATTCCTCTTCTATCTTTACGAGGGGGGCCTCCATATGATGCGGATTCAAGTAGACTACCTCGGCTACTCTTCCATCCGTGAGCACAACCTGCTTCCCCACCAATCGCCGGATCATATTATCGACAAAAAGCGATATGATCTTCGGATCGAGCTCTCCGAACTTGCCCCGCTGCATTTGACTGACGATTTCATAGAAAGGGAGCGGTTCATGATAGGGACGTTTTGAGGACATCGCATGAAAAATGTCGGCAACGGCCACAATCGAGCTTAGCAGATCGATCTTGGACTTTTGGAGTCCGAACGGATAGCCTCTTCCGTCTTCACGTTCATGATGCTGCAGAGCAACAAGGGCGATTCGGTGGCTTATTCCTCTCGTATCCCTCAGCATTTCGTAGCCGAAAATCGTATGCTTCTTCACCAGCTCATATTCATCGTCCGTTAATTTGCCGGGCTTGTTCAAAATTTCATCAGGGATTTTCACCTTCCCTATATCATGCAGCGTAGCCGCTAGCGACAGGTTCGCAAGCTCCGGCTCGCTTAAATTCATCCAGCGGCCAATCAAGGTCGAAAGCACACCCACTCCGATATTATGCTGGTAGGTATAATCATCCTTGGCCTTGACCAGCTCGAATAATTGAAAGAGATTATCTCGCGCCGCTATCTGCCGGATCGCCGGCAAGATTTCCTTTCTAATTTCGATCACGGGAATTTTGCGCGAGCGCTTGATCGATACTATCAATTCCTTGGATACGGCTACCGTTTGTTCCATCAGCGCGGCGGCTTCTCCGTCCTCTTCGGACAAGGCCGGGTCCGCAACGGCAATATGCTCCGGCGGGATTCTGTGATTCGACAGCACGGTCAAAGCTTCGTGATCAATGATGGTCCGGGCAGGCAGAACCGTAGCACCGTAGGCGTTAATAATATCGTGCTTTACTTGTTTCCCTATCAGATGTTCCATAAATGACCTCCACGAAGCTTCCTCATCCCTTTGCGAACCTAAAGCCATGATTCACAGGATGCCGCAGATCTTCACTATAGCACCGGACACTAAACAAATTCTGAACAAAAATGACAATATCAGATAAAATTCGACTTCCGCAAGATCGGATTGTCTCAGTATTGAAAGGACTATAGGCCTAAAACTTGGGTAACCGCACAAAATATTCCACCCCTTATATCATTCGACATGCATGTTTATTTTTAGACTTCGTTTGTACAGTTTTTGTACAGTTCCATGAGATAGAATATAGGGCAGCTGCTCAAGATGTATTTGCAAACATGAGGAAGGGGTTTTTCAGACATGCGAGCCATACTGGTTGACGATGAACGGCTGTCGCTCCAATACTTAAAGAAAATGCTGGAGTGTGATGTAGGTACCGTTGAAGTCGTGGGGGCCTATTCCGATCCGTATCAAGTATTGGAAAACGCACGAATGCTGCAGCCCGACGCTGCTTTTTTAGATATCCATATGCCCGAAATCGACGGCCTTCGACTGGGTGCACAATTGCAAAAGTCGGTTCCCGGCATCCAGCTCGTATTTGTAACGGGATACGAACACTGCGCGCTTGAGGCTTTTGAGCTTCATGCATTGGATTATATTATGAAGCCGGTCCGGCTGGAGCGGTTGAAGCAAACCGTGAGTCGCTTGAAGGAGAGAGAGGCTGGGGACCAAGAGCGCTTCAGTGAACCGGAGCCGCCGATCCTTTGCTGCTTTAACAAGCTCCGCTATCAATGGCCCGGGCAAGCCCCCAAGACCATCGAATGGCGCAGCGATAAAGCGGAGGAGCTGTTCGCCTATCTGCTGCATCACCGGAACCGGATGGCCAGTACAAGCGAGCTGATTCAGCTGCTGTGGCCAGAGCTTGAGCCATCCAGAGCGGCTCAACAGCTGCACATCATGCTGGATCACGTTCGAGAGGCTTTGAGGAGCTGTCCATTGGATGGGGTCACCCTAACATGCGGGGATTCGGAAGGCGGCTGTATGCTGTCGATTGGGAACGTGCGACTGGAGACAGAGGAGTGGGAGCGAAAGCTGAAGCAGCTTGGAGACCTTACCGTTCAGTCTTTAGCGGATTACGAGGATGTGCTGAAGCGGTACGCAGGCCATTACCATGCAAATCCAGACTACGTATGGGCCCGACAAGAACAGGAGCGGCTTAAGCGGCTTTGGCTGGAGCATGCCGGAAGATTAAGCCGCTATTATGTGGAGCAGGGGGATATAAGGAAGGCCGTTCGGGTTCAACAGCGCATCCAGCAGCTTCTGCCTGACGACGCAGCAAGCTATTTCAGCTTGATGAAGCTGTATGATACGCTAGGCTTTGCCGGAAGTGTGGAGGTGCAGTATTGGATGCTGACCTCCAAAAAGATGGTGATGGATGCGGCCTTACACCGGAGCGTCACCGAATGGTATAACCGGTGGAGACTCCGGTCGTTACTCCAATGAGCTGCGAAGGATAAGGGGTCACGGCTGCGGCACGTGACTGCGGATTACATCGATTACGGCTGAGAGGGTTGAATGCTATTGGACGCCGGACGCCGAATAGCGCTCAACCCTCTCCTTCAAATCCTCCAAGTCGAAAGGCTTCTCCAAGTAGTCGACGGCACCCAGGGCCATGCATTCTTCATAATGATCCTCGTAAGAAGTCATCATAATGACCTTGGCACGTGGGTTAAGGGTCATCAACTCCTGTAAAGTCTCGATGCCGTCCAAGCCGCCGGGAAATTTGATGTCCAGCAGAACGATATCCGGGGATGCCTCGGTGAACAGGGTTATCCCCTTCCTCCCATTCTCGGCGAGGAGCACGTTGAAGCCCATTTCGGTAAAGGTCTTGTGCATTAGCATTCTAATTCCATGTTGATCGTCAATGACAAGCATGGTTCTCTTTGCGTTCATTTCCGCTGAATTCCTTTCGTCTTCTGATAGCTTCATCGTATCATTGCAGAAGTCGAAAAGGAATCCCGCCCGTTATCCTTAGTTAACCGCAGGCTGAGGCCTCCGTGAATCCTTATTCCAGACTGTGCTTGGAATTTCTCTTCGCAGCACGGGCATAATGTCCTCCGCAAACCGCTCCAGCTGCTCCTTCTGTTCAGCTTCGGTCAAGCCGTCCACACTGATGCTCAGCACCTGATTCCCATAGGCGGCGTGGTAGTTCAGGATCTTCTCGATGACGAAATCCTTGCTGCCGACAAGGGCGGGACCGTTCTTGATATTATCCTCCAGATCCTTGAAGGGGGATTGGTTATGCTGAGCGGAGGCTGTAGAAGTAAAAGCATCATAGTAGGGGCGGTACCGCCGGACCGCTTCCTCCGAGGTATCGGCCAAATAAAGTCTTCCGGCTCCCGCGCCGACTACCGCTTTCTGCGGGTCATGACCGTAATAGGCGAGCCGCTCGCGATAATGATCGATCAATGCCTTATATTTGGCCTGCGGATGGAACGTATTCGATGAGAAAATCGGCTCTCCATACTGCGCTGCCAGCTCCGTGGACCGCGTGCTTGATGCACTGCCGTGCCAGACGGGGATGGACGACTGGTAGGGTCGGGGCTCGGTCGTTACATCGTGAAGCGGCGTACGGTAGCGCCCTTCCCAGGTTATGTTCTCCTCGTTCCATAATCGCTTGAGAAGCGCGTACCGTTCGGCTAGCGAATCCCACTGCTCCTCCTCCTTTACTCCAAAAAGAGGGTAATGACGCGGATCGTTCCCTTTACCGATAATCAGCTCCAGCCTTCCCCCGGATAAATGGTCGAGCGTCGCATAATCCTCGGCGGCTCGCACCGGATCCAGCACACTGAGCACCGTGACGGTGGTCAGAAGCCTTATGCTGGACGTCCGTGCCGCGATTGCGGTCAGCACAACCGGAGGCGAGGAGGAGAGAAAAGGCCGCCCGTGCCGTTCGCCAACACCGTAAGCTTCAAAGCCAAGCTTCTCGGCAAAAACCGCTTGCTGAAGAACATTGTGAAATTTCTGCTGTGCCGTCCATGTCTCCCCCGTCACTGCATTTGGAATATTCATCATCAGGGTAAAAAGCGCAAATTTCATGGCATCCATCCTCCTCCATAAGGCATATTACAGTTATGCTAAGACCACGAAGCAACACCCTAATTCATATATAACCGACTGGTTTAATTTGAGTTATTCATTTCAATGTTAGCACCGTATAGCATTTGGAGTCTAATAGATCCTTTCTATTCAAGAATCGAAAACATCAATGATATATATCATACCGATTCTTCCCCTTCTCCTTGGAACGGTACAGCGCAATGTCAGCGCATTTGCACAAGGCATCCTGATCCATTCCATGCTCCGGCGCCAGCGCGATTCCGATGCTGACCGTTACCCGCTCCCCATCCAGTTTGATTTCCCCTGCTGCGGAAGCCTCTATCCCGGCTATAATCCTTGCGGCTATAGCTTCAGCCTGAGCCCTGGTAACGGAAGACAGGATGACGACGAATTCATCCCCTCCCAATCGGATGGCTATATCCTCCTTTCGTATCGTGGTTCGAAGACATTGGGCTACGCATTTCAATAAATGATCTCCTTTGTCATGCCCCAAGCGATCGTTAACCAGCTTAAAATTATCCAGATCGATCATCAGCAGAGCCGTTATCCCCTTATTTCGGGATAAGGTCGTCATCAGGAGCTCATCGAAGGCCGCACGATTGCTGAGTCCGGTCAGGCTGTCGTGAAAAGCGAGGTACATCGGCCGGGCCACCCACCTGGAGATGATAAACGAGAGCACAATGGAAATAACCAGCACGCTGATTAATTGAAGGAAAAAGGCAGCCCTGTTTTGAGCGAGGATTGCCTGCAAATCCTTATCGTTGTAGATGATCTCCAGAACCTTGTTCTTTGTCGTGCCTTGATCATACTGGGAGGTATAAAGAACATACCTGTAAATGGCTGGCTGGCCCCTCCATTCCCCTCTCCATTCTGTCGTCTCTCCGGTTTGAAGCGTACGGTCGAACGCCTCCCGCCTCGGTCCTGCAAGCCTGCCGCCGTCGGCAGGCTCTCCCAACGAATAGGCGCCTGTATTCAGAAAATTGATCTTATTCATGGAAGGATATTTTTCAAGCAGTGCCTCGATCGTCCTGAAGAAGCTGAATTGGTCAAATATATTTTCATTTTGCAGCGCATAGCCAAGCTGAATGATATACTTCTTGTCCCGTGTGGCCATGTAGCTGTATTTCTTGATGGCTCCCGTTTTCTGTTCGATATCGATGCCGTCATGGAAAAACTCGCCCGATATCCTTCTTTCCTGCAAGACTTGCGACAGCTTCCTGCAGCAGGCTCCAAAATCAAGCCCGACATCCTCCTCGAAGCTGCTGTAAATAATCCGGTTTTCGTCATTAATAATGTAAATATCGGAGGAGAGCTGCCTCTTAAGAGCGTCGAAATCCCATTGGTCAAAGGAAGGATTCTCGTCATATTTATCGAGCAGGTAGATCGTGTTCTCTTTCAGCTGCTTGGCTATATGATCTCCGAATACGAAGTAAGCCTTTTCAACCGTCTCAAGTGCATGGTGAGCCAGCTTCTCATTTTGTTCTACCTGATCCATCTTATTATGAATCGCCTGATCCCTAAGCCGAATATGGTCCGTTATTGCAATCGTACATGAAATCAACACGGCAAACACGATCATGGTGACCGTTAATTTGAATCTGAACCGAGATTTCAACGCTGCCCCTCGCTCTCGCTATCCTCATGAATATGGACATAGTTAAATAAACCCATACCGTATTTGCATGGCTTAAGAATGGATCCTGCACAATGGCAGCTTACGACCGTTCGACAAAAACTGCCATCATGCGCCATAATTTGGGAGTATGGACCTACTGCTGTTTATTCTATCATATGGAAATGATTTGTAAACTTCATCATGAAAGTTCATGTCGAATGAGGTATTTCCCCGGAAATATGGAAACAACCCGCTCTGGACTGTACCAGTAACGGGTTGTTGATGACTTTTTTTATTGAAATCTGTCAAAATTCCGGAGCCGCGAGCTTCAGCTTGACATTAAAATGCAGCTGACCGCTGTCCTGCTCGGCCCAGATCGTGCCGTCATGCGATTCCACAATACTCTTGGCAATAGCCAAGCCCAGTCCTGAACCTCCTGTGCTTGAAGAGCGAGACGCATCGATTCTGTAGAAACGATCGAACAGCTGCTGCAGCTCCTCATCCGTCAGCATGTCCGACCGATTGCTGAAACGGATGGTCACATAGCGGTAATCCCTGGAGACTTGGACGGTGACCGCACCCGGCTTCAGGCTGTATTTTACCGCATTCGTAAGCAGGTTCTCAAACACGCGGATCATCTTGTCGACATCGATTCGGACAAACAGCTTTTCCTTCGGAATATTGCGGATGATCGTCAGCTGCTGCTCTTCCGCCATCGTAACGAATTCCTCAAGGAGCTGATCCAATACGTCGTTAATCGGGACGCCTTCCTTAAACAGCGGCACATCGCGGTTGGACAGCTTCGTATATTCGAACAGATCATCAATGAGAGCCTTCAGCTTCTCGGATTTGCTATAGGCGATGCTGACATACCCGGCCGCCTGCTCCGGCGTCTCGTAGCCTTTGTCGTGCAGAAGTCGGAGATACCCCATAATCAGCGTAAGCGGGGTGCGCAAGTCGTGGGAGACATTCGTAATAAGCTCATTCTTCAGCCGCTCATTGCGCCGCTCCTCCTCGATCCTGCGCTGCAAATCCTCCACCATCAGGTTCATATCCCGGGCCAGGGAGCCGAGTTCATCCTCGCTTCGCTCGATAACACGGTAATCGAGATTGCCGGTAGCGATGATCCGCAATCCCCCTGCCAGTTCTTCTACATAACGCATTTTTCGCTGCGTCAGGAAGTAGAACAGGAAGATGAACATGGCTATCGCGCTTAAGATCGACATGGGGCTTTCCCCCTTCCGATAAGTGATATGCGGCTCAGGGATAGCGGATACAATCAAATACGATTTTTGACCTTTATAGTTGACGGGATAAAAGCTGGAAAACTCTTTTCGGTCGTAATTATTGTCTGTTCTGGCATTCATCGCATTGCTGATGACATTGTGGATGTCGACATTCGTTTCCGCCACGTTGCTGCTGCGGAAGACGACTTTTCCTTCCAGATCGGTGATGAGAATTTTGAATTTCCAACCCTGCGAGATCATTTTTACCCGCTCTTCAAATTCGGCTTGTCTTGAGGCAGCGATATGAACGTCCACCTCAGGTATTTCTTCCGAATGGAGGTCCGGCGAATTTAATTCCATGGCAAGACTGCGGGCTTCGTTGTCAATATGTTCAATACCGGATTGATAATCGATGACAGCCTCGCTGCGCATTTCTCCGAACGCCTGGTAGCTAAGCGCATAGGTCAGCGAGGAAGCCAGCAGACAGATAAAGATGGTTAATATCAGCTGCAGACGTATGCTGCGGGTCACATGTCCCGTCAGAGTCAGGTACAGCCTTCGGGCAAATACGATGAGCTTGCGGAAGAGGTTAAAGGGAAACCAGGTAAACGGAAACCGGTTTAGCCTGGAGGACGGTTCCAATTCATATCTTCTAATCAACTTTATAGCCAACCCCCCATACGGTTTTTATAAATTTCGGCTTGCGCGGATTTTGCTCGATTTTCTCGCGAATTTTGCGGATATGTACCATGACGGTATTGTCCGAGTCAAAATACGCCTCCTTCCAAACCGCCTCGTAGATTTTCTCGATGCTCCACACCATTCCCCGATTGCGGGCCAGCAGCTCAAGAATGGCGAATTCCCGCGGGGTAAGCTTCACTTCCTGTCCCTGCACCTTCACTTCATACGTCAGGGTGTTGATCGTCAGCTCATCGACTTCAATCTCATGCTCCTTCTTTGCATGGGGCACGTTCAGCCGGGTGTACCGGCGCAGCTGGGATTTAATCCGGGCAATCAGCTCCAGTGGGTTAAAAGGCTTGCTCAAATAATCGTCCGCTCCTGAAGATAACCCCCAAATTTTGTCCATGTCCTGGCTCTTGGCGGAGAGCATGATGATCGGCATGTTTTTTTGCTCCCGGATTTTGAGACATGCTTCGATGCCATCCATCCTCGGCATCATGATGTCGAGAACAATCAAATCGACCTCCTCCTTCTGCAGCACCTGAAGCGCCTGCTCACCATCGGAAGCGCGAAGCAGCCTGTATCCTTCGTTTTTCAAATAAATTTCCAGCATGTCAATAATTTCCTTCTCATCATCGACAAGGAGTATCGTAGATGGGGCCATGGTCCGTTCTCCCTCCGTTTCATTTGTTATCGGTCTATGTCAGCTCATGTAGACGTTTCATCCTGTTAACAACCTATCCATAAACGTAACAAGCCGGATGAAGAAATTCAATCCCTGCGGATTGCTAATGTCTGTCACTGCACTCGTTATGGGTCTTAGTATAGACCCCGAATCTTAATAGATTGTGGCAGCAATTCTTAAGAGTTTCTTAACGATTTAAATTATCAAGGCTGAACTAAAAACAACACAAAGAAACCCGATACAACCGGCGCACCAGTGTATATCGGGTTTCCTTAGTAAAGTGTGGCTAATTACACCATGATTTTGCAAATATCGTTCGTAAATTCTACCGGATCCTGAATCGGCAAGCCTTCGATAAGAAGAGCTTGGTTGTACAGCAGTTGAGTATATAGATTGAATTTCTCTTTATCTTTGCTGTAGGCATCTTTCAAGGATTGGTACACTTCGTGGTTTACGTTAATTTCAAGAACCTTGTCTGCTTTTACATCCTGGCCGTTCGGCATCGCTTTTAGGATTTTTTCCATCTCAATGGTCAATTCGCCCTCTGTAGACAAGCAGACCGGATGGGTTTTCAGACGTTTGGACGCTTTAACCTTCTTCACTTTGTCCGTCAGCAGCCCTTGCATCGCTTCGAAGAGCTCCTTCGTGCCGCTCTCTTCTGTCTCCGCCGCCTTATCGTTCGCATCCTCGGATTCGATGCCCAGGTCGCCGCTCGATACGGATTTGAACTCCTTCTCCTTGTAGCTCATGATCATTTTGATCGCGAACTCATCGATATCGTCGGTGAAGTAGAGAATTTCATAGCCTTTGTCCGCCACCAGCTCAGTCTGAGGCAGCTTCTCGATTCTTTCGATCGATTCTCCTGCTGCATAGTAGATGTACTTCTGGTCTTCCGGCATTCTCGATACGTATTCATCCAGCGTAACGAGCTTCTTTTCCTTGGAGGAGTAGAACAGCAGCAGATCCTGCAGGACATCTTTGTTGGCGCCGTAATCGTTGTACACGCCGAACTTCAGCTGTCTGCCGAACGATTTGTAGAACTTCTCGTAGTTGTCTCTTTCGTCCTTCAGCATGCTTTGCAGCTGGCTTTTGATTTTGTTCTTGATGTTTTTGGCGATCAAGGTCAGCTGACGGTCATGCTGCAGCATTTCTCGGGAAATGTTCAGCGACAAGTCCTCGGAATCAACCATCCCCTTCACGAAGCTGAAATAGTCCGGAAGCAGCTCGGAGCACTTGTTCATGATCAGCACACCGTTGGAGTACAGCTCAAGCCCCTTCTCGTATTCCTTCGTGTAGTAATCGAACGGAGTGTTCTCTGGAATAAAGAGAATCGCATTGTATACCACGGCGCCGTCGGCGCTGATATGAATATGCTTGAGCGGCTTGTCGAAGCCGTAGCGCTTTTCAAAATAAAACTGATCGTAATCCTCCTGCTTCAGCTCGCTTTTGTTTTTGCGCCAGATCGGAACCATGCTGTTGATCGTTTGTTCCTCGGTATATTCCTCGAGCTCCTCCGAGTTGTCAGCCTTAGGACGCTGTCCCTTGACATCCATCTTGATCGGGTAGCGGATGAAGTCAGAGTACTTTTTGATAATCGCCTTGAGACGATATTCCTCCAAATACTCGTCGTATTGGTCATCTTCGGTGTTCTTCTTAATTTGCAAAACAATTTCCGTACCCACGGAATCCTTCTCGCAAGGGACAATCGTATAGCCGTCTGCACCCTCAGACTCCCATTTGTAAGCCTCGTTGCTGCCCAATGCCTTACTTGTAACGGTAACCACATCCGCTACCATGAAAGCGGCATAGAAGCCGACACCGAACTGGCCGATAATGTTGTGGCCGTCCTTCGCTTCGTTTTCTTTTTTGAACGCGAGCGAGCCGCTCTTGGCAATAACGCCCAGGTTATTTTCAAGCTCGTCTCTCGTCATCCCGATCCCGGTATCGGAAATCGTCAGGGTACGGTTCGCCTTGTCGGCCGCCACTTTAATGAAGTAGTCGGACTGGTTGAATACCAAAGTATCGTCGGTTAACGCTTTATAGTAAATTTTGTCGATCGCATCGCTGGCATTGGAAATAAGCTCTCTTAGAAAAATCTCACGCTGCGTATAGATGGAGTTAATCATCATTTCCAGCAATCTTTTGGATTCTGCTTTAAACTGTTGTTTGACCACGAAAAGTTCTCCTTTCAAAATAAACATCGTCAAAGTAGGATAAGTTGCTGCACAGATGATAGGCGGGATAACTACCCTTCCATTTTAGCACTCGTTTGTTGCGAGTGCTAACTCTTCCTTTTATATACCATATTCGAATTTTTCATGTCAACCTCTTCTTCTGTCTAGCCGCCAATTTAATGAGGTCGCGGCTGGCGGCGTACCCCCGGTTTCCAAGACAAATGGAACTCCCTCCGAGGTACATCCCGCCATTAAATATGGCCTCTCTCCTGTAAAACCGGATTCTCCTGCTAATAAATAGTTGAACAACAGACGATATATCCAGTTAGTTAAGAATTCAACTATGGATGAAGGATGTGTAGTTTGTTGGCAAAATCGTTATGCACTACCTTAGGAGCGCTGTTCATCTGTCTGATCTTCATAGCCCCCGGAAGCTTGAAGGCGGAGGAAGCGCTCATTCCGGATGCTAATCTGGAAGCAGCGGTTCGCATGCAGCTATCCCGGATGCAGGAGCCTCTGGACAAAGCAGATCTGGAACAGCCGATTTCGTTGTCTCCTCAAGATCCATCCCAAAAAATCAAAAGCCTGGAAGGTCTGCAGTATGCACCGAACCTTCGAACCCTAATAATCCCTGGGCACGAGATTCAACAGCTGGAGCCACTGCAAAACTTGAAACAGCTGGAATTCCTCGTTATTGCGGGAAATAAAGTGGAAAGCCTGGAAGCCCTTCGTAATGATACCGGGTTGAAACGGCTGCTAATCGATAATTCGGATATTGAGAACATCGAGCCGCTATCCGGCCTGAACCAGCTGACGGATTTGCTTATGAGCAATAACCGTGTCCAGGATCTGTCCGCCTTGAGGGGCCATCCGCTTCGCTGGATCAGCATGTCGAACAATCAGGTCGAGGATTTGTCTGCGCTGCGCGATATCCCGACTCTCCAGACGTTATATGCTGACCAGAACCGGATCAGCCATATCGAGGTGCTGCTGGAGCTTCCGAAGTTAAAAGAGGTTCATCTAGCAAGCAATCCGTTAGACGAGCAGGCTGATGCGGTTATTTCAAAGCTTCGGGAGCGCGGTGTTAAAGTCGTTACCGTAGCAGAGGAAGCAGGCAAGCCCGCAAGCCGTGCCATTCGGGTCATTTTGGATGCGAATTCCGTCCCGTTCAGCTCTCCGCCCTTTATTACCGATTCAACGGCCATGGTTCCATTTCGGCCCATATTTGACCGTTTAGGGATTAAGATCGCATGGGACGAAAAGACACGAACGATCAACGGGACTAAAGATGGAATTCAACTTCAGCTGCAGATCGATAATCCTGTCGCTGTGGTCAACGGGAAGGCGGTTACGCTCCCCGCAGCCCCCGCTCTTATTGACGGCAGCACCTTCGTTCCTGTCCGGTTTATTTCCGAGGCCGCCAGCGCCAAAGTAGACTGGAATGAACAAACAAACGACATTATCATCCAAAGCAAGAAGCAATACCAAAGCAAGGACGGCAAATTTCAGTTTACTGCGTACGGGCTGTGGAGAGATTTGAACGACGAAATGGATACCGGCGAGGCTGAGCTGTCGATCCGCTACTTCAACTACACGATGCTGCTGATATATTCTGATCCCAAGTCGGCCGAGGATTCAAAAAGCAATAAGCTGGATTCCTATTTGGAATGGATTAAAGGCGTACACAGCATTACTAAGGATACCTTACTAGAGGAGAAAAAGATCAAGGTGCTCGGCTTCGACGCAGTTCAACTCACTTATGTGAACAATGACGACTATGACAAGCGGATCGATACCATGATCGTGTTTGAAACGGATTCTTATTTCTATAATATCCTCCATTCCTCTTACGAGAGTGAATACAAAAGCTCTATGAAGCAATTCCAAGAAATTCTGGATACCATGACGTTTTATGAAAAATAGATGTGAATTTGATCGCCAGATCGTATCAATTATCACATCCATTAATAAAAGCAGCAACAGCGCGGTCAGGGCCTGAAGCCCTTTCCGCGCTGTTGCTGCTTTGCAGCTCAAGCTGAAACAAAGTATTGCTATTTCTGCATACTCAGCAGCAAGGTGACGGCTTCCGCCCGCGTCGTGCGGTCGTTCGGAGCAAAATTCCCCCGCTCCCGTCCTTGGACAAGTCCCTTCTGCTGTGCCGCGGCAGCGTAGCCCTTGGCCCAGGCCGGAATGCTCTCCGCATCGGAGAATATTCCGTTCACCGATTCAGGCGAAGCCGGAGCAAGCCGGAAGGCTTTGGCCGCCATCGTCATCATTTCGGCGCGGGTCACTTGCGCGTCGGGCCGGAATGTGCCGTCTTCGTAGCCGTTCACGATGCCGCTCTGTACGGCTGCCCCTACTGCCGGGGCAGCCCACGCAGGAATGGCATTCCTGTCGGTAAACGGAATGGCTTCCGCGCCAAGTCGTCCTTGCGCCGGGTTCATCGTCTGCATAAGCATGACGACGAATTGCGCGCGGGTTACCGCTTCATCCGGACGGAACGTGCCGTCTTCGAACCCGCTCACTATACCGCAGCCCGCGGCCTCCGTCACGTTTTGCTCTGCCCAATGCCCCGGCATATCCGTAAAATGAACAGCTGGAGCCGGTGCGTAGCATCGTTGGGCCTTGCCGTCAGCAGGCTTCTCGGGCTGCTTTGGCTCTTCTGCCGGTTTGGTTCCTTCTTCCGGAGGCAGAATCACTGCCGGCGAAGAACCGGAGGAGCCTCCCCTAGAACCCGAAGGCGGTGCCCGATGAACGATAACCGTGTAAGAAAGCTTCGTCTTCCGATCCTGCGCCGTTACCTGAATGTCCATGACATTATTTCCTATTTGCAGAGGAATCGCTTCCGATGCCTGCCCGTTAGGAATTGCCTTGCCATTCAGCGTGATTTGCGAATCCGGCTCATAGACCGAAGCAGTCACCGTCGTTTGGACTGCCCCGTAGCCTGCATATACGTCATAGGCTGTTATTCCGCTGTCAAAAGAAGGGGTTAACACACCCGCGGAGAACGTTAGCCCCGTCAGACTGACCTTCGAGCTTGGTTGGCGATGGACATCCACGGTATAGGACTGCGTACTAACTCCATCCTGAGCCGTAACCAATACGGTAATCGGATTGGATCCTACCTTCAACCCTATCGGCTGCGACGGTTTGCCGCTTGCCGCGAGCTGGCCGTTGATGGTCAACGTCGCATTGCGGTCATATACGGAGGCTGTTACCGTTGTGCTGGCCGTTTCATTCCCTGCTGCCGTCTCGTAATGGAAGACGCCGCTGTTGAACGAAGGGCTTAAGTCTCCCGCGGAGAGCTGAAGGCCGTTCAATAATCCATTCGAGCTCGGTATCCGTATCACATCCACCTCATACGATTGTGTCGTAACACCGTCCTGAGCCGTCACAGTAACCTTGACCGGATTGCTTCCTACCTTCAATTCAAGCGGCACGCTGCCGCTGCCGCCCGTAACGGAAACGCCGTTGATTTGAAGCGCTGCAGCCGGACTGGAAGCCCTGGCTTGAACCGTTATAGAGTATACATTATTCGTAACGGTCGAGGTGTATCGGGTAACCCCCTTGTCAAACTGCGGGCTGAGGATTGCAGGACTCACGCTTAATTCCGCCAAGCCCGTATCATTCGAAGGTTCTCTAGTTATGGTCACCGTATACGGCTGAACGGTAATTCCATCCTGAGCCGTAACCTGTACCGTGAAGGTTTGTGATCCTACTTGAAGGCTGACCGGGTTCGATACGGATTGGCCGTTTTGCAGGATTTGCACGGTCGCATTAGCATCCGCAGGAGCCGCAATGATTGACGTGCTCTTGGTGTCATACGGTGCCTTGGCCGTGTAGCTGTAAGTCGTACTTGTGACCGTTTCATTCAAGGCCACGCCGCTCAGCTCCAGCGTCCCGAGCCCTGCATTATCCGAAACTACGGTGAATCGGTTTTCCGCAGACACCGTACTTACATTCCCTGCCGCGTCAGCAGCTTGAGCCTGAACCGAATGCAGGCCTAAAGCAAGTCCGGCTGCAGGAGCATAGCTCCATTTCCCTTCGGTATCCGCCTTCACATCCGCCGTTCGAGTCCCATCCACATACACGCTAATAGTGACGCTGGATTCTGAGGTTCCCGAAATTTCAGGCTTACTCCGGTTCGTCACGCTGCCGTCGACCGGATGAAGAACTACAGGAGCCGCTGGCGCTATCGTATCAACGATAAAAGCATGTTCAATCGATACCGGGCTCATATTGCCAGCCGCATCTATCGCTTGAGCCTTCACGAAGTGCTGTCCTTCGCTTAGCGGAGAGGCAGGAGTAAATTCCCAGCTTCCGCTGCTATCGGCGGCAATTGAAGCATTCGCTCCACCATCCAGTGTAATCCGGATGGATGCGGAAGCCTCAGCGCTTCCTCGAAGGACAGGCTGTGCCGTACTCAGAACCGCTCCCTCTGCCGGCGCCTCTATAACAGGGGCCTGAGGGGGCTCTGTATCAATGGTCCACGAAACGGCGGCAGATGCAGGACTCGTATTCCCGGCTGCATCCTTCGCGGTTGCTTGCACGCTGTGCGTTCCGTCAACGATAGCCGCCGTTGGCGTATAGGCCCATTGACCGCTGCCGTCTGCCTTCACGACCGCAGCATCGCTGCCGTCCAAGCGGATCTGAATCTCGGCACCCGCTTCAGCGGTTCCCGAGATGACAGGCCTGTTAACCGCGGATAGGGTACCATCCACGGGCGATAGTACGATCGGCGCCAAAGGCGCTGCGGTGTCTACCGTCCAAGTCAATGCTGCCGAAGCCGGGCTGGTATTCCCTGCGGCATCTGCTGCCTTGGCGCTCAGCGTATGCAGCCCATCCGATAAAGCGACGGCCGGGACGAATGTCCATTTCCCTTCGGTATTCGCCTCGGTCGTACCGGCAGGAACCGCATCAACATCAATCGTTACGGTAGAACGGGCTTCCGCCGTTCCCGTTATGTTAGGCTTGGCGTCGGCCATTACGGCGTCCTGTACAGGGTACAGGATATCCGGCGCATCCGGGGCCACAGTGTCTACAGTGAAGAGGAGCTCTTCACTCGTTTCGCTTGAATTTCCGGCTGCATCTATGGCGACGGCAGTTATCGTATGCAACGAGTCCGTTAATGGCACGGAAATCGTATAGGACCAATGTCCGCTGGAATCTGCAGCGGCCAAAGGCATGTCATTGCCGTCGATAGAGACCTTGACCGCCGCCCCTGCTTCTGCCGTACCCCGAATGACGGGCTTGTTATTGCTCGTCACAGCCCCGGACGCCGGTGAGGTAAGGATAGGAGCTGCCGGTGCCGTACGGTCAATCTGTACCTGGGCAGTTGAAGCAGGCCCAACATTACCCGCTTGATCGACCGATCTGGCGCTGATGATGGTTTGGCCTTCGGCCATGATGGATAGCTCGCTGCTATAGATCGTCCAATCCAAAGCTGTTGCGCCGGACAAGCTGTATTCGGTCCGGCTCACACCGGAACCGCCGACGTCCGTTCCGGCTGTTATGGCTACGGGCACAGCATCCGCTGACGTCCAGCCGCTCACGCCGGGCGTCACGACAGGTGCCGCCGGCGGCGTCCGGTCTATTGATACGCTGTGGGTCTGAACCTCGCTTTGATTACCGGCCTTATCTACTGTTCTTGCACTGACCGTAGTCTGACCCTCTGCGGTTATGTTTAGCTCGACTGTATAAGGCGACCAGCCTAAGGTTACCGCTCCGCTCAGGCTGTACTCCACCTTTTGTACTCCTGAGCCGCCGTCATCCGTCCCGGCCGTTATCGTAACCGACACGCTATCTACTGCTGTCCAGTCGGTCGTTCCGGCAATGACCGGAGCCGTCGGAGCTGTCTTATCTATAGAGACGGTTCGTGCTGCAGCTACGCTTCTATTCCCGGCGTTGTCTACAGTTCTTGCCGTAATCGTGGTCTGGCCCTCAGCCGACAGGACGATGGCTCCTGTGTAGGGAGTCCAGTCCAAAGCTGTTGCTCCCGTTAAGCTGTACTCTGTACGCTGTACCCCGGAGCCACCGTTATCCGTCCCGGCTGTAACCGTAACGTTAACATTCTCCGGCGTCCAGGTCGAAGCGCTTGCGCTTAGGGTCGGAGACGTCGGCACCGTTTGATCGATTTGGACCACCGTCGACGTAGGGCTGCTAACGTTGCCCGCATGATCTACGGTTCGGGCCGTTACCGTCGTCTGACCTTCTTTATCGATCACGATGGGTGCCGTGTACGCTGTCCAGGCAAGTGTCGTCGCACCGGTTAAGCTATACTCCGTCCGCTTCACCCCCGAACCTCCGCTATCCGCCCCATCTGCTGCCGATACAGTAACTGCAGCAGCGGACGTCCAGCCCGTCACACTAGGAGTAAGCGTCGGCGATTGCGGCGCGATTTTGTCAATGAGCTGGGCAGCCGTGCTAGTCGTACTCACATTGCCGGCATTATCCACCGTTCTTGCCGACACGGTCGTCGTGCCCCCCGAAGTGATAGCAATAGGGGCTGTATAGGGAGTCCAGTCCAACATAGTCGCACCGGACAAGCTGTACTCCACCCGGTTGACACCCGAATGGCTGTCTGTTCCCGGTGTTATCGTTACATTCACATTCGATGAAGTCCACGAGCCGCCTGGCGGGGATATCGCAGGAACGGCAGGCGGTGTCCGATCGATCTTTACCGTCTTGCTGCTCACCGCACTGATATTGCCTGCCTTGTCTATAGTTCTTGCAGCTATATCCGTTTGGCCTTCGGCAGTGACAGTTATGGGTCCTGCATAGGTTGTCCAGCCCGCAACGGTCGCTCCGCTCAAGCTGTATTCCGTACGATTCACTCCCGAGCCGCTATCCGTTCCGCCTGTAATCGTTACATCGACACTCGCGCCGTTCGACCATGCTATCGATGCCGGATTCACGGCTGGAGCGGTGGGGAGCGTCTTATCTACTTGAACCGTAGCTGTCCCCATCGCACTGATATTGCCCGCATTATCCATACTTCTTGCTTCAATAACCGTTTGCCCTTCAGCGCTGATCGTGAACGGACCTCCATAAGCGGTCCAGCTCCCCCCTGAGAGCCTGTACTCCGTTTTGCCGACCCCTGAGCCGCCGTCCGTTCCGGGAGTTATCGTGACGGAAACGTCGTTCTTGCTCCAGGCTGTCGTCGCCGGGGTAACGATCGGCTTTGTCGGCGCGGTTTTATCTATATTGATGTCCGCCGTGCTTTCCGTACTGATGTTGCCTGCATTGTCAATGGCCCTGGCCTTGATCGTGGTTTGCCCCTCCGCCGTAACCGTAACCGTTCCTGTGTAGGCTATCCAGTCGAGTGTCGTGGCTCCAGTCATGCTGAACTCCAGCCGGTTCACTCCCGATCCTGCCGTATCTGCTGCTCCCGTTAACGTAAATGTCACATCCGCACTCGACCACGAAGATGAGGAACGATTGATGGCAGGAGCCGTCGGCGGGACCCGGTCTATTTTGACGACAGCTGTTGTGGTAGAGCTCAGATTTCCGGCATTGTCCACGGTTCTTGCGCTGATTTGGGTCTGCCCGGAATTGGTGATCGTTATTGGTGTACCCTCCGTATAAGGTGTCCAGTCCTGCGCGGTCGCACCGGACAAGCTGTATTCGGTTCGATTGACGCCGGATTCCGCATCCGTACCGGGTGTCAACGTCAAATTAACATCTTCAGCCGTCCAATCGCTTGGAGCTCCTGAAATAAACGGTGCCGTCGGAGGTATAAAATCAAATGTCAGCTTATAAACCGACCGATTATCCACATAATCCTTATTGTATCCGCCCATAAGATACACGTCATTTCCTATTGGTATCATACTGGCATTGACCAAGCTATCCAGATTCGGATTGTCTTTTACCCATGTATCGGTATCCGGATCATATAGATAAAAATAATTATTGCCCATCACTAACACCTTACCGTTAGTAAGCGTCACCTGGGCATGTCTAAAAAAAGTATTTCCCCCCTCATAAGGCAATCTTGCTTTTTTAGTCCAAGTATCGTGGGAAGGATCATAGATATAAGTATCATAGGAATAGATGTAACCGCTCTGCCCTCCTGTGACCATGACCCGGCCGTCCTTGAGCGTACTTTGTGCGGCACCGTACAATCCTATCGGAAGTGGAGCCACTTCATCCCAACGGTTAGCGGAAGGATCGTATAGGTAGGCATTATTATATAACGTGCTGCTATAAACCGAATAAATCTCATTGGCTCCCCCGGCAACGAGCACTCTCCCGTCAGGCAGCGTACTTTGCGAATGACCAAAAGAGACATGCGGCAAATTCACTGCATTAGTCCAAGTGTTTGAGCTGGCATTATAGATCCTTGCAAGGTTGTTGTACGTATAACCTACACCACTTGTAAAAGCAGCACCGCCCGTTACAAGCACTTTGCCATCCTGAAGCTTGGATAGTTTATGATAGGCTATATTCAACGGCGGCGCATTGGAGGACCAAGTCTGGCTGGCTGTATTGAATATGTAGGAATGCTGAGGATACTTGAATTTACTTGTGTCCTCTCCCCCGGTTAACAGAATGTCTCGGCCCGAGAGCGCGCTTGCCGAAGCCCCCGGCAGTATTTCAGGCGGATTAGCCGCAGCCGGAAGCTGCTCCACCATCACCGCCGCATGAACGGTCCGTTCCAAGCCTGCAAGCATACAAACGACAAAAACCGCGAGCCCCAACAGTCCACGCAGCATTTTGGGTATCAAATGGGTATTCCTCCTTACCTTTGGACGGACAAGCCGCCATATTGACATGCGAATGGTCCCATAGTACCAATTCTTTTTTATTTTGAATATTAACTTAAGTTAACTATTGCCCAAAATAGAGTCTAACGACGGAGAGCGCGTTCACTGCCTTCCCTCCGATAAGCCTCTAGCCAACCTAGGCTCCCCAAGCGCAAAAAAATACCCCCATGCCGAGAGCATGAAGGCTTCCGTAAACGTTTATTAAGTTAGATAACCGGTAAAATTAATGGGCTGAGGAGGAAGGTTTATTTCCTTTATTCGGACTTGAAGTACCTTCTGAGCAAGGTACCTCCAGCTCCTTTTATACGTTAACCTGCTGAATTCGAATATCATACCGTTTGCTTAAATCCACGAATTCGTCATCGACTTTGACTAAAGGGGTCTCCCTGCTGTGGGGATTCAGGTAAACAACCTCTCCTTCACGGCCGTCCGATAGCGAGACCGTTTCACCGATCAACCGGTTGATCATATTATCCAGAAATACCGAGACGATGTTCGGATCCAGCTCACCGAAGAGCCCCTTTCTCATACGGCTGACAATTTCATGGAATGGGATAGGGTCGTGGTACGGCCGTTTGGACGACATCGCGTGAAAAATATCCGCCACCGCAACGATTTTACTGAAGTAATCGACCTGGTCATGCTTAAGGCCTAACGGATAGCCCTTGCCGTCGTTACGTTCATGATGCTGCAGCGCGATAAGCGGAATACGCGGATCCAAGCCTTCGGTATTTTTGAGAAGGTGGTAGCCGTAAATCGTATGTTTTTTTATAAGCTCATATTCTTCCCCGGTTAATTTGCCCGGCTTATTCAATATTTCGATCGGTACGTTCACCTTACCAACATCATGGAGGGTAGCCGCCAGCGATAGCATGGACAGCTCCGGTTCCGGAAGCTTTAGCCATTTGCCGATTAGCGTGGATAAGATGCCTACACCAATATTGTGCTGGTACGTATATTCGTCCGTCGCTCGAACCACCTGAAACAAACGAAAAATATTGGAGTGCCCCGACACCTGCTGGATCACTGGGAGGAGCTCTTCTTGAATTTCCGCCAAGGGGATTTTTTGAGATTTGCCGATCATTTGGAACAGCTCTTCGGAGGTTTGAACCGCTTGATCAACCGAAAGCTTGTATGCATCCTCCACTTCGGATACGAGGATTATGGATAAGGGGTCTACATTATGCTTAGTTAGCAATTCCATATGAAGATCCGTCATTGTGGTTCCCGCAGGTATGAGAGTCATCCCATACGAGTTCGTAATATCATTCTTCACTTTTTTCCCGACGCAGCTATCCATGTCCTCTCCCCTATTCCCAGTGCAGATTAGTTCATCAATACCTTACTGATGGCCTCTAGCACCCGCTCCTTCTGGAACGGCTTCACAATGAAGTCTTTGGCGCCAGCCCTAATCGCATTCACTACCATGCCCTGCTGCCCCATAGCGGAGCACATAATGACTTTGGCCAGAGGATCGTGCTTTCTAATTTCCGTCAGCGCCTCAATCCCATCCATCTCAGGCATCGTAATATCCATCGTCACGAGATCCGGCTTTACCTTTTTGTACAGCTGCACCGCTTCTTCACCGTTAGCCGCTTCCGCCGCAATCTCGAACCCACTGGCGCTCAGCATATCCTTTAACATCTGCCTCATAAAGGCCGCATCGTCGACAACCATAATTTTCGTCATAATCCATCTGCGCTCCCACATAGTTGAACTAACCCAACGAACCGGTCACGGGGATGAGGAGCGATACGATACGTCACGTAGTTTTCCTGATGCGCCCCTTGTTCATGTCAGCTCGTTAGTTTTACCTATTGTACAACATTTCCAATTGGCGTTTGATTAAGAATTGTTAATCTTTTGTAAGTGGACTCTGTATGAAAAACAGCGTTCAAACCTCATTCCCTGTAAACGAGATTGTATTTTTGTATCAGGATGAGCGTCGTTACAACCGATATGAGCACCTTCATACTATCGATAGAGAAAATCCCTTGCTGTATAAAGATGCTGGCGCATAATCCGAATCCAACGACCGCTATGTAAGTCGCCGCCATGTAAGCCCTGTGAAACCAACGGCTTTCCGAATAGCTCCATTCCAATACCGTTACGGTGAACACCGTTAAGCTTTGCAGCAGCAGTCCGATGCCGGAAATGACCTGGATAGCAGACCCTCTATCAAAAAGCAGTGTATAAGCGGACCAGTAGATTTGAAATAAGGACAGCAGCATCAGCATGATCATGGATTGGCGGTAACGTTTGTGCATAAGAGGCCTCCTAGTACTCTTTGGGGTATGGGGAATTCGTTGCTTGATCCCTCATTTTCTTAGCAGCTTATTCTTAAATCTATCGTACCACATTTAATAAATAGGGGAGGCCCATCTGGCCTAAAAAAAGGTCATCCTTCAACAGCCTAAATCGCTCTTGAAAGATAACCTTGGTTGAATCCCGATAAGGGTCCGCTCTGTTTCCTTTATCAGGTGAAGATTAGATGCTATTTCGTTGTTTATGGCGCGATTCCTTCGCTTTCTTTAATATCCGCGATTCTCTTCTTGCCCCATTCATACATCAATTCAATGATCGGTAGCAGCGTCTTTCCAAGCTCCGTTATGGAATATTCGACCTTCGGGGGCACCTCGGGAATAACCTCCCTATGTACAATCCCGTCGTCTATCAATTCCTTCAGCTGACTCGTAAGCATTTTGTGCGTGATTTTGGGAAACAGCCGCTGAAGCTCACTGAACCGGCGGGTCCCCTCCGTACCCAAATGCCACAGAATGACAATCTTCCATTTTCCGCTGATCATAGCTAAGGTCAATTCTTTCTCGCAGTTAAAATCTCCGTTCTTGATCTTATCCAGTATTTCCTGCCTGAGGTCCGACATGATTCCCTCCCACGCTTAGTTACTTTTTGGGTACCACCGCACAAATAAGTGCATTCTTCTTTATTCTCTCCACAGGGGTTAAGATGTATTTTGTATTAACCAACCCGATTCATAGAGAGAGGTGCTTGCCGTATTGCTGTCCAAAACCAAGCTTCACAAATATGATAAACACCTCACTCAAACTATAAGGTAAGTTCTTTAAAGGAATTCAAATTATAACAGAAAAGCTATTAATAAAAAACATATTAGGAGGATTCTATGATGGAACTGCAATTAGCGTTAGACTTGGTTGACATCCCGCAAGCAATTGAACTGGTGAAGGAAGTGGAGCCGTACATCGATATCGTAGAAATCGGCACGCCGGTTGTTATTAACGAAGGACTTCGAGCGGTAAAAGAAGTCAAAGCCGCTTTTCCTCATCTTAAAGTTTTAGCGGATTTGAAAGTCATGGATGCTGCCGGATATGAGGTCATGAAAGCATCCGAAGCAGGCGCGGATATTGTTACCATCCTTGGAGCTGCTGAAGATATGACGATTAAAGGCGCCGTAGAAGAAGCCAAAAAACAAGGCAAAAAAATTCTGATCGATATGATCAGCGTGAAGGATTTGGCACAGCGTGCCCAAGAGGTTGACGCGTTCGGCGTAGACTACATCTGCGTTCATACAGGCTATGATCTGCAGGCCGTAGGCAAAAACTCCTTCGAGGACCTCCGTACCATTAAAGCTGTAGTTAAACATGCCAAAACAGCTGTCGCCGGCGGCATTAAATTAAGCACATTGCCAGAGGTTATTCAAGCTCAGCCGGATCTAATCATCGTAGGCGGCGGAATTACCGGGGAAGACAATAAACAAGCCGTTGCAGCTGAAATGCAAAAGCTGATCAAGCAAGGGTAATGTCTATGATACAGACGGCACCTTTAAATACGATAAGCAAAGAATTGAGCCGTTCGGTGGACTTAATCTCCGAAGAGCAAGTCGAACAACTGGCCGACCGTATTCTTCGATCGAAGAAAGTATTCGTCGCGGGCGCGGGCCGGTCCGGACTCATGATGCGAGCCTTCGCTATGCGGTTGATGCAAATGGGAACCGAAGCGTATGTCGTAGGAGAGACGGTTACTCCCAACATGGAGGCGTCGGATACGCTAATCATAGGATCTGGCTCCGGGGAAACTCGAAGCTTGGTGCCTGTGGCCGAGAAAGCGAAAAGCTTGGGCGGTTCCGTCGCCGTTGTCACCATTTTTCCTGAGTCCACTATGGGAAAACTGGCTGAGCTGGCCGTGAAGCTGCCCGGAGCACCGAAGGATCAATCCAGTTATACTGCTCAAACCATTCAACCGATGGGAGCCTTGTTCGAACAAACGCTATTAGTTTTCTGCGACGCCGTTATCCTTAAAATCATGGAAAAGCAAGGCTTAAGCTCCGGTACGATGTTTGGCCGTCATGCTAATTTGGAGTAGATGTGATGCCCTCACGAGTTTTCGTGGGGGCTTGTTTGTTTAAGGGAAACTGGGGAGTTTGAAAAATGGGCTTCGGTTCTTCCGGTAGGATATCTCCTTCCGGCCGCTGTTGTTCTCAGAAAATTTTCAATATATTCGCTTTAGAGCGGGTATTTTCCGAGAACAAAGGCGGGCGCTTTCGCTCCTCCAGGAGATACCCCACCTATTACCCTTTCGCAATTTTTCAGGTATAGTTTCCCAAACAAACCGCGTCCACACGAATATCGTGAGGGCTATTTTTTTGGGTAAGGAAGCGGATCTTTTGGCGGCATGAGCATGAACATATCGTATTTGTTCCTCCGTCGTTTTATAATAGGTAGATACTATTCTTTTATGAGAAGCAAGGAGCTTTGCTATGAGCTTGTTTACTGCATTAAACGATGAGCAGTGGCTGCTGCTGCTGGAACAAGTGGCCAAGAGCTTTAACGAAGTCACGCTAAGTCGAGGATTTACCTATTTTAAACAACAGCGCATTGTTAGAATGATCGCTTCCGAGGATCGGGTGATTCAAGCTTGGGTATCCGGCTCGGGCTCGGAGGAATACAAGGTGACTTTGCATTTAAATCATTTTTCGTCCAACTCCTGTACATGTCCGGTTCAAGATACGTGCAAGCACCAGGCGGCGGTGATGATGGAGCTTGCGGATCGGCTGGGCTACCCTGTCTCGCAACTTGTGAATGCCAAGCACCACATCAAACGAATCAAAGCCACCCCTTCTCCCGAGATGCTGCTTGCCAATTTGCCCGGTATGAAGATTAGTGGCTGGCATGAAATGATGAATCAGCTGACGTCCCATGTGACGCCGTCCTATGATTTGGGGATGTATTCGGACATGCTGAGTAACCAGCTGCAATCGATTCGTATGGACTCTGTCCCCTTTTCGGATACGGATCGAATGTATTTTGAACTGCACCTAGAGCTGTTTATTTTGCGAAAAATGAAAGAACAGACCGCCAAAAATAATGTAAATTATTATACTTCTTTTGCGTTATACCGCCATTCCGATAAAATACTGGCCTGGCTGCAGGAGCATTCCGCTTTGGTCGACTTCACCCTCAATCCGGATCGGATTAAAGAAACGCTAGCTTACTTAAGACAGCAGATGCTTGAGGATAATCATCAACATGAGCCTGAATTCAGAATCTATACGAGATTATGGGAATGCGGGGCCGATCGTTCTCCTGAAGCTGAAGTATGGGCATCTGAAGAATTAAACAGCTTGGAGGAGCAGCCTGCTCATTCCAGCGCCTTGTATTTGCTGGCGGTCAAAGCCTACCTGCTGCTTCAGCGATCTCAAACGAAAGAAGCATGGAAAACTCTCGAAGAAATCCAAACCATAAAAAAGGCGCCGTCGAGTCTGTTTTTCCCCTTCCTCTATCATCTTTTGAAAGCTCGTGAGCTGGATGCCCTGGTGGAATGGCTAATCCAAACGGCTCCTTACTTCTACGGCCTGCAAAGCAAGGAACAGGATCTCTATATCTCCATCTGGAAGACAGCCATCTCCCACGTTCCGCAAGCCGAAAAGCACCTGTGGCCTGTACTGGAAGAAATGCTGCCTCACTCGATATCCATTATGGAGGATTTACTATACGAGCAAGGGAAATGGAAGCCTTGGCTGGAGCTCCAGCTGATTCAAGGACATGACCCTCATTATCATCGAGTCAGCGTATTGCAGCCTATCGAGAAAGAAGAGCCGGAGCTCCTTCTGCCTTATTACCATCAAGCGATCGAGCAGTATGTTGCCCAAAAAAATCGCCACGATTACAAATTAGCGGTCAAATTGCTGAAACGGCTGGAGAAGGTGTACAAAAAAATGAAGCAGGTCGATCGCTGGGACCGTTTTTTTGGCGGTTTTCTTGAACGGCATAGCCGGCTGCGGGCGCTGCAGGAGGAAATGAAGAAAGGAAAGCTGCTGGAATGATCACACAACTGTATGACATGACGTTGCATGTACTATTAACGGATAGCGGAGATGCGCTGCTATGGGGTCAGCAAAATGGCCATGACGTTCCCGGCAATCGATTCCGCAAGCTGTTGTTCGCTTGGCACGAACCGTCCTATTACGGAACGACTCTGGAGCTGCAGCAAGCTGGTGAGCTTACAGTGACGGTCCTTCCTGCGGAAATGGTGCTGGAGTTTTTCACCGAGCCGAAATTTATCGGCATCCTTCGGTGGGAGGGTGGCAATGATGCCGTCAATAGCTTGCTACAGGCAGCCCCCATTCTATTAAGAGAAGCGATAGAAGGACGATTTGTGCCTAGCTACAGCTCGTTCCGCAGCGGAAAGCTGCAGTGGACATGGGATTTTGGATCGGAGGAGCTGAAGGAGCTCGATTGGGATTCGTTAAAAAGCCTTGATACCTCGGGAGAGGAGCTATCGGGTCTTCGTTCTGCTTTTTCTGCAGCCGTCTCTGCGCAGCATTATGTCAGCGAAGCCGCCATGGCCGACTTGCGCCGGGATTATCCCGCCTTGTTCAAGGGGCGTGATTCGGCAGCGGCAGTTTCGGCTGCCGCATTTACAGAGGAAGAGTGGCTTGCCTCCTTGGGCTGGAAGCCGGATATGGCCCCCTTCCGTCCTGCGCTTCAGCTGCTGGAGCCGGACGAAGAGCAGTACGACTGGCAGCTCAGGCTCGTGCTGCAGGACAAAAGCGACAACACCGTGCTTGTCCCTATCCGCTTGACCTTGGACGGACAAGCCTTCGGGACCTGGGCCAGTGAATGGAGCCCCTATATCCGGGAGCGCTCTCCCGGGTGGGCGGCCAGACTGGCCGCGGCGCTTCCAAGCGCAACTACCGGCAGCGAGCTCTTCGCAGAGCCGCTGAGTGACGAAGCCGCTTGGCGGTTTCTAACCACGGACAGCCGCGAGCTGCTGAGCGACGGCTGGAATGTCATGCTTCCCGGATGGTGGGAAGCAGCCTCCAAGCGCAAGCCTCGGCTGCGCGCGCAGGTCTCCGCCGAGGCCGGCGGCAGAGGCCAGTCGCTGTTCGGGCTGAACGCCCTCGTCGACTTCGATTGGCGCATCGCCATCGGCAACGCTGACCTCAACGAGGCGGAGTTCGCCGAACTGCTAAGCCGCAAGGAACGGCTGATCCGCTTCCGCGGCGAATGGGTCTACCTGGATCCTGCCCTTCTGGAGCAGATCCGTAGAATTATGGAAAGCATGGATCCGGAAGAAGGCTTGTCCCTGCAGGATGTCCTCCAGTTGCACCTATTAAGCGAGGCGGGACAAGGGGAGCGTTCTTCTGAAGGGCGGCGGAATGCCGAGGCAGATGAGGAGAACGAAGAAGAGCGAATCCAGATGGAGATTGAGCTGAACTCTCATCTATTAGCGCTGGTTCGACAGCTTGGGCAGCCTTCGGAGCTGACAGAGCTTCCGGTGCCAGAGGGACTGCGAGCTGAGCTCCGGAGCTATCAGCGTGAAGGCTTCACCTGGCTAAGCTTTCTTCGAAAGCTTGGGTTAGGCGCCTGCCTGGCCGATGATATGGGCCTCGGCAAAACGATACAGTTCATTACCTACTTGCTGCACCATAAAGAAGAGTCAGAAGCTCCTGCGCTGCTTATCTGCCCCATCTCCGTGCTTGGCAACTGGCAGAAGGAAATAGCCCGCTTTGCACCCGAATTAAACGTGCAGGTCCACTACGGCAAAGGCCGCTTAAGCGGTGAGGCGTTCCATGCCGCATTGCAGGATGCGGACGTTGTGCTTACTTCTTATACAACAGCACTACTGGACCAGGAGGTGCTTCAAGAAGTGCAATGGAGCTCTCTGTGTCTGGATGAGGCGCAAAATATTAAAAACGTGCAAAACAAACAATCCGCCGCTGTTCGCTCCCTAAAAGCGCGGCATCGTATTGCACTAACAGGTACACCGATTGAAAATCGCTTGTCTGAGCTGTGGTCGATCTACGACTTCCTTAACCCAGGCTATCTGGGGAATTCACGCGGGTTCCAGCATCGCTTCGCCAATCCGATCGAGAAGCATCATGATGAAGTACGGACCCAGCAGCTTCAAAAGCTGGTGAAGCCGTTCATGCTCCGCCGCAAAAAGAATGATCCTGCCATCCAGCTGGATCTGCCGGAGAAGCTCGAGATGAAGGTGTATATTAACCTCACCCTCGAGCAAGGCGCGCTTTATGAGCAGGCCGTGAAGGATCTTATGGAACGTATGAAGAACCTGGAAGGAATCGAACGAAAAGGAGCCATTCTAGGAGCCCTAACTCAGCTTAAACAGCTTTGTAACCATCCTGTGCTATTGACCAAGGAAACGGGTCTATCTGAAGAGGTGCTGCTATCCGAGGAGCATCGTGAAGCGTTCATTACGCGTTCCGCGAAGCTGGAACGGCTTGTTGCCATGGTCGATGAGCTTCGGGACGAAGGCGATTCCTGCCTGATCTTCACCCAGTATGTAGGCATGGGCCGCATGCTGGCCGACGTGCTGCGGATGCATCGGGGCGAGCCCGTTCTGTACCTGAACGGCAGCACCTCCAAGGCGGATCGGGATAAAATGATCGATCAATTCCAGGCTGCAGACGGGTCGGGACCCGGCATCTTCATTTTGTCTTTAAAAGCCGGCGGCGTCGGCCTCAACCTGACGGCGGCCAATCACGTATTCCATTTCGACCGTTGGTGGAACCCGGCCGTGGAGAATCAGGCAACCGACCGTGCATACCGGATGGGACAAAAGCGCAACGTCCAAGTGCATAAATTCATTTCTCTCGGAACTCTAGAGGAGAAGATTGATGAGATGCTCGAGAGCAAGATGAGCTTGAGCGAGAACGTCATTTCTACCTCGGAAAATTGGATTACCGAGCTGTCGAATGATGAGCTGCGTGATTTGTTCACGCTTCGTCAATCATGGTGATGATCAGCGATTATCCCTAGGAAAAAACTAAGCATCCATCTCCGTCATTTTGACCAAGATGGATGCTTTGTATTCTTATGTACGGAAAATGGTTAAGAGGCTTGCTCTTGAACTTATCGAAATGAGCGGCAGATCAATGATGCTTTTATGCTCTGCCATAAGATACACCTTTGATCTGGGTGCTAATAAAACAAAAAAGCACCCACAAAGTGAGTGCTTTGATTCGCTTGGCGACGTTCTACTCTCCCAGGACCCTTCGGTCCAAGTACCATCGACGCTGGAAGGCTTAACGTTCGTGTTCGGTATGGGTACGCGT